>DASZEK010000115.1:0-8068 GCA_035941045.1 Pyrinomonadaceae bacterium | reverse complement strand
CGGGTGTCGGGGAAAACAATCTCTCTACCGACACCCGACGCCCGGCACCCGGCACCCATTCTTCACTCCGTCCCGGCCTGCTCAAGAAAGACCGTGTCGTAGTAACCGCGCAGGCGGAAGCCGGCTTTGGCGAGGAGTGCCTGGGCGCCGAGGTTCTGTTCGTTGGCGAGGGCGCAGACGGCGCCGGAGCGTTCCAGAAGGCGGCGCGTCATCTGCGACAGGCAGGCGAGGCCGTGGCCCTTGCGCCGCTCAAGGGGGTCGACGTACAGCCCTTCTATGTAAACGCAGTCGGGCGTGTCGGAGATGACATCGGCCTTGAAGATTAACTGGCCGTCGCGGACGAGTATCCAGACGCGGCCCTGCTCGATGCGGCGGGCGCAGCGGAGGCGGAAGCCGGGGAGGTCCGTCTCAAGGGGGTTGACGCCGCTCTCCTCGTAGGCGAGCGCGGCGTGGACGGGCATCGCCAGCATCAGGTCGTCGAGCGTGGCGAGCCTCAAGTCTTCGACGGCGTGGTGCGCCTCGACCGGCCACCGCTGCTCGAACAGCAACTCGCGGCAGAAGAGGCGCGGCGTTTGGCCCGCCTCGCCGTAGTGCGCCCAGAAGCGGCGGACGGCGTCCTGCTCGCCGAGCAGCATGTGCGCCGTGCGGTGCTTCTGCGCGAGGTGGGCGAAGGCCTCGTACGCCTCGTCGGTGCGCGCCTCGACGAACATCGCGTGCCCGATGAGGGCCACGCCCTGAAGTCTCCCTTCCCCGTCGCGGCAGGCGTAGAAGGTGCCGCGGTTGAAGGGGCTCTCAAGGCCGTTGTCGCGGATGTAGCCGTTCATGACGACGGTGTGGACGGGGCGCTCGGCGAGGAAGGCGAGCACCTCGCGCTCGTCGTCGCGGTCGGTCAGGGCGAGCGGCACCAGCGAGCCGGCGCGGCGCGGCTGGGGGGCGAGCGTCGTGGCCGTCGCCGCGGACTCTTTCGTGCTCAACTGTTGGGGCATCGCAACACTCCTTTGGAAGTGGGCGTCTACAGGTTCAGGCCGGCGAGGCCGTTTCCCGCTCGCGCTAGTAATCGAGGTAGTCGCTGCCGGTGTCCAAACTCACGGGCATCGCGGCCGTCGGGTCGCCCTTCTTCGACGCCGAGAGGGCGAACGAAAGGCCGTCGCTCACCAGCACGCCGTCGCGCGTGAGTATCCCGTCGCTGACCAGCACGCCGTCACTCACGAGCACACCCATCCCTATGTAGACCGAGCCGGTGCCGAGCGCGCCGCCGCTGCTCAACATAATCTGGTCGCTCACCAGCACGCCCAGCGTAAGCGAGCCGCGGTCGCTCACGAGCACGCCGTCACTCACCAGCACGCCGTCGCTCACCAGCACGCCCACGCCGTAAACCTTCTGGTAGAGGGCGACGAGGTCGGCGCCCGTCGCGTAGCCCTGGCCGAGAATGATGCCCTGCGACCAGTTGAAGGTCTGCCCGGCGATGGTCGTCTGCGGCGCGGGCGCCGGGCCGGTCAGCAGGGGCGCCCCGAGCGGCGTCGTATTCGACAGGTCCGTGCGCACGAGGCGGGCGAGGCGGACGGCGCCCTCGACGTTGATGAGCCCCGCGCCCTGTTCGAGCATGTTCGCCCCCGAGATGGGCTGCGCCGTGTACATCAGAAGTGTCTTGATGAGATTCGGCGTCAGAGTCGGGTTGGCCTGAAGCATGAGGGCGGCGGCGCCGGCCGCGACGGGCGTCGCCATCGAGGTGCCGTTCAGGTACATCATCCGGCGCGCGTCCGAGCCGCTGACGCCCGCGTCGAGCGACGGGTTCTGCGCGAGCAGGAGGTTGTCCTCGGCGGCGGCGTCAACGATCTTGTTGCCGGGCGCGACGAGGTCGGGCTTGACGAGGTTGTCGTGCTGGCGGACGCCGAGCAGGCTGGTGCGACCGCTGCGGGTCGGGCCGCGCGAGGAGTAGGTGGCGACCACGTCGTCGGCGCGCGAGTCGGTGCCGTAAGAGTTCGCCGCGCCGACCGTCAAGGCCGAGGGCTCGTTGCCGGGCGAGTGAATCTGCCCGTAGACCTTGTTGCCGAGGGCGTCCTTGCCGTTGTTGCCGGCGGCGGCCACGACGACGACGCCCGCGTTGACCAAGCGGCGCACCGCCTGGCAGAGAGGGTCATCGCGGTAGGAGTCGGCGGCCGAGGTGCCCAAGCTCAGGTTGACGACTTTGATGTTGTAGGCGGCGCGGTTGGCGAGCACCCAGTCGAGCGCCGCAAGGATGTAGGAGACGCGGCCCGTCCCCTGCGAGTTCAGGACGCGGAGGTTGACGATGTTGGCGTTCGGGGCGACGCCTATGTAAGCGGCGTTCGAGATGCGGCCGTTGCCGGCGGCGATGGAGGCGACGTGCGTGCCGTGCCCGTAGGGGTCGTCCGTGCGCCCCTCGCCGGTGAAGTCTTTGCTGTAGACGACGCGCAGCCCGTTGCTCTTGTTGAGAAAGGCGGCATGGTTTCTGTCAACGCCGGAGTCGAGCACGGCGATGCCTATCCCGGTGCCGTCGAGGCCGGAGACGTTCGTGCCATTCGACGTGCGCACGGCGTCGGCGCCCGTCGTCTGCGAGACGTGGCCGGCCGAGATGGTTTCGCGGTCGAGCGAGACGAAGCGCACGCCCGGCTGCGAGGAGAGCTTTTCGACCAGCCCGAGCGGCAGTTCGAGGACGCGCGCGCCGAAGCCGGGGAAGCTGCGACCCGCGCTCACCTCGCCGCCGCGCAGGAGTGCGGCGAGCGCGGCCGTCGTCTGCCCTTCGGTCTGGAGGACGACGCGAACGCGGCGGGCGCGCGCCTGGGGGTCGCGCGCCGACTCGGCGAGGTCGGCGGAGATTTTAGCCGGCGGGTCTTCCCCCCCGGCCGTGTTGGCGACGCCTGACTGGGTCCGGCCGAGCTTGATGCCCGCCACCGGCGCACACACCGGCACGAGCAGCGCGGCCAGCGCGACCCAGGTCATGACGAAGGAACGTCTACCGTTTTTCACCTTGAAACCCCTCCATTAGCACTGACTGCGGGGCGAACCCGGGGGAGGGTCCGTCGCCCTTGCGGCGCGCTCGGGAATCGGTGCGGACGCGCCGCCGCACTTCGGGGCCGGGCCTCCCGACGAGGAGGCCCCGCAATCACGTCTTGCGAGGTCGAGAACTGCTTGGCTTGGGAGAGAAGATTTAGCCTGAAGACCCAAGGGGGCGTTTGGAGTATCACAACAAAGCCCCCCGGCCGTCAACCCTCACGCGCTCTAACGCATGGAGATTGTCTCGTCCCCGCGGAACGGGACCGACTGCGCCTGCACCGTCGTGTCGCCGACCAGAATCCCGTCGCCGACTAAAATCCCGTCCCCCACCAAAATGCCGTCGCCGACGAGGATGCCGTCGCCGACGAAAATGCCGTTGCCGAGCAGCAGCCCGGTCGAGAAGAAGGGCGTGCCCTCCCACAGCGCCGTGCCGTCACTCACCAGCACGTTCGCCCCGAGCACGACCGCATCCGTCATCATCGCGCCGTTCAACACCTGCGACGACTCGCCCTCCGTCACCCCGTCGCCCAGCAGGAAGCCACGGCCGTAGACCGCCTGATATTTCGTGTAAAGCTCCGGGCCGCCCGCGAACGTGCGGTTCAGGATGATGCCCTGCGACCAGTTGAACGTCTGCCCGGCGACGGTCGAGTAGGCCGGCGGCGCCGCGGCCGTCAGGAGCGGGCTGCCCGGCTGGGTCAGGCTCGTCAAATCGGAGCGCACCAGCCGCGCGAGGCGGACGGCGCCCTCCACGTTCAACTGGCCCGCGCCCTGCTCGAAGGTGTTCACCCCGGCCAACGGCTGCGCCGTCAGCATCAACAGCGCCTTGACGAGATTGGGCGTCAGCGACGGGTTCGCCTGAAGCAGCAGGGCGGCGGCGCCCGCGACGAGCGGCGTCGCCATCGACGAACCCGAAAGGTACATCATGCGCTTGTCGGCGGGCTGGCTCGCGTCCTGATTCAGCTCCGGGTGCTGCGCGAGCAGCTTGTTGTTGCGCGCGGCGGCGCCGACGAGCCGGTTGCCGGGCGCGACGAGGTCGGGCTTCAAAAGGTTGTCGTAGTGGCGGACGCCCTCCGCGTCGGTCCGGTAGCCGCGCGTCGGGCCGCGCGACGTGAAGGAGGTGACGCCGTCGTCCGAGCGGCCGTCGGTCCCGTAAGAGTTCGACGCGCCGACCGTAATCGCGGAAGGCTCGCTGCCCGGCGAGTGAATCTGCCCGTAGACCTTCTGGCCTTGCGAGTCCTTGCCGCTGTTGCCGGCGGCGGCCACGACGACGACGCCCGCGTTAACCAGCCGGCGCACCGCCTGACAGACCGGGTCGTTCGCGTAAGAGTCAACGGCCGGCGTGCCCAGGCTGAGGTTGACGACGCGGACGCCGTAGGCCGCGCGGTTGGCCGCGACCCATTCGAGCGCCGCCAGCAGCGACGAGACGGTACCCGTCCCCTGCGAGTTGAGCACGCGCAGGTTGATGAGCTTCGCTTTCTCGGCGACGCCCACGTAATTCCCGCCCGAGCCGCGCCCGTTGCCGGCGGCGAGAGAGGCGACGTGCGTCCCGTGCCCGTATGGGTCGTCCGTGCGCCCCTCCCCCGTGAAATCCTGGCTGTACGAGACGCGACTCAGGCCGAGGCCGTCACGAAAGTCCGCGTGGCCGGCGTCGAGGCCGGAATCTACGACCGCGATGCCTATCCCGCTGCCGTCGAGCGTCGTCTGCACCAGACTGAGGCCGAGCAGCGACACCGCCGTCTGCGTCCGTACGGCCGCCGCGCCCGTCGTCGTCTCGACGTGTCCGGTCGCGCCGACGGGCCTGTCAACCGAGACGTAGCGGACATCCGGCCGCGCGGCCAGAGACTCGACGGCCGAGGCCGGCAGGCTCACGGCCCGCGCGTTCAGCAGCGAGAACCGGCGCGTGATGCGCCCGCCCAGCGCCCCGACGAGAGATTCGAGCAGCGAGGGCTGCTGCGGCGTCGCGAGTTGGACGATGACGTTGACGCCGCCCGCCTGCCCCCCGCGCACGCGCTCCAAAAGGTCGGCCGACATCTTCGGCGCCGGCTGAAGGCTCTGGCCCCTCGCGGCGCCGCCGAAAGCGTTCGCGCCCGCCGAGGCCGTGAACAGAGTCAGGGCGAGACACGCGCGCAGTTGGTAAAGCTTGAAGACTTTCACCCGACTCATCTCCCGACCCGGTTCTGCTTTCTTGACTTTCGGCCGAGGTTTTAGTGCTTGGGGGCACCAAGGGCTTGCCCCGGTCTGTGCAAAGACCGTTCCCAGCCGGTCGCCCCGCTCGCGCGCCCCGCCTCCGCCGCCCCGCCCCGGCGGACGGCTCCGATTCCCTTGGAAAAGAGCGTTTAGAGCCTTTCCGGCCGCCCCGTTCGCCTCTCGTTTGCACGCTCGCGGACGCCCGGCCGCGAGGCACAATGCAGCACGGACGTGGAATCCTGCCGCTGTGAAACACCTCACGCCCCGCCCCCCCCGCACCCCTCCGGCCCCGCCCGCACCGGCTTTCCGCCCGTTGGCATGGCGCTTGCCGGCCGTGCCGGTCACGTCCCGGTTCCCCCAAGGCTCGGACATCAACAGACGCAAACGAAGGATTCGACCCACGGAGACGGCACACGGCCCCTGCGCCGCCCGCGGGGACGAGTGTGCGGCCCCCGGAGGCCGCTTTTAAACCCCACGAGCGAAGGGAGTTAGCCAAGATGTCTCAGCCGGAGAGCGGGGCGCGGATTCTGATAGCGGACGACGACGCGGAGATCAGGGACATTCTGCGCGAATTCCTCGAAGAAGGGCACGAGTGCTCGACCGCCGGCTCGGCCGAGGAGGCGCTGGCCGTCCTCGCCTCCGGCGGCTTCGACCTCGTCTTGAGCGACATCACGATGGGCGGCATGAGCGGGCTGGAGATGCTGCCTCACGTCCGCGCGCTCGCGCCCGGCACGGTCGTCGTCATGATTAGCGGGCAGCTTTCGATTGACAGCGCGGTCGAAGCCATGCGGGCCGGCGCCTTCGATTACGTCGTCAAGCCTTTCGACCTTGAGCACGTCGAACTGGCCGTCCGCCGCGCGCTCGAACACCGCGCCCTCGTCGAGTCCAAGCGCCGCCACGAGCTTTACCTCGAAGAGACGGTCGCGCGCCGGACGGCCGAGCTCGACCGCGCGCTGCGCTCGCTCGAAGGCTCTTACAGGCAGACGCTCAAGGCGCTGGTCGCCGCCCTCGAAGCGCGCGACGCCGAGACGCACGGCCACTCGGAGCGCGTCGTCAACTTCAGCCTCCGCCTCGGGCGCGAGCTGGGACTCGACGCCGACGCGCTGCGGGATTTGGAGTTCGGCTCGCTCCTCCACGACATCGGCAAGATAGGCGTGCCCGACAGCGTGCTGCGCAAGCCCGCGCGCCTGAACGACGGCGAGTGGGAGAGGATGCGCGAGCACCCCCTGCACGGCCAGAGGATTCTCGGCGGCATCGAGTTCCTCGAAGGCGCGGCGCGCGTCGTCGCTCAGCACCACGAGCGTTGGGACGGCTCCGGCTACCCGCTCGGCCTGAAGGGCGACGAGATAGACCTGAACGCGCGCATCTTCGCCGTCGCCGACGCCTTCGACGCGATGGTCAGCGACAGGGTCTACCGCCGCGGGCGTTCTTATGAAGAAGCCGCCGCCGAGCTTGAGAGGTTCAGCGGCTCGCAGTTCGACCCGGCCGTCGTCGCCGCCTTCCACCGCGTGCCCGCCGCGGACTGGGCCGAGGCCGCGCGGCGCAGGGCGGCGCGGCCCACGCCCCGCGTCTCGCTCGGGGATTCGCTGCTCGCCCTGCTCGCCGTCTAGCTTTTCCACGACGCGGCGCCTATTAAACGTTTCTAAGGGTTGCGGACCCGGAGGCATCAGGGCTGTCTCTTCACACGCGTTTTCGGTTATCATCCGGGCCGCTCCCCCTTCCAGAGAGACGCGTGAGAGACAGCCGGGTTCCGCGGCTGAGTGCGGCCGGAGGCGTGCATGATGGTAGAGCGAGACGGGTCGGTCGTGATAGTGGTTGACGATTTCGAGGACACGCGCCACATGCTGCGGCGCATGCTGGAGCTGAGCGGCTGCCGCGTCGTCGAAGCCGCCAACGGCCAGGAGGCCATAGACCTCTCGCAGCGCGAGGGGCCGGACCTGGTGCTCATGGACCTGAACATGCCCGTCCTCGACGGCTTCAACGCCACGCTCCGCATCCGCGAGGACGCGCGCACGCGCGACGTGCCCGTCGTCGCCATCACCGCCTACGACACGGCCGAGTCGCGCGCCGCCGCGACCGCCGTCGGCTGCTGCGAATACGTCACCAAGCCGCTCGACCACGAGCGCCTCAAGACCATCCTCCAGAAACTCCTCCGGCCCAAGCCCCCCGCGACCGCCGGGACGGCCTAAGACTGCGCCGGGCGGGGAAGGTTTATGAAGCGCCTGCCGAGACTGACCGGCCTGTGTTGCCTCGTCCTTCTGGGCGCCACTCCGGCGGGCGCGCAGGAGGGCGGCGCGCCCCCGGTGCCGAAGCGGAAGTTCGACTACGGGACGAAGATCGAGGTCGTCTACGAGAAGAAGAAGGACTACACGACGGTCTTCATGAACTGGTATCGCGTCACCGAGGAGCCGAAGGAGCCGGACGTGTACCGGCGGACACGCCCGCCGGAGATAAGCATTAGGGCCGGCTTCGGCTACGCCGGCCGAGTCATGAAATCAACGCCGCCCGCCGTGGATTTTCACATCAACGCCGAGTACGAGGGTGATTCTTACTTCAGGGGAAAGGAGATGCCGGAGCTCATCGCCGTCGTTGACGGCGAGCGCATCTCGCTCGGCAAGCCGGTGTTGACGAGGTCGAAGACGACGCTCGGGGTCGTGGGGCCGGGGCAGGTCACGATTGAAGGGCTGGGGGCGTCGTTCACCTATCAGGGGCTGCTCCGGCTCGTTAACGCCGGGAAGGTCTCGATGAGTGTGGGCCGGATGGGGTTCGAGTTGAAGGAGAGGCACCTCGAAGCCCTGCGCGATCTCGCGAGCAGGATGGTGCCGTAAGCCGCGGGGCCGGTGGCGTCTGGCGGGCGGGGGGGGGG
>DASZEK010000114.1:0-37870 GCA_035941045.1 Pyrinomonadaceae bacterium | reverse complement strand
ACGAAGCCGTTCGAGGTCCTGAAGGGGTGCTACGCCGACATCTACGAGGAGCGGCGGGGGAAGAAGGGCGGGTTCACGACCGTCTGGGGCAGCGGCAGCGGGGAGCACAAGAAGCGCCACCGCTTGAAGACCCGCATCAAGACGAGGGGGCTGCTGTAGGGGACCCCCTAGCGGGTGAGGGCGCGGACGCTGCGCGCGATGCGCTCGGCGGACTTCTCGCCGACGCCGTCCACGAGGTCGAGGCCGCCGCCCTCGACGAACTGGCGGAGGTCTTCGAGCGAGGAGACCTTGAACTGCTGGTAGAGCGCGGCGGCCGTCTTCAGGCCCACGCCTTCGACACCGAGCAGGTCGAGGACTGATTCCGGCGTCTCAGTCGTCAGCCGCTCCCAAGCGTCGAAGGTGCCGCGCTCAACGAGTTCCACGACCTTGCCGCTGATGGCCTTGCCGACGCCGGGCAAAGCCTGCAAGCCTTTCGCGCCCTCGGCGCGGGCGATTCTTTCCAGCGGCTCGGGCCACGTCTCGATGACCTCCGAGGCGTTGCGGTAAGAGCGCACGCGGTAGCGGTCGTCGCCGCGTATCTCCATCAGCAGCGCCAGCCGCTCGAACTTCCGCGCGATCTCCTCGTTCCTCATCGCCCCGTAAGGATGCGACAACCGCCGCCCCTTTCGCAACGCGCGGAAGGGGGCGGCGGTCGTCGTTCGCATCAACGGTTGCCCGGTCAGCGCCGTGGGATAAATCGGAGCGCGAGGCCGTTCATGCAGTAGCGCAGGCCCGTCGGGTCGGGGCCGTCGTCGAAGACGTGGCCGAGGTGCGAGCCGCAGCGCGAGCAGAGCACTTCGGTGCGCGTCTCGGAGAGGCTGCTGTCAACCTCCTCGCGGACGGCCCGCTTCGAGACGGGTTGCCAGAAGCTCGGCCAGCCCGTGCCGGAGTCGTACTTGGCGCGCGAGCTGAAGACGGCCTGCCCGCACGCCGCGCAGGCGAAGGTGCCGCGGCCGTGCTCCTTGTTGAGCGGGCTCGAATACGGCGCCTCCGTGCCCTTGCGCCGCAGGACTTCGAACTGCTCGGGGGTGAGCAGCCGCCGCCACTCGTCGTCCGTCTTGGAGACCTTTTGGGGCGCCGCGCCCTGCCGCGCCGACGCCATCGGCACCAGCACCAGCAGCACCGCCGCCAGCTTCAAGATGAGAGTCCGGCTGTTCATCGTTCGTCCCTCCGCCCGGAGTAAGGTTAGCGCGGCATGAGGACGGTGTCTATGACGTGGATGACGCCGTTCGACTGGTACACGTCCGCCGTGGTGACGTTCGAGGTGCCGCCCTTCTCATCCGTCAGGCTGATGCCGCTCGTGCCGTTCATGCGCGCGACGAGCGTCCCGCCCGCGACCGTCTTCAGCGAAGCCGAGCCGCCGCCCTGCTTGATGAGCTTCATCAGCTTCTTCGCGTCGTACTTACCGGCGACGACGTGGTAGGTCAGGATGCCGGTCAGCGTCCCCTTGTTCTCGGGCTTGACGAGCGTCTCGACGGTGCCGGCCGGCAGCTTCTCGAAGGCCGAGTTGGTCGGCGCGAAGACCGTGAACGGCCCTTTGCTCTTTAGGGTTTCGACGAGGCCGGCGGCCTTGACGGCGGCGACGAGCGTCGTGTGGTCGGCCGAGTTCATCGCGTTCTCGACGATGTTCTTCGTGCGGTACATCGGGGCGCCGCCGACCATCGGGTTATTGCCGCCGCCGTTCATCATCTGCGCGTTGGCCTGGGCGCCCGCGAACGTCAAAGTCGCGGCCGCCATCGTCATCATGAAGAGAAACTTACGCATGTGGGTACACTCCTACCTTTCTTCTGTCCTGCTTCCTTGAAATTGTCCACCCCTCGGGTTGGTTGCCTGATATACGGGGTGAGCGGAACGAGCGGATTGGAAGGATGAGAATTTTTTTCGTTAAGCCTTTTCGAGCCCGGCGTACTTCTCGACGAGCTTCTTCTGGCCGAAGCCGGGGAAGCTCACCAAGAGCTTGGCGGCGTCGCCCACGCCCTCTCGCCGGAGCACGAGGCCGCGGCCGTACTTGGGGTGGCGGACGTGCGTGCCGGGCGTGAAGCCGGCGGAAGATGATGAGGAGGATGCTGAGCCGGCGTTAGAAGCCGGGCGGCGGGCGGGCGGCTGGGGCGCGGGAGGAGGGGACGAAGGCTTGTTGGCGGCGGCGGCGTTGCGTTGGATGTGGTCGCCGCGCTGGCGGAAGAACTCGGCGATGGAGTCGGCCGTGTCGTAGGTCTTGCCTTCGAAGCGGCGCGGCTCGGGCTTGGGGGAAGTGTCGCCGCGCAGAACCTTCGCGGCGTGGCGCGCTTCCAAAGTCGATGAGCTGCGGGCGAAGGAGAGCCAGGAGGAGCCGCGCGAGAGGTCTTCGACGAGTTCGAGCGGCATCTCGTTCAAGAACTGCGAGGGCTCGGAGGCCAGCTCCTCGCCGTAGACGCGGCGGCGCATGGCGTGCGTCATGTAAAGGAAACGCTCGGCGCGCGTGATGGCGACGTAGCAGAGGCGGCGCTCCTCTTCCAGTTCGTTGGGGTCGGTCGCGGCGCGCGAGTGGGGGAAGAGGCCGTCCTCCATGCCGACGATGAAGACGACGGGGAACTCCAGACCTTTCGCCGAGTGCATCGTCATCAGCGTGACGGGGGCGTCGCCCTTGTACTGGTCCGTGTCGGAGACGAGCGCGGCGGCGTCGATGAAGTCGCGCAGGCCGCCGTTCTCCTCGCGGTCGTAGTCAACGGCGGCGTTGACCAACTCCTGCAAGTTCTCAAGGCGCCCTTCGGCCTCTTCGGTGTTCTCGGCCTTCAGGGAGTCGGCGTAGCCGGTGTCGAGGATGGCGGCCTTGACGACTTCGGAGGCCGGCTCCTTCTGCGCGCGGGCGACGAGTCCTTCGACGATAGTCTGGAAGTTCTTCAGGGCTGAGACGGCGCGCGGGCTGAAGCCCTCGGCCTGACCGGAGCCGATGATGCCGATGGCCTCCCAGAGCGAGACGCCGTAGTCCTTGGCGCGGCGGTCTAGCTCGTCCAACGTCTGCTTGCCCAGGCCGCGCGGCGGCGTGTTGACGACGCGCATCAGCGCGATGGAGTCGTGCGGGTTCAGCGCGAGTTTTAAGAAGGAGACGATGTCGCGGACTTCCGCGCGCTCGTAGAAGGAGAAGCCGCCGACGATGTTGTAGGGGATGCCCGAACGTCTTAAAGCCTCTTCGAACAGGCGCGACTGGGCGTTGGTGCGGTAGAGGACGGCGGCGCGCGACTCGCGGTCGAGGCGGCGGTGCTCTTCGATTTTGGCGGCGACGAAGCGGGCCTCGCCCTCGGCGTCTGAAGCCTGATAGTAGCGCAGCGGGGCGCCCGCGGGGCTTGAGGTCCAGAGCGCCTTCTCCTTGCGGGCGGCGTTGTGGCGGATGACGGCGCCGGCCGCGTCGAGGATGTTCTGGGTGGAGCGGTAGTTCTGCTCCAGCTTGATGGTGCGCGCCTCCTGATAGTGCTGCTCGAAGTTGAGGATGTTCGAGATGTCGGCCCCGCGCCACGCGTAGATGCTCTGGTCGGGGTCGCCGACGACGCAGACGTTCTGCTGCTTCTGCGTCAGGAAGTGGATGAGCGCGAACTGTAGTTGATTGGTGTCCTGGTATTCATCAACGAGGATGTAGCGGAAGCGTTCGTTGTAGTGGGCGCGCACGTCCTCGCGCTTGCGGAGCAGGCGGACGGTCTTGATGAGCAGGTCGTCGAAGTCTAAGGCGTTGTTGTTGACGAGGCGGTCCTCGTAGAGCTTGTAGACGCGGGCGACGGCCGCGCGGCGCTCGTCGTGCGACTCGACGCGGGCGGCGTAGGATTCGGCGTCGATGCCGGAGTTCTTGGCGTGGCTGATGGCGGACTGGGTCTGGCGCGGCTGCAACCTCTGGTCGTCGTAGCCGAGGTCTTTGATGCAGGTCTTGACGACGCGGGCGGAGTCGTCCTGGTCGTAGATGGTGAAGGAGCGCGTGTAGCCCTCTTCCAGCTTCTCGATGTCGCGGCGGAGGATGCGGACGCAGAGCGAGTGGAAGGTGGAGATGAGCGGCGCGCTCGTGCGGCCCCCCGCGCGCCCGATGAGGCGCTCGACGCGGTCGCGCATCTCCTGCGCCGCCTTGTTCGTGAAGGTGACGGCGAGGATGTTGTGCGGCGCCACGCCGCGCTCTTCAATCAGGTAGGCGATGCGGACCGTGATGACGCGCGTCTTCCCCGACCCGGCGCCGGCCAGGATGAGTAAAGGCCCTTCGGTCGTGGTGACGGCCTCGCGCTGCCGTTCGTTGAGGGAGTCTAAGAGCTGGTTCATCGAATGAGTCTACTTGATGAGTTTTTGAATGGCCTTGAACTGCTCGTGCTTCGCGTCTCTCATGAGTTCAAAAAGCGCCAGCTCGATGGAGGAGGGGAGGGCGCCGGACTGCTGCATCTTGTGGAGGCCGACGTGCTTGTTGTGGGCGGCGCGGGCGGTGATGCAGTCGGTGAGGAGGTGAACCTTGTAGCCGCGCGCGAGCAGGTCGTGGGCCGTCTGGTTGACGCAGATGTGCGCCTCGATGCCGCAGAGGATGACCTGCCGGGCGCCGGCCGCTTCGAGCCGCGCGACGAAGCTTTGGGCGCCGCACGAGCTGAAGGCCGTCTTCTCGACGGGCTCGAAGTCCTCGGGCAGCACGGCGCGAATCTCGCCGGCCGTGCGGCCCAGTCCCTTCGGGTACTGCTCGGTGACGACGACGGGCACCCCGAGCAGGTGCGCGGCGTGCGCGACGAGGGCGATGCTGGCGGCCGTCTCGACGAAGTCGGAGATGGCCTGCCGGAAAGACTCCTGCATGTCAACGACGACGAGCGCCGCCTGCCTCGCGTCGAGAGTATTTTCGTGGAGCAAAACAAGACCCTCCCTGCACGCCCGCCATTTAAGCACACGCCGCCGCCCGCACACAAAAAGGTGTCGGGTGAAAGACAATCTGTCTTTCACCCGACACCCGACAGCCTTCATTTATTGTAGGCGGAGGGTGAAGTCGGTCAGGCGTTGGCAGGGCTTGAGTTCGAGTTCGGCGCCGGATGATTCGGCGTCGCGGCGGAGTTGGGCGCGGGCGTCGGCGTCGCGGTAGGAGGGGCGCATGAGGGGTCCGGCCGTTTCGGCGCCGGCCTCGCGGGCGAGGAGGCGGTAGCGGCCGGGCGCGAGGTTCTTGAAGGCGAAGGAGCCGTCGGAGGCCGGGACGGCTTCGGCGTAGCGTACGGGGTCGTCGGCGCGCTCGCGCTCAAGGGGCACGAGGTAGACGCGCGATTGAAGAGTCCAGACGGGCGCGGGCCCGCCCACCCGGCCCTCGACGACGCCGCTCAGCGAGGCGGCGCCGGGGGCGACGCGAATCGTCACGCCCGAGAACTGTTGGCCGGAGGCGAGGTTGAGCACGTCGTCGGAGGGGGCGGCGGCGGTCGCGGGCTGCGCGCTGCCGGCGGCGGCCTTGCCCGCGCGCTTCGTCGCCGGAGGCTGGGGCAGGGCGGGGGCGGAGGAAGGTGCTTGGACGGCGCGCACGTAGAAGGCTTCTTCGAGGGGGAGCGCGGAGAGGCGGTAGCGGCCGGGGCCGAGGCTGCGGAGCGTGAAGGAGCCGTCACGGTCGGGCGTCGCGTCGGCGCCGCTAAAGGGGCGCGCGAGCCCGTCGGGGCGCTCGCCGGCCGCGCGCTCTCTGCGGGCCGAGACGACGACCTCCTGCGAGGGCATCACGGCCGGCTGCGTCTTGCATTCGGGGAGCGCCTTCTCGGCCTCGGCCGCCGGTTCGACGAAGAGCTTGCCGCTCACGGAGGAGAGCGGCGACACCACCAGCTTGAGGCCGGTCACGTCGGCGCCCCTCACGGTGACGCGCTGCGGGGGCGCGGCGCCGAGCACGCCTTCGCGCGAGTTGACGTTGGCGAACAACTCGTACTCGCCGTCGGCGACGCCCTCGATGGAGAAGGAGCGGCGTTCGGAGTTGAGCGGGATGAAGGTGCTGCCGCCCGACAAACTCGTCGAGGCGTAGACGAGCGAGACGGCGATGCTGCCGTCCGCGCCCTGCGCCGCCGCGGGGCCTTCGACGCGGCCCGTGACGCGGCGGCCGGGCTCGTCGCGGAAGCGGATGTCGATGCCGTTCGCCTCCTGGCCCGTGCGCACCGTGACCTCGGCCGCCGTGTCGCGCGTGGCCGAGGGGTAGAAGGTCGGGGCGTCGGCGTCGTAGGCGCCGGGGAAGGGGCCGAAGAAGGTGGGCCGGCCGCCGGCCGTGACGACGTAGGCGCCGGGCGCGAGGCCGTAGATGCGGTAGACGCCGCGGTCGTCCGTCTTGTCTTCCATTGAGGTGCCGGGGAGGGGCGTCGAGGGGCGGCCTTCCGGGTCGCGGACGCGGAAGGCGCGGACGCCGAGCGCGACGACGGGCTCGCCCTGCGCATCGGTGACGCGGCCCGTGATGACTCCGCCCTTGAGGAGTCGCACGGTGGCCGTGTCGCCGGGGCGGTAGGCGCCGGGCGTGCGGCCCGTGAGGGGGTCTATCTCGCTGACGTAGCCGGGCAGCGCGGCCATGATGGAGTAGACGCCGGGCTCGATGTCGGTGAGGGCGAAGGAGCCGTCGTCTTCGGTCGTGGCCGTGAGGCGGCGGCCGGCGGCGGGCGCGGACGCGGCGCGCCTTGAGGCGTAGACGGCGGCGCCGGACAGCGGCTCGCCGCCCTCGCCGACGACGCGGCCCGCGATGGTGCCGGTTGAAGTGTCCCTGCCCGGCGTGGGCTCGGGCGTGGGGGCCTGTGACGGGGCGGGCGTCTGCGCGAGGCAGGGCGCGGCGGCGCACAGGGCGAGGGCGAGGAAGAGAGCGCGGAGGGGCCGGCGCCTGTGCTGTTCGTTCAAGGTCTGGCTCCTCTGCCGGGCGGGGCGGTCATGTCGAGCGTGAGCGTGAGCTGGAATTCGGAGTCGCCCGAGACGGTGACGCGCTGCGTCTCGCTGAAGAGCGGGCGGCCAGCGTTGAAGACGCTGACGCGGACCTCGTAATCGCCGGGCGCAAGGTTCTCGATGAGGAAGCGTCCGCGCGCGTCCACCTCGGCGGCCCGCGCCCCGCCGCCCTCTTCGCCGCCCGACACGCGGCGGGCCATCGCCATCACGCGCCCCGTGGCGGGCAGCGTCCCGTTCGTGACGTTGACCTGACCGCGGATGACGGCCTGCCCGTAGGCGACGACGACGCGCACGCCCGTCACCTGCGCGCCGTCGCGGACCTCGACGCCTTCGCGGACGGGCGCGTTGTTCAGCTCGACGCGCACGATGGTGACGCGGCTGTCGTCCGAGCCCGTGACGCCGACGCGGTAGCGGCCCGGCGTCAGGCCGCGGAAGGTGAAGGTGCCGTCGGGCGCGAGCGGCCGCGGGCGCATGAAGGCGGGCATCATGACCGTCTGGCCGCGCGTGTCCACGTTGGCGTAGGCGCGCAACTGTTGAATCAGCCGGGCGGCCGTCGCGCGGTCCACCGTGCCCTCGAACTGCACGACGCCGCTCAACGACGCGCCGCGGCGCAGCCTGACGACGATGTTCGACACGTCCGCGTCCACGACCTCGAAGGGCACGGGGTCGGCAATCATCTCGCCGCTGCCGTCGTTGTTGGTGACGACGACGGTGTAGCGGCCGGGCGAGAGTCCTTCGGCCTCGAACTCGCCGCGGGCGCCGGCCGGCATCCCGCCGCCGAAGCCGCCGAAGCCGCGCGAGCGCCCCGTGCGGTCAACGACCGTGAAGCCGTAGGTGACGCCCGGCACGGGCTCGCCCGTCTCGGCGCTGACGAAGCGGCCCCCGACCTTGTAGGTCTTCAGCGTGCGCGCGACCTTGATGTCAACGTCGTTGGCCTCGTCGCCCGCCTTGACCTCGACGACGCGGGCCTCGCCTGCGTCCTCCGCGTCGGGGTGGTAGGTGCGGCGGTAGAGCTTGCGGGCGAGGCCCATGCGCACCGAGCCCGTCTCCTCGCCGCGGCCGACGCTGACCTTGTAGCGGCCGGGCGCGAGGCCGTAGACGCGGTAGACGCCGCGGTCGTCCGTCTGCATCTCGCGCGGGTCGAAGCGGGGGCCGATGAACGGCCCGCGCTGCCCATCGTCGGCGGGCACGATTTGAATCGCCTCGCCGACGATGGGTTGGCCGTCGGCGTCCGTGACGCGCCCCGTGATGACGCCGCCGCGCTCCATCCGAAAGTCAACGTTGTCCACCGTCTCGCCCGCGGCCAGCGTCAACTGCTTGCCGGGCTGGAAGCCCGACACGTCGCGCAGGATGTAGGTGGGCGCCGAGGGCGCGACGAAGTAGCGGCCGGGCGGGACGCCCGTCAGTCGGTACTCGCCCTCGGCGCCGGTCTTGGCGCGCGCGACGGGCCGGTTGCGGCTCTCGGCGTCGTTGGAGTAGATGGCGACGGTGAGGCCGGGCAGCCCGCGCTCGCCGTCGGTGACGCGGCCCGAGACGGTGGCCGGGGCCTCCGTGCGCGGCGCCGCCGTCTGCGCCGCGGCGGCCGGCGCCGGCAGCGCTGCGGCGAGCGCTAAGAGGAGGGCGCGCGAAAGTGCTTTCCACATCAATTGTGAGTCCTCTGACTTACTTCAGGAGCGGGTGGCCTGCGACGTGCGGCCGGCCCGGAAGGCTTAAACGCCTCGGCCGGAACCGGGTTCGAGTTTTCGCTCAGCGCCGGCGCACAGAGCGTACAACCGCGCGCGCGGCGGGCGCAAGAACGGGGCGCGTTTGCCGCCCCCGGCCGCCGCCCTGTACAATTCGCCGCCTAAGTCATCCCCACCCGCGAGCACATTTTTCGGAAGAGGACCGCTATGAGAAGATTGACGCTGACGGTGCTGCTGCTGGCGCTCGCCGCGAGCACTCTGAATCAGGAAGCCATGGCACAGACCAACGACCAGCGGGCGGCCGCCGCGCCGACCCCGCCCACGGCGCGGCGCATCCCGCGCACCACGACCGTCCACGGCGTCGAACTCTCGGACGACTACTTCTGGCTGCGCGAGAAGAAGAACCCCGAGACCATCGCCTACCTCCAGGCCGAGAACGCCTACGCCGACGCCTACATGAAGCCGACCGAAGCCTTGCAGGAGAAGCTCTACCGCGAGATGCTCTCCCGCATCAAGGAGACGGACACGAACGTCCCCTACCGGATGGGCGCGCACCTCTACTACACGCGCACCGAGCAGGGCAAGCAGTACCCCGTCTACGCCCGCCGCAAGGGCGACATGGCGGCGCCCGAGGAAGTCCTCCTCGACCTGAACGAGATGGCGAAGGGCCACCCCTTCATGTCGGTCGGCGACTTCGACGTGACCGCCGACGGCCAGCTCCTCGCCTTCTCCACCGACACGACCGGCTACCGCGAGTACACGCTGCAAGTCAAAGACCTCCGCACGGGGCGCGTCACGCAAGTCGCCGAGCGCGTGTCGAGCGCCGCGTGGGCCGCCGACGACAAGACGCTCTTCTACGTCGTTGACCACCCCGTCAACAAGAACCCGTACCGCCTCTACCGCCACACGGCGGGCGGCGCGGGCTCGGACGAGCTGGTCTACGAGGAGAAGGACGAGATGTTCCACCTCGGGGTCGAGCGTTCGCGCTCGCGCGGCTACATCTTCGTCACCTCCGCCAGCCACACCACGAGCGAGGTGCGCTACGTCGCGGCCGACAAGCCCTCGGAGCCCTTGCGCCTGATAGAGCCGCGCGAGCCGGGCCACGAGTACTACGCCGACCACCACGGTGCCGGCTTCTACATCCGCTCCAACGCCGGCGGCTTCCGCGACTTTCACCTCGTCTCAGCGCCCGTCTCGGACCCGCGCCGCGCCAACTGGAAAGACCTCATCCCCCACCGCCCCGGCGTCTACCTCGGCGCCGTCGAGTTCTTCAAAGACTTCTTCGTCGTCTCGGAGCGCGCCGAGGCCACGCCCTACCTCCGCGTCGTGGACCTCAAGACCGGCAAGATCACCGACATCGCCACGCCCGAGCCCGTCTACAACATCTCGCTCTCCGTCAACAAGGAGTTCGACACCACGAAGGTCCGCTACAGCTACCAGTCCTTCATCACGCCCCCCTCCACCTACGACTACGACTTGGCGACGGGCAAGAGCGAGCTCCTCAAGCAGCAGCCCGTGCTCGGCGGCTACGACCCGACCCTCTACAAGTCCGAGCGCGTCTACGCCAAGGCGGCGGACGGCAAGCGCGTCCCCATCTCGCTCGTCTACCGCAAGGACCTGAAGCGCGACGGCTCGCGCCCGATGCTCCTGAACGCCTATGGCTCCTACGGCATCCCCTCGAACGTCACGTTCAGCTCCGGCCGCCTCTCGCTCTTAGACCGCGGCGTCGTCTTCGCCACCGCGCACATCCGCGGCGGCGGCGACCTCGGCAAAGGGTGGCACGACCAGGGCAAGATGCTGGCGAAGAAGAACACCTTCACCGACTTCATCGCGGCGGCCGAGTTCTTGACGAAGGAGAAGTACACCTCGCGCGACCGCCTCGTCATCACGGGCGGCTCGGCCGGCGGCCTCCTGATGGGCGCCGTCATCAACATGCGCCCCGACCTCTTCAAAGCCGTCGTCGCCTACGTCCCCTTCGTCGATGTCATCAACACCATGCTCGACGACACGCTGCCCCTGACGGCCGGCGAGTGGGAGGAGTGGGGCAACCCCGTCAAGAACAAGGAGCACTTCCTCTACATGAAGTCCTACAGCCCCTACGACAACGTCGAGGCCAAAGCCTACCCCGCCATGCTCGTCAAGACCTCCCTTAACGACAGCCAGGTCCTCTACCACGAGCCCGCCAAGTTCGTCGCCAAGCTCCGGCGGATGAAGACGGACAACAATCCGCTCCTCCTCAAGACCAACATGGGCGCCGGCCACGGCGGGGCCTCGGGCCGCTACGACGCCCTCCGCGAAGCCGCCTTCGACTACGCCTTCATCCTCACCCAGCTAGGCATCACGAACTGAGCCGGGGCGTAAGGCGAGAGGCGCGGAGTAAGACGTGGGGTTCGACGAGTCGTGAAGGCGGGGCCGGGATGACGGGAGGGGCAGGGTCCGGCCTCGCCCCTCCCGCTTAAACGGGTGGTTGCCGCGAGGCTACTTTGAATGCCTGTCCCAGATGGTGCCGTCTTCGTACACGATGCGGCGGACGCTGACCGTCTCGGTGTACTTGCCGCGCGACCGCCGTGCGGCCTCCTCGGCCGCTTTCCCCTCCGCGACGGTCAAGACATCGCGGACGACGATTCCGACGACCTTGGCGCTTTTACCGGGGCCGAGCTTCACCGCACTCTCGAACACGCGGTAGCCGACCTCGCCGCCCCCGCCCGGCTCTGTGAAGACGTACTCCCAGACGAGCCGCCTGATTTTTTTCACGCCGGAGTTGCGGACCGTGGCCTCGAAGAAATATCCGACGGCGGGCTCGGGTCTTGTGATGTTGCGCCATATCTTAGGCTTGGGGACATCCTCCAGCGGGGTCTGCCCCGCCTTACGCAACTCCTCATTCCTTCGGTAGCGCTCCCTCTCTAAAGTTTCGTTGGTGGGTCCGAGAGGGTCCTCGTCTAGCCTACGGTCGCGCACCTTCGTGTGCCAGCTATGCTTGATGACCTCCACGCCGGGGGCCGCCGGGTACCGGGGGCGTGCCTGGGGGGCGCCCGCCGACAGGGACGCCAGAAGCAGTAAGCTAAGAATCATCATTCCCTCCTCAGCCGCGGGACGTGAGGTCAATCGAGGTGAATCTCGATTCCGCCGAGGGCGTGAGTATAGTCTAGGCCGGGAGCAGGCGCCTACTATTATGTGGCCGATAAGCGGGGCATTAACTTGAAACCGGCGGCCACGTCGCCGACGTTTCGTAATTATGTTCTGCCCGAACTGCGGAAAAGGTGAGCAGGCGCCGGACTCTTACTGCCGGAGCTGCGGCCATTTTTTAGCCGACCACTCCAGCAAGTCTTACCTGCTGAGCAGACTCCTCGGCGGGAGCACGCCGGAGGCGCAGGTCAACTTCAACCTGATTCTCGACTTCCTCACGGCTTTTGCCAGCACCCTCCTGCTGGGGATGCTGAAGGGCTTCTACGACAAGGAGTACGAGAAGACGGGGGAGCTGCCGCCGCGCATCATCTACTTCGTCTACCTTTTCCTCGGGCTCGTGACCCTCTGGCAACTGATGAGTGTCGTCGTCGGCGGGAGGCTCAGGAAAAAGATGAGCGCCCGCCGAAAGAGCGTGAACACACTCCCGGCGGGCGCCCCCCAAAAATCCCTGCCTCAAGCCGACACCGGCGAACTAGTCCCGCCGGCCGTCACCGAAGAGCCGACCAAAATTCTCGACAAAGAGCCGCGCGAGTAGAGCGCGCGCCGATTACTTCCCGGCGGCTTGAGGGCCGACGTACTCCCAGTGCCAAGGTTCGACCTCACGCGCGCGCCGCCCGCGGTTTCCCCGACTTTTTCGATTTCCCCTTTGATTTCTCGCGGCCGCGCGATTTGCGCGAGCGCGACATATTAGTCAGGGTAGTCACCTTAGTCGGGTGGGCGGAGGAAAAAGCGGAGGATTTTCCGGCGGCGAACTGGTCGAGCGCCGTGACGGCCGCGCGCCTGGTCGCCTCGGTGGCGTGGGCGTACCTCATCGCCATCACGCGCGCGCTGTGGCCGCTGATAGCCATCACACTTTCGAGCGAATGCCCGGCGTGAAGCATGGCCGTGATCGCCGTGTGCCGCGTGTCGTGCAGGACCCACCCGCCGGGCACGTCGCGGCCGTAGGGGACGCCCGCGGCCTTGCCCGCGGCGCGAAAAATCTTTTCGGTGCTCGCGCGCAGCGTCGCCCTGCCGGCCGTGACGTGGAAGACGAAGGGGCTGCCGGCAGACTCGCGCCGACGACGTGCGAGGATGTCGGCGAGCGCGGGCGACATCGGAATGACGCGCACGCGGTCTGTCTTCGTCCCCGTGATGCGCAGCGTCTTCCAATCGAAGTTAATGTCCGTCCACCGCAGCGAGAGGATTTCGCTACGCCGCGCCGCCGTCAAAAGAGCCATCTCCAAGAGGTCCGCCGCGTCGTGCCGAAACCTCACGTAGCTCTCCCACTCGACGCGGCGGCCCCCGCTCCACTCCTGCGGCCCACGTGGGCGGCGCAGGTAGGCCAGAAGGCGGGCGACTTCGTCGGCGCTGATGAGGCGCGCGCGCGCGCGGCCTTGTGAGACGTTACGCGGCCGGCGCGGCGGCGTCCACGCTTCGAGCCGGGCGAAGAGGTCGCGCGCGCGGTGAAGGCACGAGCTGATGTCAGTCAGCTCGCGGAAGACGGTCTGCTGCTTGACGGACTTGAGGCGGGCGTCCACGTAAGACTGAAGGTGCGCGGTCGTGATCTCCGTGACGAGCAACCCATCGGGCAGCGTGGCGAGCCACCGCCTAAGTATGCCGGCCGTGGCGCGGCGGCGGGGCGTCTCCTGGAGCTGAGCGGCGCGGCGCTCGACGAGCTGCTTGACGGTGACGCCGGGCAACTCGGGCTCAGGCGCGACGCCGGCCTTGCGCTCGAAGGCTTCGACGCGCGCCATCGAGAGCGCCAGCAGCGCGGCCGATTCGGTGCTGAATCCGAATTTCTGACGGCGCCGACCTCCGACGCGGGCGTCGTAACCCCACACCTCGCGGCGGTACCTCTTGGACCATTGTTTCCAGACGCCCATGCACGTACCGCCGACTAAATGGTGGCCGCAGTCAGTCCATGCTTTTTCAACAGCTCGACAATGTACTTGCTGGGGACGACCAGACTGATTCCCGAGTTATAGGAGAGGGGGATGTTGGGTGGCCCCTGCACCGGGACGAACCTCGCCGCGACACACACCCCTATGACGGCGCCGCTCGACACCGAGTAGACGGGGCCTCCGCTGTTCCCATGGTTGACGGTAAGGTCTGCGAGATATACGTCGGCGAAATCAGGGAAACGGAGACCCTGCGGATGTCCGGGTAGTTGGACCTCCTGCTCGTCATAGGCCCAAGCGGACGCCACCCCGCCCGACGTAGTAACCAGTGAAGGTATGTTGAGGGGATACCCGGACGCGGCAATCGGCTCGCCGTCTTCGGGCCTCTTTAGGGACAGTGTTACAACGTCTATTTCTATGCTCTTGACGCCGCCGGGTTGGTTTGTCAACTGAACTCTAGGCTCTTTAAACGGATTCTGCCTAAGTTTCAAAAGCGCGAGGTCGTGGCGGGCGTCCTCGCCCACGACCTCGAAGCCTATTAACTGGAAACTGGCCCTGAGTTGGAGTCCTCCGGGGTTGTCAATGTCCGGGAAGGCGATGCCGATGAATTGACGCCCGCGCTGGGCGTGAGGCGGCAGATCGGGGGGCGTGACGACGTGCCGCGCCGTGATGACATAGCCGTCGCGGTTGATAAAAAAACCCGACCCGCGCGATGTGGCGACTTGCGGCTGCTGGCCGGGGCCAGCGGCCGGGAGAACGAATTCGACGTTGATTTGGACGACGGACGGGCGAAGTTTCTTTATGGCCTGTGTAAGAGTCATGTCAACCTTCGGTGTCTTCGCGCCGGTCGAAGCGGGGCGGGGGCGGTGGGCACGCCGCTGGGCGCTGACGAGGGGGGGCGATGCGACGCAGGCCAGCGTCAGCGAAAATAAACAAGACAGGACGTGCCTCGCCATTAAGGGCAGGCTCCTCCCCGGTGTGGTAGTGCTCGCCGCTTCCAAAAGTTTGTAGGCGCGGCCCGCAGAGTTGTTAGTTTTAATCACGGCCTTAAACCTTGTAACCTGCCGGCGACTCGCTCAGGCCCTCGCGCTTTGACACCGCGTCGGGGGGCGGGTGTTGAGTTAATAGCGGCGCGTTCTGCGCGGCGTATCCTTCAGCAAGACGGCCTCGGTAACTCGCCCGTTGATGAAGGTGACTTGAGCATTTGAATAGCGCCAGATGACAACTTCCCCGAGAGTGTTATTCAGAGAATCCCTCTGCGCGGGGAAGCCCCAGGCGCGCTCAACGTCGGAAGGGTCCATGCCCATCAGTACCTTCGATTTCCTGATGGCATTGTCAAACTCCGCGCGTTGCGAGTCGGCGAAAGCTTGCGGCTCTTTCCCGGCGAGCGCCTCGGCCCTCTTGCGCGCGAACTCCCAGGGGGGCGTGGGGCTCTCCTCATTCCAGATGCCCCGCTTTTCGTTCCGGGCGGCGGCCTCACATTCGCCGTAGAGCCGCCCCATGTCGGAGTCTGCCTGCGGCGCCTCCTCCGCGAAGTGCCAGGCGGCGCCGTCGCGGATCATCTGCGCGCCGAGGTCCGCGCCGGCCGCCGTCAGCACGCCGACCAGATTGACCTCTTCGTCCATCATCTTCACGGCGACGGCCACGTCCTTTCCTAGCGCGAGATCGCTCAGGTGTTGGCGCGAGACATCGTGAAGCGGCTGGCCTTTCTTGGGCGCGGCGACGCCGAACAGCCTGACCTCCTGTTTCTGATTGACGCCCGTCGTGAGGGTGAACGTGTCGCCAGCCGTCACCCCGGCGACTTTGCCATAGAGCGTGCGGCCAGACGCGGAGACGGAGAGCGAAGCGAGAAGGGTAAATGAGATGAGCGCGAGGGCACGTCGTAAAGCTTTCACTGCGGGATTTCCTTTCGTTCGGCGGGTTCGTGAGTCGTGAGATTCTAGGGTTGGAAGGCGCCGTCGGGTGAAGGTGCCTTTAATCAACCTAGCAAACTCACAAAACCGCGGTCAACGTTAAACGCGCCCGGCCGACCGCCGAGCCCTACCCGCCCATCACGTCTTAGCAGCGGGGCATGACTCGCCCACGCGGTAGACGCCGACGACAGCCCCCTCGATGCGGACCTCGCCCAAGGGGCGGCGCAGGTCCTCGGCGCCGGTCCTGAGCGCCCGCAGGCACACATATCCCGGCTCGCCCCTCCCTGCGTGCTCGTAATAAATCCTCCCGAATTGCAAACGACCGTCCCGAGTGCGAACGGCCGCCAAGTGACCCGGCGCGACTGGACCGGGTCGGATTTTGATGCGCCCCAGCAGGCGCGGCGCGGTTTCTCGTTCGGTAGGGCAAGGGGCGAAGACCTCGACCGTGTACGCCTGCCCGCATACACGTCTCGGCTCGCCCTTCTGATTCTCCGGGCCATGCGGCGGCACAGGGTTGACGAGTTTCATGTGCGCACGGCAGCCAATCCCTCGGGACCGGAGTGAGGTCAGGTGGCGGCGAAGAGAGACCGACCTTCATCCTTTCCTGGATTCAAGTTTCAAAGAGCAGGGGAGACCGCACGAGGCTATCGCTTGCCACCGGAGTTACGCCGCGGCGTGCGTTTGGCCGCGGCGGGTTTCACTTTATTCGCCTCCTTATCTTTATTCGCTTCCTTATGCAGAGCCTCGAAGTCCTCGGCCGGCATCTCGACTGGCTCGGCGCCGCCCGCGCGGATCGCCGTGAGCGTCTCCGCGAAGGCTTGAGGGTCTCGCTCTTTTTCTTCCCTCACGACCTTCACGATGTACTGATGAAGAAGGGTTGACATCGTGCCCCCGCGCAAGCGCGCGGCAGCCTGGAACTCCTCGCGCAGCGCCGGATGAATCTTCAAATTTATCCGGGCGCCTTTTTTGCCTAACGTACTCACGAAGGCAGTATCAGGTGAGGACGTAGTACCCACAATAGCATTTGTATTAAAAGGTATTGACAACGTACTCACCTCTCGCTTATGTTGAGTACAAGGTGAGTACGAAAGACCCACCTCAAAGGAGAAAGGTGATGAAGAAGGTTTCCGCAAAATCCTCCTCGGCCGATCACGAGATGACGACGCTCCGCCTTGCGAAACCCGTCAAGCGCGAACTCAAGAGACTCGCTAAGAAGGAACATCGCTCCCTCTCCAGTTACGTCTCGCTGCTACTAGAGAATCATGCGCGTGAGGTCGGCGAGCTGAAGCCGCAGGAAGGCTAAGGCCAGCAGCGGCCTGACAGGCATCAGGCCACTTCGCACGCGCCGGCTACGGCTGAAAGTAAATAACGAGCCGGGCCGCTCTTCCACAACTCTATAAATTTTATTTCCCCGCGCGCGACCGACCACGGAGGCCCCATGACTCAGAGCTACTCGTCGAAGTGGATGACTTACAAAGAAGTGGCGGCCCACTTCCGCGTGAGCGAGGCGACGGTGCGGCTGGGCCGGGGCGTGTTCTCGAAGCTCAGGCGCGTCCCGCTGACGGCGGGGCGGACGGTCGTGCTGCGCGCCGACGTTGAGAAGCTCGACCGGGAGATGGTGCGCGCGGCCTTCGCGCCATCGCCCGCCGTCGTCTCGATTGAAGAGGGGCGGAAACGAAAAAGGGCCTGACAAACGGAAAGCCGGCCCCGAGCCCTGCGTGCGAAAGCTGAACTCGGAAACCGGCTGCCTCCCATCAAAGAAAGGCACGTGGATGATAAAGCAAACCTCATCCGGCGGCAATCCTAAAACTCACAGGCGGTCACTCAGTCACGCCGAGGTCGTCCAATGTGAGAGAGCAACGCGCCCCACCTGCGACTGCCGCTGCGGCGGCGCCCTACACGGCGCCAACCGCGCGCCTGAAGGCGCCGGGCGTGACTTCTTCGAGGGCCTGCCCACCTCAGACCCTCACCACCTTCAGACCCGAGCTGAGAAGCGGGATGCGCGGCGCACCGGCCGCGGCCGCCGCCGCGAAGAGCAGCGCGCCCGCGACCGCGAAGCCTTCTTCGTCGAGAAAGACCGCCGCCGCGAGGAGCGCGTGGCCGAGTGGGAAAGGCAAGGGATACGTGTTCGGCTCTGAAGTGTTTAGACGACTGCGCCGCCTCATCGCCGGCGCGATCTGCCCCGAGCTGGTCGAGCAGCGCAACACCTTCGAGCGCCTGGCTAACACCGACCCGCTCACGGGCGTCGCCAACCGCCGCGCCCTCGACCGCGCCCTGCCCTCGGCGGAAGCCGACCCGCACGTCCGGGTCGTTCTCTTCGACGCCGACAACTTCCGCGAAGCAAACAAGAGCTGCGGCCACGCCACGGGCGACCAGTTAATCCGCATGATGTCGGGCGCGATTGTCGGCGCGGCCACCGCGCGCGGCTTCGGCGCGCGGGTCTTTCGCCTGGGCGGTGACGAGTTCGCCGTCCTCGCTTCGGAAGTGTCCGCCTACCAAATCCGGGATGACGCCGAGGCCGCCTTCGGCACGCTCATCATGGGGCCGGGCCTGCGGGTCTCTATCAGCGGCACCGTGGGGCGCACGCTCGCCGAGGCGGACGCCGCGCTCCAGGCGCGCAAGGGCACGAGGAAGGGAAGCCCCGCCCCGGAGCGCACCGTCCGGGAGGTGAAGCCTTGAGCGCGCCACAATTCACGCCGCCCGTCGGCGCCCGCCGGGTGTTTCTCATCATGGAGGATGAGCCGCTCACCTTCGAGCTGGTCGATGAGGAGAAGGGCGGGGCCGAGGCCGCGCCGCCTTCGAGCGTCACTCGAAGCTCAGACGATTCTTTAACTCTGCTCCTGACGGGGGCCGGAGATCGCAAGACCTTCGCCGAAGCTCTAGCCGATTCCAACAGGGAGGCAGGCGCCTAAGCTTGAAAAAGCCCAAGCAGACAACCCTCGACCTCGACGGCGGCGGCATCATCCGCGTCGAGAAGAGGGAGCGGTGGCTGACTATCGAAAATTCGACGGTGCGCGACAAACGCCTGACCTTCGGCGCGCGCGGCCTTCATCACTTCATTCTCAGTTTCCCGAATAAATGGGAGTTGAAAGTACGCCATTTAGTTAAGCACTCGCCGGCCGGGCGTGACGCCGTTTACGCGATGCTGCGCGAGCTGGAGAAGTTCCGATACCTCATCCGCAAGAAAGACCGCGGGCACAAGGGGAGAATCGTCTGGATTTCAACGATTTACGAGACCCCGCAAGGCGAGCCGCTCAGTGATGAGGAGGTGCGGCAACTTCACGGGGGCAGGCCGAAGAAAAGAAAGGCTGATAAGCCCTCCTTACCATTTACTGAAAAGCCGTATCTGGCCGGGCCGGATACGGTCGAGCCCGATACGGCCGGGCCAGATGCGGGCAGGCCAGATACGGCCCGGCCAGATACGGCGGGGGCGGAAACTAAAGAATTACCTAGTGATGAATCCTCCAGGGATGAATCACTGAAGGCATCCGGGCGCGCAGCGCCCTCAACACCCACACCGACGAAAGAGCCGGGCGGCGCGGCGGGTGTGGGTGTGTCGGCGGGGAAATTCAACGATGAGCAATATCAGCTCTACATCGAGGAGTGCATCCGCCGCAAAGAAAACATCGAGAGCCCGGCCGGGCTGTTGATCTACCTCCGTAGGGGCGAGATGGACGCGCGCGTCGAGCGCGTGCTGAGCGAGATCGAGCGGCGCGCGCAGCCGGTCAAATGTCCGCCGACGTGCCCGAAGTGTTTCGGCAGCGGGTGGGAGTCGGTGCCGGGGCAGGGGGCGCGCAAGTGCCCCAATCTGACGCCCGAGGGGGAGCGATGAGGATTGATTCGACGGCGCGGGGCGTGGGTGCATTCGGAAGGGTATGCGCCGCCCCCGGCAGACTCGGGGCGAGGCTGCCGAGCCGTCGGGCGCGCGGGGCGCCGGGGGGGCGCCCCGCGCAGTTATCTCGGCCGTCCGGGGGCCGGAATTCCTGCGCGTCGGGGCGGCCGGGCCGTGAGGCTTTAGTGGCTCGCGGAGGCCCCGATTTATCGAGGTTTTCTTTCATCCGCGGCGGGGCGGCGGATCGGTTACGAGAAGAGATTTTTTCATAACCGAAAGGGGAGGGCCGGGGCCGTGGCGGAGGTCACGCAAAAGGCGGTCGCTTTACAGCTCGTCCGCGGGGGCGGCCGGCTCCCCCAGGAGCGCGACCTCTCGCCCGTCCGGGTCTACCTCGCCTCACTCGGCCAGCCCAAATCGAAGGAGTCCATGCTGGTCTGCCTCAAGCGCGCGGCCCGCCTGATGGGCGCGGCCTCGGCCGAGGAGATCGTGTGGGGGGCGCTGCGCTACGCCCACGTCGAGCTGCTTAAAGAGAGGATGAAGACGGCCGGCTACGAGCCCGCGACGATCAACGTCACCCTCTCGGCGCTGAAGGGCGTGGCTAAACAGGCGTGGCTGCTGGGCGGGCTGGGGATGAGCGTTGACGACTACCAGCGGATCGCGGTGGTGAAGCCCGTCAGGGCCTCGCGCGACCGCCGGGGCCGGGCACTTTCGGGAGACGAGCTGGCCGCGCTGCTGAAGGCGTGCGAGAGCGATAAGACGGCCGCCGGGCCGCGCGACGCCTGCCTCGTCGCGTTGCTGTCCCGAGGCGGCCTGCGCCGTGAGGAGGCCGTCGGCCTCTCGCTCGAAGACTTCGACCGGAGGGATCACTCGCTCCTGGTGCGCGGCAAGGGCGACCGCGAGCGCACCGTCTTCTTCCGCCGCGGCGGCGCCCGCCGCGCTCTGCTCGCATGGCTCCGGGCTCGGGGCGACGCCGACGGCGCGCTGCTGTGCCCCGTGGACAAGTCCGGCCGGGTCGAGGTGCGGAGGATGACTGCGCAGGCCGTCTATAAGGCCCTCTCGAAGAGGGCGAGGCAGGCCCAGCTCACGCGGGCCGTCACGCCTCACGATCTGCGCCGCACCTTGGCGACGCATTTGCTCGACCGCGGCGTGGACCTCTCACTCGTTCAACAGCTCCTCGGCCACGCCGATGTTTCGACGACGACGATTTACGACCGCCGTTCCGAGGACGCGCAGCGTGAGGCCCTGGACCTGCTGCCGCTGGAGTACCGCAAGCCGCGACGGCGGAAAGGTAAGCGCGGCCGCGGCCGGCGTAAGTGAGCGCCCGAGCGCGCTCGAATTTTTATTCGTGCAGGGGGAAGACAGTGGCGCGCGTCTTATCAGACATTTTTATAGATACCATAAATAAGTCTGATAATGGTTCTTATGGTCATCGACTCAGGCACTCGGGAGAACTAGGAGGAGGCACATGGAAACCGACTGGCTCAGCGTGGCGAGGTTCGCTTACGAGGCTTACGCGGAGACGACCGAAAACAAGAATTTCCGCGGCGAAGAGATGCCGGCATTCGACGAGCTGCCGCCGAAGATTCGGGAGGCGTGGGTGAACGCCGTGCGCAAGGCGTGCGATGTCTTCGGCCGCGCCGTCACCGCTTGAGGCTTAGGCCATGACCGATTCATCGAAGCGGCCGACGTTCGCCGAGTGGCTCAAGCAACTAGAGGCCGCGGGCATAGACATCCCGCGGCTGGCGCCTCATCAGCTCACGCTGGCTCACTTCCTCGAAGAGTTTGCGGGGAGTGAGCCGCCGAGGCGGTTAATCATCGAGCGGCCGCCGAGCCGGCTGCCCATTAAGGAGCGGCACATGACGACTGTTGAGCGAGAGATACGCGAGCGGGGATGGGGCGCGGTGTTGCGCGAGGTCGCCGAACTCGCCCGGCGCTCCTATGAAGCCCGCGAAGCCTCCGGCGCTGAAGGTAGCGAAATGCTGGTGTGGCGCGCGCTGATAGAGCGCGCCGAGGGGGCGCAGCGGGCCGGCGAAACGATTGACGCCGGCCGGGAGAAAGGCCGCGCGCCGAAGTGACGTGCCGTTACTACGTGAGAAAGGTGAAATGAGTATGCGCCTCACTAAGCTGTTGGGTTGGGCCTGCCTCATCGCGGCACTCCTCTCCCTCGTCTGGCTCGCGTGCGCGTTGATGGATGCGGTTTCAAACTATCGAGGTCCGAATGAAAAAATTAAATATCTCCCCTGACCTCTCGCTGCCCGTGGACGCCGTAACTCAAACCCTCGTCGTCTACGGATCGAAAGGGATGGGCAAGACGAATTTCGGCAGCGTCTTCGCCGAGGAACTCTACGGCGCGGGTCAACGATTCTCCGTCATTGACCCGATGGGCGTTTGGTGGGGCCTTCAGCACGGCGCCCGCCGCGGCGAGCCCGGCCTCGAAGTACTCCTCCTCGGCGGCGTCCACGGCGACCTGCCCATCGAGCCGACGGGCGGCGAGGTGGTCGCGGACCTCGTCGCCGACGAGGCGATCTCCGTCGTCGTGGACATCTCCCGCCGCCCGGACGGCCGCGCCTGGTCGAAGGGCGAGAAGGTCCGCTTCGTCACGAGCTACATGACGCGCCTCTACGCGCGGCAGGTCGAGCACCGGCGGCCGCTGATGCAGATCATCGACGAGGCCGCGCGCTACGCGCCGCAGGGATTGCGCTCGGGCGACGTGGACGAGTCCAAGTGCCTCGGCGCAATCGCTATGGTTTGCGAGGAGGGGCGCAACCTCGGGATCGGGCTGACGCTGCTGACGCAGCGCAGCGCCCGGCTCAATAAGGACGTGGCTGAGTTGGCCGACGTGCTCGTCGCGTTCCGCACCGTGGGCCCCAACTCCGTCGGCGCCATCACCGACTGGCTGGGCGACCACGTCGCGCGCGAGCGCCATAAGGAGATCGTCGAGCAGCTCCGGCAGTTGCCCGTCGGCACGGCGCTCGTCATCAGTCCGGGCTGGCTCGGCTTCGAGGGCGTCGTGCCCGTGCGCGCCCGCCAGACGTTCGACTCGTCGGCCACGCCCAAGGCCGGGCAAGCCCTCCAGGCGCCGGGCCGGGCGACGAAGCCCGACCTGGAGAAGTACCGCGCGCGGATGACCGAGACCATCGAGCGCGCGAAGGAAAATGACCCGCGTGAGCAGAAGAAAAAGGTGGGCGAGCTGACGCGGAAAGTCGCGGAGCTGGAGGCCGCGCTTGAGGAAGCTAAGACGGCCACCGCGCCGGCCGAGACGCAGAGGGTCGAGGTCCCCGTCATCAAGCCGGCCGAGTTGATTCGCATCGAGGCCGTCGTCAAAGAGCTGGACTCCATCGCCGGCCGCGCCGAGGAGTTAATTCAGAATACGGCGGGGCTGTCCGGCCGCTTCGACGAGGCGCGCGCCGAGGTGAAGGCGGAAGCCGGCCGGCTGGCGGCTTTGATCGAACGCGCGACCGCGGCCCCGGCGGAGCTTCAGCCTTCACCGCCCGCGCGCTCGCTTCACGGGGCCGGGCGGCCGACCGCCCCGCTGCCTCGGGCCACGCGCCCGGCGGCGGCCGTCTCGGGTGACGGGAAGCTGTCAGGCCCGGCGCAGCGCATCCTCGACGAGCTTGCCCGCTTTGAAGCCTTCGGCATCGACGAGCCCGACCGCGCGAACGTCGCGGTCTTCGTCGGCTATCATCAGCGGTCGAAGTCTTTCACTAACTCGCTCAGCTCACTCCACACGGCCGGGCTCATCGAATACCCCGACGCCGGCAAGATCGCCCTCACGCGGGAGGGGCGCGCGCGGGCGCGTCCGGGCGAGCCTATCCACTCGCGCCGCGAACTTCACGAAGCTTGGTATCAGCAGCTCGGCGCGGGCACCGTCAGGGCTCGGATGCTGCGGCTTATCATCGAAGCCCACCCCGACGCCGTCGGCCGCGCCGAACTCGCCGGGGCGATGGGCTACCACCCGCGCTCCAAGTCTTTCACCAACGCCCTCAGCTCGCTCAGCGGTTTGAAGCTCGTCAGGTACCCGCGGGAGGGCTACGTCGAGGCGACGGCCTTGTTATTCCCGGAGGGCCTGCGCTGATGAAACTGACGTACGACCAGGACAAACAGTTAGAGGCCACGGCCAACTTCATCACCGGCCTTGAATTTCTGGCCCGCTCGTATCTGGCGATGATGCGCGCGGCCGACCCCGAGAACGCCGACTGCTGGACGTGGTGCGACGTGGTAGTCGGCGACCTAGTTAACGCCGCGTTCGTCGAATTCCTCTCGGGCGGCGACGACGAGAGGCCCGACGGGCTGACCGGCGAAGTGCGAATTAGGACGAAGGCCAACATCGTCGAGGAGTGAGGATGAGCAAAGCGGCAGCCGGACGCGCGGCGAAAGAACTACTGGTCGGCTGGTGCGAGAAGTGCTCGCGCCGGCTGGGCCTCGCCCTCAGATGCGGCCGCTGCCGCGCGCGCATTTGCGTCGAGTGCGTCTTCGCCGTCGAGGTCAAAGAGCGGCTGTGTATCCAGTGCCAGATCGAAGAGGATTACAGGAATGAGTAACAGCGGTCGAAGCCTCGACCTATTCGGCGAGCCCATCACCGCCGCCCCGCGCGCCGCCTCGCCGTGTGATGACGTTGACACGCGGCGCAAGCCGACGCGGCCCCAAGGTTACGCCGCGACGCCCGGCACTGGCCCCGACGGCGAGACGTGCGGGACGTGCAAGCATCACGTCGTCATCACCTACTCGAAGGACTATCACAAGTGTTTAGAGTTCCGCCGTCGCGGCGGGAGGTGGACGCACGGCCCCGGCTCAGACATCAGGGTCGGGAGCCCGGCCTGCAAACTATGGGAGGCGAAGGATTGAATGAAAGTTACATCTCAACAAATTCTCGACTTGGGGTTGAACGTCTTCGGCCTGCACCTCTTCCTCGAATCCGTCGCCAAGCAATTCAAACCTCACGGCGACGAGCGCGACCAGCAGCCGCTCGAATTTGAAATCGAACACAGGGGGACGCGCTCGACCGCGAGGCTGTGGCTGGGCGTGACGCTCGACGAGGAGGCGAAGGGTGACGACATGGTCGTGCTACGCCTTGGCGTGAGGGCGGGAAAGGTCGGACAGGATGCGCCGGCCGAGGCGAACGACGTAACTGATTCTGATTAAAATGAAGGACAAGCAAATCCAGCTCGAATTCCGCCGGCATAAACTCAGCCGCGACCTCCAGACCGAGAAGCTGGTCTGCTCGCTTTGCCGCTGGGAATGGAAGACGCCTCCTCAATCCGAGTGCCCCGGCGTGCCGCGCTACGCTTACGCAGACATCCCGCCCGATCTCCTCCACAAGACGGGACTGCGCGAGAAGCACCTGAAGCCGGGCGGGCCGCCGCGCGGCTGCTATTACAGGTCGGGGCAAGCCGGCAAGCCCACCCGATGGTGCTTGCTCTATGCCGTGTCTGAGGCCGTGCCGACACAGAGGAAGGCCCGCACTGAATAATGGATGAGGGGCGTACGCCAGAAGTGATTGCGACGGAGCTGCGCGACGCGGCAGCCGCGCTTAATCATCTGATGATGGAGGCGGCGCAGCACGGGTGCAAGGTCGAGGTCGAGGTGAAGCACGTGGGCGTGCCCGACCACATCTCGGCCGAGGCGACGCACGTCCGCCTGACGGTCTACCAGCTCGTCGCGCCGACGCCCCAGCCGGTCGAGGCGCCGACTCCGGCGCGCGGCAAGCGCGGGGGCGTTTAAGTCAGTTACTATTCAGTTAATGAGAAACTTACTGCGGAGCATCCTTAACTGGATTCGGCGTTCGCTCGCGCGCCGTCGGCGCCGACGCGAGGCCCTGCGCCCCCGGAGGCGCTCGACCTGAGCGGCCGCGATTCACGATTTACCATTTGCAGCCTCTCAACTCGTGACAGTCGCCCGCGTGGGCGCTTCCCTCCCCCGCCCTCCCGACCCCTACAAAAATTCGGAATCAATGTTAAGATTTGAGGCGCCCCACGGAGCGTGTAAACCTTTCTTGCTCTTCGTCACGGCCGCGGGGCCGGGGCGGTTGGATAGGGTCCAAAATTCTCCCGTTGATTAACAATGGGAAACAACGGAGGCCGGACTCACCCGGCATCTAAGCACCGGCGGAGGGGGCCGATGTCAGGACAAGACAGAGGGGAGCGGCGCATAGGAGAGCGGCGAAGCTCGAAGGCCCGCGACGAAAACACGCGCCTGCGCGCTCTGGAGCGCGTCCTGCGCGATTTCATCCTCTACGTGCGCGACAAGCCCCGTGATTTGTTCGCGCCGCGAACGCTGGCGATGGTGGACGAGTCTGAGATCATCGTCGGGGAACTGGACAGGTTACGATCCGAGGGGGGGCCTCAGCAGCCCGCGACATAATTCTCCTCATTTTCCTTAGTAAATAACGAAATCTCGCCGCCGCCATACTCTACGTGTGGCCGGGAGGGCTCTCTAGTCGAATCCCTATCCCTCACCGTTCACGCCCCCATCTACGAGTAAGAGCAAGGAGTATCCCCGGAGCATGAGCGCCCTTCGCAAACCCGCCGCGAATCAGCACCAGGACGGCCACACCGTTCCCGCCGGCATCCCCAAGCTCAAATCCTTCGAGCACATCGCCGACCCGCGCGTCCGCCGCGCAAAGGAATACGAGCAGGCCCTCGTCTGGGCGCTCGACCAGTGCCCGCCCGAGTATGCCGGCCGGCTGAAGAAGGAAATCAAATGGGCGCGCGCCGAGCAGACGCGCGACCAGGACGTTGACCGGGAGGCCATCTATCAGGCCGTGCAGTTCCCGCTGACGCGCTCCGAGATCGCCGAGGACACGGGCCTGCCCGCCTCGACCGTGTGGAAGCGGTTGCAAGAGCTGTTAGACAGCGGCCGCGTGCGTGAGACGAAGAGGCCGGTGCAGGGCAATAACAAGTTCGTCCTCATCTACTCAAAGAATCCCATCCTCCCCTGAAGGGGCGCAGTTTTCCTCAGTAAATAACGACAGTTTTTCTCGCCTACTCTCTTCGGTGTGAGGGGGGGCGGGCGCGCATGTGCTGAGCGGCAGTCCGCACGCCAACCATAAGCGGCAATGAAGACCGCAGCCGCGCCTGTCCCGCCCTCCCCTCACGATTTTTGTCTTCAGAGGAGAGTCGGCCAGTGATTACCCTCAAGCAGTTCAGACAGCTCTTCCCGGCTTGCCCCGGAGATAAGGCCGCCCTGTACCAGCCCCTGCTCGTCGCCGCGATGGCCGAATTCGGCATCGTCACCCGGAAGCGCGCGGCGGCCTTCCTCGCGCAACTCGCGCATGAGTCAAACGACCTCTCGCGCTGGTCGGAAAATCTCAACTACTCCGCGCGCCGTCTGACGCAGGTCTGGCCGCGGCGCTTCCCGACGCCGGCCGCGGCGGAGCCGTACGCCCACAACCCCCAAGCCCTCGCGAACAAGACCTACGGCGGGCGCATGGGTAACACACAGCCGGGCGACGGTTGGAAGTTCCGCGGGCGCTGTCCGATTCAGGCGACCGGGCGCGAGATGTATGAGCTGCTCGCCGACTTGCTCGGGCTGCCCCTGCTCGAAGACCCCGACCTCCTGCTCGCCCCGCGTCACGGGTTCCGGGCGGCGGCGGCGATCTGGGCGCGCGTCAAGGGCCTCAACTCCGTCGCCGACAAGTTGAACGGCCGGGGCGACGAGGCCGACCTGCGCCAGCTCGTCAAGATTACGGTCAAGATCAACGGGGGCACGAACGGCAAGGAAGACCGCGAGGCGCGCTACCGGGACGCGCTGAAGGTGCTCACGGTTTCTCAGTTCGCGGAGGCCCAGCTTCAGCACACGCTCGACTCGCTCACGGCCCCGGAGGCGCCCGCGGCCACCCCGCAGGCCGTCCCGACCTCGGAAGCGCAGCCACAGGCCCCGCAGGCGCCCGCGGCGGCCACAGAAAAGACGCCCGCGGAGCCGTCGCTGCTCGACGAAATCCCCGTCAACGACGAGACGAAAGCGGTCGGCGCGGGGCTCGCGCGCAAGCTCGGCCTGCGCGCCGGAGGCGGCATCGTCACGCTCTGGACGATGGGCCTCGGCGGCAAGGTGTTTTTGATCGCGGCGCTGCTCGGCGCCGCCGGCCTCGTCTACTACTACCGGCGCGAGGTCCGGGCGGCGCTCGTGCTCGCGCTGCGCAAGGTGAAGGGGGGCGCGTGATGGCAGGCAGGGCGAGACAGATTTTCAAGACCGCGGGCGGCGCGGTCTCGCATTTCGTGACGACGCGCCCGATGTCGGCGCTGCTCGTCGCGGTCACTCTCGGCGCGCTTGCGTCCGTCGCGTGGCAGTTCGCCGGCGGCGTCGTGTCGGGCGCCCGCTCGGCCATCACTTCAAACCAGGTGCAGGCGACCGAAGCGCAGTCGCACGAGGCGCAGGTGCAGGCGGGGGCGGCCATCGCCTCCGCGAACGAGACGGCCGTCGAGCGGAAGGTCAACGACCAGGTCCGCGAGAGGACGATCAAGCCCGCGGTCGAGCAGACGGCGCGAGAGGCGGCGGCGGCGAAAGAAAGAGTCAAGGGAGCACGGTCGAATTATGAAAAAGCTACTAACACGAACGCTCTGCGTCGCGGCGATGATCTCGGCGCTCTGCACCGTCGCAACTGCGCAGACCTCGCCCTCCTCTACCCCGGCGAGCGATTCGCCCGTTGTCAGTGACGAGCAGTTGCTCGCCCAACTCGTCGGCGAGGTCAAGGCCGGCCGCGAGCTGGTGGAGGCGCAGCGCGCCGAGATAGCGACGCTCGAAAAGCAGCTCGCCGCGGAGAAGGCCAACTCGGCGTCGCTCGCGACGAGCTACCAGGCGGCCGAACGCGAGATCGAGCAGCTCCGCCGGTCAGTCGGATTTCTTGAGCGCGCGATCACCTTGAACGAGCAGACCATCGCCGTGCTCAAGAGTGATAACGAACGATTGAAGGGCGAGGCGCGGAAGTCGCGCAAGCGGGCCGTGCTCGCGACGCTGGCCGCGGGCGGCATGCTCGCGGCGCGGGTGCTCGGGGTCTTCTAAATGGCTTTCAACCTCTCAGCCCGAAACAGGCGGCGCGCGATCACGGTCGCGCGTTGGGCCCTGCCGTTCGTGGCGTCGGCCGTCGCCTCCTGTTTCATCGCCTGGGGGTCAATCAACTACGCGAAGGGCGCCGAGGCGCAGCGCCTCACGACGGTCGAGCGCGACGTGCAGGCCGTGAAGTCGGACGTGGACAGGGCGCGCGGCGAGCACGGCGAGTTCGTCAGGCGCGACGCCTTCCAGATCGTGCTCGACGACTTGAAAGAGATCAAGGGCGACGTGCGCGAGGTGCGCCAGGCGCAGCGGCAAATGCTGCCGGCGCCCGCCGAGGAGAGATGAGGACGAGATATGCCGAAGGCACCCAACTCCTGTGACGAATGCCGGAGGGAGAGCCCCACGCTCTACGAACGCGACCGCCTCCTCATCTGCATCTACTGCCTGCCCGACGAGGCGGTAATCGGCTTGGGCGCCCTCCGCTCCATCAAGGCGGCCGTGACGGGCGTCGTCAACATCGAGCGCCGTCGGCGCTCTCTGGCGGGAGGCCCTTCGAGGAGATGAGCGGGCGGAAGGAATACGCCCGCGCGCCCGAGGTCGAGGCGATAGCCGGGGGGCTGATCGACCTCTGTCACCCGCACCTTCACGGCGTCCGCATCGAGTACCTGTGGACGAACAAACCGCCCGTCGTCGGCGGCCGGCCGCGCGCGGCGGTCATGCGCAAGGTCACGGGGCTCTACGCCTTCCTCGCCACGTCCGGCGCCGAGGGCGAGCCGCGGCCCTTCTTCGTGATGGAAGTCTGCCGGCCCATCTGGCTCGCCCGCTCGGCCGAGTGGCGGGTCGCGCTCGTGGATCACGAGCTGAAGCACGGCGGACACGACGAAGAGCGGGGCACGCTCTTCATCGTCCCGCATGACATCGAGGACTTCGACGACGTGGTCGCGCGACACGGGGCTTGGGATGACGGGCTCGTCAGTTTCGCCGCGGCGCTGGCCGCGGGCGAGGAGGGGAAGACGCCGCCGGCGTCAGACGCCCCGTTGAGAAACAACAGGTATCAACGCCATGCCGTTTCAGAAGGGGCAAAGCGGAAATCCGCATGGAAGGCCGCCCAAGTCCAGGGCGCTCACTGACCTCCTCAGCCTCCGCGGCGACGCCCAGGTCACTCTCGACGGCCAGAATTTGAGCGGCGGGGAGCTGCTCGCGCGCCTCCTCTGGGAGATCGCGACCACGGGCCGCGCGAAGTTCCCCGATGGCACGGAGCTGGAAGTCGGGCCGAAGGATTGGCTGGAGACGGTGAAGTGGCTGTACGCCCACATAGACGGGCCGGCGCCGAAGCCCGAGCCGGTAGACCCCGACGAAGGTTTGACGGATGAAGACCTCGAAAAAATGTCGGACGACGAACTCGAAGCCCTCATCCGGCGCAAGCAAAAGCGCGAAGCCAAAGGCCGGCGGCGGGGCGAGTAAGAGGGAGAGGCGCACCCACGCCCGCGGGCGTGACGCGCGCGCCTCCCAGGCCGACCGCGCCCGCGCCGTTCTGGAGCTGAGGCGACGCCGCCGCAAAAAAGGCGCACGCTCTTTGACATTCGTCGAGTTCGTCACTCGCGTCCGGCCGAGCTATCGCTGGTACAAGCACTGCCTCGTCCTCGCGGCAGTGCTTCAGAAGGTAGCCGACGGCGAGATCAAGCGGCTGATGATCTTCATGCCGCCGCGGCACGGCAAATCCGAGCTGGCCTCCCGCCTCTTCACTGCCTACTTCCTTTACCTCTACCCGGACCGATTTGTCGGCCTCTCCAGCTACTCGGCGGGGCTGGCCTACACGCTCTCGCGGGCGGCCCGCGAAAACTACAAAGAAGCGGGCGGCGTCATTGACGGCAAAGCCAACGCCGTTAAGCAGTGGCTCACCGGCGGCGGCGGTTTGTGGGCGACCGGCGTCGGCGGCGAGGCGACGGGCAAAGGCTGGCATTTGGGCGTCATTGACGATCCCTTAAAGAACGCGGAGCAGGCCGCCTCCGTCACGATTAGGGAGAAGCAAAAGGAGTGGTACGGCTCGACCTGGTACACGCGCGAAGAGCCCTGGTCGGACACGGACCCGCACGGCGCGCTCATCGTCATCAACACGCGCTGGAATGAAGACGACTTGTCGGGGTGGCTGCTCGCCGAAGAGGTGGAAGGGGAAGAGCCCGAGCGGTGGCACATCGTCTCCTTCGAGGCGATTAAAGAGGGGGAGGCGCAAAAGTTCCCGGCCACTTGTACCGTCGAGCCCGACTGGCGCAAACCCGGCGAAGCCCTCTGTGAAGAGCGCCGGCCGCTCGCCAAGCTGAAGCGCATCGAGAAGCGCATCGGCAGTTACTTTTGGAATGCTCTTTATCAGCAACGGCCGCGCCCGAAGGCGGGGCACAAGTTCAAGCTGTCCTGGTTCAAGGATCGCGTCCTCGGGGCGGCTCCCGTGGACGCCGACCGCGTCCTGTACGTGGACAAGGCCGGGACCGACGGCGGCGGCTGCTACACGGCGATGGTGCTCATGGGGCGCGAGAAGAGCGGCCGCACCTTCGTCGAGGAAGTGAGGCGCGGCCAGTGGTCGGCGCTGGAGCGCGAGGAGCGGATCAAGAGATTCGCCGGTGACGTGGCGGCGAAGTACGGGTTGAAATTCAAGGTCTGGCTCGAAGAGGAAGGCGGCTCGGGCGGCAAGGAAAGCGCCGAGGCCAGCGTCCGAAACCTCGCGGGCTACGCGGCGCGCACGGAGCGCGTCTCGGGCGACAAGGAAATCCGCGCCGAGCCCCTCGCGGCTCAGTGCGAGGCGATGAATGTCTGGCTCGTCGAGGGCGAGTGGAACAAGGCGTACCTCGACGAGTTGACCTCGTTCCCGTTCGGCAAGTTCAAAGACCAGGTGGACGCATCGAGCGGCGCCTTTAACAAGCTGGCCGGCAAGCAGTCGATGAAGTTCTTCTAATGAATAAGAAATCACTCGTCGGGCGCGCGGGGCGCGCGCTCAAGTCTTTCGTCTACGACCCGGCCAACCCGGACCACTGGTCGTCGGCCGAGGGCGTCAACTGGCACAAGCTGAACGGCGAGGACGTGAACACTTCGCGGGTCAACGCCTTCGCCAACTCCATCGTCGCGGCCTGCCTCGCCTGGGGCACGCGCAACTTCCGGCAGGCGTTCATCACCCTGCTCAGGGAGACGGGGCCGAAGCAGTATGAGCAGGTGACGAAGCACCCGGCGCTCGACCTGCTGAAGCGGCCCAACGACCACTATTCGGCGAAGACCCTCTGGCTCGGCGCATACATCTCCTACCAGCTCGACGGCAACGCCTACATCATCAAGGTCAAGAACGCGCGCGGGTTCGGCGTCCCCGTCGAGCTGTACTACGCGCCGCACTGGTGTATGCGGCCCGTCTACACGCCGGGCAGTAAGAAGTGGATTGACTATTACGAATACACCTTCGACGGGCATTACGCGCGCTTCGCCCCCGAGGACGTGATCCACATCAAGAACGGCGTAGACCCGAAAAACCCGCGCGTGGGCTACGCGCCGCTGAAGGCCGCGATGCTGGAGGTCTTCACCGACGAGGAGGCCGCGCGCTTCAGCGCCGCTCTCCTCAAGAACATGGGCGTGCCCGGCATCATCATCTCGTCGGGCGACCCGAACACACAGATCGAGGAAGACCAGGCGAAGGGCCTGATAGAGAAGTTCAAGCGCCGCTTCACCGGCAAGAAACGCGGCGAGCCCTTCGTGGCGACCGGCGCGCTGAAGGTTGACACCATCGGCTTCACCCCGGAGGAGCTGAACCTCGAAGGCGTGCGCAGGATTCCGGCCGACCGCATCCTCGGCGTCATGGGCATCCCCGGCGCCGTCGTCGGCCTCGGCTCGGGCACGGACGCCTCGACCTACAACAACCTCCGCAACTTCCAGCGCCAGGCATTCGAGCAGCACCTCATCCCCGTCTGGGATGACTTCGCCGACGAGTTCACCGAACAACTCCTGCGCGACTTCGACGACGACCCGGCGCTCTTCTTCGACTTCGACACCTCGGAGGTCGCGGCGCTGCGCGAGGACGAGGACGCCGCGCACACGCGGGCGCGCGAGGCTTTCGAGGCGGGCGGCATCACGCTCAATCAATACCGCTCGCTCATCGGGCAAGACCCCGACCCCTTCGGCGATTACTACCTGCGCCTTAGCTCGAAGGCCCCCGTCACACCGCAGGGCGCGGCCGAGCAGGCGGCGCTCGGGCTCTTCAGCGCATTTTTCACGACGCAGGAGCAGCTCGGCGACGGGCCGGGGTCGGCGGGCGCTCAGACGGCCCAGCAGCTCGCTCAGAAGGCGTTCCTGGCCGCGTTCGCCGCGGCTCAGATGAAGCGGCTCCCGCCGGCTCCGGCCGAGCGCGCCCCGGCCTCGGGCGGCGCCTTCAAATCTCTCGACGACGAGGTCGAGCAGACGCAGGCCGAAGCCGCGCCGCTCTTCGCCGAGGCGCTGCGCGCGGCCTTCGTCCGTCTGGCGGCCGACGTGCCCGAGGAAGTGGCCGCCGCCGGCGACCTGACGGACGCGGCCGGCGCCGCCGAGATCATCGGCACGCGCGTCGTCGGCCGCCGCGTCGAGCTGTTCACGGCGGCCTTCGAGGAGATGCACGGCCGCATCGAGGAAGAGGTCAAGGCGCACGTCCGCCGCGGGCTCCAGACGGAGACGGTGAGCAGCGACGCCTCGCGGTCGAGCATCGCCAGAAACAACGACGCCCGCGTCGCGGCTTACACCTCGGACCTGAAGCAGCAGACCGTGACGGCCGTGAGGGAGGCAATCCTCGCGATGGAAGAGGGCGCTACCCACGAGCAGATCGTGACGCGCGTCGCTCAGCACGTCTCGGGGCGGCAGATGTATCCCGGCGTTTTCGACTCTGCGCGCAAGCTCGCACTCGGCAACGGCATGACCGAGGCCCAGGCCGACGCCGCGGGCGAAGAGGCGGCGAGCCTGCACCGGGCTCAGCTCATCGCCGAGACCGAGACCCGCATCGCGGCGAATTATGACTTGATCGAGACGCTGGGCGCGGCCGGCGTCGAGCGCGTCCTCGTCCACGACGGCGCGGATTGCGGCTGGGAATACCACGACCAGGACAAGAAGGCCGATGGTATGATTGTGACGCTCGCCCAGGCGCGTCGTCACCCCCTCAGCCATCCACGCTGCCGGAGGCGGTTTACCCCCGTCGCCGAATAACTGACTGGCAATTCATTAAGGAGCAATTAACAGATGTCAGCATTTGAGCTGGTACGTTTGGGCGGGGCGGTCAAGGCCCTCGGCAACGGCAAAGTCGGCGGCTACCTCGTCCGCTTCTCGACGCCCAGCAGCCCGGACCTCGCCGGCGACTTCTTCACCGCCGAGACGGACTTCGACATCACGTCGGGGCACCAATCAACTATCTACTTCGACCACGGCCAGGACCCCTTGTTTAAGAAGCTCAAGCTGGGCACGGCCGTCCTGAAGATGGACAGCGTCGGCGTGTTCGTGGAAGGGCAGCTCGACATGGCGCTCCCCGAGGCGCAGCGCCTCTACGGGCTGGCCGAGGATAAGCAGCTCGGCTGGTCTTCGGGCACGGCCTCACACCTCGTCGAGCGTGAGCGCGAGGGCAAGGCCCGGCGCATCGTGCGCTGGCCTCTCGGGCTCGACGCGAGCATGACGCACACCCCCTGCGAATGGCGCAACGAAGCGGTCGCGGTCAAATTCATCCGCCCCGAGCAGGAGAGCAAAGGCGTCGCGGAAGAAGACCTCGATATGTGGGAGGCGAGAATCCGGGCCGAGCGCGAGGAGTACGTGCAGATGCTTCGCCTGCGCGGCTTCCTCAAGTCGGCAAAGAACCTTTTCGGCGATGCCGTCAGGGAGCGCGAGGAAGACCTCGCGGGGCGCGCGCATGACATCCACGAGCTGACGGAGACGCTCGCGTCGCTCTTCTGGCAGCTCCAGTGGGTCGCCCTGAGCGCCGCCGAGAGCGGCATCCAGATAGACTTCGCGGCGCGCATCGACGAGATTCTCGCCGGCTTCGTCGGCGAGGCCCGCGCCGCCGGCCTCCGTATGTGCGGGCTGGGGGAGGCATCAACGAAAACGGCCGGCGACGCTTCATCCACAAATAATTCTTATGGTAAGCTCGGCGTGAGTTTACCGTTACTCACCCACTCCAAAGCGGTTCGAGATGCCGCGCGTGGGCTACTTGTTCGTATGCAGGAACTGCACGAACAACGGCAACGCGAGGGCAAGAGCCGCACCTTGAACGACCAGCACACTCAGACCGCGGAGGCCATCGCCTCCGACCTCGAAGCGGCCGCGAAGGCGGCCCGCGAGCTGACCTCTGACGTGAAGGCGAACGAGTCCATGCGGCGTGCCCGCGTTGAATATCAACGCACGGTGGCGCGCGGCCTGGGCGTGCGCTGACCGTCAGAGGAGGCAGGTCAAATGGCATCGAAACTTCAACAGGCACTCCAGCGCCGCGACGAATTGCAGGCGAAGGTGGGGGCGGCCTTCAAGCGTTACGACGGGGCGGCCGAGGGCGAGGACACGACCGCCGTCGAGAAGGAAATCGAGGACACTAACGCGGAGCTTAAGAGCGCGCAGGCCGAGGTCGAGCGCCTGACAAATCTCGAAACGATGCGCGTCGGCGAATCGGACTCGACGAAGGGCATCACGCGCCCCGGCGCGAACGGCGGCGGCGTCGCGCAGCCCGGCACGCTCAGCGCGGGCGACGCCGAGATCAAGTCGCTCGCGCGGTCCTCGCGCTTCGGCGAGCTGAAGTACTTCAAGGGCGACAACGGCGATGTCGAGGCGTACAAGTTCGCGCGCTGGTTCCTCGGCACCGTCGGCAACATGAAGTCGCACCTCGACTGGGTGAAGTCCCACGGCATCGAGGTCAAGGCGCAGCAGGAGTCCATCAACACGGCCGGCGGCTTCCTCGTGCCGGGCGAGTTCAGCTCGCGCATCATCTCGCTCACGGAAGAGTTCGGCGTCTTCAGGCCCAACACGTACATAGAGCCGATGGGCCGCGACACGAAGAACATACCGCGCCGCCTCGGCGGCGTGCAGTTCTACTTCGTCGGCGAAGGGCAGCGGGGCACCGAGAGCGCGATCACGGGCGACCTGGTCGGCCTGGTCGCTAAGAAGATCATGGCGATTGTCGTCCGCTCATCCGAGGTGGACGAGGACGCGCTCGTGAACTTCGGCGACGTGCTCGCGGGAGACATCGCCGCCGCGAAGGCCGAGAAGGAAGACCTCTGCGGCTTCAACGGCGACGGGACCGCCGGCTACGGCGGCACCGTCGGCCTGCGCACGATGCTCAAGAGCCTCTCCGCCAACCGCGCGGAGATCGCCGGGCTGCACGTCGCGGCCGGGCCGACGTGGGGCGACATCACCCTGCGCGACCTCTCGGCCGTGCTGGGGCTGCTGCCCGCCTTCGTCTTCCGCCGCGGCAAGCCGAAGTGGTACACGTCGCAGACGTTCTGGGCGAACGTGATGCAGCCCCTCGCGCTGGCGGCGGGCGGCACGACGGCCGCCGAGGTCCAGAAGGGCACGGATAAGATGTTCCTCGGCTACCCCGTGGAGACTACCGAAGTCTTCCCGCACCAGGAGGCCGCCGACGACATCCCCCTCACCTTCGGCGCGCTGGAACTTTCGTCCACGCTCGGCGACCGCCGTCAACTGACGCTGGCCGTCTCGACCGAATACAAGTGGGCCGAGGACCAGATCGGCATCAAGGCGACGGCCCGCCTCGACATCAAGAATCACGATGTCGGCAACGCCTCGGCCGACCCGGAGGAGCGGCAGGCCGGGCCGATGGTCGGCCTCATCACCGCCGAGAGCTAACGCCACGCCCTTGTGGTTTCGAGTTGAGACCGGGAGGGGCGCACTCAAAACTGCGCCCCTCCCACAGCCAGGAGAAAGCTGATGATTAACTCTCAGGAAACTAGGACCGTGGTGATTACGCCCCCGCAGGGGCCGGTGGACAACGCCGCTTTCGTCACGGCCACACTCGACACGCTGGGCGCCGGTTACGTTGACTTCATCGTCGTGCTGGGCTCGATAGACGCGGCGCTCGCCGCGCTGAAGGTCCGCGAGTCAGACGCCTCAGACATGACCGGCGCGGCCGACGTGCCCGGCGCGGACTTCAGCGTCGCGCCGTCCGCCCTGCCCGGCGCGACCGACGATAACAAGGCGTACCACATCGGCCTCGACATGCGGGGCCGCAAGCGTTACCTCGACCTCGTCCTGACGGCCGGCGACGGCGCGGCGGGCACCTTCGCCTGCGTCATCGCGCAGCTCTCGCGGCTCGCCTCGTCACCGCGCACGGCCGCCCAGCGCGGCTTTGCGGGCGAGCTGCTCGTGCCGACGCTGTAATCCTTCCCCCACGGCGACGGCACGAAGGGGCCGGGCTAGGTTCAATCCTCGCCCGGCCCCTTCACATTTCATAAATCCGCCCCATTTCCTCAGTAAATAACGACAGTTTTTCTCACCTATCCTCAGACCGTCGAGAACGGCGTCCGCGCCGGTGTGTCTTGCGGAACTTCAAACCGAGGAATTCGAGATGGTCAAAGTCATTTTAGAGAGGCCCTACGGCCTGCTGGCGAAGGGCGACACGATGGAGGTCACGCGCGGCGTCGCCGAGCAGCTCATCACCCGCGGCATCGCGCGCGCGGCCGACGACGCCGACGGGAAGAGGGAGAAGCGCGGGCGCAAGTAATCGCGCCGCCCATCACTTTCGGCGAGGGAGTACCTGGATGGATTACTGCACGAAAGAGGAGCTGGTCGGCGGCGAGGCGCTCACGGGCTACTTGCCGCAGGCCACTTCCGAGGATGACCAGGCGAAGCTCGCGGGAATCATCACCCGCGTCTCGCGCCGGATTGACTCCTACGTGACCGACGGCCGGGCCGTGGACTTCTTCGCGCCCGCGGGCGCGGCGTCCGACCTCGTCGTCTACGGCGACGGCATCTCCACCCTTACGCTTCCCGAGTTCGTCCCCGGCAGCGTCGAGAAGGTGACGGGGCTGCACGGCGTCGAGATCACAGATTACGTCGAGCGCGGGACGGGGATTCAGCTCACGGACACGGCCGGGTCGCTGGCACGCGGCGCCTACTTCGGTGAGGGCATCGCTTACACCGTCAAGGCCAAGTGGGGCTTCGGGGCCATCCCTGGGGACATCAACGAAGCGGCGCTCCAGCTCACGGTGCGCACCTACCGCAGCAGCGACGAAGCCTTCTCAGGCGTCATCGGCGGCGTCCGCCAGGACGGCTCGATCATCGAGCGCAGCCTGCCGGCGGCCGTCAAGGAAATCCTCGACGTACACCGCCGCAAGTACCGGAGCCGCCGGCTCAATATCGCCTGATGAGTTCACTGCGCGCCAGGGCGAGGCTCGCGTTGCGGGAGGCGGAAGTCGTCTTCGCGCAGGAGGTGGGCGCCGCCTTCACGCAACTCGGCCGCGACCTCGCCGAGCGCGTGCGCTCGAAGATGCGCGAGGA
>DASZEK010000113.1:0-45977 GCA_035941045.1 Pyrinomonadaceae bacterium | reverse complement strand
GTAGGTGCCGGGCGGCAGCTCCGAGATGCGGTAGAAGCCCTCGTCGCTGGAAGTCGTCTGCTGCGTGCGGCCCGTCTCGTTGTTCTTGAGCGTGACGGCGGCCGCGGGGACGACGGCGCCGGCCGGGTCGGTGACAGTCCCCTGGACGGCGGCACGGAACTGCGCGCGGGCCGCGGGCGCGAGGGCGACCGCGGCGGCGAAGAAGAGAACGGCGAGGGGCGCGCCCCGTAAACGTCTGTGCATGGCTTCGGACCTCCTGGTACGGACGGGCTCTTGAGGGGACACGGGTCGGGGAAACTGCGCTGTATGAACGGTAGAGCCAACAAATAGCACCGGGGGCCGAATTTTTCAACGAAATAATTTTGAGGGCTACTTAAATAAACATCTCGGGGCGGGGTTGTGCGGCGGGGCGCTTGTGACCATAATGCGCGGGACCGTTCTTACCAGTCTTCAGTCCGCCGCCGGAGGGCGCTATGAACTTCCCCCTCGATTTGTCTTTCAAGATCGTCGCCATCAGCCCGCAGGCCGCCGTCCGGGACGCCTCCGGCAACGTCGTCCTTTACACGAAGCAGAAGGCGTTCAAGCTCAAGGAGGCCGTCACCGTCTTCGCCGACGTGGAGCAGACGCGCCCGCTCTACACCATCAACGCCGACCGCGTGCTCGACTTCAACGCCAAGTACAACATCGCCGACACCGCCGGCCGCCACGTCGGGACCGTGGCGCGCAAAGGTAGGCGCTCGCTCTGGCGCGCGGAGTACGAGGTCTTCGGCGCCGGGCAGTCGGTGACGATTCGGGAGGAGAACGGGTGGGTGAAGGTGGCCGACGCGCTCTTCGGCGAGCTGCCGCTCGTCGGCATCCTCTCGGGCTACGTCTTCAACCCGAGCTACCTGATGACGAACCAGTCGGGCGGGCCCGTCATGCGCCTCACGAAACAGCCCGCCTTCCTCGAAGGCAAGTTCCGGATTGAGAAGCTGGCCGAGCTGGGGCCGGACGAGGAGGTGCGCGCCGTCCTCGGCTTCCTCATGATGGTGCTGCTCGAACGCAGGCGCGGTTAGCTCAGCGGCTCGCCTGTTTCAGCCTTTCCAGCTCGGCCTTCATCTCGTCGAGAGCCGTCCGGGCGGCGGGCTCGCCGACGAGGTTTCGCATCTCGTGCGGGTCGGCCGCGAGGTCGTAAAGCTCGTCCATGCCTTCCGGCCCCGTGTAGCGGATGTACTTCCAGCGGGCCGTCCGCACGGCCTGCCAGGAGGGCGCGCGGGGCGCGACTTTTTCGAGGAAGTATTCGGCGAGGAACGACTCGCGCCAGCCTTCGGCGCGGCCCCGGAGCAGGGGCAGGAGCGAGCGGCCGTGGACAGCCTCCAGCGGCTCGGCGCCCGCGAGCGCGAGGAGCGTCGGCGCGACATCGACGTTTAAGGCGAGCGCGTCCACCGTCGTCCCCGGCGCGATAAGCTTGGGGTAGCGGACGAGGAAGGGGACGCGGATTGATTCGTCGTAGGCGAAACGCTTGTTGTCGAACTGGCCGTGCTCGCCGAGCAGGTAGCCGTTGTCCGCCGTGAAGACGACGACAGTGTCATCGAGCCGGCCGCTCTTCTTCAAAGCGCGCAGCAGCATCCCGACGCCTTCGTCCACCGCGGCGAGCGTGCGGAGCTGGTCGCGGACGACCGAGTCGCGGTCCGTGCCGCGCCCGCGGCGCGACTCGGGCGGCTCGGGCGCGACGCCTTCCAGCGTGGTCCAGTCAACGGGCTCGACGGCCCGGCGCAGGACGGGCTTGCCCGCGAGGTCTTCGTCGGCCGAAGGCGGCGGGACGTAACGCGCATTAGAGTAAAGCGACTCGTGGCGTTTGGCGGGCAGGTAGGGCGTGTGCAGGGCCTTGTGCGAGAGGTAGAGCATGAAGGGCTTGGCGTGCGGGCGCGAGACGAATTCGAGCGCGCGGCGGTTGAGCAGGTCGGTCATGTGTCCGTCGAGCTGGAGCTGCCTGCCGTCCACGTTCAGGACCGGGTCCAAATAGATGCCCTGACCCTTAAAACTGACCCAGTGGTCGAAGCCGGGGCGGCGCGAGTCGTCGAGGCCCATGTGCCACTTGCCGACGAAGGCCGTCTCGTAGCCAGACTCGCGCAGGCGGCGCGGGAAGGTCATCAGGGTGTGGCTGATTACGTCGAGGCCGAGGCGGTCGTTGTTGGTGACGAGGTGAGAGTGGGCGTAGCGGCCGGTGAGGAAGCTGGCGCGGCTCGGCGAGCAGAGCGGCGTGGTGGTGAAGAAGTTTCGGAAGAGAGCGCCCTCGCGGGCGAGGCGGTCGATGTTGGGCGTCTTGGCGAAGGGGTGGCCTGTGGCGCCGAGCGAGTCCCAGCGTTGGTCGTCGGTGATGATGAAGATGATGTCCGGCCTTCTCGCCCGCGCCGCGACGCAGGGCGGGGCCGCGCTCACCACCAACAAGGCCGCGCACAGGAGGGCCGCAAGCGTTTTCGCCATGCGCGACACCTTAGCACTTTTTCGGTGAATTTTTCCGGCGCCTTTGATAATCTTAGGCGCGTCCTAAGCAGTCTTTATTTAATGAACAAACAGTCACGGCGCGGCGTGGTGTCGCCTGCTGAGAGCGGGCGCCGCACCGGCTTGCCCGGAAGGAGCAAAACTGATGCGTAGACTGAAGAGGTGTCTGGCGGCGCTGGTCCTGCCGGTGCTGCTCGGCGCGTGCGTGAGCCCGCAGCAGGGGCAGGGGGGCGGCGGCGGCAACGCGAACGGCGGCGGCGCGGCGTCGGGCGGCTACCAGCGGAAGACGAAAAAGCCGGGCGAGACGGTCCGCATCGGCTTCTCGATGGACACGCTCAAGGAGGAGCGTTGGCAGCGCGACAAGCAGTTGGTCGAGGCGCGCGCCCGCGAGGTCGGCGCCGAGCTGGACGTGCAGGTCGCCAACAGCGACGACGCCGTCCAGACCAAACAGTGCGACAACCTCCTCACGAAAGGCGTGGACGTGCTCATCGTCGCCCCGCACAACGGCGAGATAGCGGCCTCCATCGTCGAGGCCGCGCACCGTCAGGGCGTCCCCGTCATCTCCTACGACCGCCTCATCCGCAACTCCGACGTTGACCTCTACGTCTCGCACCAGGTCGAGAAGATGGGCGAGATGCAGGGCCGCTACGCGCTCGAACACGCGCCGAAGGGCAACTACGTCCTCGTCGGCGGCGCGCCCACCGACAACAACGCGATGCTGATGCGCAAGGGGCAGATGAACGTCCTCGGGCCGGCCAAGGAGCGCGGCGACATCCAAATCGTCTCCGACCAGTTCGCCAAGGACTGGCGCGCGGACGAGGCGCTGCGCATCACCGAAGACGCCATCACGAAGACGAACGGAAACATCGCCGCCGTCGTCGCCTCGAACGACGGGACGGCCGGCGGCGCCATCTCGGCGCTCGACGCGGCGAAGCTCACGGGCAAGGTCATCGTGACGGGGCAGGACGCGCAGCTCGACGCCGTCCAGAGCATCGCCGCCGGCAAGCAGTCCATGACCATCTACAAGCCCATCAAGCCGCTCGCCGACAGCGCCGTCGATAACGCCCTCAAGCTCGCGCGCGGCGAGACGCTGACGGCGCCCGACCGCATCAACAACGGCAAGATTGACGTGCCCGCCATCCTCCACGAGCCGACGGCCGTGGACAAGAATAACCTGATGGACACCGTCATCAAGGACGGCTACCACAAGCTCGAAGACGTGTACAAGGACGTGCCGCGCGACCAGTGGCCGAAGACGACGGCCGGCGTTGACGGACGTTCGGACGGCGGCCCGTTCGTCGCGGCGCTCGCCCTCATGCTCGGCGGGCTCGGTTTGGCTCTGAGGCTGCGTTGAAGCGAGGCGGAGATGTCTGACGACGTAAAGGCCGCGGTCCTTGAGATGCGGGACATCACGAAGAGCTTCCCCGGCGTGCGCGCGCTCGACGGCGTCTCGTTCGACCTGTACGCGGGCGAGCTGCACGCGCTCGTCGGCGAGAACGGGGCGGGGAAGTCCACGCTGATGAAGGTGCTCGGCGGCGTCTACCCGCACGGCACCTACGGCGGCGAGATAATCCTGGGCGGCGAGGCGCGGCGCTTCGCGAGCGTCCGCGAGGCCGAGCAGGCCGGCATCGCCGTCATCTATCAAGAGCTGTCGCTCATCAAAGACCTCTCCGTCGGCGAGAACATCTTCCTCGGCCGCGAGCCGCGCCGCTTCGGCATCATCCGCTGGGAAGAACTCTACAGCCGCGCTCAGAAGCTCCTCGACGAGCTGCACCTCGCGGTTGACCCGCGCACGCCGGTCGGCTACCTCGGCATCGGCCAGCAGCAGTTGGTCGAGATTGCCAAGGCGCTCTCGCAGGAGGCCAGAATACTCGTCCTCGACGAGCCGACGGCCGCCCTGACCGACGCCGAGGTCGCCACGCTCTTCCAGATTCTTAACAAGCTGCGCGGGCGCGGCGTCGGCATGATTTACATCTCGCACAAGCTCGACGAGGTCTTCCGCATGGCCGACCGCATCACGGTCCTGCGCGACGGCCGCACCGTCGGCACCGACGCGGCGAAAGACTTGGATGAGCCGCGCGTCATCTCCCGCATGGTCGGCCGCGAGGTCGGCGACATCTTCCCCGAGGCCGCCCACGAGCGGGGCGAAGTCGTCTTCGAGGCGCGCAACGTCACGGTCGAAGACCCGAACGTGAGGGGGAAGCTGCTCGTCGATAACGTCAGCTTTAAGGTCCGCGGCGGCGAGGTGTTGGGCGTCGCGGGCCTGATGGGCGCGGGCCGTAGCGAGCTTTTGATGGGCATCTTCGGCGCGTGGCCGGGCCGCACGTCGGGCGAGGTCTTGATAGGCGGCAAGCCCGTTCAGATTCGCCGGCCTTCGGACGCCATCCGCAACGGCCTCGGCTTCGTGACGGAAGACAGGAAGCGCTTCGGGCTCGTGCTCGACCAGACTATCTTGAGCAACATGACGCTGGCCGGGCTCTCGAAGTTGTCGGGCCGCTTCGTGACGGACGTGGACGCGGAGGCGGTGGCCGGCGGGCGCGCGATGAAGGACTTGAGGGTCAAGGCCAACTCGGTCTTCACCGTCGTCGGCACGCTCTCGGGCGGCAACCAGCAGAAGGTGGTGCTGGCGAAGTGGCTTTTGACGAACCCGCGCGTCCTCTTCTTAGACGAGCCGACGCGCGGCATCGACGTGGGCGCCAAGCAGGAGATTTACGGCCACATCAACCGCCTCGCCGAAGCCGGCCTCGCCATCGTCCTCGTCTCGTCGGAGCTGCCCGAGGTGCTCGGCCTCTCCGACCGCGTGCTCGTCCTCCACGAAGGCCGGGTCACGGGCGAGTTCAAACGCACGGAAGCCACGCCCGAAGCCGTCATGGCCGCCGCCACGGGCCACACGACGAGGGCGGCATAAATTAGAGGGAGGTTATGAGCAGACAGGGTTCCGCCAACGAGCCCGCGACGAACAGGCCCTTGACGACGGCCGACGTGTCGCCGCCCGACGCCGTGCCCGAGGGCGTCGAGGCGCGCAAAGGGGGCTTCCGCCTGCCGACCGAGAATCTGCGGGCCTACACGATGCTCTTCGCGCTCGTCGTCATCTGGCTCTTCTTCCAGTGGAAGACCGTCAGCGACATCTACCCCTACGGGCTCTTCCTGCACCCGAAGAACTTCTCGAACCTCTTGCAGCAGATGTCCGTGACGGGCGTGCTGGCGGTCGGGATGCTGATGGTCATCGTGGCGGGGCAGATTGACTTGTCGGTCGGCTCGGTGGTGGGGCTCGCCGGGGGCGTGGCGGCGATGACGCAGACTTTCGAGCTGGGCGTCGGGCCGACGCTTTTGGCGGCCGTCGTCGTCGCGGCCGTCATCGGGCTCGGGCAGGGCGCGCTCGTCGCCTACGCGAACATCCCCGCCTTTATCGTCACGCTCGGGGGCCTGCTCGCGTGGCGCGGCGTGATACTGGGCTTGAGCAAGGGCGCGACGATACCCGTCAGGCTTCCCGTCTTCAGGTCCTTGGGCGTGGACAAGGTGGCGCCAATCGTCGGCTACGTGCTGGCGGGGATGGCGGTGGCGGCGATGGCGTGGCTCAGCCTGAGCCGCAACCGCGCGCGCAGGCGTCACGGCCTGTCCGTGCCGGGGGCAGCGCAGACGGCCCTTGGCGTCGTGCTGCCGTCGCTCGTCATCGCGGCCTTCATCGTGCTCATGAACTGGACCGACCCCGCGAGCGGGCTGCAAGGCGGCGTGCCGATTCCCGTGCTCGTGCTGCTGGCGGTGGCGGTGCTCGGCGCGTTCCTGACGCAGAACACGACGTTGGGCCGCTACCTCTACGCCATCGGCGGCAACCCGGACGCCGCCCGCCTCTCCGGCATCAACATCCGCCGCTACCTGCTCGCCGCCTACTGCGTGCTCGGCCTGCTCGTCGGCGTCGCCTCGCTCCTGCACACGGCTCGGGTCGGGAGCGCGTCGCCCGACGCCGGGACGTACATGGAACTCGACGCCATCGCGGCCTGCGTCATCGGCGGGACTTCCTTGATGGGCGGGCGCGGGACCGTCTCGGGCGCGGTCGTCGGCGCGCTCATCATGGCGAGCCTCGACAACGGCATGTCGCTCCTCAACGTCGAGAACTACACGCAGTACATCGTCAAGGGCGCGGTCCTCGTCGCCGCCGTCGGCTTCGACATGCTCGGGCGCCGCCGCGGCTGAGGTCGGCGCGAAATGAAAAAGCCCACGCCCATCGCGGCGGCGCTGCTCGCCTGCGCCGCCCTCTTCACGCCGGCCGAGCCGCGCGCGCGGCAGGCCGACGACAGGCAGGCGCCCGGCCGCCCCGGCGAGGACGCGCGTTGGACGAGCGCGGGCAAGGAGGCCGTCGGCACCTCGAACACGACGGAGTCGAAGGTCTGGTTCACGCTGCGCGGCGGGGTGATGGACGAGGTCTACTACCCGACCGTGGACGTGGCGAACACGCAGACCTTGCGGCTCGTCGTCACCGGCTGCGGCGAGGGCTCACCCGAGGGCGCTTACGGCGGGGCCGTCGAAATCACCGACCCGCGCTCGCTCTCCTTCCGACAGACGACCGACGCGACCACCTACCGGCTCGTCAGGAACTACACGACCGACCCCGAGCGCCCCGTCGTCCTCGTCGATGTCGAGTTCGACGGCCGCTGCCGCGCCCGCCAGCGGCTCTACGTCTACTACGACCCGTCGCTGAACAACAGCGGGATGCACGACACGGCGTGGACCGAGGACGGCGCGCTGCTCGCCTCGGACGGCGACAAGGCTTCGGCGCTCGTCTCCGGCACCGGCTTCGCCGAGACGGCGAACGGATTCAAGGGCGCGGGCGACGGCCTCGAAGAGTTGGACCGCGGCCTCTCCCTCGACAAGCGGTACGCGCGCGCGGCCGACGGCAACGTCGTCCAAATCGGCGAACTGAACTCCGGCCGCACCACGCTCGCGCTCGGCTTCGGCAAAGACGCGGCCGAGGCTTTGAGGCACGCCCGCGCCTCGCTCGCCAAGGGCTTCGCGCGGGCGCGCGAAGAGTACGAGCGCGGCTGGCACGACTACTTGGGCAAGCTCCGCCGCGTCGAGCCCGCCTTCCAAAAGCAGTACGACATGGCGGCGATGGTCCTGAAGGCGCACGAGGACAAGACCTACCGCGGCGCCATGATTGCCTCGCTCTCGATACCGTGGGGCGGCGGCGCCAACGCCAACGAGCCGGAAGTCGGCGGCTACCACCTCGTCTGGTCGCGCGACCTCTACCAAGTGGCGACCGCCTTCCACGCCCTCGGCGACAAGGCTTCGGCCGACCGCGCGCTCGACTACCTGTTCCGCGTCCAGCAGAAGCCGGACGGCTCGTTCCCTCAGAACTCGTGGCTCGACGGCCGTCCCTTCTGGGGCTCGCTTCAGATGGACGAAGTCGCCTACCCTCTCATCCTCGCCCACCAGCTCGGCCGCACCGACAAAGAGACGTACGCGAAGCACGTCCGCCCGGCCGCCGACTTCATCGTCACCCGCGGCCCCTACACGCCGCAGGAGCGTTGGGAGGAGGAGTCGGGCTACTCGCCCTCGACCATCGCGGCCGAAATCGCCGGGCTCGTCTGCGCCGCCGAGATGGCGCGCAGGAACGGCGACGAGGCTTCGTCGGCCGTCTACCTCGCCGCCGCCGACGACTGGGCGCGCAACGTCGAATCGTGGACGGCGACGACGACCGGCTTCTACGGCGACGGCAACTACTACCTCCGCGTCACCGAGAACGACGACCCGAACGACGGCGAGCCGCGCGAGCTGAACAACGGCGCCGGCACCTTCGACGAGCGGAGGATTGTTGACGCCGGCTTCCTCGAACTCGTCCGCCTCGGCATACGACCGGCCTCCGACCCGCTCGTCATGAAGTCCCTGAAGGTCGTGGACCGGGTCATCAAGGTCCAGACGCCGCACGGCCCCGCCTTCTACCGCTACAACCACGACGGCTACGGCGAGATGGACGACGGACGGCCCTGGAACTGGGACGGCAAGTACACGGGCAAGGGGCGGCTCTGGGCTCTGCTGTCGGGCGAGCGCGGCGAGTACGAGCTGGCGCAGGGCAGGCACGCGGCGGCGCGCAGGCGGCTCTTCGCGATGCAGGGCTTCGCCAATGAAGGGAGGATGATTCCCGAGCAGGTCTGGGACCGCCCCGACAGCACGCTCTTCAAATTCGGCGAGGGCACGGGCTCGGCCACGCCGCTCGCGTGGTCGATGGCGCAGTTCATCCGCCTCGCCTCGAACTTGCAGGAGGGGCGCAACCTCGACACGCCCGACCTCGTCGCCGCGCGCTACGCCCGGCGGCTGTCGCCCCGCCCGCGCGCCTCCGCCGACTTCGACTTCCCCTCCGAACAGGCCCTCGCGCGAATGGAGGCGGGCAAGACCCTGCGCGTCGAAGGCCGTGTAAACCCGGTCGGCTCGCGCGTCTTCCTCATTCAAGGGGCCGAGCGGCGCGAGCTGAAGCCCGACGCACAGGGGCGCGTCTCCTTCGACTTCAAGGTCGAACGCGGCGAGGGCTTCGTCACCCTCGGCGTCGCCGCCCCCGGCGGCGCCACCGCCTTCAAGCGCGTCCGCATCTAACGGCGCGTGCCGGCGACCTTCTTCCACCTGCCGCCGTTGACGACATAAGAGACGGTCGCCTCACTAACTTTGAAGAGACGCGCCACGTCTTTCTGGTAGACGCCGCCCCTCCGGCACATGCGGCGGATGGCGAGGACCGACTCGCGGGTCAGCTTCGCTTTCCCGTTCCGCTCTCCGTAGAGCCGCGTGTTCCGGCCCTTGCGCACCGCGTCCTGAGAGTTGTCTCTCGGAGTGCCTTCAAAAAGGTGCGCGGGGTTGACGCACGCCCTCACGTCGCAGCGGTGAAGAATCAGCCTGTCGTTCAAGATGCGTCCGTGCTCAAGGAAGAAGCTGACGCGGTGGGCCTTGTACTGGCGGCCGTTAAAGCTGAAGACGCCGTAGCCGTTCTCGCTTATAAAGCCGGTCCAGAGCCAGCAGCCCTCCGGCCCCGGCGAGCGGTCAACGTGCGTCCAGAATCGGGCGATTTGTGTGAGGTGGAGTTTTGGGATGCGCTTCGCCACCGGCTCTGTAGCGGGTGGGAAGTGAAATTTTATGCCCGCTGTAGGATTCGAACCTACGGCATCACGCGTGTGAAGCGTGCGCTCTACCACTGAGCTAAGCGGGCGTCCTTAGATTTGACGATGCGGGATGCTAGCAAAGCGTTCGCGCGAGCGTCAAGCGGGCCTTACTGGCCGCCGCCGACGGGGGCGTCTTCGGCCGTGGCGGGGCGCTCGGAGTTGGTGCGGGGGCCGCCGGTGTCGGAGCCGATGTAGAAGAACTGGCTGCCCGTCGCCGTCAGGCCCGTGGGCTTCTGCGGGTCGGCGTTGACGCCGAAGGCGGGCGGGTTGGTGCCCGACTTGGCCGTCAGCGTGAGGCGGAAGATGTAGCCGTCCACGACGGGCGTGTCGCCCTTGAAGCGCGCCTCAAGGTAGCCGCCCGAAGAGAGCTGGTCGAAGGTGCCGTAGCCGGCGCGGTTCTTGGTGTTGTAGTAAGTGACCTGCGCGGTCGAGATGCGCTGGAGGTGCGTGACGGCCGCCGCCTCGTTGGTCGAGCGGACGCTGGCCTGCCACGCCGGGATGCCGATGGCGACGAGGATGCCGATGATCGAGATGACGATCATCAGCTCGACGAGTGAAAAGCCGCGCTGGCGGCCGCGTGCGTCTCTCATTTTATACATGCCTTCTCACCTCACCCATCCAGTACACGAGTTATATCCGTCCGGGTTCCACAAAACCGAAGGGGGATTTTACTACAGAGGGTGTCGGGTGTCAGGTGCCGGTAAAGCGGGTGTCGGGTGCCGGGTGTCGGGTGCCGGGTAAAAGCGACTCTCTTCCCCCGACACCTGACACCTGACACCCGAGACCCTTCCTACCGGCACCTGACACCCGACACCCTTTGCCTTTAGAATGGTTGGCGGATGAGGAACCTACAGACAGCGGACCGGGGCGACCTGCTGAGCCCGGAGGAGGCCGCCGAGCGCGTCGCCAGACTCCGCCACGCCGTCGAGCGCGTCATCAAAGGCAAGGCCGAGGCCGTGCGCCTCTCGGTCGTGACGCTTCTGGCCGGCGGCCACTTGCTGGTCGAAGACGTGCCCGGCGTCGGCAAGACGACGCTCGCGCAGGCCCTGGCGCAGTCCATCAACTGCACGTTCCAGCGCATCCAGTTCACCTCCGACCTCCTGCCGTCCGATGTCATCGGCCTCTCCGTCTACAACGAGCGCGACGGCGCCTTCGAGTTCAAGCCCGGCCCCATCTTCGCCAACATCGTCTTAGCCGACGAGATTAACCGCACGACGCCGAAGACGCAGTCGGCCCTGCTCGAAGCGATGGCCGAAGGGCACGTCACCGTCGAGGGCACAACCTACCGCCTGCGCGCGCCCTTCATGGTCGTGGCGACGCAGAACCCGGTCGAGCACCACGGCACCTACCCGCTGCCCGAGTCGCAGGTGGACCGCTTCATGCTCCGCCTGCGGGTCGGCTACCCGTCGCCCGAGGTGGAGAAGGAGATTATCCGCGACCGCGAGCGCGCCGACCCGCTCGAATCGCTCAGGCCGGTCCTCGCCGCCGAAGACATCCAGGAGTTGCAGCAGGCCGTCCACACCGTCTCGGTGGACGACTCGCTCGTGGACTACCTGATGCGGGTCGTCTCGGCGACGCGCGAGTCGGAGGTTCTGGATTTGGGCGTGAGCCCGCGCGGCACGCTCGCGCTCTTCCGCGCCGCGCAGGCGCTCGCGCTCACGGAGGGGCGCGACTACTGCGTGCCCGACGACATCAAGCGGCTCGTCCTGCCCGTCTTCGCCCACCGCCTCGTCGTCAACTCGCGCTTCTCGAACTCGCTCCACCGCCGCAGCGAGGAGGCCGAGGACGTGCTCCGCGAGATCATGAAGACGGTCAGCGTTCCGCTCTAGAAGTGATGACGGCGTGGGAGGCTTTTAAGAGGTGGCGGCGGCCGCTGCTCGGCACGCTGCTCGTCGGGTGCGGGCTGGTGGCGGCGGCGATGACCGTCGTCGCCCGGCGCCGCGACGACTGGGAGTTGGCGCGCATCGGCGCCCTCTCGTCGCTCGTCATCGCGCTCGCCATCATCGTCTTCGTCGTCCCGCCCTTGGCCCGCTCGGCCCGCAGCGAGGCGGCCCGCCTCGACCTTCCCTTCCAGTTGACGGCCGGGGGCGCCGTCTTCCTCTCGGTGCTGGCGGTCGTCACCTTCGCCGCGTGGAACACGGGCAACAACCTGCTCTTCCTCGTCTTCTCCGTCCTCTCCTCGACGCTCTTCGTGGCGTGGGCGGCGGCGCGCGCGTCTTTGCGAGACCTCGCCGTCTCGGCCCGCTTCCCCGACCACATCTTCGCCGGAGAGCCCGCGCCCGTCATCGTCACCGTCCACAACACGAAGCGCGTGCTGCCTTCCTTCTCGGTGCTGGTCGAGGCGCGCACGCGCGCGGGCGTCGGGGGCCGGCGCGGCTTCGTGCTGCGACGGCCCCGCCAGTCGCGCCGCCTGCTCTCCTATTTCATGTACGTGCCGCGCGGGGCGAAGGTCGAGCAGAGGGTCGAGCTGGCCTTCGAGCGGAGGGGCCTTCTGCTCGTCACCGGCTTCGAGATTTCGACGCGCTTCCCGTTCGGCTTCTTTCGTTTGAGGAGGAGGCTGCGGGCGCGCGACGTGGAGCTGTTCGTCTACCCGAAGCCGGAGCGCGCGGGCGACGAGCTGCACCTGCTGCCCATCGAGGCCGGGCAGATGCAGGCGGCGCGGCGCGGGTCGGGCCAAGACCTGCACTCGATGCGCGAGTACCAGCCGCGCGACGACGTGCGCCTCATCGACTGGAAGGCGACCGCGAGGCAGCGGCGCATGATGGTGAGAGAGTTCACGGCCGAGGACGACCGGCGCGTCCACGTCGCGCTCGACACCTACGGCGGCGAGGGCGGCGAGGGCGCGGCCTCGCGCTTCGAGCGCGGCGTGACGCTGGCCGCCTCGCTGCTCGCGCACTTCGTCGAGGAGCGCGCCGAGGTCCGCCTCACGCTCGGCGACGAGGAGGTGCCCTACGGCGCCGGGCGTGAGCACCTCTACGCCTGCCTGCGCCGCCTCTCGCTCGTCACCCTCCAAAGCTCGCCGCCCGACGCGCGCCGCCGCGAGGAGTTCTGGCAGAGCGTCACGCCCCCGGCGCGCACGGCCGGCTACGTCATCCTCATCACGGCCGCCGCGCCCGGCTCCATCCCGGCCGACCTCTGGAGCAAATCACACGTCATCTTCGTGTGACCCGCCCGCGCCCGGCCGTGCCTTGAAAACCGGGGGAAGACGTACTAGGATTTGGCGCCCTCCAAGGGCTCACCTATCAAAGAGGCGTCTCCCCTTCGCGGGACACGCCGTCACCCACGACCAGTTCCGCCTGCCGAAAGGAAACTCCGCGTCATGCGTTTTGCCGACCGAAGAACGATCATCAGGGTTCTCGTAGTCTGTCTGATTCTGACCGCAGTAGCACTCTCCCTCAGCTTCTCAGCCCCCTCACTCCTCGACCCGCGGAAGGGCTTCGCGGCCCCGCTCCAAGAGCGCGGCGGCGACGAGTACGTCAAGACCTACGCCGACGATTGCGCCACGCCCAAGACCGTCTTCTATCCGGGCGAGGTCGTCTGCGCCGAAGCCGGTAATTTCCCGGCCGACCTCTTCTACCGCTACCGTCGTTTCCAGTGGGCCGCGCCCGACGGCCTCGTCGCCGACCAGGCCAACATCAAAGTAGACCCCCAGATGGACAAGTTCACCATCCCCACCTCGGGGCAGTTCTACCAACTGGGGACGTGGATGGTTCAGAGCATCAACTCCGACGCCGACATCTACGCCGGGGCCCGCTTCTTCGTCCGCGACCCCCGGCTCCCCTACGTGGATCTCTTCGTGACCAAGGTCGGCCCCGGCTTCGTCCTCCCCGGCGACACGGTGTCCTACAAACTCTGGGTCCACAACCCCGGCCCAGACGACGGCTCCTACGTCTATCTCACCGACGAGGTCCCAACGAACATGACCTTCGCGGCGTTGAAGCAGACCGACGGCAAGGTGGAAATCTCCTGCTCGACGCCGACGCGCGGCGGCACCGGCGCCGTCAGGTGCAAGGTCCCGAGAATCCCGGAGGGCGAGACGCTCGGCTTCCTCGTCTACTACTACGTTGACAAGGAGGTGAGGCCGGGCACGACCAGCACCGGCAACTCGGAGATTGCGAGCGAGACGGGCGAGTTGAATAAGGAGAATAACTTCACCGCCATCGAAACGACCATCGGCGACCCCGACGCCGTAGACGACAGGGGCGACACGCCGGAGCCCGAGCAGCCATAAACGTTAAGGCGAAGCCTGCGAAGAGACGGGCCGGCGGCCAATCGAGGCCGCCGGCCCTTCCTCTATTTGCCCGGAGACGCCTTCGGCCGCCTCCTCGCCCGAGCGGACGCAGTCGGGGATGCCGGCGCCCGTGTAGGCGTTACCGCAGAGCGCGAGGCCGGTGTGAGTTCGCAGGCGGGCGCGGATGCGCGCGACGCGTTCGAGATGGCCGAGGTGGTATTGCGCCATCGAGCGCGGCCACTTCTCGACGTGCGCGAGCACGGGCGGAGCCTCGACGCCGAGCAGCTGGCGCAGGTCGGCGCGGACGGCCGCGACCAACCGCTCGTCGTCCAGCTCGAACATCTCGGGCTGGAGCGCGCCGCCGACGAAGGCCCGCAGCAGCGCGCGGCCCTCGGGGGCGCGGCCCCCGAACTTGACGCTCGTGAAGGTGCAGGCGAGCGTGGCGCGGCGCTCGGCGAAGGGCGTCACGAAGCCGAAGCCGTCGAGCGGGTGCGGGATGTCTTCGCGCTTGAAGGCGAGGTTGACCGTCGCGGTCGAGGCGTAAGGGATACTTTCAAGCTCGCCGGCAAGCCCGGCGTCCGTCTCTCGAAGAAGCCGCGCGGCGGCGTGGGCCGGGAGGGCGACGATGAGACCGTCGCCTCTTACCGTCCCGCCGTCGCTCGTGTCGATGAGCCAGCCGCCCGAAGTCTCGTCGAAGCGGGCCGAGTCGGCTTTCGTCGAGAGTCGGGCCGTGCCTCGCGGCAGTCGTGCGGCGAGGGCGTCGGTCAAGACCTGCATGCCGCGGTCGAAGGAGAGGAAGAGCCCGTAGCGGGCGCCGCTCGCGCCCTCGGCGCGGCGCCCCGCGCCGGCCTGGCGGCGCGCGTTCTTCCACATCGCGAGGATGAGGCTGCGGTGGGCGCGCTCCATTTCGAGGAAGCGCGGCATCGTCGCTCGAAGCGACAAGTGCTCGGGGTCGGCCGTGTAGATGCCGCCGACCATCGGCTGCGCCATCCGCACCAGAGCCTCCTCGCCGAAGCGTCGGCGGACGAACTGCGCGAGGCTTTCTTCGCTCCCGTTCGTGCGCCGGGGCAGGACGAGGTCGAGTGCCATGCGGGCCTTGCCGCGCCACGTGAAGATGTCGGACGTGATGAAGGGCAGGAGGCGCGAGGGCGCGAGCAGTTGGAAGCCCTCGGGCGTGGGGCGCAGGCGCCCGCCGCGGACGACGAAGCTGCGGCGGTGGCGTGACTCGGTTCCGATTAGCCTGTCGGCGAGGCCGAGCCGCCTGGCGAGTTCGAGCGCCGCAGGCTTCTCGGAGATGAAGGAGTCGGGGCCGCCTTCGAGGAGGAAGCCTTCGCGCTCGTACGTGCGCACGGTCCCGCCGAGGCGTGCGGAGGCTTCGAGCAGCACGACTTCCGTCTCCGCGTGAAGCTCAAGCAGGCGGTGCGCCGCCGCCAGCCCGCTCACGCCGCCGCCGACGACTATCACGCGGCGCGGACGCTCCTGAAAGTCGCCGCTCATCTTCTTCAACTGGCCGCGGGCGGGCGGCCCGGCCTCTGCGGGGCCATGCCGGGCAGGCAGCAGTCCGCCGCGCAGGCGTCCTGACGGGGAGGGAACCGGCCGAGCGAGCGCCGCGCCGCCGACGGGTCGAGGCGTTCCTGTATCAGCTCGCGGACCATGCCGACGAAGTCGGGGTGCGTGCCGACGGTCGCGGCGCGGACCATGTTGAGGCCGAGTCCCTCGGCGAGCTGACGCGCCTCCGTGTCGAGGTCGTAGAGCACTTCCATGTGGTCGGAGATGAAGCCGACGGGCGCGACGACGACATCAGTCGCGCCTTCGTCTTTCAACGCGCGCAGGTGCTCGCAGATGTCAGGCCCGAGCCAAGGCTGCGAGGGCGGACCCGAACGGCTCTGGAAGACGAGGCGCCAGCGTTCACGGCCCGCGCCCTCGGCGACCAGTCGGCACGTCTCCGTAAGCTGCCGCTCGTAGTCGCAGCCCTCGGCCATCGAGAGCGGGATGCTGTGAGCCGTGAAGGCGAGCGCCGCCTCTCCGCGTCTTTCGACCGGGATGGAGCGAAGCGCCGCGCGGACGTTCTCGACGTTGGGGCCGACGAAGCCGGGGTGGTTGTAGAAGGCGCGCAGCTTAAAGACTTCCGGCGCGCCGGGGCCGACCTCCTCGCGCGCGCGCTCGATGTTCTCGCGGTACTGGCGGCAGCCCGAGTAAGAGCTGTAGGCGGACGTGACGAAGGCCAGCGCACGGCGGACGCCGTCGTCTCTCATCTTCCTCAGGGTGTCTGCGAGCAGCGGGTGCCAGTTGCGGTTGCCCCAGTAGACGGGCAGGCGCGGGCCGTGCCCGGCAAGCTCTTTTTCCAGCGCCGAGATGAGGCGGCGGTTCTGCTCGTTGATGGGGCTGACGCCGCCGAACAGCTCGTAGTGGTGCGCGACCTCCTTCATCCGCTCGGGCGGCACGTTGCGGCCCCGGAGGACGTTTTCGAGGAAGGGCATCACCTCGCCCATGCCCTCGGGGCCGCCGAAGGAGACGACGAGCAGGGCGTCGAAGGGTTGACTCGTCAAGGGGCTTTACCTCCGGCTCAACTCGTGGACGGCTTCGACTAAGGCGACGACGTTTTCGACGGGCGTCTCGGGGAGGATGCCGTGGCCGAGGTTGAAGATGTGGCCGGGGCGGTTGGCGGCCTGTTCGAGAATCGCTTGCGCCCGGCGGCGGACGATGTCGGGCGTGGTGAAGAGGGCGATGGAGTCGAAGTTGCCCTGCACGGCCACGTCGCCGAGCCGCGCCCACGCTTCGTCGAGGCGCACGCGCCAGTCGAGGCCGATTACGTCGCCGCCGGCCTCCTTCATCAGCCCGAGCAGCGCGGCCGTGCCCGTCCCGAAGTGGATGACGGGGACGCCGGGCGTGACGCCCCGGATGACCTCGCGCGTGTGCGGGAGGACGTATTCGCGGTAGTCGTCGGGCGAGAGAGCGCCGACCCACGAGTCGAAAATCTGGACGGCCTGCGCGCCGGCCTCTATCTGCGCGTTGAGGTAGCGCGAGAGGGCGCGGGCGATGCGCGACATCAGCGCGTGCCAGGCGCCGGGGTCGGTGTACATCAGCCGCTTGGTGTGGACGTAGTTCTTCGAGCCGCCGCCCTCGCAGATGTAGGAGGCGAGCGTGAAGGGCGCGCCGCAGAAGCCGATGAGCGGGAGGTCGGGCCGCAGGTCGCGCCGCGTCAGGCGCACGGCCTCGTAGACGTAGTCGAGCGAGGACACGTCCTCGACTTCGCGGACGCGGTCAACGTCGGAGGAGGAGCGGACGGGGTTGTGGATGACGGGGCCCTCGCCCTTGGCGAATTCGAGGTCGAGCCCCATCGGCTCGATGATGAGGAGGATGTCGGCGAAGATGATGGCGGCGTCCACGCCGAGGCGGTGGGCGGCGTAGACCGTGACCTCCGCGGCCACGTCCGACCGCTTGCACATCTCAAGGAAGGAGTGGCGGGCGCGGACCTCCCGATACTCCTTCATGTAGCGTCCGGCCTGCCGCATCAGCCAGACGGGCGTGTGCGGCGCCGGCTCGCGGCGGCAGGCGCGCATGAAGGGACTGTCCCAAAGCTCCCGGCTCATCCCCGCGGGGTTCGCGGATTTAGTCGCTTCGCTCATCGGTTTTCAATATAGCAGAAGGATGGAGGGATTGCCTCGCGGCCTCCCCTCCATCCTTCGTCCTTCCGCGTTCGCGCTCCCGCGTGCGGCTTACGGCGCGTTGAAGCCGGTGAGCGGGTTGCCGTAGAAGGCGTCGGTCTTCCACGCGGCCTTGTCCCAGACGCCGTCCTGGTCGCCGATGACGGTGACGGGGACGATGAGTCGGTCGTTGCCGAACTTGTTGGAGGCGGCGAGGCTGGTGTCGAGCTTGCCGTCGGGCTGGACGGTGAACTTGACCGAGCGCGCCAGCTTGTTGTTCCACAAGACCTTCAACTCGTACTCGCCGCCGTTCTTGTTCATCAGGTGCGGTTGCCCGAAGCCCCACCCGGCGTCGGAGGTGTCCCACGCGCGGACGTTGTTGAAGGTGCAGACGACGCGCGCCCACTTCGCCTTCTGCGGCGCGTCCTTCTCGTCAACGAAGTGCGTGGTGTTGTTGTCCACGTCGGACTCGCAACTGGCCTTGCCGACCAGCTCGCCCTCGTACATGATGCGGCCCACCTCGGCGCCCTTGTAGAAGAGGTGCGGGTCGAGCTTGTACGCCTCGCCGCGCACCCAGAAGGCGATGTTGAGGATGGGCCTCTTCCAGCCGTTGAGGTCGTCGGCCGTGTAGTAGACGTAGCCGATGGGGAGGTTCCAGTCGTGGTCCACGTAGTAGACGAAGTGGTTGGCGAACTTGCCGGTCTTAATCTCGTTGGAGTGAACTTTGCCGACCTTGGCCTTGCCGGTAAAGATGGTCGTGTCGGCGCCGGCCAGCTCGTTCCTCATCTTGATGGCGAAGCTGAAGGGGCCGGTGTAGACGCTCGCCTTCTCCTCGGGGATGCCGTCGCGCCCGCCGCAGGTGGTTTTCCACCAGCGGTCGGCCGGAGTCTCGCCGGTTTCGCAATCGAACTTGACGGGCGCCGAGCCCGGCACGGTGTATTCGACGTAGAGCTGGCCGCCGCTCGGGATGGGGCCGTTGACGCGGTAGGTGATGAGCGGCACCCAGCTCCAGGTGTCGTAGTTGCCCTTGTAGGAGCTGAAGGTGAAGGCGGTCAGTTGGACGGTGTCCTTGGCGATGGTCGGCTGGCCTTGGGCCGCGGCCGTGGATGGTGAGGAGAGGAGTGCGGCGGTCAGCAATGCAAGAATGGGCAGAAGGCTCCTTCTCATGTTCGTTCTCTCCTTCTCTGACGGGTAGGGTTGCGGCGGATTTCGCCTGCCAATCGGCGTCGGTGTAGCTTCGGTCGGGTGCCGTGTCGGGGCAGTATCCGACTGTCTCCGGCCGCTGTCAACGTCTGTAAAACGGACGGCCCTCTTTCTGCTAAAATTTAGTGCCACGAAAGGGCGCGGGCCGGTGTTTACGGGTGTGGGACCGGCTAACGTGTATATGGGAGAGCGGGCGGCAGAAGCTTTGGTGAATTCGGTGCCAGAGGCGGCGGGGGCGGCGGCGGCCAGGAGTCTCAGTTTCGACGAGGCTTTCACGCTGCACCACCGCGCCGTCTACCGCGCCGCCTACGCGCTCGTCCGCGACGCCGGGCTCGCCGAGGACGTGACGCAGGAGGTCTTTCTCAAGCTCTACCAGCACATCGGCTCACTCCGCGACGAGGCGCACGTCCGGCCGTGGCTCCTGAGAGTGGCGTCGAACACGGCGCTCAACACCATCCGCTCAAGGGGCCGCGCGGGCGCCCGCGAGGACGAGTTCTTCAAGGAGGCGGGAGGCGACGGGGCCGCCGTGGGCGTGGACGTGGACTACGAGCGGCGGGCCGAGATTGAGGAGACGCGGAGGGCGCTCGGGCAGGTGAGGGAGCCGATGCGGAGTTGCCTGATGCTCAAGCAGCAGGGACTTTCTTACAGGGAGATTGCGCAGACTCTTTCGATTAACGAGGTGAACGTCGGAAGCCTGATTGCAAGGGGGCGCAAGGAGTTCGTGAGGTTTTACGGGAAGATTGGAGCACGCCGATGAGGAAGAGGTGTTTGGAAGAGGGCCAGTTGCAGGCTTACGCGGACGGCGAGCTTTCGCCCGGCGCGGCGGCCGAGGCGGCGGCACACGTCGCGCAATGCGAGGCGTGCGCCGAGGCACTCGCGACGGCCGCGGCCGAGTGTGAATTCCTCTCGGCGGCGTTCGGCCCCGAGGAATCGGTCGCCGTGCCGAGCGAGGCGCTGCGCTCGCGCGTCTACGCGGCCGTCGCGCGGCTCGAAGACGAAGCACAGGCAGCCCGGCCGGTTCGCGCGAACACGGGAGGCTTGCTGGCAACGCTCTCCGGCCTCTTCTCCTTCACGCCGCAACGCGCCGCGGCCTTCGCCTCCGTCCTCGCCGTCGTCGCCTTCGCCGCCATCTTCCTCGTGCAGAAGCGCGGCACCGAGCCGCAGCCCCGCGCCGAGATTGCCAGAGCCACGCCCGCGCCCGTCGAAGTTAAGCCGAACGTGTTGACGCCCGCCCCGACGCCGGAGATGACGAACCCGCCCGACTCGTTTACGACCCCGGCGAAGGTCGAGGTCGTCAAAGCTTCCGCGAAGCGCGCGGCGCCTAAGCGCGCGGCGCGCAATGAAGTGAAGCGCGAGGCGGAGCCGGAGTTGCTGCCGGGCGAGAAGGGCTACGTCGAGGCCATCGCCTCTCTGTCGAAGACGGTCGAGCTTGGCGGCGACGCCGTCCTCAGGCCCGCGGCCCGCGCCGACTACGAGCGCAACATCGCCGTCGTTGACCGCGCCATCGCCGACACGCGCCGCGTCGCCAAGCAGAACCCGCGCGACCCGGAGGCCGTCTCCTTCCTGCTCTCGGCCTACCAGAGCAAGGTTGATTTGCTGACGACGGTCGCCGAGCAGGCGCAGGTCGCCGCGGTCGGCCGCTAGCGGCGCAGAAAGATTCTGATGAAGCATCTGACGACGACAATCCTTCTCCTGCTCGCGCTCGCCGCGCACGCCGGCGCGCAGCCGCGGCGCGCGGAGGCGACGGCCGAGTCCGCGACGATTGAGCGCACCGCGCAGGCCGAGCGGCAAGTGCTCATCGCGCTCTGCGTCAACCAGGGGCAGGTGGTCGTGCGCGGCTCGGACGGCGGTGAGGTCCGCGCCCGCGCGGAGGGCGCCGCGGACTTGCGACTGGTGACGCCGAACGTGCAGCCCGCGCCGCGCGTCGATGTGCTCATCTCGAACGAGAGGGGCGGCCAGCCGGGGCCGGGCGCCTGCGGGCAGTTGCGCAGCCTCGACCTGACCGTGCCGCGCGGCGCCACCGTCCGCATCCAGATGCGCGAAGGCAACGTTGACGTGTCGGACGTTTCCGAGGTCCGCGTCAACGTCATCGACGGCGACGTTGAGCTGCGCGGCATCACGCGCGGCGCCGAAGTCTCTTGCATGAACGGCGACATCTCGCTCTCGGACTCGCGCGGCGCGGCTCGGCTGCGGACGGTGAGCGGGAGCGTCGAGGCCAAGAACGTCTCGGCGGTCGAGGCCGGCGACGAGTTCGAGGCCAGCTCGACGAGCGGCGACGTGTCCATCGAGTCGGTCGGGCACGGGCAGGTGCGCGGGATGACCGTCAGCGGGGCCGTCCTCTACGCCGGCGCGCTGGCGCGCGGCGCCCTCTACGACTTCAAGACCATCAGCGGCGACATGACGCTCACGCTGCCCTCCGACTCCGCCTTCAGCCTCCACGCCCGCGTCGTCGTCGAAGGCGACATCATCACCGACTTCCCCGTCAAGACCGTCGGGCCGCCCGCCCCGCCCGCTCCCGCCCCCGTGCCCGAGCCGCCGGACGCCAAGCCCGGCAAGAACAAGCCGCCCAAGCTCCCCAAGGCCCCCATGCAGACGCGCCTCGACGGCACGGTCGGCACCGGCGGCTCGGCCGTCGTCAACCTGACTTCTCTGAGCGGCACGCTCCACATCAAGCGACAGTAAGCCCAACGTATTGACCCCGCAGGGGTCGCCGGCAATAGCCGGGGGTCAGCCGCAGGCGCGCTAGCGCCGAGGCGCCACCCCCGGTCACGGCGCGACAGACATTCCGACCCTGAAAGGGCCGCACCGCCGCATTTAGGTGCGACCCTTTCAGGGTCGGATTCTATTTCCGTGCTTTCCGGGGGCGGCGCTCAGATGCTTCGCATCTTCGCTAGCCCCCGGCTATTGCCGGCGACCCCTGCGGGGTCAACAATCTAAACTTTTATTGCCACAAAGCCCGCCCGCCCGGTGTTTACCAGACAGACAAGGGGCGATATTTCATTCCTGATGAGGACTTAAATTGATGTCGAGTAAACGAAGGACGTTGGCTTTAGTGGTTTGCGCGGGGCTGCTGCTGGCCGCCGCCGCGGGGTTGAGGGCGCAGACGACGCCCTCTTTGACCGAGGAGTTTCACCAGTCGTACCCGCTGGCGGCGGGCGGGCGCGTCAGCCTGTCGAACGTCAACGGCGGGGTGCGCGTCACGGCGTGGGACCGCGACGAGGTGCGGGTGGACGCCGTCAAGCGCGCCGCCACGCAGGAGCTTCTGAGGGAGGCCGAGATTAAAGTCGAGGCCGGCGCGGGCTCCGTCAGCATCCACACCGAATACCCCGAGCGCCAGTGGCACGACCGCGAGGGCGAGCGGCGCGAGCGCATCGCCAGTGTGGAGTACACGCTGTCGGTCCCGCGCGGTGCGCGCCTCGAAGGCGTCAGCGTCGTCAACGGCCCGCTCCACGTCGAGGGCCTGAGCGGCGCGGTCAACGCCTCCTCCGTCAACGGCCACGTCACCGCTCGCGCGCTGTCCGGCCCCGTCAAGCTCTCGGCCGTCAACGGCGCCGTTGACGTGACGCTCGACCGCCTCGCCGAGAACGCTTCCTATAACCTCTCGGTCGTCAAGGGCTCGCTCTCCGTCACCATCCCTTCGGACGCCAACGCGCACCTGCGCGCGAGCACCGTGCAGGGCACCATCGCGAACGACTTCAACCTGCCGGTCCGCGTCGGCGAGTACGTCGGCCGCGACCTCGAAGGCCGGCTCGGCACGGGCGGCGCCAGCGTCCGCTTGAGCAGCGTGCAGGGCGCCATCAACATCCGGCGCGCGGCCGACAACCGCACGCCGAGCCCCGTCACGAACCTGCTCTCCGAGGCTTCGCGCGGCGACTTCAAGAGGAAGGCCCGCGAGGACACGGCCGAGAGCGAGAACGGCGGCGCGCTCGACGCGGGCGAGCTTGAGAGGGTCGCCCGCGACGCGGCGCGCGAGGCCGCCCGCGCCGCGCGCGACGCCGAACGCGTCGGCCGCGACGCCGAGCGCGAGCTGCGCAAGGCCGAGAAGGAGCTTAACAAGGAACTCAACAAGGGCGTCTTCAAGCAGGGAGTCGCCGACGCGCACCGGCAGATCGAGCGCGAGTCGAACAGCTTCAACGTCTCCGGCTCGCCCCGCGTCCGCGTCGAGACCTTCGACGGCCCCGTCACCGTCCACGCGTGGGACAAGCCCGAGGTGATGTACACGGCCGTCAAGCGCGCCGAGGGCGAGCACGAGATGAAGGGCATTAAAGTTCTGGCGCAGGGCGCCGGGCAGGAGGTCACGATTCGCGCCGAGTTCGACAAGACGTTCGCGCGCCAGTACGAAGAGCGCGCCGGCCGCGTCGTCACCTTCTCCTCGGGCGCCTCGACCGAGTTCGACGTGTACGTCCCGCGCGACGCCTCCGTCACCGTCTCGTCGGGCGACGGGCGCGTGCGCGTCGAAGGCGTGATGGGCGAGCTTGAGCTGCGCACGGGCGACGGCCCCATCGACGTGTCGGGCGGGCGGCGGCGCCTGCGCGCCGACACGGGCGACGGCCGCATCAACATCGAAGGCTTCGAGGGCGAGGCCGACGCGCGCACGGGCGACGGCCGCATCTCGCTCGAAGGCCGCTTCCAGAAGCTCTCGGCGCGGACGGGCGAGGGCACCATCTCGCTGGCGCTGCCCGAGGGCGTGAACGCCAACCTTGAGACGGAGGGCGAGACGGTCGTCAACGACGGCGTGGCGACGGCCGCCGACCAGTCCGAGGGGCGCGTGCGCCGCTGGGTCATCGGCGGCGGCGGCCAACTCCTCTCGCTCCGCACGGGCGAGGGCCAGATCATCCTCCGCAGGCGTTAACGCGCGAGCCGCCCCGCCCGTCTTTAAATGAGCGCGCGAAGCCGCGGCAGTCTGGTTGTAAAGCGCCTGTAAAAAATTCTGACCCGCGCGAAATCAGTTGAAACCCCGGCGTGGGTCCAACCGTCTAACAGGGCGCTACGAAGCTCGGTGTCCGTCTGCACGGACGACGCGCCCGGGGCGAGCCCTTAACAGTTATCCACCAACCCGAAACGTCGGACGCTCCCGGCCGGAGTGTGCGCGGAGTCGTGTGCCTATTGACTCAGTCATGAAGAAAAGCTACCCCCGACGCCTGCTCCTGTCCTCGCTCTTCGTCATCGCGTCGCTGTTCCTCTCGGCCGCGCCCGCGCTCGGTCAGCAAAGTTCTTCGGGCGGCAACACGCCCGCGCCGACGCCCGCCGCGAGCGAGCCCGCGGCAAGCCCGACGCCCGCGCGCAACGACTCTTCGGCGCCCGCCAAGCCCCCGGCGGCCACACAGCCCGCCGCCGCGCCCGGCTCCTCGGCCGCGCGCCTCGCCGCGCTGCTCACGCCCGAGAAGCGCAACCCCGTCAAGGTCGGGAAGTTCGACAAGGCGCCCGTCATCGACGGCAAGCTCGACGACGAGGTGTGGAAGTCGGCGGCCGTCCTCAAGGACTTCATCCAGCACCGCCCCGGCGACCTGACCGCGCCCTCGAAGCCGACCGAGGCATACGTCGGCTACGACTCCAAGTTCCTCTACCTCGCCGTCAAGGCTTACGACGAGCCCGACAAGGTCCGCGCCACGGTCGCCAAGCGCGACAACGTCTTCAGCGACGACTGGGTCGGCTTCATGCTCGACACCTTCAACGACGGCCGCCGCGCCTACGAGGTCTTCTTCAACCCGCTCGGCGTGCAGGCCGACGCCGTCTTCAACGAGGGCATGAACGAGGACTTCAGCGTTGACATCGTCATGGAGTCGAAAGGCTCCATAATCTCGGACGGCTTCGTCGTCGAGGTCGCCATCCCCTTCAAGTCGCTGCGCTACACGGCGGGCGAGGGCAAACAGTGGGGCATCCACGTCCTGCGCTGCATCCAGCGCCTTAACGGCGAGCGCAGCGCGTGGATGCCGCTCTCGCGCGACAATTCGAGCTATCTCGGGCAGGCCGGCCACATCACGGGCCTCGTCGGCGTCTCCACCGAGCGCACGCTCGAAGTCATCCCCAGCGTCACCTTCTCGCAGACGGGCCGGCGCGTGAACTCGCCCGTCCCCGGCGCCCCCGCCTCGGCGCGCACGCTCGGCGGCCCCTCCGACCGCTTCCTCAACAAGCCGGCCGAGGCCGACATCGGCGTCACCGCCAAGTACAACCTGACGCCCGAGGTCACGCTGAACTTCGCCTACAACCCCGACTTCGCGCAGGTCGAGGCCGACGCCACGGTCGTCACCGCCAACCAGCGGTTCCCCATCTTCTTCGAGGAGAAGCGCCCCTTCTTCCTCGAAGGCAAGGAGATTTTCGAGACGCTCATCTCGGCCGTCCACACGCGCACGATTGTTGACCCCGACTACGCCGCCAAGCTCACCGGCAAGCGCGGCCGCAACACCTTCGGCCTGCTCGTCGCCTCCGACAACGGCCCCGGCAACCTCGACGACGACGACCGCGAATTCATCCTCCTCAACGCCAACTCGGCCAACCCCGACGACATCTCGAAGCGCAACTCGCTCCTCAAGATTCTCGACCGGAACTCGACCGTCGGCGTGCTGCGCCTCAAGCGCGACATCGGCAAGGAGGACCACCTCGGCTTCCTCGCCACGACCTCCAACTTCATCGACAGCTACAACACCGTCGCCGGCTTCGACGGCCGCTACCGCTTCAACAAGACGACGGTGCTTCTCGCTCAGGCTCTGGGCAGCGTCACCAGCCGCCCCTTCTTCTACGCCGAGGAGGGGAAGACGCTTGACCGGCGCGAGCAGGGCCTCGCCTACGCCTACAACCTCGACAGCAGCGGGCGGAACTGGGGCTGGAACTACTCGGCCGTCGGCCGCTCGCGCTTCTTCCGCGCCGACGTGGGCTTCAACCGCCGCTTCAACACCAACAACCAGAACCTCTTCATCCGCTACCGCTCCGACGACAAGCCGAAGGGCAAGATAGTCAACTGGCGCGTCTACAACGCGGCCGGCGGCAACTTCGACTGGAAGGGGCGCACGCAGTTCTTCAACAACGAGTCGCAACTCCAACTGAACTTCCAGCGGCAGAGCTTCTTCGGCCTCGGCGTCGAGCGCGGCTACGAGCGCGTCTTCGAGTCCGAGTTCGGCCCGACGCGCGAGGCCCGCGCCCGCACGGCCGCCGAGACCTTCGGCCGCGAACTGGCCTCCACGCTCCCGCCCTGCGACCCGACCGGCGCGATGGCGCCCGTCATCCCCGACGACCCTTCGACGAGGGACAAGGACGAGTCGAAGTCGCTCGCCAAGTGCACCTTCTCCGGCCCCGACCCCGAGCGCAGCGCCCACCGCAACACGCTCTACTTCTTCGGCGGCACCACGCCCTCCAAGAAGTTCTCCGTCTTCGTCATCAACGTCCTCAACTTCGGCCAGCTCGACTACGACTTCGGCGCCGGCAACCGCTACCCGCGCGTCAGCCCCGCCGCCCTCAAGTTCGGACAGGAGGCCCCGCGCGACCCCGGCGCCGGCACCGAATGGAAAATCGAGAGCGAGTTCTCCTTCCAGCCGACCGACGCCCTGCGCCTCAACCTCTTCTACAACAAGGACCGCCTGCGCCGCGACGACACCGGCCGCGTCGCCTTCGACGACAACATCTACTCCCTGCGCGGCACCTACCAGTTCACCCGCTTCTGGTTCGCCCGCGCCCGCGCCGACTACTCGACGCTCGCCTCGCAGGTCCGCATGCAATACCTCCTCGGCTGGACGCCCAACCCCGGCACGGCCCTTTACGCGGGCTACAACGACGACCTCAGCCACAACGGCTTCAACCCCTTCAACGGCGCCCTCGAACCCGGCTTCCGACGCAACGGGCGGATTTTCTTCATAAAAATGTCATACCTCTTCCGCCGCAGCTTCGGAGACTGAAAAGAGGGTGCCGGGTGACGGGTGTCGGGTGCCGGGTTAAAGAAGTTGTCTTTACCCGGCGCCCGACACCTGTCACCCGGCACCTTTTCTGCTATATTGCCTCCAAACTTCTTCTCCGGAGGCGCACCTTTATGAACAGAATGGCGCGCGCGGCCGCGGCGGTCGTGCTGGCGTTCTCGGCCGCGTGGGGGCAGCAGGGAGGTGCCGTCATCACGCCCGCCGACAACCTCGTCGTCGAGGGCGTGCCGCCCGTCCCCGCCTCTCTGGCCGAGGACGTGCGGCGCTACACGGAGTTCCGCGCGGCCACGCTCGGCAGCTGGCACCCGACGCGGCGCGAGATGCTCATCGGGACGCGCTTCGCCGACACGCCGCAGGTCCACCTCGTCAAGACGCCCGGCGGCGCCCGCACGCAGCTCACCTTCTTCGCCGAGCGCGTAGGCGGCGCGCAGTTCCGACCGAAGACCGGCGACAGCTTCGTCTTCTCGAAGGACATCGGCGGCAACGAGTTCTTCCAGCTCTACCGCTACGACGTGGCGACGGGCGACGTGACGATGCTGACCGACGGCAAGTCGCGCAACGTGGACCCGCTCTGGTCGCACGCGGGCGACCGCCTCGTCTACAACTCGACGCGCCGCAACGGCCGCGACCTCGACTTCTACCTCGTCAACCCCTCCGACCCGCAGGGCACGCGGATGCTCATGCAGGTCGAAGGCGGCGGCTGGGGCGCGCTCGACTGGTCGCCCGACGACGCGAAAATCCTCGTCGGCGAATTCCTCTCGGCCGCCGAGAGCTACCTCTGGGTGGCCGACGCGGCGACCGGCGCGAAGGAGTTGGTCACGCCGAAGGGCGGCGAGAAGGTGCTCTACGGCGGCGGGCAGTTCAGCAAGGACGGCCGCGGCCTCTACGTCACGACCGACAAGGATTCCGAGTTCCAGCGACTCGCCTACCTCGACCTCGCGACCAAGCAGCACACGTACCTGACCGACCACATCAAGTGGGACGTGGACGAGTTCGACCTCTCGCCCGACGGCCGCACCATCGCCTTCGTCACCAACGAGGACGGCGTCAGCCGCCTCCACCTGATGGACACCAAGACGCGCAAGGAGCGGACGGGGCCGAACCTCCCGCTCGGCGTCATCGGCGGCCTCGACTGGCACGAGAACGGCCGCGACCTCGGCTTCACGCTCAACTCGGCGCGCTCGACCACGGACGTTTACTCGCTCGACACCAAGTCGGGGCTCGTCGAGCGCTGGACCGAGAGCGAGACGGGCGGCCTCAACACCTCGAACCTCTCCGAGCCGCAGCTCGTCCGCTGGCCCTCCTTCGACGGCCGCAACATCAGCGGCTTCCTCTACCTCCCCAACGCGCAGAAGTTCCCCGGCCCGCGCCCGCTCATCATCAACATCCACGGCGGGCCCGAGGGCCAGTCGCGCCCCACCTTCCTCGGCCGCACCAACTACTACCTGAACGAGCTGGGCGTGGCCGTCATCTACCCGAACGTCCGCGGCTCGACCGGCTACGGCAAGACCTTCCTCGGCTTGGACAACGGCTTCAAGCGCGAGGACTCATACAAGGACATCGGCGCCCTGCTCGACTGGATAAAGACGCAGCCGCAGATTGACGCCTCGCGCGTCATGGTGACGGGCGGCTCCTACGGCGGCCACATGAGCTTCGCCGTCGCCACGCTCTACGACGATAAGATTCGGGCGACGCTCCCCGTCGTCGGCATCTCGAACCTCGTCTCGTTCCTCGAACGAACCGAGGCGTACCGGCGCGACCTGCGGCGGGTCGAGTACGGCGACGAGCGCGACCCGAAGATGCGCGAGTTCATGACGCGCACCGCCCCGCTCAACAACGCGACGAAGATCACCAAGCCCATCTTCATCGTCCAGGGCGGCAACGACCCGCGCGTCCCCTTGAACGAGGCCGAGCAGATGGTCCGCACCGTGCGCAAGAACAACACTCCCGTCTGGTACCTGATGGCAAAGGACGAGGGCCACGGCTTCGCCAAGAAGCGCAACCAGGACTTCCAGTTCTACGCCACCATCATGTTCATCCGCGAGTACCTGCTCAAGTAGCGGGTGCCGGGTGTCGGGTGCCGGGTAAAACAGGTGTCTTCCCTGACACCTGATACCCGGCACCCGACACCTTTTTACATCTCCTTTACCCCGCCTCTAAAACATCCGCCGGCCGCGTGGTAAAATCCGGGCTTCCGTTCGGGGCCTGTAGCTCTCTTATGTCCTCCTTCAATAAGTACGCGCTTCCCGTCGTCTCGCTCGCCGTGCTGCTCGCCTGCGCGGCGTGCAAGAGCGACTACCCGGCGTCGGGTCAGCAGAGGCCCGCGGGCGAGGGGCAGGGGGGCGGCGACGCGCGGCAGGTCCGCGTGGCCCGCGTCTCCGAGATGCCGGTCGGCACGAGCGTCACCGTGACGGGCACGCTGGCCGCGCAGGACCAGGCGACCCTGAGCGTCAAGGTGCCCGGCCGCTTAAGCTCCGTCCCCGTCGATTTGGGAAGCGTCGTCCGCCGCGGCCAGGTCGTCGCTCAGGTCGAGCAGCAGGACTACAAGCTGCGCATCCAGCAGTCCGAGGCCGCGCTCCAGCAGGCCCGCGCCCGCCTCGGCCTCCAGCCCGACGGCCCGGACGACCGCGTTGACCCCGAGCAGACGGCGACCGTGCGGCAGGCCCGCACCCTCATGGACCAGTCGCTCTCGGCCCGCAACCGCACCGCCACGCTCGTCGAGCAGGGCGTCGTCTCGCGCCAGGAGTTCGAGTCGGCCGACGCCGCCTACAAGGTCGCCGTCAGCCGCTATCAGGACGCCGTCGAGGAGATACGCAACCGTCAGGCGCTCCTCTCGCAGCGCCGGACCGAGCTCGCGCTGGCTAAGCAAGCCCTCGCCGACACGACCGTCGTCGCGCCCTTCGACGGATTAGTTCAAGAGCGCAAGGCGAGCGTCGGCGAGTACCTCGGCGCGGGCGCCCCCGTCGTCGTCGTCGTCCGCGTCAACCCCTTGCGCTTCCGCGGCGAGGTGCCCGAGCGCGAGGCGGCCAGCGTCCGCGCCGGCCAGCAGGTGCGCGTCACCGTCGAAGGCGACTCGGGGCTCTACGCCGGGCGCATCGTCCGCCTCAGCCCGACCATCAACCAGCAGAGCCGCGTCCTCGTCGTCGAGGCCGAGATAGCCAACAACGGCTCGCTCCGGCCCGGCGGCTTCGCCCGCGCCGACATCGTCACCAGCGACACGGGCACCGCCGTCACCGTCCCCTCCAACGCCGTCGTCACCTTCGCCGGCATCGAGAAGGTCATCACGGTCGAAGGCGGCAAGGCCAAAGAGAAGCCGATTACGACGGGCCGCCGCCTCGAACAGTGGACCGAAGTGCTCTCGGGCGTCGGCGTCGGCGAGCCCGTCGTCATCGACCCCGGCAACCTGCAATCGGGCCAGCCCGTCAACGTCGTCGAATAAACCTCGCCGCACATGAAGAGAGCCTGCGCCATCTCCGTCCTCCTCGCCCTCCTGCTCGGCCTCGCCCGCGCGCAGGATGGGACGGCCCAAAAGCCCGACCCCTACGCCGACAAGGTTCGCGAGTTCGAGTCGTACGCCCGCGCGCAGATGGAGCGCGACCGCGTGCCCGGCATGACCATCGGCTTCTCGGTCGGCGGCCACACCTGGGTGCAGGGCTTCGGCTACGCGGACCTTGAGAACAAGGTGCCGGCCAAGGCGGAGTCGGCCTACCGCCTCGCCTCCGTCACGAAGACGATGACGGGCGTGGCCGCCGTCCTCCTCGCCGAGCGCGGCAAGTTAAATTTGGACGCGGAAGTCCAGACCTACGTCCCCGACTACCCGAAGCAGCAATGGCCCGTCACGACCCGCCAACTGCTCGCGCACCTCGGCGGCGGGCAGACCGGCTCCGGCCTCGGCCCCGAACACGTCACGACGAAGGAAGTCGTCGCCCGCATCAGCAAGTTCCCCATCAAGCAGGAGCCGGGCACGCAGTTCAACTACCAGACGAGCGGCTACAACCTCGTCGGCGCGGCCATCGAAGGGGCGACCGGGCAGAGCTTTGAAACCTTCCTCCGCGAGAACGTCTGGCTCCCGGCCGGGATGAAGGACACGCGCATGGACGACGTGGTCAACCTCGTCCCCAACCGCGTCCGCGGCTACGAGCTGGTCAACGGCGAAATCAAGAACGCGCCGTTCATCGACGTAAGCTCGCGCTTCGGCGGCGGCGGCGCCACCGGCACCGTGCCCGACCTCCTGCGCTGGGGCCGCGCCGTGCTGCTCGAAGGAAAGATTCTCTCGCCGAAATCGAGGGAAGAGATGCTGGCGCCTTTGACGACGAAGGCGGGCCGCTTCTCCGGCCTCGGCGACGGCGACGAGTACTACACCCTCGGCTGGATCGTACTGACGGCCAACGGCCGCCACGTCGTCCACAACGAGGGCAGCCAGAAGGGCACCGAGACGGCCCTCTTCGTCTTCCCCGGCCGCGACCTCGTCATCGCCGTCGCCTGCAACCGCCAGTTCGCGCCCACGGACCGCTACGTCCGCCGCCTCTACGAGACGCTGACGGGCGAGTCGTGGTCGGCCGCCCTCTACACGCGCGAGCAGGCCGACTCGCCCATCGCGCGCGCCCTCGACGGCGCCTACAACTACGGCGCCGCCTACTTCGAGCAGCACGGCCGCCCGCTGACCGCCGACGCGAAGGAACTGGCCGAAGCCTTCGCCTTCTTCAACGCGAACGCGAACAGGGAAGCGGCGCGCGCCGACGCCGCGGCCGTCATGCAGCGCGTGCGCGACGCGCGCCACCCCGTCGGCGGGCAACGTCTCATCAAGCTCGGCTCCTTCATCGCCTCGAAGCTGAAGGCGAAGAACGGCGCCGCCGGCCTCGACAAATACTACGCGCGCGGCTCGATACCCTTCTTCGCCGACTACGTGCGGCTCTACAAGGCGGACGCCTCGGTCCCGAAAGGGCTTCGCTTCACGCCGGCCTTCGAGAAGCTGCTGGAGCGCTGGGACGCCGACTGGTCGCGGACGTGGAACGACTACACGCGGCGCCTGACGCTCTCGCCCGCGACCGACTTCGGAGACGTGGGCGCGCGCCTGCGCCGCGACTTCGCGGGCGCCGAAGTCTTCCCCGACTTCTCCGGCCAGCTCCAGCCCATCCAGCAGGGCGCCGCCGCCTTCCACGCCGCCAAGCTCGGCGTTGACCTCTACCCGCACTCCGACGAGCTGCTCTTCAACTGGGGCTTCTTCATCATCCTCGGCGAAGCCAACGAGCAGGCCCGGCCGCTCCTCAAACAGCTCTCCCCCTACGAGCGCCCCGTCGTCTACTTCAAGCGCGCCTTCGCCGCCAACCCGAGGGGCGTGATGCGCCCGGCCACCTTCCTCGACATCGCCGGGCGCTGGCTCGCGAACCCGCAGATGACGGACCCCGGCCTTGAGTTCGTCGGCGCGGCCGTCGAGGTCCACGAGAAGAACGCCGCGCTGCGCGAGATGCTCGGCGACTTCCTGTTGAAGAAGGGCCGGCGCGACGAGGCGGCCGAGAGTTACAGGCGCGCCTACGCGCTCGACCCCGCGGTGGCGAAGGGGGCGACCGCCGAGGATTACGTCGCGCGGAAACTGGCGGGCGCGGCGGCGAAGACGAACTGAGAAGTACCCATGCAGAAGCTAGCCGAAATCTGTATCAGGCGGCCGGTGTTCGCGGCGATGATCGTGCTCTCGCTCGTCGTCGTCGGTGCGGCCAGCTACTTCCGCCTCGGCGTTGACCGCTTCCCCTCGGTTGACCTGCCGACCGTCAGCGTGCGCACGAACCTGCCCGGCGCCTCGCCCGAGGAGATGGAGAACGAAGTCTCGCGCCGCATCGAGGAGGTCGTCAACACCGTCGAGGGCATCGACCAGCTCCGCTCCGTCTCCTCCTCCGGCGTCTCCTTCGTCATCGCCACCTTCAAGCTCGAACGCGACATCGAGTCGGCCGCGCAGGACGTGCGCGACCGCGTCAGCACCGTCGTCCGCGACCTGCCCGAAGACGCCACGCCGCCCGTCGTCGCCAAGTTCAACAACGACAGCGCGCCCGTCCTCACGCTCTCGCTCTCGGGCGAGCGCGGCGTCCGCGAGCTGACGGAGCTGGCCGACAAGGTCGTGCGCGTGCAGCTTGAGCGCGCGGCCGGGGTGGGCGAGGTGGCCGTCGTCGGCGGCTTGGGCCGCGCCGTCAACGTTTGGGTTGACGCCGACCGCCTGCAAGCCTACGGCATCCCCATCACCGAAGTCCGGCAGGCCCTCCAGCGCCAGAACGCCGACGTGCCCGGCGGCAACGTGGACGCCGGGCGCAGGGAGCTGACGCTGCGCACGATGGGCCGCTACGCCGACCCGCGCGACTTCAACGACCTCGTCATCGCCGAGCGCGGCGGCTCGCCCGTCCGCGTCCGCGACATCGGCCGCGTCGAGGATGGGACCAAGGAGCAGCGCAGCCTCGCGCGCCTGAACGGCGTCCCGACCGTGATGCTTGAAGTCCGCCGCCAGTCGGGCGCCAACACGATGGCCGTCATCGAGGCCGTCAAGGAGCAGTTGAAGAGGGTCGGCCCGCAACTGCCCTCGGACGTGAAGCTGGATGTCATCCGCGACCAGTCGCGCTACATCGAGGCGGCGCTCCACGAGATTCAGGTCCACCTCGTCTTGGGGAGCGTGCTGGCCTGCCTCGTCGTGCTCCTCTTCATGCGCTCGTGGCGCTCGACGCTGATAGCGGGCGTCGCCATCCCGGCCTCGGTCGTCTCGACCTTCGCCATGATGCGCGCGCTCGACTTCACGCTCAACAGCGTCACGATGCTCGCGCTCGTGCTGATGGTCGGCGTCGTGATTGACGACGCCATCGTCGTCCTTGAGAACATCTTCCGCTTCGTCGAGGAGAAGCGGATGCGCCCGGCCGAGGCCGCCCGCGAGGCGACCCGAGACATCGGGCTGGCGGTGCTGGCGACGACCTTCTCGCTCGTCGTCATCTTCCTGCCCGTCTCCTTCATGTCGTCCATCTCGGGCCGCTTCCTCTACCAGTTCGGCATCACGGCGGCCGTCGCCATCATGGTCTCGCTGCTCGTCTCCTTCACGCTCACTCCGATGATGAGCGCGAGGCTGCTGCGCGCCGACGACGCCAAGCACGAGCACGGCGAGGCCGGTTCGCGCGGCGGCTTCTACAAATTCGTTGACCGCGTCTACGCGGCGCTGCTCGGCTTCTCGATGCGCCACCGGCTCGCCGTCTCGGTGCTCGCGCTCGGCGTCATCGCGTCGTGCGTGCCGCTCTATCAACTGGTGCGGCAGGAGTACATCCCGAGCAACGTGGACGAGGCCGAGTTCGAGGTCGGCGTCAACGCCCCCGAGGGCACGAGCCTGCCCGCGATGAACGAAGCCATGCTGGCGATTGAAGACGAGTTGAGGAAGACGCCCGGCGTGCGCACGGTGCTGGCCTCGGCCGGCGGCTCGTTCCTCGGCGCCGTCAACCAGGGGCAGGCTTACGTCCGCATCGCCCCGCACGAGGAGCGCACGCTCTCCTTCACGCGCCTCTGGAAATCGACGCTGGCCGGGCGCCCGCTCGAAGCCTTCCGCGGCAACTACACGCAGCGCGACGTGATGACGGAAGTGCGCAAGCGCCTGCGCCGGTTCGCGCCGCTCCGGACCAGCGTCCGCAACGCGCCCTCCTTCAACATCGGCGGCGGCAACGCCGACATCGACTTCGTCCTGCGCGGCCCCGACCTCTTCTCCCTGAACAAGTACGCCGAGGAGCTGCGCACCAACTCGCAGAAGCTCGGCGGCATCGTCGACGCCGACACCACGCTCAAGCTCGACAAGCCCGAGCTGCGCGTCCAGATTGACCGCAAGCGCGCCGCCGACCTCGGCGTGGACACCTCCGACATCGCCACCTCCCTGCGCCTCATGGTCGGCGGCGACCAGGAGGTGTCCCGCTTCCACGACCGCTCGGTCAACGAGGACTACGACGTTCAGCTCCGCCTCGCCGACCGCGACCGCCGCGACTCGGGCGCCATCTCGCGCCTCTTCGTGCCCTCGTCCAAGGGCGGCCTCGTGCCCGTCAGCAACGTCGTCAAGATTGAGGAGGAGATAAGCCCCTCGCGCATCGACCGCCTCGACCGCCAGCGCGTCGTCTCGCTGCGCGCCACGGTCGCGCCCGGCTACGCTCTCGCCGACCGCATCGAAGCCCTGCGCGGCGCCGTCCGCGAGATGAACCTCCCGGCCGCCTACAGCTCGACCATCTCGGGCCGCGGCCGAGAGCTTGAGCGCACCTTCTACGAATTCATCTTCGCCTTCCTGCTCTCGGTCGCCTTCATGTACATGATTCTGGCGTCGCAGTTCGAGAGCACCATCCACCCGGTCACGATTCTCCTCTCCTTGCCGCTCTCGGTCCCCTTCGCGCTCATCTCACTGTGGGCGACGAACGACACGCTGAACCTCTACTCGGCGCTCGGCGTGCTCGTCCTGTTCGGCGTGGTGAAGAAGAACTCCATCTTGCAGATAGACCACATGAACAACCTGCGGGCCGCGGGGATGGCGCGCGCCGAGGCCATCATGCAGGCGAACCGCGACCGACTCCGCCCCATCCTGATGACGACGCTCGCGCTCGTCGCCGGCATGCTCCCGCTCGCCCTCGGCACCGGCCCCGGCGCCGAGGAGCGCCGCTCCATCGCCGTCGTCGTCATCGGCGGCCAGACGCTCTCGCTCCTCCTGACCCTGCTCGTCACCCCGGTCGCCTACTCCGTCTTCGACGACCTCGGCCGCGCCGCGTGGTGGCGGGCCGTCGGCGGGCAGGCGGTCCACATCCCGCGCCGCGCCGCCGCCGGCCTGCGCGAAGCCGTCGCAAGACGCCGACGCCGCCCCGAACCGGCCGAAACCGACGGCGAGGCCCCCGCGGGCGACTAGGCCCCGGAGGTGTTCTTACGGCCTTCGAGCGGGCTGTGTTAACCTTGCGCGCAATGTCGAAAGCTGAACTCATCGGGCGGCCCGTGCCGCGCAAGGAAGGGCGCGAGAAGGTGACGGGCGCCGCCCTCTACGTGGACGACATCGAGCCCGAAGGCGTCATCTACGGCGCGACCGTGCGCAGCCCCGCCGCGCGCGGTATCGTCCGCGACATAGTCTTCGGCGAAGGCATTCCGTGGGACGAGTTCACCGTCGTCCGCCCCCAGGACATCCCCGGCGCCAACTACGTCGCCCTCATCCTCAACGACCAGCCCTACCTCGCCGACGGCGTCGTCAACCACCCGGAAGAGCCCGTCCTCCTGCTCGCGCACCCCGACAAGTACCTGCTCGAAGAGGCGCGGCGCGCGGTGCGCGTCGAGGTCGAAGAGCTGCCGCCCGTCTTCACCATCGAAGAGTCGTTGGAGAAGAAGGAAGTCATCTGGGGCGAGGACAACGTCTTCAAGTCCTTCCTCGTCGAGAAGGGCGACGTTGATTCCGTCTGGTCTGCGGCCGACTTCGTCGTCGAAGGCGAGTACACGACCGGCGCGCAGGAACATCTCTACATCGAGACGAACGGCTGCATCGCCTCCGCCTCGCCCGCGGCGGGCGTCACCGTCTGGGGCTCGATGCAATGCCCCTATTACGTCCACAAGGCGCTCGTCAAACTCTTCGCCCTGCCGGAAGACAAGGTGCGCGTCGTGCAGACGGAGACGGGCGGCGGCTTCGGCGGCAAGGAGGAGTTCCCCTCGCTCGTCGCGGGCCACGCCGCGCTGCTCGCGTGGAAGTCGGGCCGCCCCGTCAAGATGGTCTACGACCGCGCCGAGGACATGGTCGCCTCGACGAAGCGCCACCCCTCGCGCACGCGCGTCCGCGCCGCCGCCTCGCGCGACGGAAAACTGCTCGGGCTCGACATCGACTTCGTCGTTGACGGCGGCGCCTACGCCACGCTCTCCGCGGTCGTCCTCTCGCGCGGCACCATCCACGCCGCCGGCCCTTACAACTGCCCCAACGTCCGCGTCCGCTCGCGCGCCGTCGCCACCAACGCGCCGCCGCACGGCGCCTTCCGCGGCTTCGGCGCCCCGCAGAGCATCTTCGCGCTCGAAAGACACCTCGACCGCGTCGCCGGACAGGTCGGCCTCACGCCCGAAGAGTTCCGCCGCCGCAACTTCATCCGCCGCGGCGAGACGACCGCCACCGGGCAGGTGATACACGAGGACGTGGACCTCGGCGGCATCCTCGACCGCGCCTTCGAGCTGTCCGACTACCACGCCAAGCGCGTCCGCTTCGCGCGCGAGAACGCTTCGGGCACTGTGAAGCGCGGCGTCGGCTTCGCCACCTTCATGCACGGCGCGGGCTTCACCGGCTCGGGCGAGAAGTTCCTGCAATCGGTCGTCGGCTGCGAGGCGACGGCCGACGGCCGCCTCCACGTCCTCGCCGCCAGCACCGAGATAGGGCAGGGCACCAACACCATCTTCGCGCAGATAGCGGCCGAGGCTTTGGGGCTCGACTACGAGCGCGTCGAGGTCGTCCGCCCCGACACCGGCAACGTCCCGAACAGCGGCCCGACCGTCGCCTCCCGCACCTGCATGATAGTCGGCAAGCTCGTCGAGACGGCCGCGCTCGGCATCAAACAGCAGCTCACCTCCGCCGGCCTCCTCCCGGAGAAGTACACGCCGGAAGAGTTCGAGCGCGCCTGCCGCGAATACGTCGAGCAGCACGGCTCGCTTAAATCTTCGTCGCAGTACAAACAGCCCGACGACATCAACTGGGACGACGAGCACTACCGCGGCGACGCCTACGGCGCCTACGCCTGGGCCGCCTACGTCGCCGAGGTCAGCGTTGACACGACGACCTACGAAGCGCGCGTCGAAGACTTCGTCGCCGTGCAGGAGGTCGGCCGCGTCATCCACCCGGTCTTGGCGGCGGGTCAAATCGAAGGCGGCGTCGCGCAGGGCATCGGCTACGCGCTCTACGAACGCGTCGCTTGGGAGCGCGGGCGGATGGCGAACGGCCAGATGACGAACTACATCATCCCGACCGCGGCCGACGTGCCGCCCATCCGCGTCCACTTCCTCGAAAACCCTTATCCGGGCGGCCCCGCGGGCGCGAAGGGCATCGGCGAGCTGCCGATGGACGGCCCCGCGCCCGCCATCCTGAACGCCGTCGAGCACGCCCTCGGCGTCGCCTTCGACCACGCGCCGCTCACGCCCGAGGCCATCATGGAAGCCCTCGAAAGGGAGGGCGCCGCCGCCTAAAGATTCATGCCCGAGGAGCGAAGCAAGATAAAGGTCAACTGCACGGTGAACGGCGAGCCGGTCGCGCTCGCGGCCTACCCTCTGGAGCGGTTGCTCGACGCGCTGCGGCGCGAGCTGCGGCTGACGGGCACGAAGGAGGGCTGCGGCGAGGGCGAGTGCGGCGCCTGCTCCGTCATGCTCGACGGACGGCTCGTCAACAGTTGCCTCGTCCCGGCCGCGCAGGTCGAAGGCTCCGTCATCAGGACCATCGAAGGCGTCGCCGAGGGCGGGCGCCTGCACGCCGTCCAGCAAGCCTTCATCGAGACGGGCGGCGCCCAGTGCGGCATCTGCACGCCCGGCATGGTGCTCGCGGCCGTCGCCCTGCTCGAACAGCAACCCCATCCCGGCGAGGACGACATCCGCCGCGCCCTCGCCGGCAACCTCTGCCGCTGCACCGGCTACGTGAAGATTTTCGAGTCCGTTTTGAAAGCGGTGGACGGCGGCCGGTAAACCTTCATGCGCGCTTACCTGCCAGCATACGAGATGGTCGTGCCGCGTTCGCTCGAAGAGGCGCTGGGGCTCTTGGGCGAGGGGCCGGGCGTGTGGCGCCCGTTCGCGGGCGGGACCGATTTGATGGTGCTGCTCGAAGCCGGGAGGCTGGCCCAGCGGAAGTTCTTCAGCGTGTGGCACCTGGGCGAGTTGCGCGGCATAGAGGTGACGGACACGCACGTCACCTTGGGCGCGCTCGTCACTTATACGGACGTTCAGAAGGACGAGGTGCTGCGGCGTGAGTTCCCGTCGCTGTGCCGCGCGGCGTCGGAGACGGGCGGGTGGGCCATCCAGAACCGCGGCACGCTCGGCGGCAACATCGCCAACGCGAGCCCCGCCGCCGACTCGCCCCCGGCGCTCCTCGCCCACGGCGCAGAGCTTGAGCTGGTCTCGGCCGACGGCTCTCGGACGGTTGACTACGCAGACTTTCACACCGGCTACAAGCAGACCGTCATGAGGCCCGACGAGCTTATCGCCCGCATCCGCCTGCCGCGCCCCGCGCCCGGCGCCGCGCACTTCTACCGCAAGGTCGGCACGCGCCGCGCGCAGGCCATCTCGAAGGTCTGCTTCGCGGGCCTCGCCGAGACGGACGGCGGCGGCGGCGTGCGCGACGTGCGACTCGCCGTCGGCAGCGTCGCCCCGGTTGTCGTGCGGTGTCGGCGGACGGAAGAGGTCTTGAAAGGGCGTTCAATCAGTCCGGCCGTGGCGGCCGAAGCCCGCGCCGCGCTCGAAGCCGAGATAAGCCCGATTGACGACATCCGCTCGACGGCGCGATACCGCGCCCGCGTCGCGCAAAACCTCCTCGCAGAATTCCTCTCGACGCTCACGCCCGCGACCGCCTGAACCCGTCAAACCAATCAAGCCGTCTCGTCAATTTGAGAGACTTGCTTCATTCAGGTTGAACGGTTCGGTCAGCGCGCCTCAATCCTTTCGGCCCCGAATCCCTCAAAAACCCGCAGTAAATTGACCCGCGCGCGGCGGGGCGGCCGGGGCACCCGGTTTGCCTCGCACTCAACAACTCTCCCCTAAGACCGAAGTGCGTGGCGGGGCTGTACCTGTAATTTCTGTCAGGAGTCGTCTGATGAGAAAACGGGCGGGTCGGTTGAAAGCGGCGTCGTGGTTCATCTCGCTGTGTCTTTGCCTGTCGCTCTCGGCGGCGGGGCCGGCGGGCGGCGTCGCCCGCGCGCAACTGCTGGGCGTCTCCGTCTCGCTCCCCGTCCTGAAGCTCTCGCCCGACCTGCTTGAGACGTTGCTGAGGGCGCGCGTCGGCGACCGGGTCAGCCTGATTGTGCAGGCGGAAGGGAACTGGCCGCTCTCGCTCGACCTATTGCTGCTCACGCTGGGCGGGAAGGTCACGCGGTCGTACCAGAATCTGAACATGCGCGCCGTCGAGATGCCGGCCCTGAACGTGCTGCGTCTCGTGGCCGACCTCCGCGTCTCCTTCGTCTCGCCCGACCGCCCGACGCTGACGCTCGGCCATCTTTCATCGACGACCGGCGCCGACTCGGTGCGCGCCGAGAGCGGCGTCAACGTGAGCGGCCTCGACGGGACGGGCGTCGGCATCGCCGTCGTCGATTCGGGCATCGACACGCGCCACACGGCGCTCCTCGGCAGGAACAACGCCACGCGCGTCGTCTACAGCAAAGACTTCACGGGCGAGGGCCGCACGGACGACCCTTACGGGCACGGCACTCACGTCGCCTCCATCGCCGCCGGCAACGGCCGCGTGTCGAGCGGGGCTTACGCGGGCGTCGCCCCGAACGCGAACGTCGTCAACCTGCGCGTGCTCGATGCGAAGGGCGCTGGGAGGGCTTCGGCGCTGCTCGGCGCGCTCGACTGGGTGCTGACGAACCGGAAGGCTTACAACCTGCGCGTCGTCAACCTCAGCCTCGGCATGGCGGCCGTTGACTCTTACCGCGACGACCCCGTCTGCAAGGCCGTCCGTAAACTGTCGGACAGCGGCGTCGCCGTCTTCGCCGCCGCCGGCAACGACGGCAAGGACTCGGACGGCCGCAAGCTCTACGGCCGCGTCCACTCGCCGGGCTCAGACCCTTCGGCCGTCACAATCGGCGCGGCCAACACCTTCGGCACCGACGCGCGCAACGACGACGCGGTCGCTACCTACTCCTCCCGCGGCCCCACGCGCGGCTACCGGACCGGCTCCGACGGCGCCCGCCACTACGACAACCTCGTCAAGCCCGACCTCGTCGCCCCCGGCAACAAGCTCATCGCGGCCGAGTCGGCGGCGAACCTCCTCGTGACACAGCACCCGGACCTCGACGCGGGCGTGAGCCCGGTCGCGAGCCGCAAACAGATGTACCTGTCGGGCACCTCGATGGCGACGCCGGCCGCCGCGGGCGCCGCCGCCCTCATGCTTCAGGCCAACCCCGGCCTGACGCCCAACCTCGTCAAAGCAGTCCTGATGTACACGGCCCAGCCGCTCGCGGGTGCCAACGTGCTCGAACAGGGCATGGGCCAGCTCAACGCCGAGGGCGCCGTCCGCCTCGCGCGCCTCGTGCGCGCGGACCTCTCGAACTCGACGCCGCTCGGGGCGCCGCTCCTGACGGGCGACCACCCCGTCCCCCTGACGACCGTCGCCGGCCACACGTTCTCTTGGTCGCGCGGCCTCGTCCTCAATTACACCTACGCGGCCGGCGACGAACTCTTCCTGAAGTATCAGAAGGTCTACGGCCTCGGCTATCTCCTCGGCAGCGGCGTCATCACGGGCGACGCCTCGCTCATGTCCGACGGCGTTCTCTTCGGCGACTACCTGATGACGAGCGGCGGCGTCATCGCGGGCGACGGCACCGCCTTCCTCCCGAGCGGCGTCCTCGCCAGCGACGGCGGCCTGCGCGAAGGCCAGACGGTCGGCGACGGGGTCATCACCGGCGACGGGGTCATCACGGGTGACGGCGTCATCACGGGCGACACGCTGCTCCGCGGCGACGACACCGCCTGCATGCAGCCCCGGCCGGACACGCCCTGAAGGCCCCGAAACCCCACGAGCAACAACCCAGCTTCGTCGAAGCTCGCGAAGTAGGCCGTTCGGAATTGAAAAGGGAGAGGGCCGGGCGCCGCAGGTGGCGCCCGGCCCTCTCTTCTTCGTCTCCGCGCGCCCTTACTGGAAGACGCGCTCGACGGGGACGACCGTGACGTGCTGGGGCTGGACGTTGATCTTGTAGGTCTGGATGACCTTGTCCTCTTCGAGCAGGTCGGCCGGCTTCTCCGAGTTGTACTTGATGGGCGACGCCTCGCCCTTGAGGATGGCGTCGCGCAGGGCCTCGGCCTCCTTCGTGATGATGACGACGCGCATCGGGCCCTTCAGGTATTGCTTGATGGCGCGGTTCACGTCGGCCAGCGTGAGGCGCGAGAGCGCGTCGCGCATGTAGGTGTTGAAGGCGGGCGTGCCGTAGAAGCGGCTGTCGAGGGCGTAGCCGAGCTGCGCCCCCTGGGTCGAGGTCAGCACGTTCGCGTACTTCGTCAGGAAGTCGCGGATGCCCTCGAAGTCTTCCTTCTGCATGCCGTCGCGCACCAGCTTGTCGAACTCGTAGAGCGCGGCGCGCAGCGTGAAGTGGGCGTTCTGCGGCTCGACCGGGCGAATCCAAATCTGGAAGATTTGGCTGGAGCGGCCGAGGTTCGGGTCGGGCGTGAACTGGAACATGCCGCGCGGGAAGTATTCGACGTAGGCGTAGTCGCCGTAGTTCAGGCCGCGGGCCTCGCGCAAACGCTGGTACAGGTGACTGACGGACGAGCGGTGCTGGCCGAGGTAGGAGGCGACGAGGGCGAGCGCGGGCCAGTCCTTGTGCCCGCGCGTGACCGGGATGGGGAAGCCGAGCGACATGGCCGTGGCGCGCGTCTCGCGCTTGATGATGTCAATCATCATCCCCGAGCCGGGCTTCGGCTGCGCGAACTTCTTCGGCGAGCCGGAGCCGGCCGGGAGCCTGGCGAAGTCCTTCTCGACGCGCGCGGCGAAGTCGGCCGGGTAGCCGCCCGCGAGCCCGAGCACCATGTTGGCCTGCGTGTAGTTCTTCGCGTAGAAGTCGCGCACGTCGGCGAGCGTCAGCTTCTCAAGGGTCGAGACGCGGCCGACGCTGTGGTGCTCGTAAGGGTGGCCGGCGTAGAGGAGGTTGTAGAGGTACTCCTTGCCCAGCTCCTCGTCGTTGCCCTCGCGCAGCGAGACTTTGAGGTAGGTGACGGCGTTGGTCTTGAGCCGCGTGAAGTCCTCCTCGCGGAAGCCGGGGTCGAGCAGCATGTCGCGGATGAGCGCGTAGTACTTCTCAAGGTTGTCGGCGTGCGTGGTGCCCGAGAAGACGGTCATCTCCTTGTCCACCTGCGCGCCGAAGCCGGCGGCCATCGGGTACATCTGCTCGACTATCTGGTTGTAGGTCAGGGCGCGCGAGCCGCCCTCGGCGAGAATGGCCGCCGTCAGGGCCGCGACGCCCTCCTTGCCCTTCGGGTCGGAGGCCGAGCCGGTCATGAACAGGATGCGGAAGCTGACGAGCGGCGAGGTGCCGGGCAGGAGCACGCTGGCGATTTTTCTTCTCATCGGTCGGGCGGTCGGGCCCGCGGCGAGGGCCGGCGGGGCGGTCAGGAAGAGGGCGAGTATGAGAGAGAGGCCGGTCTTCATCGTCCGACCTCCTTCCCGTCGGCGCCGACGGAGGCCAGCTTCTGGCCCTTCGTGGCGAGCGTGACGATGGTGCGCGCCTCTTCGCGGAAGTACTTGCGCGCGGCCTCGCGGATGTCCTCGGGCGTGACGCGCTGGTAGGTCTCGAACAGCGTGTTCAGCGTCTCGGGCGTGCGCTTGATGGCGACGTAGGGCGCGATGGCCCCGGCGATGGCGCTGTTGCTGTTCATGCGCATGGCGAAGCCGTAGCGCATGCGCGAGCGCGTCGCGTCGAGCTTGTCCTGCGGGACGAGCTCGGTCTTGTACCGCTCGAAGTGCTTGAGTATCAGGTCGCGGACGTAGCTCACGTCGGCCGGGTCCTTGACGCGCGCGTAGACGGCGAACAGCTCGGGGTCGGCCTGCATGCTGAAGTCGGGCTCGAACACGTCCACCTTCTGCTCCTTGAGGACGAGGCGCTGGTAGATGTCCGAGTTCTCGCCGAAGGCGATTTGCTGGAAGAGGTTGAGGGCGGCGAAGTCGCGCTCGTCGTCCGAGTAGCGCGGGGCGTGGAAGGCGACGGCGACGTGCGGCAGCGTCGGGCTCGGCCACTCTATCTGCGCCGTGCGCGACTCCTTCTGCTCGGGCTCGTCGGGGATGTCGGCGCGGTAGTCGCCGCGCTTCCAGTCGCTCCAGTACTTCTTCGTCATCTCCAGCGCGCCGTCCCGCGTCACGTCGCCGACGAGGACGATGGTCGTGTACTCGGGGCGGTAGAAGCGCTGGAAGAACTGCTGGCTGTAGTCGAACTGGTTGGGCATGTCCTCGATGTCTTTGAGGTAGCCCATCGTGGTGTGCGAGTAGGTGTGGCGCTTGAAGGCCGTCTCGCGCATCACCTCGCTGATCTTGTAGAAGGGGTTGGCGCTGTTCTTGTCGTACTCGCCCTTGACGGCCTTGGCCTCGGTCTTGAACTGGGCGGGCGTGTACTTCAGGCGGAGGAAGCGGTCGGCCTCGGCGCGCATGATCTGGTCGAGGTCTTCCTTGGAGAAGGTGGCGTGGTAGACCGTGCGGTCGTCGGTGGTGTAGGCGTTGGTCTCGGCCCCGGCGCGCTTGAAGATTTCTTCGCGCTGCTCGGGCGTGAAGTTCTCGCTGCCGCGGAACATCATGTGCTCGAAGAAGTGTGCGAAGCCGCTCTTGCCCGCCTCGACCTCGTTGCGCGAGCCGGCCGAGACGACGATGTAGAGGGCGACGAGGTTCGGGTAGTCGGTCGGGACGGTGACGAGCCGGAGCCCGTTCGGCAGGTCGTCGATCGTGTACTTGTAGGGAAAAATTTTGCGCTGTCCCTGCTGCTGCGCCATCCCGATGAGGGGCGCCGAGAGCAGGAGCGTGGCGAGAAGCAACATTTTCATATCGCGTTCACTCCGAAAGCTTTGAACTGGGATTTGGGAGTTGACGCGGAAGATTATACACGAACGGCGCCGAACTCTCAGAACCGCTCCTCGCGGTCTTCGCGCGAAGGGGCCGGCAACGGGGCGCCGGGCGGGACGAGCCAAAGCTCCACCGTGCGGAATTCGCGGCGTCCGCCCCCGAGCGCGACGACGCGCGCGGCCGGGAGGGCGTGCGCGGTCATGATTTGGCGCTTCTTCTCGGCGGCCAGCCGGCGGTCGGCGCCGTGCCTCCGGTTCGCGCGGGCGGCGTAGCCGATGACGCTGAGGCGCAAGGACGGGTCGGCGCGCATCAGGGCGGCCAGCGTCTCGTAGGGGCTCGCGCCGTCGCCGTAGTTGTAACTTATTTCGCCCTCGGCCGGCGGCGGCGGGTAATACTTGAACACGTCAACTTTGACGGGCGCTCGCTCGCCCGCGAGGGCCAGCGCGTAGTCGAGCGGCTCGAAGGGCAGGCCCCCGCCCGCGCGGACGACCCACAGGTCGAACTCCGTCTTCGCGCGGAACCCGCCGACGGCGGCGAAGATGCGCGCGGGCTCGATGCCTCTGCTCTTGATGAGATAGCCGCGCGCCCAGTGAGTGCGCCGCGCCGGCCAGTTGAGGAGCGTGTACTTTTCGGGGTGGGCGACGATGTAGGCGCGGGCCGAAGGGTCGTTCTGCATCTCGATGGCGAGGTTGTCGAGCCGGGCGAGCCAGTCGGAGGCGTTGATGGCGCCGAACGAGTCGAAGGGCCTGCCGGGGGCGGGCGCCTGCGCGGGCGCGGCGGGACAGAGCATGGCGGCCAGCACGACAGTCATCAAAAGTCTCTTCACCTCGTCCCCTATCTCCGCTTTTACTCGCCGAGGGCGGCTTCCAGATGCTCGGGCACTTTGAGGATTCGGCGCCAGCCGGAGTCGTCGCGGCGCATCCGGGCCGTCAATTCGTCGCGGAGCCCGCGCAGCTTGTCGCTGAGTGAATGCGGGTATTCGTCGAGGGAGGGGAAGCGGCGGACCTGTTCTTCGACGAAAGCCTTCTGCTTGTGGATGGAGGGGATGGCCTCGTGGCGCCCGCGCTCCCAGAAGGGGGCGAGCAGGCGCTCGACGCGCGCGGCGCCCTCGATTTCGACTTCCTCTCCGTCGAGCCCGGTCACGTCCGCGACGTAGCGGCCGTCCTCGGCGACGCCGCGGAAGACTTGCAGGCGGCCGGGCAGCGTGGACTTCTCGGGCGTGTTCGAAGCCTTGAGCGTGGGGCGGCCGTCGATGACGCACTCCTTGAAGATGACGCCCGCGACGCGCCGGACCTCGCCCGAGAGCTTGGTGCCGATGCCGAAGCCCGCGGCCGCGGGGAACTCCTCGACGATGCGGCGCACGCCTTCGACGTCGAGGTCGCCCGTCAGCACCGGCATCAGGTCGCGCAGCCCGTTCGCCTCGAAGAACTCCAGGCACCACCTGCCGAGCTTCGCGAGGTCGCCCGAGTCGACGCGGAAGCCTTTGAAGGCGCGGCGGCGCTCGGGCGTCGAGGTCGCGGCTAAGGCCGCGTGCACCGCGCCCATGTGCACATCGATGGTGTCTAAGAGCAGCGTCGTGCCCTGCGGGTTGGCGTCGAGCCAGCGCTCGAAGGCGACCTGCTC
>DASZEK010000112.1:0-4583 GCA_035941045.1 Pyrinomonadaceae bacterium | reverse complement strand
TGGACCCCCGAACAGAGCCGGCGAAGATTCGCGCCTTCTTCGTCCACCCCGCCTGGGCCAGAAAGGGAGTCGGCGGCCGCATCCTCGCGGAGTGCGAGAGAGACGCGAAGGCCTACGGCTTCCGCTCGCTTGAGCTGATGGCGACGCTCCCCGGCGTGAGGCTCTACGCGGCCCGCGGCTACGAGGCGGGCGAGCGCGTCACGCTTCAGGCCGGCGACGGCGTGACGGTCGAGTTCGTGCCGATGAGGAAGAACCTTTCCTGACGGAATTATGTGGTGGAGACGTAAAAAAGATAGTCCGGCGAAGAGCGTGGCGGAGGCCGCGCCTCCGCCATTCACGCAGGGGCCGGCGCGCTTCCTCGACCCCGAGGTGCTGGCGCGCATCGGCTCGCTGGAGTTGCTGGCGCGCGCCGTCGTCGAGGGCTTCGTCTCGGGACTGCACCGCTCGCCGTTCACCGGCTTCTCGACCGAGTTCGCGGAGTACAGGCAATACAACCCCGGCGACGATTTGCGTTATTTAGACTGGCGACTGCTCGGCCGAACGGACCGCTACTTCATCAAAAAGTACCGCGCCGACACGAACGCGCAGTTTCACATCCTGCTCGACACCAGCGCCTCGATGCGCTACGCGGGCGGCGCGCGCGTATCGAAGCTCGCTTACGCGAAGTTCCTCGCCGCCGCGCTCGCGCACCTCGTCGCGCGCCAGCAGGACGCGGTCGGCCTGCTGGCCTTCGACGCCGAGATCCACACGCACGTCCCGGCGCGCAACCAGACGGGCCACATGCGAACAGTCTACGGCCACCTCGAACGCCTCGAAGCCGGCGGCGAGACGCGCCTCGCCGAGATGCTGCACGCGACGGCCGACCGCCTCACGCGCCGCGGCATCGTCGCCCTCATCTCCGACTTTTACGAGTCGCCCGAACGCCTCGGCGACGCCTTCCGGCACCTGCGCTTCCGCGGCCACGACGTAATCGCCTTCCACGTCCTCGACAAAAACGAGGTCGAATTCAACTTCGACGACGCCGTCCTCCTGCTCGAAGACTCCGAGACGGCCGAGCAGCTACCCGTCCTCCCCGACGTGGTCGCGCGCGGCTACCGCGAGCGCATCCGGGCGCACGTCGAGGACGTTCGCGCCTGCGCCGCCGCCAACCACGTTGACTACGAGCTGGTGACGACGGACCGCCCGCTCGACTTCGCACTCTTCTCTTTCCTTTCAAGGCGGGCCGGCAAATGAACGTTAAAGTCGTCTCCAAACTCATCCTTTACAGCATCGCGCTCGTGCGCACTTACATGAAGCCCCGCGCGAAGCCGCCTCGCGGCGAAGCCGGGAAGTCGGAGGCCGCGTCCCGAAGGTAGTTCGTCAGATGTCTCTGCTGAGTCCCCTATTCCTGCTGGGCTTGGCGGCGATTGCCGCCCCGGTCCTCGTGCATCTCGTCCGCCGCACGCGCGCGCGCCGCGTCGAGTTCCCGGCGCTCGTCTTCGTCCGGCAGGTGCCGCAGCGCACCATCCGCCGCCGGACGCTTCACAACCTGTTGCTCCTCCTGCTGCGCTGCCTCGCGCTGCTGCTCGTCGTCTTCGCCTTCACCCGCCCCTTCTTCAGCGGCTCGGGCTCCGCCAAAGAGTCCGAGCGCGAGCGCGCCACGCTCGTCCTCCTCGACCGCTCCCTCAGCATGCGCCACGCCGGCCACTTCGACGAGGCACTCGCCCGCGCCCGCGCCCTCGTCGAAGATGCGCGCGAAGGCGAGCGAGTCGCCGTCATGACCTTCGCCGAGGGCCACGAAGTCGTCAACAACTTCACCGCCGACAAGAACGAAGCCCGCGCCGCGCTCGCCCGCCTCGCCCCCGGCTACGAAGCCACCGACTACGAGCAGGGCCTCCGCGGCGCCGAAACACTCTTCGACTCGTTGAAGGACGCGGGGGCCAAGCGCGTCTTCCTCGTCTCGGACTTTCAGGCCGCCGGCTGGGACGCGGCGCGCGCCTCCTTCAAGCTGAGGCCCGACGTGAGGCTCGCCCTCGTGGACGTGGGCGGCGACCCCAAAGCTAACGCGGGCGTCACGAACGTCGAGGCGCGCGGCGCCGTCTACGGCAAGAAGTACGAAGACAAGCTCGCCGTCCACGTCTCGAACTTCGCCGACGAGCCGCGCGAGCGCGTGACAATCGAACTCATCATTAACGAGCAGACGGCCGAGCGGCGCGAGATAAACCTCGCCGCGCGCGACACGAAGACGGTCGAGTTCGCCGGGTTCAACCTCGCCGAAGGGCCGAACCGCTGCTCCGTGCGTTTGAAGACGGACGACTTCGCCGCCGACAACGAGTTCTACTTCACGCTCCGCCGCGAGGCCCCCGCGAAAGCCCTCATCGTTGACGCCGCCGGGCGCGGGCGCGGCGAGAGCTTCTACCTGCTGAACGCGCTGGCGACGGACGAAAACCTGCCCTTCGCCTTCGACGTGAAGGCCCCCGGCGCCGTTGACCCGGCGGGACTGTCGAACAGCTCGCTCGTCATCCTCAACGACGCGGGCGCCGCGCCCGGCGCGCTCGCCGACGGCCTCTCGCGGTTCGTCGAAGCGGGCGGCCGACTCGTCATCGCCGCAGGCCCGCGCACGCGCCCCGAGAGCTTCAATCAATCACTCGGCCGAATCGCGCCCGCGACACTGAAAGAGACGGTCCAACTCCGCCGCGGCGAAACGGTCGCGATGACGGACGTGAAGATGGACCATCCCGTCTTCGAGGTCTTCGGCTCGGGCGGCCGTCTCGCGGCGGCGCGCGTCTTCGGCTACCAGCGCGCCGAGCCGCGCGAAGGCTCGACCGTCCTGGCTCGATTCGAGGACGGCAGCCCCGCCCTCGTCGAGTCGGGCGCGAACACGAAGGGGCGCGTCCTCCTGTTCACCTCCTCGCTCGGCATGAGCTGGAGCGACCTGCCGCTGACGCCGCTCTACCTTCCGCTCGTCCAACAACTCGTCCGACACCTCGGCGAGCGCGAGGTGAGCGCGTGGCACAGGCTCGGCCAGACCTTCACCGTCGCGAAGGACGCCGAAGGCGCGACGCCGCCCGTTGACACGCCGACCGGCGAGCGTTTGAAGGCGGGCGGCACGACTCCCGAAGGCGACCTTCTTGTCACGGCGCGCGAGCCGGGCTTCTACCGCCTGCGCTACGGCGCGGGCCACGACTTCGCCGCCGTGAACGTGGACGGACGCGAGGGCGACTTCTCGAAGTTGAACACGGAAGAATTCTTGGCGGCCGTCACGGACCCGAACCCTTCGGTGCTGCCCGCCGACGCGACGGGCGCGCGCGAGGACGCCGCCGAGACGGAAGCGCGCCAGCGCGTCTGGTGGCCGCTGCTGCTGGCCGCGCTCCTCCTTTTCGCGGCCGAGGCGTGGATGGCACGCCGGATTAAAGTGGCGAAGATGATCGGCTGAAGAGGCAATGATGAAGTACGACGGGGAACATCTCGGCAACCTCCTCCGGGGCGCGCGGCGCAGGCGGCGCCTGATGCTGGCGCTGCGCGGCGTGGCCTTCTGTCTTGCAACGGCGGCGCTCACGCTGCTGTTGACGGGCTGGGCGGCGCACCGCTACAGGCAGGCCGAGGGCGCGTTGCTGCTGCTGCGTCTCGGCGCGCTCGCCGTCTTCGCCGCCGTCTTCTACCTCTCGCTCCTCAGGCCGCTCGCGCGGCGCATCAGCGACGTGCGGCTCGCGCGCCTGATTGAAGAAAGAACGCCGGGGACGGAAGACCGCTTCGTCGCCGCCGTCGAGTTTTCTGAGGCTGGACACGAGAAGCGTGCGCCGCGCGCGCTCGTCGAGCGTCTGAGGGCGGACGCCGACGGCGTGGCCTCGGCCGTTCGTCTGGACGGCGTGTTCACGAATCGAAGGCTCGCCGCCTACGGCGCGTGCGCGCTCGCCAGCCTGCTGCTCTTCGCGGGCGTGCTCAGGTGGGGGCCGCGCGGCGTTTCCGACGGCGTCGCGCAGCTCGTCGGGCCTTCGGCTCTGGCGGGCGAGGCGGGCGCGTTCCATATCAAGGTCAAGCCGGGCACGGTGCGCGTGCCGAAGGGCTCGGACCAGGAGATAACAGCCACGCTCGGCGGCTTCGAGGCGGACGCCGTCACCTACTTCTCGCGCCCGCCCGGCGCCGACGAAGCAGGCTGGCAGGGGCAGTTGATGGAGCCGGCGAAGGCGCGCGGCGATTTTCAGTTGTCACTCTTCAACGTGCAGGAGTCAGCCGAATACTACGTCGAGTCGAACGGCGTCCGCACCGAAGTCTTCAAGCTCGAAGTCGTGGACCTGCCCTTCGTCAAACAACTCGACCTCGTGCTCAACTTCCCCGCCTTCGCGCGCATCCCCGCCAAAACCGTCGAGGACGGCGGCGACGTGGCCGCGCTCAAAGGCACGGTCGTAAGCATCACGGCCCGGCTGTCAGGCAAGGCCCGCTCGGCGCGGCTCGTCCTCGCCGATGGCCGCAAGGTCGAGATGCGCGCGGCCGGCGCGGACTTCACCGGCGCCCTGACCGTCGCTGGAGATACAACTTATTACGTCGAGCTGACGAGCACGGACGGCGAGACTTACAAGGGCTCGAACGAGTACGACGTGACC
>DASZEK010000111.1:0-46685 GCA_035941045.1 Pyrinomonadaceae bacterium | reverse complement strand
CACAACCACGTCCTCATTAAGCTTGAGCGTGCCGTACTTCTTCATGGACGGCGAAAGCGCGCGTCGCACATCCCACAGGCGGTCTTCATCCTCGCGCGTCGCGGCGCGAAGCACGGAAAAGCCTCCGCCTTCCGCCAGAATCCCTTCGACAAGGCGAGCGGCGCGCTCGACCTCATCCTTCGGGCCGTCCACCGATACCAGGAGCAGCGCTTCGGCTTCTTCCGGCAGTCCGAAGGCGAACTCGCTCTCGACGGCCTTAATTGAGTTCTTGTCCAGAACTTCGATTGCTACGGGCGTGACGCGTGCGCGAGAGAAGCGAGCGACACACGCGCAGGCTTCCTTCATGGAGAGGAAGAGGGCGCGCACGGTCTGCGTTGTTTCCGGCAGGGGCACGAGCCTGAGCGTAGCCTCCGTGATGATGCCGAGCATACCTTCGGAGCCGCATATTAATCCGGTCAAATCAAAGCCCACGACATTCTTGCTGGTCTTGCCGCCGGTTCTAATAATCTCGCCCGTCGGCATCACGACCTCCAGCCCCAGCACGTAATGCTTCGTCACGCCGTACTTCGCCGAGCGGATGCCGCCCGCGTTCTCCGCGATGTTGCCGCCGATGTAAGAGTTTTTATAGGAAGCCGGGTCGGGCGGGTAGAAGAGGCCGAGGCGTTCGACCTCCTGTTGCAGCGTGTAGGTGGTGACGCCGGGCTCGGTGACGACGAGCAGGTTGTCCGAATCAATCTCGCGGATGCGGTTCATGCGGTCGGTGCCGATGACGATGCCGCCCTCGACCGGCACGGCCCCGCCCGTGTAGCCGACGCCGCCGCCGCGCGCCGTGACGGGAAAGCTCTCCTCGTTCGCCAGCCTCATGATCTCGGAAACCTGCCGCGCCGTCTCAGGCAGCACGACGGCCTCGGGCGGGAACTTCTCCTTCAGGGCGTCGCCCGCGTAAGGCTCCACCTTCTCCTCGTCCACCAGCACGTTCTCGGCGCCCACCACCTCCTGCAAACGCGCGCGCACGTCGGGGCGCGACGCCGCCGTGCGCGCGCGCACACCACTGTCGACGAAGTGAATCGAACGGCTCATCCTTAAAGGGTTTCTCCTCGCCCGCTACTTTACCCCGCCCGCCGCCCCGTCATCAACGGGAGACATAGAACGGAAAGGAAGAGGCCCCGCCGACCGTGCTGGACGGGGGCGGGGCCTCGGTGTTGGGTCGCGCACGTCGGCGCCTACTTGCAGTCGGGGTGGTGACAGGTGCAGCCAATCTCGAAGGTTATGGCCTTGGCAGCGTCCTCGCACTCCTCGCTGCAATACTTGCTGTCGCGGGCGCGCGGGCAGCCGCACGTCTCGCGCGCGCATTTGTTGTCGTTCTTCTGGTCCGCCATCTCTCCTACACCTCCTTGGGTCAAGGGACAGGGTTGGGCGTCCTGAGGTTTCGCGTGTGACGTAAGTTTCGTCCCGCCGCGGGCGAGAAGTCAAGGCGCTTGCTGGACGACGATGCGGACGCGCTCCTTGCCGACGGTGATTTCAAGCGGGTTGCCGAGCTGGATGGGGATGCTCTTGCCGTTGACGTTGATTTCGAGCGGCGGCAGGGCCGGGGCGGCGGGCTGAGTTTGGGCGCCGCCCGTCGCCGGCTGCGTGCCGGTCGTCGCCGCCGAGTCGCCCGTCTCGGCGGGGGGCGGGGCCGTCTGCTCGCGCGGCTTGGCAACGTCGCCCGTGCGCGTCAGGAGCGTGTTCGCCACGACGCGCCACGTCGCGGGCGTGCAGGTCAGGCGCAGGCCGGGCGTGTCCACCTCGGCCTGCTCGGCGGGCGCGAGGGCTTCGAGCTTCCACTGGCCCTCGCCGCAGCGCACGCCGTCTTCGGCGTAGAAGGTGGCCCAGCCGGTGGCGTAGGTGAAGAAGACGGGGCTGCGGTTCTCGATGACGATGCGCGTGTTGCGCGCGGGCGCGTCGGGCGTGCCGGCGAGCGCCTGCGTCCGCAGGCGGCCCAGCAGCGCCTCGCGGCCCGCCACGTCGAAGGCCGTCGCGGCTTGCGCCAAAGGCACGCGCGTCTCGCTCGGCCGCACCTCGCCCGAGGTGGTCGTCGCCGTCTGCTGCTGCTGCTCCTGCGCCCGCGCGCCCCCGGCCAGGGCGACGATTAAAAGAGAGCCGCCGAGAAGTCTTCTTAAAATCATCTGTCCGCTCCCGTCACACTTAAGATTTCGGCTTCGCGCGCCTGAGCACGCCGTACTGCTCGGACCTGAACTTGTAGGAGAAGACCGCGATGTCCCCGCCTGTCAGCCTGCTCTGCCGCGGCGTCCGCACGTCGAACATCGACATCTGGACGGCGATTGTCTCGCCCTGCACCTCGAAGCGGGTGGTGACGACGTTGGTCGTCACGAGGAACTGCGAGTAGAGGACGCGGCCGACGAGTTGGTTGTCGAGGAAGAGGCCGTTCTTCTCGTCCACGACGAAGCGGCCCGGCTCGGCCTCGGCGGGCGCGATCTCGTAAGGCCGCGTCGTCTGCCCGCCCGGCTCCGTGTAGAGAATCTTCCACCCACGCGCGCCGCCCGCGCCCGCCGGGCCGACGTGCAACTCCATCGGCAGCTCTTCCCTCTTGCCGTCGGCGTGCGCGACCGTCAGCGTGCCCTTCCACACGCCCTCCCACTCGGCCGGGAGCGGCTGCCCGCCCGTCTTCGGCGCTGGCGACGCGACCTGCGCCCGCGCCTCCGCGCAGAACAGGACGAGGCTCAACAGGAGGATGACTTTCAGCTTCTTCTTCATCGTCGGCAGTTTATCAGAGTCCCGCGGACAAGACCGGCATGAAGGCCGCGCCCCCCGGCATGACGTAGCCGGGCGCGTCGGCGGGGACTTCCGCCAGCGCCTCTTCGATGCTGCGCGCGGGCGTCATGCCCATGCGGCGCACGTCGTCCGCGTCGAGGTTGGAGACGAGGTGGACGCGGTATCGCTCGGCCTTCGTCAAAAGCGACCAGGCGGTCTGGCCGTTGACCTCGTAGGCTTCGCGCAGCCGCCCCTCAAGCTCGCGCGAGTCGCGGGCGTCGAACCACTTGAGGAAGTCCGGGCGGCCGAGGCCGTCGGCGCACTCGGCGACGAGGACGACGTGGCCGCCGTCGCTGCAAGCGTGCGACGCCATCTCCAGAGCCTTGTGCGCCTGAATCAGATTCAGGTCGTGCGGGGCGCCGCCGGCCGAGACGACGACGAGCGGACGCTTCTCTTCAATCTTGACGGTGTGCGAGTCGGCGTACTCGGCGCAGGCCAGCCGGTGCGCGCCGCGCCAGTCGCCCGCGTAGGCGCGCACGACGCGTCCGCGCCCGTCCACGACCGTATTGACGAGGAAGGACGGCGCCGCCTCGGCCGCGATGCGCTCGCATTCCTCGTGGACGGCGTTGCCGTCGAGGCGGCCCGCGCCGACGCCCGCGCGGCGCCCGCCCCGCTCGAAGTCGAGCGCGTGGAGGTGCGTCGCCTCGACGGTGCGGGCGGAGGCGAGGCCGGGGCAGACGGACTTGCGCCCGCCGGTGAAGCCGGCGAAGTAGTGAAAGCCGACGCCGCCCGTGAGGATGACGTGCGAGTGTTCGAGCAGCGCGCGGTTGAGCTCGACGGGCGTGCCGCGCTCGGTCTCGCCTAAAGAGACGTGCTGCGCCGGGTCGTGCGGGTCGTGGTTGATGGTGCGGACGCGCTGCACGACGAAGGGCGAGAGCAGTTCTGTTTTTTCTTCGCGCGTGACGCGGCGGTGGATGCCGGTGGCGAAGATGATGCGGAGGTCGTAGGGCGCGACGCCGAGCTGGACGAGGCGGCGGACGAGGAGGTTGACGACCTGCGCGCTGCCCGTCGAGCGCGTCGCGTCGGAGACGACGACGAGCGCGCTCTCGCCGGGGCTGACGATGTCTTCTAATGGCTGCGAGTCGAAGGGGTCGTCGATGACGGCGCCAATCTCGGCGTCCGTCATCGGCCGCTCGTCGCGCGCTTCGGGTTCGAGCACGCGAAAGCGCCCGCCTTCAAATTCTAAGGGCAGGGAGGCGCGGCCGTATCCGAGGTTGAGAGTGGGCATGTGGACCTCAGACGCCGAAGCGCACCAGCTCGCGCTCGATGACGTTGAGCGAGGCGAAGTCGGTCTTGCCGGAGGCGCGCGTGTCGGCGAGCCAGCGGCGGAGTTGGCGGGCCTCGTCGAGCGTGGGGATGCGGCAGGCGCCCGTCAGCGCGAGCGTCACGAGGCAGTCGGGCGCGCCGTGCGTCACCAGCGCCGCCTGCAAGGCGGCCTGTTCGCGCATGTCGATGACGAGAAGCAGGCTGATTTCCATTATTCCTTCGACGAGCGGAAGCAGGCCGTGCCCGAGGTGCAGAAGTGGAACGTGTCGTCCTCGAACTCGGGCGTCTCCATCTGTATCGTCAGGTGGTCCACGCCGAACTGCTCGTGGAGCTTGTCGCGCAGAGACTTCAGAAGCTCGGGCTGCGAGACCGAGACGCCGTGGACGACGTGCGCCGACAGCGCGTCGCGCCCCGACGTGATGGTCCAGACGTGGAGGTCGTGCACGTCCTCGACGCCGCCCGTCTCGCGTATCGTCTCCTCGACGGCGGCGAGGTTGATGTGGGCGGGCGTGCCTTCGAGGAGCACGTTCGTCGCCTCGCGGATGAGCTTCCACGAACTCCAGACGATGAGCAGGCCGATGACGGCGCTGAAGAGCGGGTCGGCCCGCTGCCAGCCGTAGAGCGCGACGAGCGCGCCCGCGAGGATGGCGCCGACCGAGCCGGCCGCGTCGCCCATGATGTGCAGCCACGCGCCCCGCACGTTCATGTCGTGCTCGTGCTCGCCGTGCAGGAGCCACGCGCACGTGAGGTTGACGAGGAGGCCGCCGGCCGCGACCGCCGTCACGGCGCCCCCGCGCGCAATCTCCGGCGGGTCGAACCAGCGGCCGTAAGCCTCGTACAGAATGAAGACCGAGACGAGGACGAGCGCGACGCCGTTGGTGAAGGCCGCGAGTATTTCGAGCCGGTAGTAGCCGAAAGTCTTCGTCGGGCTGGCGGGCCGGGAGCCGAAGCGGGCGGCCAGCAGCGCGAGCCCCAGCGCCGCCACGTCGGCCAGCATGTGGCCGGCGTCGGCGAGGAGCGCGAGGCTGCCCGTGAGCCAGCCGCCGGCCGCCTCGGCGAGCATGTAGAGGGCCGTCAGCGCGAGCACGAGCGCGAGCCTGCGGCGGCTGCGCTCCGCCGCCGCGCCGTGCGCGTGGCCGGCGGCTCCGTGCTCATGTCGGTGTCCGTTCGGCGATGCCATCTGCGCTTGCGGGGAGAGCCCGCGCGGGGTGGTTCCCCGCCGGGACGCGCTAGCTTAGCAGATTAGGCGCGGGCCGGACAGTGGGCGGCGTTAAAGCTCGGCGACGCCGAGGGCGCGGTTGAAGTCGCGGTAGAGTTCGTTCAGGTCGTGGATGTTCTTTTCGAGGGCGCCGGGGAGCGTGCGGACCTCGGAGGTGTTGACGACGAGGTTGGCGCCCGCGAGGAAGGCCGCGTGCACGTCGCCGGTGCGGGCCGAGGACGAGAGGTGGACGAGGACGACGCGGCGGCGCTCCGGCATCCGCATCGTCGCCAGCTCGCGCGCGATCTGCGCGGCGCCCTGCCGGCCCATGTCGAACTCCGGGTCGAGGATGATTACGTCAACCCGCTCCTCCCTCATCAGGTCAATCGCCTTCGCCGCGTCGGCCGCGACGAAGACGTGGTAGAACACGTCGTAGCCGTCGTCGGCCAGCACGCGCTTCAGCTCGCCGACGTAAGACTGACTCGCGCAGACGAGCACGCGCCGACGCTCCCAGCCGCCCCGGCGCCCCGAGGGGGACCGCCCGCCCGCTTCCTCCGAGCCCGCGCGCCTGAGCAGCGAGGCGAGCGCGCGCAGTAATTCGTCCTCCGGCTCTTCGGCGCCGCGCGGGGGCGCGGGCGGGGCCGGGGTCACGGGCGGCGGCGGGACGAAGGGCGCGGCGGCCGTCTCCCTCAGCGTGCGTCCCGAGGGCGGCACGTCGCCGACGGCGCCCAGCGCGTCGCGCGGCGCCGGCTCCTGCGGGGCCTGCGCGCTGATGAGCTGCTGGCACTTCGGGCAGCGCACGCTGAAGGCGCGCGTCGGGACCTTCGAGTCGTCGAGCTGGAGCCGGGTCGTGCAGTTGTGGCAGGTAACAATCATGGGTGTCAGGTGTCAGGTGCCGGGTGTCTGGAAGGAGCCGGGTGCCGGGTCGATGCCTTGCGGCACCCGGCACCCTATTCAATCATGTCGAGCATGGAAGACGGGGCGAAGGGGCGGGCGGGGGCCGGCGCGGGGCGCGTGGCCGCGGCGGGGCGCGGGCGCTGCTGCGGGCGCTGCTCGGTGGCGAGGAAGTCGTCGGAGGAGGACATGCCCTTGAGCGCGAGCGTGAGGTTGTTGGGGTTGGTGGCGAAGGAGAGGCCGTCTTCGAGCGAGACGGTCTCTTTCTCAATCATCCCCTTGATGACGGTGTCGAAGTCCTGCATGCCGTCGTGGCGCCCGTCGCGCATGGCGTCGAGCAGGGTCTTGCCCTCGCTCTCGCCCTCGCTGACGTACTCGCGCGTGCGCGGCGTGGACTTCAGAATCTCGACCGCCGCGACGCGCCCGCGCCCGTCCCCGCGCGGAATCAAACGCTGCGAGACGATGAAGCGGAAGGTCTGCGCGAGGCGCGTGCGGATGACCTGCTCCTCGTTCTTCGGGTAGAGGCCGATGATGCGGTCCACGGTCTTCGAGGCGTCAATCGTGTGCAAAGTGGAGAGGACGAGGTGGCCCGTCTCGGCGGCTTCCAGCGCGATTTCGGTCGTCTCGTAGTCGCGCATCTCGCCGATGAGGATGACCTTCGGCGCCTGACGCAGCGCCGAGCGCAGCGCCGAGGGGAAGTCCTTGGCGTCGGAGCCTATCTCGCGCTGGTTGATGGTTGACTTCTTGTGCGTGTGCAGGAACTCAATGGGGTCTTCGATGGTGACGACGTGGTACTGGTGCTTCTGGTTGATGAGGTCGATGACGGCGGCCAGCGTCGTTGACTTGCCGGACCCCGTAGGGCCGGTGACGAGGACGATGCCGTTGCGCAGCTCCGTTATCTCCGAGAGTTGGCGCGGGAGGTCGAGCGCCTCGATGGTCGGGATGTCGGTCGGGATGACGCGCATGACGATGGCGTAGGTGCCGCGCTGCTGGAAGATGTTGACGCGGAAGCGGGTGCGCGAGGGGAGCGAGTAGCTGAGGTCGGTCGAGCCGGTGTGGGCGAGACGCTGCGCGGCCTCGGGGTTGCCGTGCAGCAGCGTCATGGCGATGATTTCGGTCTGGTAGGGCGTCAGCTTCTGGAGCCCGAGCGGCTGGACGGGCGTCAGCCGGCCGTTGACCTCGACCTGCGGCGCCTGGCCGACGGAGAAGTTCAGGTCGCTGATCGTCTCAGAGGCCGTCAACATCTGCTCGATGACGGGCGGCAGGTCGAAGTATCTCATGCGTTTAGTCTGCTTCTGCTCCGGGGCGAAGGATTGAAGGAGGGACTTGCGGTGGAAGAGCGCGCCTGCGGCCGACGGGAGACGGGCCGGAAAACCTCGGTCCGACCTTCAAGCATTGTGACTTACCGGAGTGTTAAAAAGCAAGCCGAAACTTTTAACGGCTATTATTTAAACATTTAGTCGGCGAGGCGGGCCAGAAAGTCTCTCGTGAGGCGGGTTATTCCGGCGGGGTCCTCGGCCGTGAGGAGGGCGCCGATGACGGCGAGTGAGTCGGCGCCGGCTTCGAGGAGCGGGCGGGCGCGGTCGGCCGTGATGCCGCCGATGGCGACGAGAGACAGCGTTTCCGTCATGCCCTCTCGCACGCGCCGGACGCCTTCGAGCCCGACTACGGGGTCGGGGTTCTCTTTCGACGAGGTCTGGAAGACGGGGCCGACGGCGACATAATCCACGGGCATCCGCGAGGCTTCGACCGCCTGCTCCAGACCGTGCGTCGAGAAGCCGATAATCGCCGCGTCGCCCAGCAGCTCACGCGCGGCGGCGGGCGGCAAATCGTCCTGCCCGAGATGCACGCCGTCCGCCCCTAGAGCTAAAGCCACGTCCGCCCGGTCGTTGATGACGACGCGCGCGCCCCACCCTTGCGCCACCCTCAGAGCCTCCTCCGCTTCCCTGTAAAACTCGCGCGGCGGGAGGTGCTTCTCGCGCAGTTGAACGAGCCTCGCGCCGCCCTCGCAGAGCCGCGCCACCTGCTCGGCGTGCGAGAGGCCGGACAGCCGGCGGTCGGTGATGGGGTAAAGCTTCGGCAGCTTGATCCTCATCTCGCGTCGGGCGGGACGGCCTGCTGGTTGCCGTCCAGATATTTCTCGAACCAGTAGATTTGCCAGTTGAGGCTCTCGACGAGGTGCTTGGGCTCGCCCGTCCGCGTGAGGTTGTGGTTCTCGCGCGGGAAGATGACGAACTCGGCGGGGGCGCCGAAGTGCTTCAGGGCGCGGAACCATTGCTCGCCCTGCTCCAGCGGGACGCGGAAGTCGTTGTCGGAGTGGAGAATTAAGGTCGGCGTCTTGACGTTGGCGGCGTACTTGAGGGGCGAGCGTTCCCAGTAGAGGTCGAACTTCTGGAAGAGGTCGCCGCCGAAGTCGTCCTCGTGCCCGTAGGCGCCGTCGCGCGTGCCCTCGTCGCTGACGAAGTTGGTGACGCTCCTGAGCGTCACCGCGGCCTTGAAGATGTTGGTGTGGCCGACTATCCAGTTCGTGAGGTAGCCGCCGTAGCTGCCGCCCGTGACGCCCAGCCGCTCGCGGTCAATCCACGGGTTCCTCCTCAAAACCTCCTCGACGCCGTTCATCACGTCGGTGTAATCATTCCGCCCCCACTCGCCTTCGATGCCGCGCTCGAACTTCTGCCCGTAGCCGGTCGAGCCGCGCGGGTTGGTGTAGAAGACGGCCCAGCCGCGCGCGGCGTAAGTCTGGAACTCGTGGAACCAGTCAACGCCGTACATGCCTGCCGGCCCGCCGTGGATGCTTAAGATGAGAGGATACTTCTTCCCTTCCTGCCAGCCGACCGGCCTGACGAGGAAGCCGTCAACGTCCCAGCCCTCGGCGCCCTTGTAAGTCATGCGCTCGACGCCCGCCAGCTCTAACCGCGACCAGAGCCTTTCGTTGAGCCGCGTCAACTGTCGCTCGGCCGAGCCGTCGGGCGAGGCCGCGTAGAGGTCGTCCATGCGCTTGAAGTCGTTGGCGGCGTAGACGAGCGCGCGGTCGTTGGAGTCAACGAAGCGGACGGCGCGCGCGCCCTTCGTCACTTGCGACAGCCTGCCGTCCGTCGCGCTCGCGCGGAAGAGGTGCGACTCGCCGCGGACGCCCGCCTCGAAGAAGAGGGCACGGCCCCCTTCGGCCCACTTTAAGTTTGAGGGGATGAGGTCGAGCGCGGGCGAGAGGTTGCGCGAGGGGGCGCCGCCGGTCGAAGGGGCGAGGAAGATTTTCGGGTGGGCGCGGCGTGTGAGGCGGCCGACGAAGGCTATCTGCCTGCCGTCGGGCGACCAGCGCGGGCTTGAGTCCTCCTCCTCGTGGTCGGAGATTTTGGTGAGCGCGCCGCCCTCGGCCGAGACGACCCACACGTCCGTGTTGCGGCTCTCGTCGAAGGCTTTCCCTGTGCGGTCCGAGACGAAGGCGATGCGCGCCGAGTCGGGCGACCACTGAGGGTCCGTGTCGTTCCAGTCCTCGCCGGAAGTGATTTGCTTTGCCGCGCCGCTCGCAACGTCAACGACCCAGACGTGGCTGCGCTTGTCGTCGAACCAGCCCGTGTCGTTGAACTTGTAGGAGAGGTGCTTGTAGTGGCGCACGTCGCTCGACGGCGCCTTGGTGTCGCTCGGGCCGGTCCGGCTCGTGACGGCGAGGCGCGTCCCGTCGGGCGACCACTCGAAGCCGCCGACGCCGTTCTTCAAGCTCGTCACGCGGCGGGCCTCGCCGCCTTCGAGCGGGAGGACGTAGACCTGCGCGCGCGGCTGGGCGTCGCCGGAGGCTCCGGTCGTCGTCTGCAAGGCGCTCGGGACGCCGGGCGTCGTGGCGGTGCCGACGGGGCCGGGCGGCGTGCTCTGCGGCGAAGGCGTGGCGGAGGCTTGCGGCGTCGGCTGCGGCGTCGGCTGCGGGGAAGGTTGAGACGGCGGCGGGTCGATCGAAGGGCGCGCGGAGACGAAGGCGAGCGAGCGCCCGTCGGGCGACCAGCGCGGCGAGGATGACGACTGAGGGCTTGTCGTGAACTGCCTCGGCGGTCTGGTGCCGTCCACACCGGCGAGCCAGATTTGCGAGAGCCGGCGGTTCTGCCGCTGGTCAACGGTCGTCACGACGTAGGCCACCCAGCGGCCGTCGGGCGACAGGCGCGGGTCGCTCAGGAACTCGAAGGCGAAGTAGTCCTCGGGCGTCACGCCGCGCCTCTTCGACGCCTCCTGCGCGCCCGCCAGCGAGCCGAGCGAAAGGAGCAGGGCCAGCACGCCTGCCGTCAACCGTTGTCTTCTCATCGTCTCTCTTCTCCGGGACTTTCACTGTTAAGGCGTGGACTTCGGGAGTGGCTTCCGCCCGACGGACAGACCTTGCTCGGGGCGGTCGGCGTCGTAAGCGACGACGCAGCGCGTCTCTTCGCGCAGGTCGTCAAACTCAAGCGACAGCCGCCGTCCCTCGACGCGGACGCCGCCGTCGGACGTGACCGGATACCAGCACGACTCGTAACGCTCGGCCCCCGCGTCCACCTTCTTCCACCCTTCGTCGAGCTTGAGCCAGACGAGGTTGCACTCTATCCCCGCGCCGCACTGTCGGTCGTCAGACGGCACCTTCGACGGCCCGCACACGTCAAGGACCACGTAGACGAACCCGCCCTTGCGCGTCAGGAAGGGCGCCGACACGTCTTCTATCCTCGCCGCGTCAATCTCATTCGTCAGGTCCAGCACGTGCGACCGCCCGCGCTCCGTGACGACGACCGCCCGCCGGGCCTTCGCCCGGCGCACCCTGACCGCGCCCGCGTCCCCCTGCGCCCACGCCGGAGGCGCCGCCGCCATGCAAGCCGCCAACAACAGGACCTTCAAACGACTCATCCGACACCCTCGCCCCACACCGCCGGCCCTCCGAGCAAATCGGATGCATTCTGCCCCACCGCCCCGAGTTTGAGAAGTTTTCAGAGCCCTCTTGACGGAAAGAGCCCGACACCTCGGCGTCGGGCTCTTTCCGTCAAGTCATTGCGGTGCTTCTTAAACTTAACCGCCTCCGCGTCGGCGCCGTCGGGCGGCGGCGAAGGCTCCGGCGAGGCCGGTGCCGAGCAGCAGGAGCGTAGCGGGCTCGGGGACGGGGGCGGGGGCGCCGACGGTGAAGACGGTGCGGGTGGGCGAGCTGAAGAGGACGCCGGTGCCCGTGTAGCTGATGACGATGGGGAACGGGGGCTGGCCGAGGGTGCCGTCGCCGAAGTTGCCGAGCAGCGTGAGCGTGCCCGTGATGGTCGTCTGCGTCAACGTCCCGCCGCCCTGGAAGCCGGAGACGAGGAGGCCGTTGAAGCTGGCGAGGCCGAAGCCGTCGCACCCGCAGCCGATGGTCGAAGAGACGTACTTGAGCGAGAGCGGCGAGAGCGGCAGGTCGTCCACCCTTGAGCTGAGGCTGAAGCCCTCGCCCTGAAGGTTCACCGTGATGACGCGCAGCACCGAGTCCACGACGACCGTCCCGCCCGTCAGCGTGACGGCGTCGGCGCGCGCCTCGGCACGCAGGAGGGTGACGCCCAGAAGGAATGCCAGGGGGAGCAGAGCAATCCGTAAGAGCCTGCGCCGGGGTTTTTCGTTCAAATCCTTAGACCTTTCAGCGGGAATGGCGGCGTGGTGCCGGCGCGACCTTGCGCGGCCGCGCGGGGGGAATTAAAGCCTAACACAAAGGGCCGCGCTCCCGTCAAAAAAGTCTTAATGCCCGACGGTTTCCCACAGCGCCGCGCCGCGGCGGCCTTAGGGGTTGACACGCAGGAGCGCGGTCGCGCAGACCCACGTCGGCTCTGCCGTGCATAGATTGACGCGGTAATATCTTTGAACCCCAGGCGATAAATCTCCGCCGAATAAGGGCGTGCCGTACCGGGTCAAATCCGTGCCGAGATAGTCGGGCGGGTTGCTGTAGGTCGTCGCCAGCTGCTGTAGATTAATATTGTTCGGCGCGTCCCCCGGAAACCATTTCCACCACTCGTACTTGAGGGTCCTGTTCCAATACTTGTCGCTCTCCTGCGCGCCCACGTTATACGTCGTCTCACAGGTCGTCTGCGTGGCGTCGATGGTGATGGGGTCCTTGATGTTGACGGTAACGTTCGCGGGGGCGGAAGTGGTGGCGAGTTGGCCGTTAATCAGAAAGGCGGGCGTCGCCGGGGTTTTGGAGGCGTTCAAGTTGCCCGAGTAATCCTTGGACACAGGCACCCACCCGCTCAGGTTGCGCTTCTGGAAATTGACTATCGCCGAGTAGGTCCCCGCGTCGGCATCCACCGAATAGAAGATGCTGTTGTACCAGCACGAAGACGCCTGCTGGTAAGGGATATATCCGATTTGAACGCCGTTCCGGTACAGAAAAAACTCAAACCTGTACGGATTGGACCCGATAGTCCCGCCGCAATTGGAGCCGCTGTAGCCGACTTTGAAATCGACCTTCTTAGACGCGCCGCAACTGACAATGCCACCCGCCGAATACGCCGAAGTATTTGCCGGGGCCCATTCCAGACTCGCCGTGCCCGCCGCCGCGACTCCCGAACAGGCGAGCACCAACAAGCCGGAAATTAACAGATTGCCCGCGATTTCAGACAATGAGTTCCACACTCTTCTCATCTTTCCACACCTCCCAATCGATGCTTGAGCACGCGGCGTTCGCCTTTATGCGTGTCTCAACTGAAGAGTGATTTTTCAGCGCCAGACGTAACGGACTTCTCTGAAGAATTAGTCCGGCCGTCAGCGTGCGCGGGCGTTGCCGCTTGTGCGGGCGGGCGGCGGGGCGGCGTCGGGGTGGAGTCGTTCCGTGAACAGTTTGAGGATGCGCTTGTACTCGTCGGCCCAGCTGTCGGCGCGTTCGAAGGCGTGGTCCTCGACGGGGTAGACGGCCAGCTCCCAGTTCTCTTTTCTCAACTCGATGAGGCGTTCTACGAGGCGGACGGTGTCCTGGAAGTGGACGTTGGTGTCAACCATGCCGTGGCAGATGAGGAGTTGGCCGCGCAGACCTTCGGCGAAGTAGATGGGCGAGCTGCGGCGGTAGGCTTCGGGGTCGTCCTGCGGCTCGTTGAGGATGTTGGCGGTGTAGGGGTGGTTGTAGTGCGCCCAGTCGGTGACGGGCCGGAGCGCCGCGCCCGCGGCGAAGGTGTCGGGGCGCGTGAACATCGCCATGAGGGTGATGAAGCCGCCGTAGCTGCCGCCGTAGATGCCGACGCGGCGCGGGTCAACGCCGTGCTCGGCGGCGAGGTAGCGGGCGCCGTCTTCGTGGTCGTCCAAATCCTTGCCGCCCATGTGGCGGTAGATGCCCGTGCGCCAGTCGCGGCCGTAGCCGGCCGAGCCGCGGTAGTCGATGTCCAGGACGGCGAAGCCGCGCGCCATGAGCACGTGATGGAACATGTATTCGCGGTAGTAGGTTGACCACCACTTGTGCACGTTCTGCAAGTAGCCGGCGCCGTGCGAGAAGATGACGGCGGGGCCGCCGCGGCGGAAGTTGGCGGGCTTGTAGAGGCGGGCGTGGACGGTGGCGCCGTCGCGCGCCTTGAAGGAGACGATGGGCGGGTCGGTCCACTCGTAGGAGCGCCACTCCTCGGTCGGGGAGGTCGTGACCTGTTTGACGACGACGGGGCCGTTGCCCTGCCCGCTCGGTTGCAGGTAAAGCTCGGGCGGGCGGTTGCTGTAGGAGCGGACGACGGCGAGCGTCTGCTCGTCGGGCGAGATGTCGGCCTGATTGTTGCCGGGCATGGTCGTGAGGCGCGTGCGCGGGCCGCCGTCGGTTGACATGCGGTAGAGGTGGCGCTCGAAGGGGCCGCCCTCGCTCGAAGTGAAGTAAAAGGTCGTCTTGTCGCGCGAGAGGCGCACGTCGGAGACTTCAAAGCGGCCGGAGGTGAGCTGCGTTGGCTCGCCGCCGTCGGTCGAGACGGTGTAGAGGTGGGCGAAGCCGTCGCGCTCGGAGACGAAATAGACGCGGCGGCTGTCGGGGAGAAAGCCCAGTGTGAAGGAGCCGGGGCCGCCGACCCACGCGTCGTCGTGGACGCGGGCGAGCACGCGCGTCTTGCCCGTCGCGGGGTCGAGCGACATGACCCAACGGTCCTTATTGTCGTAGGCGCGGGCGAGGAGGGCGGCGCGCGTGCCGTCTTCGGACCATTGAATCTGCGCGAGCAGGACTTCGCGGTCGCGCGCTGACTGCGCGGTCGCTTCGGTCTGTTGCGGCGGGCGGGCGGGCGGCGCCTGTTGGGAAGACTGTTGGGAGGACTGCTGGCCGGACTGTTGAGTTTGGGAGGTTTGCTGTTGGGCGGTCGCGGCGGCGCCGCGCTCGCGCTGGGCTTCCGTTGTGGCGTTCTGCTCGGTGCGCGTCTGGATGCGCGCGGCGACCTCGACGCGCTGGCCGTGCTCGACCCACTTGACCTCGCCCGTCTCCACGGACACGACGGCCATGCGCGAGCGTCCCTGGGCGTCGCCGACCTTCGTGCGCGCGGGGATGTCTTCGGTGTAGGCCGACTCGGTGACGAAGTTCGGGACGATGGTTGACTTCGAGCCGGTGGCCTGCTCGGCGGTGGTGGCGACGACGTAGGTGCCGTCGGGCGAGAGCAGGAGGTTCGAGACGGTCTGGCCGGCGGGGAGGTTCAGGGGGCGGCGCGCGGGGCGTGCGCGGCGGCGGCGCTCCTGCTCCTCGCGCTGTTCGGCCTGCTCGCGGACGGCCTCGATGAGTTTGCGCTCCTCGCGGCGGAGGAAGTCCTGATTCTCGCCCGCCCCGGCGACGCGGGGCGGCGTCGGCGTCGTCTGCGCCCCCGGCGAGGGGCGCGGCTGCGCGTCGGCGGTGCGGATGTCGGTGAGTTGTTCGAGCGAGCCGCCGTCGAGCGAGAGGAGGTAGAGGTTGTTCTGGCGCGTGAAGTAGACGCGGCGCTGGTCGCGCGTGAAGTGGGGGTTGGATTCGGCCTCGACGGTGCGCGTCAGTTGGCGGCGCTCGCCTCTCTCGTGGTCGTAGAGGAAGAGGTCGCCCTCGTCGGCGAAGACGGTGAGCTTCCGGTCCTTCGACAACTCGCCCGCGGGCGGCGGGGCCGTCCGCCGGGCTTCGTCCTCCGTCAGCTTGCGAAGGCCCGCGCCGTCGGCGTTGACGACGTAGGTGTCCTGCTCCTTGAGGCGCGGCTCGCCCGCACGCTTCCAGCGGAAGTAGACGCGGGCGTTGTCCTGCGACCAGACGACCGAGGTCGGCGGGTAGCCGACGAGGTCGGGCCCGCGCATGATGCTGTCAACCGTCAGCTCGAACTTCTTCGCCTGCCGCGCCGACGCGGCCGAAGGGAGCAGGAGCGCGGCGACGACCGCGCAAGACACGAGCGCCCGAAGAGTGACCTTCATCAAACGTCCTCTGTATACTCCGCACGACGGAAGGATTGTTCAGGGAGACTGAAATCAGGTGTCCGAACGGCGAGACGACGCGGAGACGACGGGGCCCGAATCGCGCCCGGCGCGCGAGCCCGGCAGCTACTACTACGACGACGCCACCGGCTACGAGATTTACTCGCCCGAAGAGGATGACGACGGAGAAGACGCCGGGCCGCCCGCGGATTCAACGAAGCCCTAGCGCCCGCCCCGCCTCGATTGCAGGCGGCGGCGGTCGGAGAGGGTGTAGGTGTCGCGCTTGCGCTGCTCGCCGTAGTACTCGCTGTCCTCGTAGCGCGGGCAGTCGCAGCGCCCCTCGCCCTCGCGCGCGAACGAGCACCCGCCGGCTATCGTGTGGTGCTCGTGCAGGTGGCCGCAGTTCCAGCAGACCCTTTCGTCCAAGGCGCTCACCTCAACAAAGTCCGGATGAAATTTCCGAGCATGATTATGGCATAAGGGCGAAGCTGTCAACGCGCCGCGGCCGCCCGGCGGCTCAGGACTCCTTCTTCTTCGGCCGCTGGTTCGACGCGAGCACGCGCTTGCGGAGCCGTATGCTCTTCGGCGTGACCTCGACCAGCTCGTCGTCGGCGATGAACTCCAACGCCTGTTCGAGCGAAAGGTCTTTGACGGGGATGAGCCGCATCGCCTCGTCGGCGGAGGCGGCGCGCATGTTCGTCAGCTTCTTCTCGCGCACGATGTTCACGTCCAAGTCCACGGCGCGCGCGTTCTCGCCGACGATCATCCCCTCGTAGACGCGCGTCGTCGGGCGGATGAACATCGACCCGCGCTCTTGCAGGTTGAAGAGCGCGTAGGTCGTCGCCTCGCCCGCGCGGTCGGCGACGAGCGACCCCGTCGAGCGCCCGCGCATCGGCCCCATCCACTCGCTGAAGCGCAGGAAGATGGTGTTTAGGAGGCCCGTCCCCTTCGTCTCCGTCAGGAACTCGCCGCGGAAGCCGATGAGGCCGCGCGAGGGCGTCTCGAACTCCAGCCGGACGCGGCCCGTGCCGTGGTTCACCATCTTCGTCATCTGACCCTTGCGCCGCCCCATCGCCTCCGTCACGACGCCGATGAACTCCTCGGGGCAGTCGATGACGACCAGCTCGACCGGCTCCAACACCTTCCCTTCCTCGCGCCGCGTGATGACCTCCGGCTTCGACACCTGTAGCTCGTAACCCTCGCGCCGCATCATCTCGATGAGGATGGCGAGCTGCAACTCGCCGCGGCCCGAGACCTTGAACTGGTCGGGCGAGTCCGTCTCCTCGACGCGGATGGCGACGTTGCCGAGCACTTCGCGGTCCAGCCTCTCCCTGATTTGGCGCGAGGTGACGTACTTGCCCTCGGTGCCGGCGAAGGGCGAGTTGTTCACGCTGAAGATCATCGAGATGGTCGGCTCGTCCACCGCGATGACGGGCAGCGGCTTCGGGTCGTCGGCGTCGGCCACCGTCTCGCCTATCTCGATGCCCTCGACGCCCGCGAGCGCGACGATCTCGCCGTAGCGTGCCCGCTCGATTGGTTGCCGCTTCAACCCCTCGAAGGCGTAAAGCTCCTTGACCTTCACCTTCTGCACCGAGCGGTCGCGCTTGACGACCGCGACCGTCTGGCCGGCCGCGATCTCGCCCGAGAAGATGCGGCCGATGGCGAGGCGGCCGACGTACTCGTTGTAGTCGAGGTTGGCGACGAGCATCTGGAGCGTGCCCTCGCGCTGCTCGCGGGGCGGCGGGATGGTGCGGACGATGGCCTCGAAGAGCGGGCGCAGCGTGCGCGAGTCCTCGTCGAGCGCGCTCTTCGCGACGCCGTCGCGCGCCACGGCGTAGAGGACGGGGAAGTCTATCTGCTCGTCGGTGGCGTCGAGGTCGATGAAGAGGTCGTAGGTGTCGTTGACGACCTCCTCGGGGCGCGCGTCCTGCCGGTCAATCTTGTTGATGACGACGATGGCGGGCAGGCGGGCTTCGAGGGCCTTGCGGAGCACGAAGCGCGTCTGCGGCAGCGGCCCCTCGGCCGCGTCCACCAAAAGCATCACGCCGTCCACCATCTTCAGCACGCGCTCGACCTCGCCGCCGAAGTCGGCGTGGCCCGGCGTATCCACGATGTTGATTTTCGTCCCGGCGAAGTGGACCGACGTGTTCTTCGCCATGATGGTGATGCCGCGCTCGCGCTCCAAATCCATCGAATCCATCACGCGATCGACGTGCTGCTCGTTCTCGCGCCACGTCCCCGACTGCTTGAGCATCGCGTCCACCAGCGTCGTCTTGCCGTGGTCAACGTGCGCGATAATTGCGATGTTGCGTATGTCTTCTCTCATTATCCCTCAATCGTAAATCGTAAACCGCGAATCGCCTAATCACGAGTTATGAGTCCGCCCGTCTGGCGCAGCGCCTCGTAGAGCACGATGGCGACGGAGGTGGCGAGGTTCAGGCTGCGGACCTTCGGGTTGGGCATCGGGATGGTGACGCAGCGTCCGGCGTTCGCGCGCAGAAGCTCTTCGGGCAGGCCGCGCGTCTCGGGGCCGAAGACGAGGCAGTCGTCCGGCGCGAAGGCCCAGTCGGCGTACGACGCGCGCGCCTTCGTCGTCAGGTAGAGGAAGCGCGCGCCCGGCAGCGCCGCGTACAAGGCTTCGAGGTCGCGGTGGCGCGCGAGATTAACTTCGGGCCAGTAGTCGAGCCCGGCGCGGCGCACGGCGCGGTCGTCGAGGCGGAAGCCCGTGGGGCCGACGACGTGCAGCGGCGTGCGCGTCGCGGCGCACAGGCGGGCGACGTTGCCGGTGTTGGGAGGTATCTCTGGCTCGACGAGCGCGACTGTGATCACGGCCGGAAAAAGATTCGGACGGCGTCGCTGTTAACGACCGCCGTCCTGTCGAACGCCCTCGCGGGCAAATGGTGTTGTGTGCGCCTAAGTGTAAGGTTTCGCGTACTACCCCTGGCCGAGTTACCTCTTCTTCGAGCCGCCCTTGGAGCCGCCCTTCGAGCCGCCCTTGGAACCGCCCTTCGAGCCGCCCTTCGAGCCGCCCTTGGAACCACCCTTCGAGCCGCCCTTCGAGCCGCCCTTTTTGCTGCCACCTGACTTCTTTGAAGCTGCCATAAGTTGTACCTGCTCCTTTCCGGTTTGAGTGTGCCTCACCACAAGATACTGTATCACTTTTTCTCTTGTGGCCTAGGTTGAATGGCGCACAACATGTTGGGATTTATAAACACATTAAAAATAGATGTCAATAACTTAATTCAAATTAGCGCACAAAAAAATTCGCGCGCTCGCGGACAGTAAGCCCGCGGAGCGCGCGATGTGTTAGGAACGCGACGTTACGCCGCGCTCACTCGCTCACCTGTAGAAGGGGGTGAAGACCCAGCCGGCGTGCTGCTCGATGCCGTAGTAGGCGACGACGGATCGCTCGACGCAACTGGTGCTCATGACGCCGATGAAGGGGCCGTTGCTCGACACGCCTTCGCCGCAGGGCGCTTCGCGGCGCGTGCCGGTGTCGATGATGGCGGCGGGCCGCGGCAGGGTGTTGGCGATGGCCTGGAGCTTCGGGTCGTTGGTGGCGGGCGGCCGGCCGTTGGTGTACTTCGTGAGTTCGACGACGAAGTTTATGAGGGCGGGGTCGTTGGCCTTGACGAGTTTCCACTCGCCGCACTTGTCCTCGCTGCTGGTGAGCGGGTCGCAGGCGGCGCTGGCGCGCAGCACGCGGACCTTCTTGACGCCGACGGGTGCGCCCTCCATCAACTCGTCCATCGAGGTGGGCGGGCGGTTCGTGTAGTGGATAAAGGCGCGGATGGCCTCGGCCACCTCCTCGCCGCGGGCGATGGTTTCCAGCTCGCGCTCGCGGCGCGTCTGCTGGCGCAGGCTCGGGGCCGCGGCCATCGCCGCGATCATGAGCAGCGTCATCAGCGCGAGCAGGGCGATGAGGGCGTAGCCGCCTTGGGACGGACGCGCGCGGCCGGGCGTGGCGTGGACGTGATCAGGGCTCATCGTCATCGGTGTTCGGGGGCGGCGGCTGGACCGAGCCGGGGACGCGGCCCGTCTGCGGGCTGTTGCGCGACTCGACGAAGGACATCGAGTGTTTGACGTTGAGGTCCTTGTCCACCAGTTGGACGGCCTTGTCGTTGATGCTGACGACGCGGAAGCGGCCTTCGACGAGGTCGCCCTCGCGCACGCTGTGGAGCTCGCCGCGCTGGTCCTTGAGCACGGCCGTGTTGAGCTTGGGGTGCTTGAGCAGGCCGACGTAGGTGTAGGTCGGCTGCGGGGGCTGCATGACGTTGAGGACTTGCGCGTTCGAGTAGAGCTGGCCGTCGGGCGTGCGGACGAGAATCTGGCGCTGGCCCTGGCCGGCGATGGACGCGGCCGGCACGTTGGCGGAGAGCTGCTGCGGGCTGCGGTACTGCGTCGGCATCTCCTGGTTGTCGAGGTAGACGCGCGCGGCCGGGTCGAACTTGTCGCCCGCGAGTTGGAGCGTGAAGCCGGCCGTGCCGGCGAAGACGCTTTGCGGCGTGAGCGTGGCGAGGAGGATGGGCGGCGTCGGCGTGGGCGTGGCCGGCGCCACCGAGGGGGCGACGGCGGCGCCGGGCGTCGGGACGGGGCGCACGTAGAAGGCGAAGATGTTGCGCCCGGCCTCGCCGCCCGCGAACTCGGGCCGCACGTACGTGACTTCCCTCATCAACTGGTAGGCTTCGGCGGCGGCGGCCTCTTCATCCTTGGCGGCGTTAGCGGCGCGCGTCGGCGAAGGCCGCGCCTTGGTGTTAGCGTTCTTCGGGGCCGGGCGGGCTGGGTCGGAGCCGCCGAAGAGCATGCGCAGGACGAAGATGAAGGCGAGCGCGGGGAGCACCATCGCCGCGATCATCTTGTTGCGCTCGGCCGGAGTTTTTCCTTCGAAGAGGGCCATGAGTTTACTGCGCGGGCGGCGCCGTGGCGGCGGCGGCACGGCGGAAGTAAGCGGCCAGGTCGAGCCGGAGGCTGACGAGGGCGCCGCGCGAGGGGCCGGAGGGCGCCGCCGGGGCCTCGCCGGTGATGGGGGCCGACGTGACGCCGGTCGTGTCGGTGATGCCTTCTAACTCGACCGAGTTGATGACGACGAACTGGCGGTCGGCCTCGATGTCGCGGACGAAGCGGCGGAGGTTCTGGTAGGTGCCTTCGACCGTGAGGATGACGCCGATGCCGGGGAAGACGCTCTGGACGACGCGCGTCGGGCCTTCCTGACTGCCCGCGCCGCGCCGCGCCGTGCCGCGCCGCGCCTCCTCGGAGCCGGGCACGGTCTCCTGTAGCTGCGTGAAGTTGATGCCGCCGCTGATGCGCAGGCCGTTCTTGAGGATGAGGCGGTTCAGCTCTTCGATGACGGTCTTCGTGCCGCTGCCGCTCTGGCCGAGGTGCTGTAGCTCGAAGTTTTCGAGGCTCCCGAGGATGCCGCGCACGCGGTCCTGCGTGCCCATGTTCTCTTCGGCGACGACCTGCGTGCTCATCAGTTGCCGCTGTAGCGTCTCGCGGTCGGTGTTGAGAGACTGCTGGCGCGAGCGTTCGGGAACGAGCAGGAAGAGGTAGGAGAAGACGGCCGCGAGCAGGAGCGCGCCCGCGACGGCGAGGGCGGCGATTTCGGGCAGGCCGAGCGGCCCGCGGCGGCCGGCGGCGCGCAGGGCGCCGAGGCGCGCGGCGGGGCCGGGCTGCGGCGGCGCCTCTCCGGCGTTCCTCGTGACTGCCGTGTCGTCTCTCAAGCTACTCAAGCCCCCCGGCGCCGTTGGAGGCGGCGCGCGCGGCGCCGGCCTCGCGCCCGCCCTCTTCGGCGGGGCGTGCGGCGCGCGAACGCTGCGTGTAGGTGACGCGCAGAATCCACTCGTAGCCGCTCTCGCCGCGGCCCGACTTCTGGTTCTCGCTGACGGGGATGGCCGTGAAGGTCCCGACGCGGTTCATCTCGTCGATCATGCCGGTCACGTCGGTGGGCGCGCGGCCGACGACCGTCAGGTCGAGGTCGGCGCGCGTCAGGTCGCCCGCGCGCGTCACGTCGCGGACGTTGATGCGCGAGACGCGGACGCTCGAAGGCAGCACTTCTTCGAGGTCAACGAAGAGGCGCGACCACGAGAAGCTCTTGAGGTCAACGAGCGAGTGGGCGGCCTTCAGCGTCTCCTGCTGCTCGGGCGGGATGGTCTGCTTAATCTCTGCGGCCTGGCGGTCGAGTTCGGCGCGGCGCGCGTTCAGCTCTCGCACCTGCCGGTCGGCCAGCGCCGTCTCGGCCGAGGCGCGGCGGTATTCCGAGAGGACGTAGGCGAGCGCCAGCAGCGAGACGGCCGAGACGACGACGGCGACCGTCCACGGCAGCGCGCGGTTGCGGAAAGGGTCGCTGGCGAGATTGAGTCTGGCTAACACTTAACTCTTGCTTTCCGAAGAGACCAAGGGGGCGGCGGCGGGCGCCTTCTACCCGAGAAGCATAACGCGCGCCGAGCGGGGCGCGCAACCGCTCCCACACCGGGCCTTACACGCCCCGCGGCCACGCGGGTTGCAGAAAAAGGTGTCGGGCGCCGGGTGTCGGGTGACGGGGGAAGACAACTCACTCTTACCCGACACCTGGCACCCGGCACCCGGCACCTTTTCCCCTTCTTTACTTACGGCCGTGTGGCTTGGCTGACGACGCGCGTGTTGATGACGCGGCCGGCCTGGTCGAGCGTCAGCTCGATGACGGCGCCGGTGGTGTCAACGACGCGGCGGAGCGTCTGGCCGGCCGTGTTGGTCGTCTCCTCGCCCTGCCGGGTGAGGCCGGTGACGTTGCCGACGACGCGCTGGCCCACGACCGAGCCCGCCGTGTCGAGCGTGCGCTCGACGATGCTGCCGGAGCGGTCAACGACGCGCTGGACGGTCTGGCCGAGCGTGTTGACGGTGCTGCTTAGCAGCCCGCCCGGCTGCGTCAGGTTGCCCACGGTCTGGCCGACGGTGCCGACCGTGCGGTCCACGACGCCGCCCGGCTGGAGCGCGGTGTTGGCGACGCCGCCGACGGTGCCGACCGTGTTGTCAACGGACTGGAGGAGGCGTTCGAGTATCTGCGGGTTGCGGTCAACGGTCGTCAGCGTGCGGTCGATGATGGCGGCGACGTTGTCGAGCCTGACCTTCAGGAGCACTTCGGCGCGCACGCCCTTGATGGTCAGGTCCACGTCGTCGACGCTCGCGTCGGCGCCGGCCGTCAGCGCGAGCAGGTTGGCGAGTCGGGCGTCGAGCGAGACGCGGGCGCGCAGGTTCTTGACCTTCAGCGTTATCTCCTCGACCGAGAGGTTCGGCACGTCGAGCAGCACGTCGGGGTCGCCGGTGGCGGCCGACTGGCGGCGGCGCTCGCTGGCCTCCTGCTGGCGCCGGATGTCTTCCTGCGAGAGCGGGCGGACGGGCGTGACGCCGGGCGGCGTTGGGCGCGGCGTCGGCTGCTGCTGGCGCGCTCCCGTGGAGCTGCCGGTGATCGAGGCGTTGGCGTCGCCGCGGTTCGTCGTGGTCGTCGTGTCCTGCGCGCCGGCGGCGGCGCAGCAGAGGACGACGATTAGTAAAGCTCCCAACGGTGAAAGCTTCTTCATGTTCTCCTCCGAAAAAGTTTTGACTTCACTTCGGGGGCGCGGAAGGCGTCGTGGCGGGGGGCGCCTGAGAGTTTGCGCGTCGAGCGTCGAGGAGGCGGAGCAAGGGGCCGAGGTCGGCGCGGAAGCGGACGCGGCCGTGCACCTCGCGCAGCAGCACTTCGATGCTTCCGGCGCGCACCATCACGCCGACGCGCAGGTCCAAGCCCCGGCCGCGCGCGTCGCCGGCCGCAAGCTCCGTCCCCGCGTACAGGTCCGTTTCCACGATGCGGCGCTCGGTGATGTTCAACTCGAAGTCTTCGTCCTTACTCCGCTGCGGGGCGGGCTGCGTCTGAGCGCGGGCTTGCGTCGCCATGACGGCGAGCGCGGCGCAGACGATAAGGACGTGAAGCGCGGCCCGCGTCATCTTCTCCCCCTCCTTCGCGCGGACGCGGTCGGCCGCGGGGGGGCGGGCCTCGGCGGGGCAGCTTCGGGCGCGGGGTCGGGGCTCGGGGGGATTTCGCCGAGTGCTTCGGCGACGATGCGGTCGATGTCGGCGAAGACGCTCGTGATGCGGAGCGTGATGCCGATGTCGCGGTAGGTGACGCCGGGCCGGACCGGCGTCGGCAGGTTCTGGCGGTCGGCCTCCCAGACCGTCTCGCGCTTCGGCTTGCCGGTGAACTCGACCGAAGTATTCGGCACCTTCTCGAAGCGCAGCTCGCGCGCCGTCACGCGCGCCGTGATGGACACGTCGGCCGGCACGGCTGACGGCGTCGGCGTCGGCTCCTGGGCTTTGACACCGGCGGCGAGCGCGCAGACGGCGACGGCTGCGACGACTCCGGTAAGCAGTCTTCTCATCAACATTCGGACGGGCTCCGGCCCTTCGGGTTCTTTGGAGGGAAACTTTAAAAGGGGGTTTTGTCGAAGCGCGGCCATGATAGCAAATTTCCGCGGCGGCGCAAGACGACCGGGCCCGGCTGCCCGTCAACGCGGCTCGTTCGAGGGCGTGCCGCCCGCGCGCGGCTCGGGCGGCGCGAGGCAGTAGGCGACGACGCGGTTGCGGCCGAGGTTCTTCGCGCGGTAGAGCGCCGTGTCGGCCATCTCGACGAGTTGGATGGGGTCGCGCCCGTCGTCCGGGTAGGCGGCGACGCCGACGCTGATGGTGACGCGCAGGACTTCGCCCGTGTCGCTGGCCCCGCCGCGGCGCGCGGCCGCGAAGTGGTACGCCTCGACGGAGCTTCTGACGCGCTCGGCGGCGACGAGCCCTTGGGCGCAGTCGGCGTTCAGGAGGAAGGCCGCGAACTCCTCGCCGCCGAAGCGCGCCGCCACGTCGCCGGCCCTGAGCGCCCGCGTGATGAGCGTGCTCACCTCCTCGATGGTCTGGCTGCCGACGAGGTGGCCGTAGCGGTCGTTGACCGACTTGAAGTGGTCGAGGTCCATCATCAGGACGCAAAAAGGTCGCTCCTCGGCCTCGGAGCGCGCGGCCTCGCGGCGCAGCTCGGAGAAGAAGGAGCGGCTGGTCAGGAGTCCGGTCAGCTCGTCGTGGGCGAGCAGGCGGTGAATCTGGCGCTGGAACTCGCGGTCGATGTCGTCTAGCAGGTCGAAGCGCAAGAGCTGCTCGCCGATGGTCAGCTTGTCGCCGTCCTGCAAGTAGGCTTGGCGGACGGGCTCGCCGTTGAGGAGCGTGCCGTTGGTGGAGTCGAGGTCGTTGAGGCGGTAGCGCCGCTCGCCGGTCGAGGGGTCGCGCTCGATGGTGATGCGGGCGTGGCTGCGCGAGGCGAGGGCGTCGTTGACGCGCACGTCGGCTTCGAGCGAGCGCCCGAGCGTCACCTCCTCGCGCTCCAGCGGTATCGGGGCGGCTATCAGCTCGCCGCGCAGGAAGACGAGCGCGGGGTGGCGCTCGCGCCCGCCCGGCGCGCGGCCGCGCCTATCGGCCGGCACCGTCGTGTGAGTTTTCTCGCCCTCTTCCCAGCTCATGGCGACCTCATCATAAATAAAAAGCCGCGAATCGGGAATCGTAAATCGGGAATCTCCAAGGCGCCGCCTCCATTCACGATTGGCGATTTACGATTTGCGGGTTTCGCTCCTATAATCTCTTCAACGGAAAACCCGGCGAGGAGTTTGAGAGTTGAGCGAAGAAGCGACGTTAGAGTGCCCTTGGGCGAAGCAGTCTTTGACGGTCGAGCGCGTGTCGGTGGCGCGGCTGCCGACGGCGGTCGGCGAGTTCCGCATCGCCGGCTACCGCTCGACCGTGAGCGAGGAGGAGTTCGTCGCCCTCTTCAAAGGCGACCTCCGGCCCGACCTCCCCACGCTCGCCCGCATCCACTCCCAGTGCTTGACGGGCGACGTGTTCGGCTCGACGAAGTGCGACTGCGGGCCGCAACTGCACGCCGCCATGCGACTCATCGAGCAGGAGGGGCGCGGCGCCATCGTCTACCAACTGCAAGAGGGGCGCGGCATCGGCATCATCAACAAGATTCGCGCCTACGCCCTCCAGGACGAGGGCGCCGACACCATAGAGGCCAACGAGCGTCTCGGCCTCGCCGTTGACCTGCGCGAGTACCGACAGTGTGCCGAAGTGCTCTTCGACCTCGGGCTGTGTCAGGTGCGGATGATGTCGAACAACCCTTTGAAGCTGCGCGCGATGGAGGAGGCGGGCCTGAGAGTCGTCGAGCGCGTCGCGCTCGAAGTCGAGCCGGCCGACGCCGCCATGCACTACCTGCGCACGAAGAAAGAGAAGCTCGGCCACCTGCTCGAACACATCGAGTAGGCGACGCCGGCCCGCCCGCCTCATATCCAAAAATTCGTACGGCCTTATCTTTAGTTATTTAGTTATTTGGATTCCGCCGCGGCCCGCCCTCATTTCGCTCGCGTAATTTCCGCGGGCCCGCCGGTGGAATGTTGCTTGCAACGCGGCTTCACGTCTTCCAAATATCGGCCAAGTGTTCGGCCCCTCGCGCAAATAGGGCCGGCCGCACGGCAGCCGAGCGTTAAGAGCCCACTCCGTTCCGAACGAAGCAATCTCAAGCGGACTTTATCCCGGCCCAGCCCACGGTCCGGGCGGACTGCCAGATTTCAAACTGGAGGCTCTATGCACACCATAAATCTTCAGACACTCCCCCCCGCGCGGCGGCTCGCCGCCGCCCTGCTCTGCCTGCTGCTGGGCGCGACGGCCGCCCTCGCGCAGACGGGCCGCTCGACGGTGCGCGGCACGGTCCGCGACCAGCAGGGCAACGTCGTGACGGGCGCCAACGTGACGCTCGTGGACGTGGACAAGAACGCCTCGCGCACGGCGGTGACGAACGAGGAGGGCGGCTACGTCTTCGCCGCCATCCCGCCGGGCAGCTACCGCGTCGAGGTCGAGTCGAAGGGCTTCAAGAAGGTCACGGTCGCCGACGTGCGCGCGCTCGTGGACACGCCGACCGACGTTGACGTGCAGCTCGAAGCCGGACTCGAAACCGAGACCGTCACCGTCACCAGCTCCATCGAGGCGCCGCTCAACACCACCGACGCCACCATCGGCACGGCCTTCGAGAACCGCCGCATCGAGGCGCTCCCCTTGAACGCGCGCAACGTCGTCGGCCTGCTCTCGCTCCAGACCGGCGTCACCCGCACCGGCTACGTCAACGGCGGGCGCGCCGACCAGGCCAACGTCCTCTTAGACGGCGTGGACGTGAACGAGCAGCAGCGCGGCCTCGACGTGGTCACGGACGAGGCGTTCGCCAGCGTCCTGCGCTCGACGCCCGACTCGCTCCAGGAGTTCCGCGTCATCACCACCAACCCGAACGCCGAGCAGGGCCGCTCCTCCGGCGCGCAGGTCTCTCTCGTCACCAAGTCGGGCACCAACGACTTCCACGGCTCGCTCTACGAGTACCACCGCAACACGGTGACGAGCGCCAACGACTTCTTCAACAACAAGGCCGGCGTCGAGCGCCCGCCGCTCCTGCGCAACATCTTCGGCGGCTCCATCGGCGGCCCCATCAAGAAGGACAAGATCTTCTTCTTCGGCACCTACGAGGGCTTCCGCGAGGCGACGGCGACGACCGTCGTCCGCGAGGTGCCGCTCGCCACGCTCGGCCAGGGCATCGTGCGCTACCGCACCGACAGCGGCGCCTCCGACCCGAACTGCCCCGCGGGGACGCCCGCCGGGGTCCGCTGCCTGAACGTCGCGCAGATTAACGCCGCCTACAACGCGGCCAACGGCGTCTCGCCCGGCGTCAACCCGCTGGCCCTCGCCGCGCTCGCCAGCGCCGCCACCCGCTACCCGGCCAACGACCCCGGCGTCGGCGACGGCCTCAACACCTCGGGCTTCCGCTTCAACGCGAGCACGCCCGCCAAGCTCAACACCTACATCACGCGCTTCGACTTCCAGCCGACCAGCCGCCAGACCTTCTTCCTGCGCGGCAACTACCAGCAGGACACCGTCGCCCACTCCGTCTACGGCGCGCCCGATTGCAGCAGCAACGGCGACAACGTCCAGTGCTTCCCCGACTCGCCCGCGCTCACGCTCTGGAACCACCCGTGGGGCGTCGCCGCCGGCCACACCTGGACCATCTCGAACAACCGCGTCAACCGCTTCACGTACGGCTTCACGCGCGCCGCCTTCACCGACCAGGGCGACTCGACCTCGAACCTCCTCTCCTTCCGCTTCGTCTTCCGCCCGCTCGGCTTCAAGCGGACGCTGGAGCGCACGACCCCGGTCCACAACTTCGTCGAAGACTTCTCGTGGGTGAAGGGGACGCACACCTACCAGATGGGCGGCAACGTCCGCCTCATCACCAACAACCGCAACTCCTTCGCCGCCTCCTTCGACAGCGCCATCACCAACCCCTCGTTCTACGACGCCTCGGGCGACGTGATCCTCTTCGACGACAACGGCGACCCCATCTTCTCCGACGTGTCGTCCGCCTCCGAGACCGACCTGCGCGACGCGCTGACGGCCGTCATCGGCCGCTTCTCGCAGTTCGCCGCCAACCTCCAGTACGACGCCTCGGGCCAGCTCCTCGCGGCCGGCTCGCCCTCGACCCGCTCGTTCGCCACGCAGGAGTACGAGGTCTACTTGCAGGACTCCTGGCGCTGGCGCCCGAACCTGACGTTCACCTACGGCGTGCGCTGGTCCACATCGACGCCCGTCTACGAGAAGAACGGCGTGCAGGTCTCCCCGACCGTCGGCCTCGGCGACTTCTTCCGCCGCCGCGTCGAGAGCGCCGAGATGGGCGTGCCGCTGAATGAACTCATCACGCTCGACAAGTCGGGCAAGGCCAACGACCGGCCCGGCTACTACGACCAGGACTGGAACAACTTCGCGCCCTCGGTCGCCGTCGCCTACTCGCCCGACTTCGGCGACAACTTCTTCGGCCGCCTCATCGGGCGCCAGGGCAAGAGCGTCATCCGCGCCGGCTACCGCCTGACCTACGACCGCATCGGCAGCCAGCTCGCCGTCAACTTCGACCTCAACTCCTCGCTCGGCTTCAGCTCGGCGCGCTCCATCGCCGCCAACACCTTCAACGTCACCGACCGCCTCGGGCCGCTCTTCACCGGCTCGAACGTCAACGTCCGGCCGCTGCTGCTCGCCCGCGGCTTCGACCTGCCGACCTCGCTCAGCTTCCCGCTGACGACGCCGGCCAACGAGGACCAGCGCATCGAGCAGTCGCTCGACGACACCATCACGACGCCCTACAACCACAGCGTCAACGTCTCCTACGGCCGCGAGCTGGGCAAGGGACTCTCGTTCGAGACGGCCTACGTCGGCCGCTTCGCCCGCAAGCTCTTAGCCACGCGCGACGTGATGCACCTCAACAACATCCGCGACCCGCAGTCGGGCATGACGTGGTACGAGGCCGCCAACCGCCTCGTCGACCTGCGCTACGCGGGCGCGGCCATCACCTCCGTCGCGCCCATCCCGTTCTTCGAGAACATGTTCCCCGGCCTCGCCGGCAACTTCAACGTGCTCGGCACGACGCAGGCGCTGACGGCGACGCAGGCCGCCTACCGCCGCTTCGCGCTCTCCTCGGTCGGCGGGCGCAACTCGACCGACTACACCTTCGCGCAGCTCCTCTGGGACGACTCAGCCAACTGCACCCCGCAGGACGCCAACTTCTGCCCCGGCCCGGCGCGCTTCAACAACACCTTCTTCCACCCGCAGTACGGGGCGCTCTCCGTCTTCTCGACCATCGCCGAGTCGAACTACAACTCGGCCCAGTTCTCGCTCCGCCAGCGCCTCCGAAACGACCTCGTCTTCGACCTCAACTACACGCTCTCGCACTCGCTCGACACCGCCTCCGGCCTGCAAAGCTCGACCGGCTACGGCACGGCCTTCATCCTCAACCCGCTCAACCCCGACCAGAACTACGCCAGCTCGGACTTCGACGTGCGCCACGTCGTCAACGCCAACTGGCTCGTCGGCCTGCCCGTCGGGCGCGGGCGCTGGCTCGGCCACGACATGAACAAGTGGGCCGACGGCGTGCTGGGCGGCTGGCAACTGACGGGCATCTTCCGCTGGAACTCGGGGCTGCCCGTCCTCTTCGGCTTCTTCCAGTCCGACCGCTGGGCGACGAACTGGAACGCGCAGTCGAACGGCGTCCGCGTCCGGCCCGTCGTCGCCTCGCCGGGCAACTTCAACGGCGAGCCGAACCTCTTCGCCGACCCGACGGCCGCCCTCCAGAGCTTCCGCGACGCGCGGCCCGGCGAGGCCGGCGACCGCAACGTCATCCGCGGCCCCGGCTACATCTCGCTCGACGCCGGGCTCTCCAAGTCCTTCCGGATGCCTTGGGAGGGCCACTCCATCCAGTTCCGCTGGGAGGTCTTCAACGTCACCAACACGCAGCGCTTCGACGGCAACACGCTCGCCGACCAAAGCCTGACGCAAGACCCCTTCGTCTTCAAGCCGGAGGCCAACCCGGACTTCGGCCGCTTCACCTCCACGCAGACGCCGCTCAACGAGACCAAGGCCGGGCGCGTCATGCAGTTCGCCCTCCGCTACCAGTTCTAGCGGCGGCCACAACGACGAAAGGCGTGCCGGGCTTCCCTGCCCGGCACGCCTTTCTCATTCGCCCCCGGCCGTCTGCCTAAGGCTTCCCGCCGCCCTTCCGCATCCTCTCCGCGTCGCGGCCGATTAAACGGCTCAGCTCGATGACTTCGTCGAGGTCGCGCCCGGCGCGCGCGCCGTCCCCGGCGTTCACCACGTCCGTGTTCTTGAAGACGGGGCTCCTGACGAAGCTCATCAGCGCGCGGTCGAGCCTGAGCAGCACCCGCTTCATCCCGGCGCCGTCGGCCGGCGGCGCGTAAGGCTCGCCCGCCGCCGACTCCTTCTCGGGCCGCGGCAGCGGGAGGTTCGACTTAAGGCGCGAGGCGCGCTTCCTCATCTCCGCCACGGCCTCCGCGATGAGCCCGTAGTCGGGCGCTTCCGACGGCATGACGGCGGCCATCATCCGGTTGTTGACGGCCTGCAAACGCTCGAAGTCCTCGGCTATCTGCTCCATCGGCAGCGACGCCTTGTCCTCGGGGCGCGGCCTCGCCGCCTCCTTCTCCATCTCAAGCATGATGCGCATCCGCTCGCGGATGCTCGGCGCCTGCGTCTCGCGCGGCGCGGGGCCGGCGGGCCGGCGCGTGGGGCGGCCGGACGACTGCGCCCGCGCGGCGGGCGGCGCGAGCAGCAGCAGCAGGAGGACGAGGGCGGCGGGCACGTTCGACGGCGGGGCTGGCGCCCCGAGACTTGGGCGGCGACTCTTCATGGCGGCCTCCGTGGGCGGTTCGGACTAACGCGCGGGTGTGCGGTAGTATAGTCGCGCCGGCCGCCCCCCACAAATTTTTAGAGGAAGCCCGAGAGAGGCCGAAAGAGTGTCCGAACGCATCTACCGCGACCCGGTCCACAACATCATCCGCCTCCGCACCGACACGGACGAGGGGCGGCTGATGGTGCGCCTCATAGACTCCTTCGAGTTCCAGCGCCTCCGGCGCATCAAACAGCTCGGCCTCGCCCTCTTCACCTACCAGGGCGCCGAGCACTCGCGCTTCGCGCACTCGCTCGGCGTGCTCCACCTGATGACGCGCGTCCTCGACCGCCTCTCCGAGAAATACCCCATCGGCGAGGAGGAGCGCGCGGCGGCGCGCGCGGCGGCGCTGCTCCACGACATCGGCCACGGCCCCTTCTCGCACGTCATGGAGAAGGTCTTACACTTCCACCACGAGGAGTGGACCGTCACCGCCGTGACGAGCCCGGAAACGGAAGTCGGCCGCGTCCTCTCCGAGTTCTCGCCCGACCTCCCGCGCCGCGTCGCCGACATCGTCGAGGGCGGCTTCCGCCCCTCCTTCTTCGCGCAGCTCGTCTCCTCGCAATTGGACGTTGACCGCATGGACTACCTGCTGCGCGACTCTTTGATGACGGGCGCGAAGTACGGCCTCTACGACCTCGAATGGGTCGTCAACGCCATCGAGGTGGACGAGGCCAACGAGCGCATCTACGTCGCCGCGCGCGGCCTCTACGCCGTCGAGGAGTACTTGCAGGCGCGCTACTACATGTTCCGGCAGGTCTACTTCCACCGGACGCTGCGCTCGGCCGAGGCCGTCCTGCGCTCGACCCTGAGGCGCGCTTTGGAAGTCCTCGCGCGAGGCGGCGACGTGTGGTGCGCGCCCGGCACGGCCTTCGAGAAGGTGCTCCGCCGCCGCCCGCTCACGCTCGCCGACCACATCGAGATGGACGACTCCGACGTGCTCTTCCACGTCAAACAGTGGCAGCACTCCTCCGACGCCGTGCTCCGCGACCTCGCGCGCCGCTTCGTCGCCCGCCGCCTCTTCAAAGCCATCGACCTCGACATGCCCCAGGCCGAGCGAGCGCCCTTCCTCTCGGCCGCCCGCGCGGCCGTCGAGCGCCGCGGCTTCGACCCCGACTACTACTTCATCGAAGACCACGCGGGCGACGTGCCCTACTACTCCTACTACAACGCCGAAGAGGTCGAGGCCAAGTCGCTCATCTACGTCGAGGACGGCTACGCCCGCCCCCGCGTCCGCGAAATCAGCGAAGTCAGCGAGGCCGTCCGCGGCCTCCGGGGCTACCGCCTCTACCGCGTCTGCTTCCCCGACGAGGCCAAGGAAGAAGTCTACGCGCTCTATCACAAGTGACCGCCCATGCCGGACATGCTCGTCAACCTTCTGCGTCTGCCGCCGCCCGGCCCGGAGTCGGGGGGCGTGGTGGTGAGGCGGGCGCAGCCGTGGGAACTGTCGAAGGTCCGTGCGTTCGTGTCGCGCGTCTTTAGCGAGGGTTGGGCCGACGAAATCTCCGTCGGGTTCGCGCGGCAGCCGGTGACGGTGTTCGTCGCGGCGCGTGAGGGGCGGCTCGTGGGCTTCGCGGCTTACGAGTGCACGCGGCGGAACTTCTTCGGGCCGACGGGCGTCGTCGAGGAGGAGCGCGGGCGCGGCGTCGGGCGCGCGCTGCTCGTGGCCTCGCTGTGGGGCTTGCGCGAGATGGGTTACGCTTACGCCGTCATCGGCGGAGTCGGCCCCGCCGACTTCTACGCGAGGGCCGTCGGCGCCACGCTCATCCCCGACAGCACGCCCGGCGTCTACGCCGACCCTTTAAAGTAGGATGCTTAGTCGCGCGCTCGTCTTCCTCTTCGTTATTCTTTCGGCCCCGGCCGCGGCCGGGCAAGGCGGGCGCGGGCAGGTGGCCGTGCTCGACTTCGGCGGGACCGGGACGGGCCTGCGCGCGGCCGAGCGCGTGGCGCAGGTGCTTGCGCGCGAGGGCGCGCGGAAGTTCGCGGTGCTCGACCGCGGGTTGGCGCGGGCGGCGGCGCGCGGCGTCGGCTACGCGGGCTCGCTCAACATGACGCTCGGGGAGGCGCGCGACCTCGGCTCGGCCGTCGGCTGCGACTTCTTCCTGACCGGCGACGCGCAGACCATCCGCCGCTCGCCCTCCGAGCGCCCCGTCTACTTCGAGTCCTACGCCTCCGTCTTCCTCGTCAGCGCGCGCACCGGCCGCCTCCTGCTCTGGGACCGCCCCGCGGCCGAGCGCGCCACCGCCGAAGAGGCCGAAGCAGCCCTGCTCTCGTCAATCGGCCCCGCGACGGCCGCCCGCTACCTCGCTGCGATGGAGGAGGCCGCCGTGCGCGAAGAGCGCGAACGCGCGCCGGGCGCCGATAATGAGAGCGGGGCTGTTATAGACCTTTCGGTCGAGGCGGACGGCGCGCAGACCGCGGGCGTGCGCGAGCCGGCGCCGTACAGGCGTTTGCGCCCTTCCTACCCGGAGACGGCCGCGCGCGCCGAGGCCGAGGCGACCGTTGACGCTTCGGTCGAGATAGACGCGGCGGGGAAAGTGACTCGAATCGACATCGTCCGCTGGGCCGGCTTCGGCTTAGACGACGAGGTCGCGGCGACCATCCGCCGCATGAACTTTCACCCGGCCGAGCGCGACGGCGAGCGCGTCGCCGTGCGCGTCCTGCTGCGCTACAACTTCCGCCGCCCGCCGAAGGAGAAATGAAATTTAAGAGGCACGCCCCGCGAACCCGGAAGGTCACGGCCCTGTGGCTCGCGGCCCTGTGCCTGCTCGCGTGCCTCTCGGGCGCGGCGCGGCCTGCCGTCAACTCTTCGGGGCGTGAGGCGCGTTTGCGCGTCTTCGACGAAGTGTGGGAGCAGGTGCGCGCGCGCTACTTCGACCCCGGCCTGCACGGCGTTGACTGGCAGGAGATGCGGCGCGCGTTGAGGCCGCAGGCGGAGGAGGCCGGGAGCGTCGAGGAGTTGTACGCCGTGCTGCGGCGGATGCTGGCGAGCCTGCGCGACCCGCACACGCGCGTCTTCGCGCCGGGCGAGGGTGCCGACTGGCGCGTCCGGCGCTTCGTCACCGTCGGCGTCTCGGTCCGCGAGTCGGAGGGCGCGGTCGTCGTCTCAAACGTGGAGCGCGAGTCGGCGGCCGGGCGCGCGGGCCTGCGGGCGGGCGACGAGGTGTTGAGCGTCGCGGGCGAAGCAGTCTCGTCCGTCATCGCGCGGAGACTCGCGGAGCGGCCGGCGGCCAACTCTTCGAGCGCGCGGAGGCTCGCGCTCGCGCGACTCTTCGAGGGCCCGCCGGAGACGGAGGTCGAGGTCGCCTTCCGGCGTGCGGGCGAGGCGCGCGCGAGGACGGCGAGGCTGCGGCGCGTCGTGGCCGTGCGCGCGCCCTCGTTCGAGGCGCGGCTCGCGTCGGGGCGCGTCGGCGTCGTCCGCTTCAACATCTTCACGCAGGAGATGGCGCCGCGGCTCTCGCGCGCGTTGGGAGGCGAGTTGAAGGAGGCGCGCGCGCTCGTCGTTGACCTGCGGGAGAACGGCGGCGGCGAGACGGAGTCGATGGCGGACGTGGTTTCGACGCTGCTGCCGGCGGAGTTGAGCCTCGGGCGCTTCACGGGGCGCGACGGGCGGCTGCTGCTGGAGCCGTTCACGCGCTCGGCGCTGCTCACGTCGGCCGAGGAGTTGAGGCGCTTCGAAGGCCCGGTCGTCGTGCTGACGGGGGCGCGGACGGCGAGCGCGTCGGAGGTCTTCGCGGCGGCGCTCAGGGAGCGCGGGCGGGCGCGGCTGCTGGGCGAGGCGACGTGCGGCTGCGTGCTCGGCATACGGCGCCGCCACCCGCTGCCCGACGGCGGCATCCTCGACATCAGCGAGATGGACTACCGCACGGCCTCGGGCCGGCGGCTCGAAGGCTCGGGCCTCTCGCCCGACGAGACAGTCGAACCGACGCGCGAAGACCTCCGCCGCGGGCGCGACCCGGCGATGGAGAGGGCGTTGCAGTTGTTAAAGAGTACGGTGAGAGATTGAAGGGTTTACCTAATCGCGCCGCGAGCGTTCGTCGAGGTCGAAGAAGGCGCGGAGGGCGCGGCGCAGGGCGTCGTCGCCGGACCTTTCCAGCTCGTTAAGCTCTTCGCGGCTCATGCGGCCGGCGCCCGCGTCCGAGACGCGCCGCCACATCGCCTCGCGGGCCTTCTGGAAGTCGGCCGGCAGAGCGCGTCCACAGTAGTTGCAGGCCGGGCTGCCCAAAGCGAGCAGCCGCCGCTTGCAGAAGGGGCAGAAGCGGAAGTCGGGCGGCTCGCCCTCCGAGAGCGGCGCCCCGCAGGCCGCGCACTTCGTCGCGCCCTCCGCGCAACTGCCGTGGCAGTACTCACACTTCAACCCCGTCTTCTCCCTTGATTGCGGCGCGGCCTCATCTTAATGAATCTGACTTCGGTGGGGTCAACGGTCTGGGAGGCCGAGGGCGGGGCGGCGCCGGCCGGGACGGGCCAGATTTCGACGGTGAGTTGTTCGCGGAAGCCGCCCTCCATCGTCAGGACGCGCTCGCGGGCGATGCCGTGCCGCCTGACGATGTAGTTCGCGGCGCGTTGGCAACGCCGCCTCGCCTCGCCTGCGCGCGCCACCCTGCCGTCGTAGCAGACGAAGTAACACTGTAACGTCGGGTCGCTTTGTATCTCAATCGCGGCGTTGTCGAGCCGCGCCCGCTCGTCGCTCCAACGTATGCGGCCGTACTCGTCAATCTTGCGCGGGCTGGTCGGGGCGGGGACGGGCGGCGAGACGAGCGTCGTCGTCCCCGTCTCCTTCACGGCCGAGGCCGCCGCCCCGGCCGAGAGCACCAGCAGGGCGGCGGCCAAGACGAGTATCGGGCGCCATCCGTTCATGACGATTTAAAGGCTCAGGTCGCCGTGCCGCAGTTGGCGCAGAACTTGGCGCCGGGCGCGAGCGGCGTGTCGCAGTTCTTACACTTCTTCGGCTCGACCGACGTGCCGCAGTTGGCGCAGAACTTCGCGCCCGCCGCCGCGGGCGTCTGGCAGCTCGGGCAGTTGACCCCGGCCGCCTGAAGGACGTTGGCGCCGCAGTTGGCGCAGAACTTCGCGCCCGTGGGGTTGGGCGTGCCGCACTTCGGGCACGGCGTCGTCGGGGCCGAGGCGGTGCCTCCGCCCCCTCCCTGCTGCCCGCCCTGTTGCCCGCCGCGCCCGCCGATGGCGTCGGCCATCACCTGCCCGAAGCCGAACCCCATGCCGAGGCCCATGCCGGTCCCTGCCGCGCCGCCCGGCTGCTTGGCCGCGTCCTGCATCGACTCGGCCGCCTTGTAGCGCATGTAGCGGTCCATGTCGCCGAGCGCCGACATCGAGGCGCGCTCGTCAATCTTCTTCTGCACCTCCTCGGGCGGCGTGATGGCCGAGATGAGCATGTCAACCAGCTCAAGCCCCTGCTTGGCGAAGTCCTCCGCCACGCGCCCCTTGACGCCCGCCGCCAGCTCGTCGTAGACGGCCGGCAGGTCGAAGACCGTCTTCAGGTTCTCGCCGAGGAGGTCGTTCAGGCGCGAGACGATGATGTCGCGCAGGTACTCGCCTAGGCTCTGAGTCGAGACGAGGCCGCGCGTGCCGACGACGGAGCCGACGAAGAGCTGCGGGTCCGAGACGCGGAACGAGTACTTGCCGAAGGCGCGCAGCCGCACCATGTAAAGCTCGGTGTCGCGGAAGGCGATGGGCTCCTTCGTGCCCCACTTCATGTCCTGGAAGGTGTGGCGCGCGACGAAGACGACCGCCGCCTGGAAGGGCGAGGTGCCGCCGAAGGGGATGGAGAGCAGCCTTGTCAGCAGCGGCACGTTCATCGTCGTCAGCGTGTGGCGGCCGGGCCCGAAGGTGTCGAGCGCCTTGCCGTCGCGGAAGAAGACCGCCGACTGGTTCTCCTGCACGATGAGCTGCGCGCCCAGCTTGATGTCGGCCGCCCCCTGCGGCGGCACGCGCGAGACGACCTGCGACCCCGACGGGTCGTGAAACTGTATGACTTCGATTGCCATCTGGCTGCTTCTCCTCCCGGCCGCGCCCTCCGGCCGCGGCTTTGAAATCTTCCGAACGCCTACTGCTTGAGCTTGATGTTGCCGTTGGAGACTTTAATCGTGAGGGGCGCGCCGCCCTCCTCGCGCAGCCGCCCGACGGCCCTCATGCCGCCGCCGCGCTTCTCCTGAATCTGCCTGTACACGGGGTCTATCTCGATGGTGCCGTTCGTCGTCTGGGCGTTCACCTCGGTCTTCGGGTAGGCAGCGAAGAAGGCGGTGACGCTGCCGTTCGTGACCGAATACTCCTGCGGCCCCCCCTTGACATCAACCCCGTAACCGACCACCACGTCGCCGTTCGTGACCTTCCCCTTGACCGGCCCCTCGGCCGAGATGTTGAGCCTGCCGTTCCTCGCCTCGGCCTCGACGGCGCCCGCGAAGTCGTCAACCTTCACGGTCCCGTTCTCGACGGAGAGTTCTAGCCGGCCGAGGCGGCGCGGGACTTTGATCTCGTAAGCGACTTTAACCTTGCCGCCCGGCGCGGCCGTGAAGAAGGAGAGCGCGTCGTCGGTCTTCGAGTAGAGGACGGGAACGCCGTTGCGCTCCTGCGGGCTCCCGCCTCGCTTGGTAATCTCCACCTCGACTTCGTCGCCGTCCGTGCCGACGACCGACACGTCGCCCGACATGCCCTTGACGGTCAACGTACCCTTATCGGCCAACTTGTAGGACTGGCTGATGACCGTCTCTTCGTCGCCGACCTCGGCGTCCGCCTCGTCAACCGGCAGCGGCACGCCCGCGCGCCCGATGGCATCCTTGATGCGCTCGGCGAGGTCGGCCGGGGCGGGCGGGGCGTGCGGCGCGGGGACGCCGCCGCTCCCGCCCCCTCCCTTTTTAACGACGACGACCTTCTTGGGCTCGAAGCTGGGGCCGCTGTTGCTGCCGACGATGAAGGCGATGACGAGGGCGGCGCCGCCGAAGACGAGGGCGACGAGAATCAGCACGACCCACAGCAGGGCGCGCCCCTTGCGCCGGGGCGGGGCGGGCGGCGTGAGCCGGGAAGTCTGCTGGAAGGCGGCGAGCGGCGGCTGGCGCGCGGTCATCTGCCCGCCCGCGAAGAGGTCCGTGTGCTGCCCTGCGCCGAGCGGCGCCGTCGCGACGTGCGCCGCGCCCGTGGCGCCGCCCGCAGGCGCGGTCGTCGGCTCCGGCCCCTGCTCGAAGAGCTGCGTCGGCGCCTCGCCCTGCGGCGGCACCGACGCGACGGCCACGCCGCACCGGCGGCAATACTGCTGACCGGCGAACAACTCAGCCCCGCAGTTGTGACAAAGTTCGGACATAAAACAGGTGTCGGGTGTCAGGTGTCGGGTGCCGGTATGTCTTTACTGACACCCGGCACCCGACACCCTCTAGCTGAACATCGGCTGGCCCGGACTGGCGTCGCCGGGGCGGAAGTCGTTGATGGCGCGGTAGCGTTCGTCGAAGGTGCGGTTGAGGTCGTCAGCCGCGCGCTCAAGCTCGGAGGCGACCTGCTTGAGCCCTTCGGCCGTCGAGCCGCGCCCCGCAAGCTCGCCCGCCAGCCGCTCCAGCGCCTCGACCTTCTCGACGAGCGCGAGGTCGAAGCTGTAGATGCGGTCGAGCTGCGGCTCCTCTATCTTCTGCACGTCGAAGAAGCCGGCGTACCCGTAGGAGGCGAAGCGCACCCGGTTCTCGACCTGGTCAATTTTCTTCAGGACGCGGTCGAGCGGCCCGACTTCGAAGAGGCGGCCCGACGAAGAGAGTTCGCGGAGGGCGTCGTTGACGGGCTGCTTCGACAGGCGCAGCCGCTCCGCCAAATGCTCGCGGTGCAGCTTGTCGATGTCGCGGCGCCGCTCCTTGGCGACGTAGCCGGCGTAGCCCGGAATCTTATCGCCCAAACGTTCAAGCCAGTTTCGCTGGTCGCTCATCATTGTCTCCAGAGGCGTCGGTGCCAAAGTCGTCGGTCTATGTACGTCACGGCGCGGCGCGGGGTTCTTAGGCGAGGATTCTAACACCGGGCGCGGCGCCGGTAGTAGTTGCGCCGCCGCCGCGTCGCCCACTATTATACTTGCGCGAGCACGCTCCCAAACCGCCAACCACCTTCAGGAAGAACCGAATGAGCGCCGAAAACGAGACGCCGAACGCCGCACAGACGCCCGAGGGCAAGTACGTCTACTGCATCATCGAGTCCAAGGAGCCGCGCAGCTTCGGCCCCATCGGCATCGGCGGGCGCGGCGACGAGGTCTACACCGTCCACCACGACGGCCTCGCCGCGGTCGTCTCGAACACGCCCATTCAGGTCTACGACCCGACGCGCGAGAACGTCTTCGCCCACGAGCAGGTCAACGAGACGGTGATGCGCGAGTTCACGGTGCTGCCGATGGCCTTCGGCGTCCTCTTCCGCACCGAGGACGACATCATGGAGCTGATGCGCGGCACCTACGAGGCGCTCCGCGACGTGCTGGCGAAGATGGAGGGCAAGGTCGAGTTCGGGTTGAAGGTCAACTGGGACCGCGAGCACGTCATCGCCCAGATCGAGAAGGAGTCGGACGAGATACGCAACCTCAAGGAGCAGATTACGTCGCGCGGGGCGGGCTCCACCTACTTCGCCCGCATGCAGCTCGGCCGCCTCATCGAGTCGGCCCTGTCGGAGAGGTCGGACGCCTACGTCCGCGAGGTCTACGACTACCTGCGCGACACGGCCGTCGCCTCGCGCGCCAACAAGCCCATCGGCGACAAGATGATCATGAACGCCGCCTTCCTCATCGAGCGCGACCGCGAGCAGGAGTTCGACGCCAAGGTCAAAGAGATCGCCGCCAAGTACGAGGGCATGCTCTCCTTCAAGTACACAGGCCCCTGGCCGCCCTACAACTTCGTCCACATCCGCCTAAAGCTCGAACGCGGCGAAGGCGCCGCCTAAGAAGGGGTGTCGGGTGTCAGGTGTCGGGTTTCGGTAAATCCGCCCGGCACCCGGCACCCGCCACCCGACACCTTTCTTATGTTCTTGATTGACGACATCCTGCTGGCGCCCGTCAACGGCTTCAAGTTCATCATGCGGCAGATTCAGCAGTTGGCCGACAAGGAGCTGAACGACGAGTCGGTCATCAAGGAGCAGCTTTTAGAGTTGCAGATGAGGCTGGAGCTGGAGGAGATTTCCGACGAGGACTACGCCGAGGCCGAGCGCGAGCTGTTCGCGCGCCTGCGCACCATCAAGGAGCGGCAACTCGAAGCCTTGCGGCAGGTGCACACGGCCGAGTCGTCTTCGATGGTCATCGAGGCGGGCGGCGACGACGGCGGCGACTTCTACGAGCCCGGCGGCGGGCGCTGACCGGGTCGGCCGGCCGGGGAGGGGCCTTGAGTAAAGGCGGCACCAAGGCGCACGCCCCTTCGCGCGCGGGGGCTCACCGCAAGCTCCCCGCAGACTTCCCCGACACGCGCCACCTCTTCTTCGGCGGCAAGGGCGGGGTCGGCAAGACGACCGCCGCCGCCGCCACCGCCCTCACGCTCCTCGACGCCTCGGCCCCCGGCGAGCGCGTCCTGCTCTTCTCCACCGACCCCGCACACTCGCTCTCCGACAGCTTGAACGTCGAAGTCGGCGACCGCCTCGCCGAAGTCGCCCGCGCCGGCCGCGGCGCCGCGGCGCGCACACTCTTCGCGCGCGAGATGGACGCCTCGCGCGCCCTCGAAGAGTTCAAGGAGCGGCACCGCGCCGTCCTCGCGGAGATAGCCGACCGCGGCACCATCCTCGACGAAGCCGACATCAACGACCTGCTCGACCTCTCGCTCCCCGGCCTCGACGAAGTGATGGCGCTCTTCGAGCTGAGTGAGGTTGACCGCACGGGCTCGTTCGCGCGCGTCGTCGTGGACACGGCGCCCTCGGGCCACACGTCGCGGATGCTCCGGCTGCCGGAAGTCTTCACGCGCTGGCTCGGCGCGCTCGACGTGATGAGCGAGAAGCACCGCCACATGGTCGCCCACTTCGTGCGGGGACGCGCCCCGCGCGCCGACCGTGTGGACATCTTCCTGCGCGAGCTTTCGGAGAGAATCGAGCGCGTGCGCGCCATGCTCTTCGACCCCGCGCGCTCAAGCTTCGTCCTCGTCACCATCCCCGAGGCGATGGCCTTCGAGGAGAGCGCGCGCTACCGCTCGGCACTCAAAGAGGAGGGCGTGCCCGTCACGGACGTTGTCATCAACCGCGTCGAGCGCGAGCACGCCGCCTGCCCCTTCTGCCGCGGGCGCGTCACGATGCAGGCGCGCTGGCTCCGCGCGCTCGAACGCGAGTTCGACGGCCTTCGCCTGCACCGCGTCCCGCTCTTCCCCGGCGAGGTGCGCGGCCCCCGCGCCCTGCGACAATTCGCGCGCGCGGTCTGGCATGAAGAGTTTGACAGCCCGGCTGTTAAGACTCGGGCTCCGGCGAAGAGTCGGAAGGCCGCGACGGGCGGAGAGCGTTTCGGGCTTGAGCCGAAGCGCCTGCTAATCTTCGGCGGCAAGGGCGGCGTCGGCAAGACGACCGCCGCCGCCGCCGCCGCGCTCGCCCTCGCCGAAGCGGACGAGAAGTCGCGCGTCCTCGCCTTCTCGACCGACCCGGCGCACTCGCTCTCCGACAGCTTCGGCGAGCGGGTCGGTGAGCTGAAGCGCGGCGTCGCCGGCCTCGCCAATCTCGACGCGAGGGAGATTGACCCGGCCGCGCGCTTCGAGGAGTTGAAGGCGAGATACCGCGCGTGGACCGACGAGCTGTTCGAGTCTTTGACGGGAGGCTCGCGCTGGGAGATACAGTTCGACCGCGAGGCGATGCGCGAGCTGGTCGCGCTCGCGCCGCCCGGCATTGACGAGATAGCCGCCCTCTCCACCGTCAGCGACTTGCTTGAGGCCGGCGACTACTCGACCATCGTCGTGGACACGGCGCCGACGGGACACCTGCTGCGCTTCCTCGAACTGCCGGCGGTCGCGCTCTCGTGGGTGCGGACTTTCATCAAGCTGCTGCTCAAGTACAAGAACGTGGTACGCTGGGGCGGCGTGGCCGAGGAGCTGGTCGCGCTCTCGAAGTCAATCAAGCGTGTGGCGGCGATGCTGACCGACGAGCGCGATTGCGAGTTCGTCGGCGTCGCCATCCCGGAGCGGATGAGCCTCGAAGAGACGGCCCGTTTGTCGTCAAGTCTCGCGCGGCTCGGCGTGCCGATGAGGCGGCTGCTGATTAACGGCGCCGTGACCGAACGGGCCGCCGCGGGCTGCGACTTCTGCGCGTCGCGCCGCCGCTCGCAGGCGGAAGTCATCGCCGAATTTCGCTCAAGGCTCGGAGGCAACGTCTCCATCTTCGTCGCGCCGCAGCACGCGGAAGAGGTCAGAGGCTCGGCGAGACTTCGCAGGCACTTCGAGAGCTGGCGCAAAGAGGAAGCGTCGGATGAAGGGTGAGGAGACGGAAGCCGTCTACGTCTACTGCGTCGGCGCGTCGCGCGCGCTCGCGCCGCACGCGGCCGAGGGCGTCCCCGTCGCCATCGAGGAAGGGGCGCCCGTCTCGCTCGTCGAGTCGGGCGAGCTGGCCGCGGTCGTGAGCCGGGTGCCGCTCGCGGACTACGGCGAGGGGGAGTTGGAATCGAGGCTGGCGGACGCGACGTGGACCGCCGTCAGGGCCTTGAGGCACGAGCGAGTCGTCGAGCACTTCGCGCGGCGGGCGGCGGTCGTGCCTTTGCGCTTCGGGACGATTTACCTGCGCCGCGAGTCGGTCGCGGAGATGCTTGAGCGGGACGCGGCGCCGCTCGCGTCGGTGCTCGGGCGGCTCGAAGGGCGCGAGGAGTGGGGCGTGAACGTCTACGTGGACCGCGCGCTCTTGAAGGAAACGGTCGTTGGCGTCAGCGCGCGTTTGCGCGAGATGGCGGAGCGCGCGGCGGCGGCGTCGCCGGGGCAGGGTTATCTGTTGCGCAAGAAGATTGACGCGCTGCGCGACGAGGAGACGCGGGCCGAGACGAAGCGCGTGGCGGCGGAGACGGAGGCGAGGCTCGGGCGCGTGAGCGACGACGCGGCGCGGCTGCGCACGCTCAAGGGCGAGCGCGACGAGCCGGGCGAGGTGGCCGCGCGGCTCGCCTTCCTCGTGCCGCGCGAAGGGTTCGAGGAGTTCAGGGCCGAGGCCGAACGTTTGGCCGAGGAGCACGTCGCGCTCGGCTTCCGGTTCGAGCTGACGGGGCCGTGGCCGCCTTACAACTTCGTCGCCGGGCGGGCGGAATAATCATGACGGACGCAGAGTTGATTCTCGACGGGGAGGAAGAGCTGTCGCTGCTGGAGACGCTCGACCACGTGCTCGACCGCGGGCTGGTGATAGCGGGCGAGGTGACGATTGCCGTGGCCGACATCGACCTCATCTACGTGGGCCTGAACGTGCTGCTCGGCTCGGTCGAGACGGTCAACGAGGTCTTAGGCGAGCGCGAGCGGCGGCTCGAATACCTGCGCGGCCTCGCGCCGAAAGGCGGCGAGTGATGAGGCTCTACGCCTACTGCGTGGGCGACGAGCTGGCGGCCGAGACGTTCGAGGGCGCGACCGGCGTCGGCGGCTCGCCCCTCATGCTCGTGCGGCGCGGCGCGTTCGCGGTCGTCGTCAGCGAGTTCGAAGGGGACGCGGTGCCCGCCTCGCGCGAGAACGTGACGGAGCACAACCGCGTCAACGCGCTGGCGCTCGCGCGCTCGACGCCCTTGCCCTTCCGCTTCGGGACGCTCGTGGAGGACGCGCGCCTCGGGGCTTATCTGGCGAAGCAGGAGGCGACGCTGGTCGCGGCTTTGGGGCGCGTGCGCGGGTGCGTCGAGATGGGCGCGAAGGTCATCTGGGACGCGGGCGGGCGGGCGGCGGGCGCCGTCGAAGAGGATGAGGGGGAGGCCGGCGAGAGTCCTGCGGCGGGCGCGGGGACGGCCTTTCTGCTGGCGAAGCGGCGCGAGGTGTTGGGCGAGGAGGCTTTGAGGAGCCGGGCCGAGGGGGTCGCCGCCGCGCTCGCCTCGCGGCTCGAAGGCTTGGCGCGGGAGTCGTCCGTTCAGGTCAACCCGAAAGGGAGTCTGGTGGTGCGCGCGGCGCACCTGATAGAGCGGGGGCGCGAGGAAGAATACAGGGAGCGCGTGCGGGCGCTCGGGCGCGAGCGCGAGGACTTGCGGCTGATGGCGAGCGGGCCGTGGCCGCCCTACAGCTTCAGCGGCCCGCGGTCTTGAAGCGAGGCGCTTCTGTTAGAATACGGCCGACGGTTTAGCTTGTAGACACGAATAACTGTTACGGGGTACTCTTGTGGAGAAGTTTCCCCCTGACTCCCCAGCGCCGGTCAGCCCGGAAGTCGAGACGGAGCACGCGGCCGCGTTCGCCGAAGAGCTGCGGCGCGTCGCCGACTCCCTGCCCGAGCGCATCAACCTCGACTCGCGCTCGGTCGAGCAGGGCTTGGCGAAGCTCGTCCTGACCCTGATTGAACTCATCCGCCGCCTGCTCGAAAAGCAGGCCGTGCGGAGGATGGAGGGCGGCGGGCTCTCGGACGAGCAGGTCGAGGAGTTGGGGCTCGCGCTGATGAAGCTCGAAGCGAAGATGGCGGAGCTGAAGGCGCAGTTCGGGCTCGAAGACGAGGACCTGAACCTTGATTTAGGCCCGATAGGCAAGTTGATTTAGAAGCAGCAGTCTCACTCGGCGGCCTTTCGAGAAGTCTGTGAACGAGGCTGCCCCCGCTCGAAAGGGAGCTAGCGAGTTGTCAAGCGAGCGCACGAGCTTAATCACGGCACGCCCGCCCGGACTGGTGGACGTGCTCGACCGCATACTCGACAAGGGGCTGGTCATCGCGGGCGACATCAAGGTGTCGCTGGCGAACGTCGAGCTGTTGACGTTGCAGATACGCCTCCTCGTCTGCTCGATAGACAAGGCCGAGCAGATCGGCCTGAACTGGTGGCGCTACGACTCGAACCTGACGACGCGCGCCGCCGAGGCCGAGGCCGAGAACGTCGAGCTGCGCGAGCGGGTCGCCGCGCTTGAGCGCGAGATCAGGCAGCTCAACGCCGCGTCCGACGAGCCGGAGGCGGCGCCGCCGAAGCCGACGCCGGCCCGCCGCGCCTCGAAGGGGCGGCCGTCGCCGCGCGGCTCGGCCCCGCGCAAGGCCGGCAAGTAGCCTTCTCCCCAGAACACCTCGCGTGGCTTCCCGCCCCCGGCCGGGGCACGTTCATACCGGGCGCGGCCCGAGTTTTATTCTTAGAGAGAGGAATCAAATCACATGGCTGTTGAGAGAGCACCCGGCGGAACCAGTCTGATTGACGTACTCGACCGCGTGCTGGACAAGGGCATCGTCATCGACGCGTGGGTCCGCATCTCGCTCGTCGGCATTGACCTCATCACGGTCGAGGCGCGCGTCGTCGTCGCCTCCATCGACACGTACCTGAAGTACGCCGAGGCGGTCGGCCTGACGCCCGCCGTCTCCCGCCCCGCGATGGGGACCGGCGCCGCCGAGCCGCTCGGCGACGAGACCCGCCGCCGCACCACGATTGAGGTCGAGAGAAGCTGAGAAGGCGGTTATCAGTTGTCGGTTGTCAGTTTTTGACTTTAACTGACAACCGACAACTGACGACTTCTTTATGGACCGTCTCACCCACACAGCGACCGCCGTCGAGGCGCCGTCGGACGCGTCGGCGCCGACGGCGCTTCGGCAGTACGAGCTGCTGTTCGAGATGACGACGCAGCTTTTGGCGGCGCCGCGGCTCGACGAGCAGATGTCGCTCGTGCTCGACACCGTCACGACCGGGCTCGGCCACCCGCACGCCGCCTTCGCCCTGCTCGACCACCGCCGCGGCTCGCTGCGGGTGCGCGTCGCCGCCGGCTTCCCCGACGACGAGGCCGTCGCCGCCCTCCAATTCTCGCTCGACTCCAACGCGCCGCAGGTCAAGGCCGTCCACGAAGGCCGCCCCGTCTGGATCGAGCGCGCGGGCGGCGACGCGCAGGCCGCGGCCTTCCTCGAACAGATAGGCAGCACGACGGACATGCTGGCGCTGCCGCTCTTCGGCGGGCAGTTCGCCCCCGAGCCGGCCGCCGACCGCGACGGCGGCGCGCCGCCGCGCCCCCGCGAGGAGGAGCGGCCCTGGACGCCGCAGTCGCTCTGCCTCGGCCTGCTCTACGTGGCCGCCGCGCGCGAGCCCCTGGGCGAGACGCGACTCGACATGCTCGTCCGCTTCGCCGACCGCGTCGGCGTCATCCTCTCGAACACCGTCCAGACCGAACGCCTCTCGGCCTCGGTCGCCAAGCTCAGGCGCGAGCGCCAGTGGGTCGAGTCCATCATGAAGTCGGTGGCCGACCCCATCGTCCTGACCAACCTCGACAACGAAATCCTCTTGCAGAACCGCCGGGCCGAGGAGCTGTTCAGCGACCGCAAGGACGCCAACGAGGGCAAGAAGCGCGCCCTTGAGATGAACGACCTGCTCTTCTCCGCCTACCTCTCCAGCGCGGCGGTCGTCTCCAAGGAGGTCGTCGGCCGCGACCTCATCCTCGTGGACCCCATCGAGGGCTCCGACATCCACTTCGAAGTCATCTCCACGCCCGCCCTGAACGCGCGCGGCGAGCGCATCGGCCTCGTCTCCATCTTCCGCGACGTGACCGACCTCAGGCGGGCGAACGACGAACTGGCGCGCAACTTCGCCCTCCTCCAGCAGACCGAGGCCGAGGCCCGGCGTGAGCGCGACCGCCTCGACCTCATCCTTGAGAACGTCGGCCAGCCCATCGCCGTCTGCGACTCCAGCGGCAAGTTCATCCTCCTCAACCAGCGCGCCGAAAGTCTGTTTCAGGACCGCGACCAGATGCCGCCCGCCGCGAGCCGGGCCGTGCGCAACAACTCCGTCAAGCTCACCTCCTTCATCTCCGCCCTCGCCTCCGGCGCCGACACGGG
>DASZEK010000110.1:0-61675 GCA_035941045.1 Pyrinomonadaceae bacterium | reverse complement strand
CGCGGACGCGGTCGAGCTGCTTGTCGTCCAACTCCTCCAGGTCCAGCAGCGCCAGGTGCGCGCCCTTCGTCACGCGGATCAGCTCGTCGAGCTTCACCTGCACCGCCTCCGTGTCGCGGTTCTGCGTGTTCTGAATGAGGAACACCATCAGGAACGTGACGATGGTGGTGCCCGTGTTGATGACGAGTTGCCACGTGTCGCTGAAGGCGAAGAGCGGGCCGGTGACGGCCCAGACGATGATGACGGCCGCGGCGAGCGCGAAGGTCGAGGGGCGGCCCGTCGCCCGCGCCGTCCACTTGGCGAAGGTCGTGAACCACGATGTCGATTTGGAAGGTCTCATGCGGTGTCTCCGTTGTTGTAAACTTTCCCCGCTTGAAAACCGCGCCGGGTGAGTATACTTCCGGTGACGCCGCCGCGAGAGGGGGAAAAGGGCCGAAGTGATTACGACCGCGTGCCTGAACAGCTCTTCGAAGAAGTTCACCAATGACTTCCCGGCCTCGGAGCTGAGCGACTACTGCGAGGCCGAGAAGAACGTCGTGTGGGCTGACGTGTCGGACCCGACTGGCGAGGACTTCGCCGAACTGGCCCAGGAGTTCGGCTTCCACCCGCTCTCCATCGAGGACTGCCGCAACGCGCACCAGCGCCCGAAGATCGAGGAGTACCCCGGCTACTACTTCATCGTGCTCTACGAGGCGCAACTCGTCGGCCCGGAAGACGACCTTGAGTTGCGCGAGTTGAACATCTTCCTCGGCAAGAACTACCTCGTCACCGTCCACAGCCGCCCCATCCGCGCCGTCGAGACGGCCAAGCGGCTGTGGGGCGAGTGGACCGACCGCTCCGAGCACGGCGCCGGACTGGTCGCCTACCTCCTGACCGACGCCGTGGTGGACGACTACCTGCCGCTCTTAGACGTGCTCTCCGACCGCATGGACGACCTCGAAGACCAAATCTTCGGCGACTTCCAGCCCGAGGCCATCCAGGAGATTTTCCGCATCAAGAAGCAGCTCCTCTTCCTGCGCCGCACGGTGACGCCGCTGCGCGACGTTTTCAACACCATGCTCCGCCGCGAGCAGCCCATCTTCGAGCGCGAGACGCACGTCTACTTCCAGGACGTGTTCGACCACATCATCCGCGTCGCCGACTCCATCGACACGCTGCGCGACATGCTCTCCTCGACGATGGACGCCTACCTCTCCGTCTCCGGCAACCGCATGAACATGATCATGAAGCGGCTGACCTCGGTGGCGACCGTGCTGATGTCGGTGACGCTCGTCGCCGGCATCTACGGGATGAACTTCAAGTACATGCCCGAGCTTGAGTGGCGCTACGGCTACGTCTTCGCGCTCGTCTCGATGGTGGTCGTCGGGCTGGTCCTGTACTTCTACCTGCGGAGGGTCAAGTGGCTGTGAAGAAGAAGGGGAAGAGGTGGAAGACCGGGCGCCTGCACATGCCGGGCGGCCACCACGGCGAGGACGACGGCCGCGCCGCCGCCGCGCGCCTGGCGCCGCTCGAAGAGCAGGAGGAGTTCAAAAAGTCGCAGCAGAGCGACGGCAACCAGAGCAAGATCGACGACACCATCCGCGTCGGCAACAGCAACGTGAAGATGCCCGAGCACCTCGTCGAAGACGAGCGCGACGCCGCCTCCACCTTCCGCCTCGACGCGGCCGTCATCTTCATCCTCGCCGCCATGCTCGCCTTCATCGCCTTCGTCGCGTGGCAGATTTCGGGGATGCCGGTGAAGCAGTAGAAAAGGTGACGGGTGCCGGGTGTCAGGTGCCGGTCAAGAAGTTATCTTCCCCGGCACCTGACACCCGGCACCCGTCACCCCTTTTCATTCCGCGTTCGCCGTCTCCTTCTCGGCGGCCTCTTCGGGCAGGGGCGGCGGGGGCGTGAAGCGCACCCAGCGGATGCGGCGGCGGTCAACGCGCTCGACGCGGAAGACGGCCCCGGCGTGCTCGACGGCGTCGCCGGGCACGAGCAGGCGGCCCGTCTGCGCCATCAGGAAGCCGGCCACCGTCGTGTAGTGCCCGTCCTCGGGAATCTCCAGCCGGAAGCGCCGGTTGGCGTCGCGCACGGCCAGCATGCCGTCGAGGAGGAAGGTGCCGTCCGGCTGCTCGACTATTTGCGAGCGCGTCTCCTCGTCGTACTCGTCGTCTATCTCGCCGACTATCTCTTCGAGCAAGTCTTCCAGCGTCACGATGCCTTCGAGGCCGCCGTGCTCGTCGATGACGAAGGCGAGGTGCGTCTTCTGCGACTGCATCTGCGAGAGCGCGGAGCCGAGCTTGGCGGTCGCGGGGATGAAGAGCGGCGGGTGGACGAGGCGCGCGGGGTCGAACTCGCCGTCGCGCCCGCCGTCGAGGTAGGGCTCAAGGTCGCGGCGGAAGAGGACGCCGACCACCTCGTCCAGCCTCTCCCTGTAGACCGGCAGGCGCGAGTAGCCGAGCTGGCGGAAAGCCTTGCGGGCCTCTTCGAGCGTGGCGGTGGCGGGGATGGCGTCCACGTTCGTGCGCGGCACCATCGCCTCTCGCACCTCGGCGTCGGTGAACTCGAAGATGCGGTTGATGAGGCGGCGCTCGGACTCCTCGACGTGGCCGCTCTTGTGCGAGAGGTCGATGAGGCGGCGCAACTCCTCCTCCGTGTAGACGGAGGCGTGCTCGGCCGTGGCGTGGACGCCGAGCGGGCGCACGACGCGGGCGCTGGCCCAGTCGAGCGCCCGCACCGGCCAACTGAAGACGCGATAGAAGAGCTGCATCGGCAGCGCCGTCCAGAGCGCCACGCCCTCGGCGCGCTGGAGCCCGAGCAGCTTCGGCGCCTGCTCGCCGAGCACGATGTGCAGCACCGTGACGATGGAGAAGGCGACGAAGAAGGCGATGATGTGAATCCACGTCGCGGGGACGCCCGCGCGCGTGAGCGGCCCTTCGAGCAGGTGCGCGACCGTCGGCTCGCCGAGCCAGCCCAGGCCCAGCGAGGCCAGCGTGATGCCCAGTTGCGAGGCCGAGAGGTAGGCGTTCAGGTTGTCGAGGATGTTGATGACGCGCCGCGCGCGGCCGTCGCCCGTCTCGGCCAGCGTCTCGATGCGCGAGCGGCGGACGCCGACGAGCGCGAACTCCGCCGCGACGAAGAAGCCGTTGAGGAAGACGAGCACGAAGATGGACGCGATGTAAATGGCCGAGAGCATGGTGGCGGCCATTTTACAACAACTTCGGGGAATGTCAGTCGCCGCCGACGCCCTCGGGCGGGGCGGGGCCGTTGCGGCGCGCGGCGAGGAGGCGTTCGAGGCGCTCGAAGCGGCGCAGCATCTCGGCGTGGATGTGGTCGGTCTTCTCGTGCAGGTGGGCGACTTCGAGCTCGGCCTTGACGTTCACGTCGTACTCGATGTCGGCCCGCACCTTGTCCTTCTGGGCCTGCCGGTTGGCGCTGATGAGGACGAAGCAGGAGAGGAAGATGGCTTCGAGGCTGACGATCATCGTCAGCAGGCCGAAGGGGAAGGGGTCGAAGGGGTCGGGGAGGACGACGGTGTTGAGAGCAATCCAGACCGTGAACCAGGCGGCGTGGAGGAAGAGGAAGAGCATGCTGCCGGAGAACCACGCGAGCGCGTCGGAAATCTTTTGCAGCGGGGTGAGGCGCTCCTCGACCTCCTCGTTGACGTTGCGCGAGACGCGCTGGCGCAGCAGCTCGTCGGCCTTGCGCGTCATGCGCCCCATCGCGGCGAGCATGGCGAGCGCGGCGTCGGGCTTGCGGCCGAAGAGGAGGAGGAGGTCGTCGCGGTCGAACTCGATCAACTCGACGTTGGTGAGGGCGGCGGCCGTCGCCGTGCGCGGCCCCTGGTCCAAGAGGGCTATCTCGCCGAAGAAGTCGCCGGAGCTTGCGACCGTGAGGATGATTTTCTGGCCGGCGTTGTCGTTGATGAAGAGCTCGACCTCGCCGTCCCTCACGAGGTAGAGGCTGTCGCCCGGCTCGCCCGCGCGGAACAGGAGTTCGCCCGCTTCGAGGGGGCGGAGGTCCACGACCTCCGCCAGCGAGCTGCGGTCTTCCTCGTCTAGTAGGTTGAAGAATTCGATACCGCGGAAGGCTTCCGGGTCAACGGGCATCTACTGCCTCCTGACGGACGAGGGCGGGGCGGGGGCTTGGGCGGCGGGCGCCTGCTGCTGCTGCTGGTCGCCGCGCCCCGTGTAGCCCGTGCGCGTGATGGCGATGCGCTTCTCCTTGCCGGGCGCGTCGGCGACGGCGACGCGCACGGGGCGGAACTCGCCGGGCCGCGCCTGCACCTCCGGCTTGTAGCTGAGGACGAACTGCGTGCGCATGTCCTTCGTAATCTGCTCGGCGATGCCCTGAAGCTCGGAGAGCGAGGTCGGGTAGAAGGCCCGGCCGCCCGTCTCCTTCGCCATCCGGTCGAGCAGGTCCACGGCCTTCTGCCGCTTCGACTTCGTGATGAGGCCGCGCTCCTTCTCAAGCTCGTTGACGAAGCCGATGACGAAGATTTGCACGTCCTGCTCCTTCAGCGCCTCGAACAGATTCTCGGTCTTGTAGTGGCTCGAACGGTCCTCGCCGTCGGTGACGAGGATGACGGCGCGGCGGCGCTTGTCTTCGAGCGGGTTGGAAGTCCTGCGCTCGGAGGCGTGGGTGGCGGCGAGGTAGGTGGCGTCGATGACGGCGGTCTGGCCGCCCTCGACGAACATGTCGTCCAGGGCGTCGAAGACGGCCTGCCGGTCGGCGGTGAAGTCCTGCTTCAGTTCGATCTGCTCGCTGCCGACGAAGCGGATGACGAAGGTCTCGTCGCCGGGCCGGTTGCTCTCGACGATGGTCTTGGCGGCCTCGATGACCTGATTGATTTGGAAGCGGAGCGAGCCGGAGTTGTCAACGACGAGGCCGTAGGTGATGGGCACCTCCTCGCGCGTGAACGAGGTGATGGTCTGCGGCTTGCCGTTCTCGAAGACGCGCAACTCGTCCTGCCGCACGTCGTTGATGGGCCGGTTGTAGCGGTCAACGACGCGGACGTGGAGCTTAATCTCGCTGGTGTCAATCTTGACGACCTCGTTCTCGTCCACCTCGCCGCCTTCGTCCTGCGCGGCCGGGTCGTCGGGCCGGGCCGTGGGAGCGGTCACGAGGCGCGGCGGGCCGCCTTGCGTCGGCGCGGCCGGAGTCTGTTGCGGGACGGGCGCGGGCGTCGGCGTCTGGCGCGGGGCGGGCGTGGGCGTCGGCCGCGGGGCGGCGACTCTGGCCGCGGGCGTGGGCGTCGGGGTCGGCTTGGCCGCGGTGCCGGCGCGGCGGGGCCGCCCGCCCGAGGTCTGCGCGCTTGAGGCGGGCGCCACGAGCGACGCGCAGAGGGCAAAGAGCACCACGAGGAGCGCCGCGCCGCGCGCCTGTGTCCGACCGAAACCCGTTCTTCTTGCCATCTCTTCTCCTCGAAAGTTCGCGCCCCGCCACCCGCCCCCGCGCGTCGTGGCGGGAGGGCGGCGCGGGGCGCTAAATAATGCTGGCCTCTCTCGGGGAGACTCCTCGCGCGGCCGTCGTTAAAGATGCCGGGCGGCGGCCGGGCGTTGCCGGAAAGGCGGCCCCGGTCAGCGCGGCGTGGCGCTGGCGTAGTAGCCCTCGCGGCCCCTGACGAAGAGGCGCGGGAAGCCGCGCGGAGGCTGGACCTTGACCTTGATCTTGTGCCACTTGCCGTCGTTGGCGAAGTTCGTCGGCCGGTAGCCGATAGAGTACTGCGTGCGAAGCTCAAGCGCGATGCGCTCGAACATGTCGTTCATCTCGGCGCCCGTCGAGGGGAAGAACGCCTTGCCTCCCGAGAGCCCCGCCAGCTCTTCGAGGATGGCGCGCCCCGTGTAGTCGAGGTCGCTCGGGCCGCCGCCGCCGACGATGCCGATGGCGTAGATGATAACGTCGGTCTCTTTGAGCAGGCGGCGCAGCTCCGAGAGCGTGTAGCGCGAGCTGTTGTCCTGCCCGTCGCTGATGAGGAGGACGGCGCGCTTCTTGTGCGTGCCGCGCGTGACGCGCTCGACGCCGAGGTAGGTGGCGTCGTAGAGCGCCGTCTGCCCCTTGGTCTGGACGAAGGTCAGCTTCTGCATGAGCGCGTCGCTGTCGCGCGTCTTTTCCAGCAGGAGCTGGGCGCGGTTGTTGAAGCCGATGAGGAAATATTCGTCGCGCGTGTGGCTGGTGTCGATGAACTTGGAGAGGGCTTCGCGGGCGCGCGAGATTTTGTCGCCGGACATCGAGCCCGACACGTCGAAGATTATCCCGAGCGAGACGGGCGCGTCCTCGTCGGAGAAGAAGCTGATCTCCTGCTGCGTCTTGTCGTCGAAGACGGAGAACGCCTGCTTGCCGAGCCCCGTCACGAAGCGGCCGTAGGTGTCCGTCACCGTGACGGTCAGGGTGATGAGGTCGGAGTGGACGATGACGGGCCGCTCGTTGTCGGGCGCGAAGACGGTCGGGCCGGGCACGACGGGGCCGACGACCCCGCCGCCCGCGGGCGCCGAGTTGGCGGCCGGCGAGGCCGAGGGCGACGGCGCGGCCTTCGCGGGCTCGGGCGTCTGCGCGGCCTGCGGCGCATCCGTCTTCTGCTCGGAGGTCGCGGAGGCGGGCGGCGGCGGCGGCTGAGCGCCGACGGGGCCGGGCGTGACGAACGCGGCCGCGGCGGCGAAGAGGAAGGAGACGAGCGCAACTCTTCTAAAACTCACGGAGCGCCGTGCCCTCATAGAGACCCTCCTGGCGGTTGGGGCGAACTGTCGGGGAAAAAGGGAAGGGCGCCCGCCGCGCTTCGTTCGACCGGGAAGCGCCCGGACCCTGCCTGAGAAATTGTCGCGACGCCTCTTAAGACGGCGGCGACAGCCCCTTTGGTTGTTCGCGTGGTTCGACGGAAGACGGGGAGACTTCCTCTCTTGCCTGCGGGGTGCATTGTATGCGAGCGGCGCGGGGTCGCGCAACCAACATTGTGTTTCGACAGTGTTGAGACTTTATCTCCGTGAAACTTCCGGCCGCGCCGGGCGTGTAGGCGGGGGCGGTGGGAGCGGGCCGCGGGCGCGTGCTATAATCCGGCGTCAGACTCCGGCGCCGATTATCCTGCCACGGTCGGCGCGACACAAACACAAAACCCCCCCTTGGTGAAGTAGAGAAGAGATGGCCGAGTTCATCTGTCGTTTGGGAACGCCCGCGGGCGAGGTGGTGACGCGGACGGTCGAGGCGGTCGGCGCGCAGGAGGCGCGCGTGCGGCTCGAATCGGAAGGCTTCCGCGTCTTCTCGGTGGCGCCGCCGAGGCAGGCGGGCCTCGGCGCGCTCACGCGCGGCGGCAAGGCCGGCACGGCGCCGCGCGTCAAGCCGGGCGACTTCCTGCTCTTTAACCAGCAGCTCGCCGCCATCATCCGCGCCGGCATCCCCATCCTTCAGGCCATCGCCATGCTGCGGCGCCGCGCGGCCTCCTCGCGCCTGCGCTCGGTCCTGACGGATGTGGAGGAGAAGATTCGCTCCGGGATGGCGCTCTCGCAGGCGTTCGCGGCGCAGGGGCCCATCTTCCCGCGCATCTACACGGCTTCCATTCTGGCGGGCGAGCGTTCGGGCGCGCTCGACGACGTGCTGGCGCGCTACGTCTCCTACATGCGGCGCGGCGTCGAGATTCGGCGGAAGATAAGAGGCGCGCTGGCCTACCCGCTGTTCCTGCTGCTGGCGTCGGGCGGCATGGTCGTCTTCCTGACCGTCTACGTCGTGCCGCGCATGTCGTCGCTCTTCGAGGGCTTCAACCGCGAGCTGCCCGGCATCACGCTGCTCGTCCTCGGGATTTCAAACTTCGTCGCCGGCAACGTCTGGTGGCTGGCGCCCGCGCTCATCGGCGCCGGGGTCCTGCTCTACCTGTGGTCGCGGACGGCCGGCGGCGCGCTGACGATAGACCGCTTCCTTTTGAAGCTGCCCATCGTCAGCGTGCTCCTGAAGCAGTTGGCGATGGCGCAGGTGACGCGCTCTCTGGCGACGCTTTTGGCGGGCGGCATCACGCTCGTCGAGTCGTGGGAGATTGCTGCCGAGGCGATTACGAACAAGCACCTGCGGGCCTTAAGCAGCGGGACGCTGCCGATGCTTCGTGAGGGGCGCTCTTTCACGGAGAGCCTTGAGGCGGCCAAGTGGATGCCGGAACTCGGGCTCGACATGATCGGCGTCGGCGAGCGTTCGGGGTCGCTCAAGGAGATGCTCGAAGAGGTCGGCGAGTTCTACGACCGCGAGTCCGAGGTGCGACTCGAACAGTTGACCACGGTCCTGGAACCTGCGATTCTGTTGGTGATGGGTGGCGTCGTCGTGACCATCCTGCTCGCCATCTACCTCCCGATCATCAAGTCCATTTCCAACATCAGCATCAGAGGTTAGCCGAAGCCACCCCCGCCCCGGCTGCCGCATCAGAGCAACGGACATGAGCCAGACCGAAGAACAGGTGACGACCGAAATCGCGCGCGACAGCCGCGCCGCCTCAGCCTCCGCGCCCCGCGCCGACCTCGGGCTCGGCCCCGACGGCGCCGAGCACGTCCCGCCCGAGGTGCGCGCCGCCAAGGAACTCGCGCGCCGCTACCGCCTGCCTTACGTGGACCTGCTCCCGCCCGTCGGCGAGTCGCCCATCGACTACACGCTGCTCGGCGAAGTCCCCGTTGACCTGATGCTCAGGCACCTCTTCGTGCCCCTCAGGCGCGAGGGGCGGCGGCTGCACATCGCGATGGCTGACCCGACGGACCTCGAACGCCTCGACGAAATCGCCTCGGCGCTGCACGCGCGCGTCGTCCCGCACGTCGCGACGGCCGGCGCCATCGAGGTCGTGCTCAAGAAGGGCGACGCCACGCAGCGCGTGCTCGCCGAGGCGGCCTCCGGCTTCCGCATCTCGCTCGTCAAGGAGACGGAGCAGGGCGAGGAGGTCCTGGACCTCGACAGGCTGGCGACAGACTCGGACATGTCGCCCATCATCAAGCTCGTCGACACCATCATCTACAACGCGATGGAGTCGCGCGCCTCCGACATCCACATCGAAACGCGCGACACGGCCGTCCACGTCAAGTACCGCATCGACGGCGCGCTCTACGAGAAGGTCGAGCCCATAGACTTCGCCCACCACCAGACGCTCATCTCCCGCATCAAGGTCATGTCGGAGCTGGACATCGCCGAGCGCCGCATCCCGCAGGACGGCCGCTTCCGCGTCCGCTACAAGGGCCGCAACGTGGACTTCCGCGTCTCCATCATGCCGACCATCCACGGCGAGGACTCGGTCATCCGTATTCTCGACAAGGAGCAGATTAACGAGGAGTTCAAGAACCTGAACCTCGACGTGGTCGGCTTCCTCGAAGCGGACCTGCGCGACTTCCGCCGCTACATCATGGAGCCCTACGGCATGGTCCTCGTCACCGGCCCGACCGGCTCCGGCAAGACGACGACCCTGTACGCGGCCTTGAACGAGATTCGCAACGACGAAGACAAAATCATCACCATCGAGGACCCGGTCGAGTACCAGCTCCACGGCATCACTCAGATTCCCGTCAACGAGAAGAAGGGGCTGACGTTCGCGCGCGGCCTGCGGTCGATTCTGCGCCACGACCCCGACAAGATCATGGTCGGCGAGATTCGCGACAACGAGACGGCGCAAATCGCCATCCAGTCGGCCTTGACCGGCCACCTCGTCTTCACGACCGTCCACGCCAACAACGTCATCGACGTGATCGGCCGCTTCCTGAACATGGGGGTGGAGCCCTACAACTTCGTCTCGTCCCTGAACTGCGTGCTGGCCCAGCGCCTCATCCGCATGCTGTGCGAGGTCTGCAAGCGCCCGACCGAGCCGGCGGACGAGGAGATGGTCGAGTCGGGACTGAAGCCCGAGGAGCACCGCCACCGCACCTTCTACATGAGCGTCGGCTGCGACGCGTGCAGCCACACGGGCTACCGCGGCCGGACCGCCATCCACGAGCTTCTGAACATGTCGGACAACATCCGCGAGATGATCATCGCGCGGCGCCCCGGCTCCGAGGTCAGGCGCGCGGCCGAGCAGGAGGGCCTGCGCTCTTTGCGCGAGTCGGCGCTGGAGAAGGTCTTTCAGGGCGTCTCGACCCTGCACGAAATCAACCGCGTCACCTTCGTCGAACAGGTGAAGGCGAACGGGAACAAGCAGTAGGCGGTCGGCGGCAGGCAGTCAGCTCCGCGCGGCGGCGGTCGAAGCCGTAACCCTTTACTCCCCGGCAAAAAGGTTTTTACTGGCTCCTGCCTCCCGCCCGGCGCAAACTCTCTCGGCTTGTCCCGCGGCTTTTCAGGAACTATTATCTACGCCCCGGCGTGTAATCTGACCTAAAGTGAGGGCGCCCGCCGCAGGGTATGCCCGGAAGTCTCCGCCAGAAAGCAGTTACAAGTGAGGTCTTCACAGATGAAATCGTTTGCCCGCGCTCGCTCGTCGGCCGCGCTCCTCCTGGCCTTTATGCTCCTCGCCTCGCCGATGACGGCGCTGGCGAAGAAGGGCGAGAAGAACTTCAAGCGCGGCATCCAGGCCGAGCAGGCCCAACAGTGGGAGAAGGCTGCGCAGGAGTTCGCCCTCGCCGTCGCCGCCAACCCCAGCGACACCGAGTACCAGCTCCACTACCGCCGGGCCGTCTTCAACGCCTCGCAGGTCTTCATGACCAAGGGGCGCGCGCTCGCCGACCAGGGCGACTACGTCGGCGCCTACAACGCCTTCCGCACCGCCTACGGGCTCGACCCCGTCAACGACCTCGCCGTGCAGGAGATGGACCGCGTGCTCCGCCTCCAGCGCGAGAAGGAGGGCACGGCCCCGGCCGGCGCCACGCGCACCTCCCCGACCGTCTACCGGCCGGGCGGCGCCGGCAGCGTCCGCCCCGGACAGCCGGACGGCCGCGCCGAAGACCCCCTGCCGCCGACGCAGGCCGAGCAGTTGCAAATCATCCAGTACAGCGGCGACCTCGAACCCTTCATCCGCCAACTGGCCGACAAGCTGAACCTCAACGTCGTCTTCGACCAGAACTTCTCGCAGGTCAAGCGCACCATCAACGTCCGCTGGAAGGACATCACGCCGGCCCGCGCCCTCGACTACCTCTTCATGTCGCAGGGCCTCTTCTACCAGAAGCTCGACCGCCGCACCATCCTCGTCGCCGACCAGGGCAAGCGCCCGCAGTACCAGCAACTCGTGCTGCGCACCTTCTACCTCTACAACATCAAGCCGCAGGACGCGCGCCAACTCCTGACGGGCGCGCTCCCGGCCAACTCCGGCCGCCAGCCGACCTTCGTCGAGAACGCCAACACCAACTCCATCACCGTCCGCGACACGCCCGAGAACATCCGCATCATCGAGAAGCTGCTGAAGAGCGTTGACAAGGACCGCTCCGAGGTCGTGATGGACGTGTCCATCTACGAGATTTCGCGCGCCGATCTGCTCCAGATCGGCAACCAGATCGGCAGCCAGACTTCGCTCTCCAACCTCGGCGGCGTGCAGCCCGGCTCGTTCCTCATCGGCGGCGCCCGCCAGATAGCCTCGGGCGCCACGGGCGGCGGCGTCTTCCCGCTCTCGACCGGCGTCGGCCTGCTCATACCTTCGACGACGCTCTCGGCCGTCCAGAGCAAGACCAACACGCGCCTCCTCTTCTCGACGCAGGTCCACGCCTTCGACGACGAGAAGTCCGAGACGCGCGTCGGCTCCAAGGTGCCCGTCCAGACGGCCAGCGTCTTCAGCGGCATCTCCAGCACGCCGACGGGCACGGGCTCGGGCACGGGCGGCGTCGCCGGCACCTCCGGCGTCTTCGGCAACGGCTTCCCCGTCATCCAGTACGAGGACGTGGGCCTCAACCTCGACTTCAAGCCCAAGGTCTACCCGAACCAGGACGTGCAGGTGACGATGACCATCGAGTCGAAGGACCAGACGGCAGGCCCCGACCCGCTGACGCCCATCTTCACGCAGCGCAAGATTGCCGGCGTCGCGCGCATCCCGAACGGCAAGACGATGATGATCGCCTCCATCTCGCAGGACCGCCAGAGCAGCGGCCGCGCGGGACTGCCGCTCGTCGGCCTCATCCCCATCCTCGGCCGCCTCTTCACCGCGCCGCGCAAGGACAATTCCAACAGCGACATCGTCATCACGATGACCCCGCGCGTGCTGCGCTCCCCCGAGATTACGCCCGAGGACGAGGAGACGAAGGACACCGGCTCGATGCAGCAGCCGAAGTCCGAGTCGCTCGAAGCCATGCTGCGACAGGCCGACCGCGAGGACCAGCTCGCGCGCGCCCGTCAACTCCCGACGAACCAGACCGTCGAGTTGAAGCTGGACCCGGCGGCGACCGAGCCCAAGCAGCCGCAGCCCGGCCAGGAGGTCGCCTTCGTCCCCGCGCCGAAGGAGCTGGCCGCGCCCGCGCAGAATAACTCCGCGCCGGCCAACGCCGCGGCCGCGCCCGTCGTCAACGCCGGCCTCGGCAACTCGTTCGCCGGCCCCGTCGTGGCCGCGGACGCTTCGCCCGCGCCGCCCGTCCCGCGGCCCGCCGTCAACACCGCCGCCGCGACCGCCCGCCCGGCCGCCGTTCAGCCCGCGTCGGCCGAGAGCACGGCCGAGCTTCTGATGCTGCCCGAGGCGCAGGACTTGAAGGTGGGCGAGCGCAGGCGCGTGATGGTCTTCATGAAGACGGACGCGCCGGTGGGACTCGTGACGGCGACGCTCCGCTTCGACCCGCGCGCGCTCGCCGTGCGCTCGGTCGCGCAGGGCGTGCTCGCCGCCGACAAGACTTCGGCGCCCGTGCTCACGCAGTCGGTTGACGCGGGCCGGGGCGTGCTCGTCGTCTCGGTCGCGCCGGCCGCGGGCGCCTCGCCGCTCTCGGGCGAAGGGCTGCTGCTCGTCGTCGAGGTCGAGGCGCTGGCGCCCGGCGAGGCCGCGCTCCAGTTCGACGCCGACAAGGTTCATCTCATCGCCACCGACGGCCGCACGGTGCGCCCGCGCCTCACGGCCGGCAAGTTCAAGATAGCCCAGTAAGCGAGGGCCGGAACGATGAAGAGGAGTGAGAGGGTGTCGGGTGTCGGGTGTCGGGTGCCGGAAAGGATTCGTCTTAACCGGCACCCGGCATCCGACACCCGACACCCTCTTCACCTTTCCGGGGCGGGCGGCTGGACGCTCATCGAGCTGGTCATCACGATGACGGTCCTGACGGTGCTGACGATGGCCGTCGTCCCCATCGTGCGTAACAACGTCCGCCGGCAGAAGGAGCAGCGCCTTCGCGAAGTCCTGCGCGACATGCGAGCGGCCATCGACGAGTTCAGGCGCGACACGGTTCAGATGCAGTGCGGCCCGACCGCGGGGTTGCCGGCGGGCGGCACGGGGACGGGCACTGGGACGGGGACCGGCACGGGCGGGCCGGCCGGCCCCTACATAGACCCGCGCAGCCGCGTCATGATTGCCGACTGCACCATCTTCGGCGTTGACAACCCGGACCGCTACCCGCCGACCCTTGAGATGCTGGCCGAGGGCGTGGACGTGGTGCCGCGCCCCGGCGCCGGGGGCGCGGCGGGCATCGGCAGCGTGGACACCTCGCGCGGCGGGGCGACCGCCAACGCCGCCGGGGGCCTCGTCCCGAAGAAGAAGTACTACCTGCGCGAGATACCCGTGGACCCCATCACGGGCGAGCGCGAGTGGTGCCTCCGCTCCAGCTACGACCCGCCCGGCGACTGCTCCGCCGCGCCCGTCAACATCTTCGACGTGACCTCCAAAGCGCCGGGCAAGGCCCTCAACGGGGAGAACTACAGTGATTGGTAAGGCGCGACGTTCGGGGGGCTTCACCCTGCTCGAACTGATGATCGTCATCTCGATTCTGGTCATCCTGGCCCTGATCGGGATGATGCAGTACAACAAGACGGTGCTGGCGGCCAGGGAGGCGACGCTCAGGGAAGACCTCTACCAGATGAACCGGATGATCGACCAGTACGCGGCCGACAAGGGCAAGCTCCCGCAGTCTCTCCAAGAGCTCGTTGACGCCGGCTACATGCGCGAGATTCCCATCGACCCCATCACCGACGAGCGCGACTGGCAGCCCGAGTTCGGCGACGACCCCGGCTCGCCCGACAACTCGCAGGGCATCATCCGCGTCCGCTCCGCCTCCGGCGAGGTCGCCTCCGACGGCCAGTCGCGCTACAGCGAATGGTGATTGACCATTAGCCAGCAGACAGCATGAATCCCTTCAGCAAACTCATCGCGCCGCGCCTGCCGGCGGCGGCCGTGGCGCTCTCGGGCGAGGGCGCGGGCGTCGTCCAGCTCGAAGGGCGGGGCGGCCGGCTCGTCGTCCGCACCGCCGGCTACGTGCCTTTGCCCGAGGGGCTTCTGCGGCCCGGCTTCGACGAGCAGAACGTCTCGGACCCGAGCGAACTGGGCGCCTCGCTCGCCGACCTCGCGCAGAGGGCGGGACTCGCGAAGCGGCGCCGCTGGTCGGCCGGTCTGCCCGAGGCCGCGACGCGCACCTCGATTCTGACGATGGAGACCAACGCCGGCTCGCGCTCCGAGGGCGAGGAGATGTTGCGCTGGAAGACCGAGCGGGCGCTGGGCGCGCGCCTCGACGAGCTGCGCGTCTCGCGCGACCGGCTGACGCGGGATTCGCAGGGCCGCGACCGCTACCTCGTGACGGCCGTCCGCCTCTCGGTGCTCGCCGAATACGAGGCCGTCTTCGCGAGCCTCGGGTGGCAGGCGGGACTGGTGCTGCCGCGCCACATGGGCGAGGCGTGGTGGCTGATGCGAGAGGGCGAGAGGGCGCGCGGCGACGCGCTCGTCGTCAGCTCGCACGACGACGGCTTCACGGCCGTCGTGCTGCGCGCGGGGCAGCCGCTCTACGTCCGCGGCGTCATCTGCGAGGTCGAGGACCGCGCCGACGAGCTCTACCGCTTCCTCCTCTTCTACCGCGACCGCAACGCGCCGCCCGCGCCCCCCGCCGAAGAGGGCGAGATACACGCCACCCCGCCCTACACCGGCGAGCGCATCGAGCGCCTGCTCGTCTCCGGCCCCGGCCTCGACTACGCGCAGGCCGCCGCCATCGTCGAGGAGACGCTCCAGTCCGCGCCCCGATCCGTCGGCCCCGAAGAGCTTCGGCTCTCGTTCCCCGCCAGCGAGATAGACTTTCAACACATCGCCGCCCCCGCCGGATTGGCCGCGCTCGCATGGGCCTGAACGGGTGACGGGTGTCGGGCGTCGGGCGCCGGTTAAAGACAAGGCTTTTCCCCGACACCCGACGCCCGACACCCGTCGCGCCCTATGAAACTTTGAACGCGGCCGGCGCGTAAAACCCGGCGAGTCATGACAGCACAGGCAGCTTCATTTAAAACCGCCGCCGCCTCCGCCGACTGCGAGTTGGTCACGCGCGCCATCGCCGGGCGCGAGGAGAGCTTCGCCGAGCTGGTGCGCCGCTACCAGCGCCCCATCGCCGCCTACGTCTACCGCATGGTCGGCGACTACGACGCCGCCCTCGACCTCACCCAAGAGGTTTTCATCAAGGTCTACGGCTCGCTCGCCCGCTACCGCCCCGAGTTCAAGTTCTCGACCTGGATTTACCGCATCGCGCACAACGCCGCCATCGACCACCTCCGCCGCGCGGGCGGCGCCCGCATCGAAGACCTCTGCGCCGAGGGCGAGGGCGGCCGACCCTTCGAGCGCCCGCTGGCGAGCGCCGCGCCCAGCCCCGAGCAGGAGAGCGAGAGGAGCGAGCGCCGCGCCGAGATCGAGTCGGTCGTGCGGGAGCTGCCGCCCGCCTACCGCGAGCTGATCGTCCTGCGCCACGCGCACGACCTGAGCTACGACGAGATTGCCGAGGTCACGGGCCTGCCGCTCGGCACCGTCAAGAACCGCATCTTCCGCGCCCGCGAGGCCATGCGCTCGCTCCTCGTCGGGCGCGGCATCACGGGCGTGTAAAGGGTTTCGGGTGAAGATGACGCGAGTCGCGACATCGCAGAGCGCGGGCGAGTGCCACGAGACGGCGCTGACGGCCCCCTACCTCGACGGCGAGCTGGACGAGCCGGCCGCCCGCTCGTTCGAGGAGCACGCCCGCGCCTGCCCGCTCTGCTCGGCCGCCCTGCTCGAACAGCGGCGCCTCCTCTGCCTGCTCGACGCCGCCTTCGACCGCACCTTCGGCGGCGAAGTCCCGTTGCCCTCCAACTTCACCCAAGAGCTACAGGCGCGCGCCGAGAACGACATGCGAGGCGTGCGCGGGCGCGAAGAGCGGCGGCGCGCGCTGAAGATTTGCGCGGCGCTCGGCGCGGCCTCGTTCGCGCTGCTCGGCGCGGCCGTGTTCGACGCCCTGCTCGTGCCGGCGCTGCGGGCGGCGCGCGCCGGGGCGGGCGTGGCCGGCATGGCGGGCCGCGCGGGCGTGGACGCGGGCGCGGGCGCGGGGCTGGTCATGCGCGCGCTCGGCTCGCGGATGGTGGCCGACTCGTCCGGACTCCTCGCCTTGCAGCTCACCCTCTTCGCCTTCGCGTGCGCCGCGCTGCTGCTGCTCATCCGGGGCTACCACCGCCGCGCGACCGCGCGAGACTGACGCGCCGTCCCCCCGCCCGAATTTATGCGGCCGCCGACTCCGACACACACACTCCACGCTCAACAGCCGGGCTCGCGACACGCGCTCGCGCTCGGGCCGAAGGCCGCGCGCGCCCTCCTCTTCGTCTTCCTGCTCGCCGCCGCCGCCAGCGCGCAGGGTCAGGCGGCGGAGCCGGGCGAGCTTGTCGTCGAAGGTCGCCAGGCCGGCGACGTGTTCGCCTTCGGGCGCACGATACGCGTGCGCGGCGACGTGAACGGCGTCATCGCCTTCGGCGGCGACGTGGTGATAGAGGGCAGGGTCGAAGGCGACGCCGCCGCCATCGGCGGCTCGGTCGTCCAGCAGGCGGGCTCGTTCGTCGGCGGCGACGTGATGGTGCTAGGCGGCGCCTACCGCAACCTCTGCGGCGAGGGCTGCCGCGGCCCCGGCGGGCACACCTACATGGTCGCCGGCTTCGAGAACGAGCTGCGCGAGGCCGCGCGCAACCCGGCGACGCTGCTCACGCCGGAGTTCTCGGTCGGCTTCCTCGGGTGGCGACTCGTCTCGGTGCTCTTCTGGTTCGCCGTCTCGTTGGCGCTCACGTCCGTCACGCCGGGCGCGGTCGGGCGCGCGGCGGCGAGGCTCCAGACGACCTCGCCGCGCGTGGCGCTCATCGGCCTCGTGGGCGCCGTCGTCGTCGGCCCCGGCGCGACCGCGGCGCTGCACCTCCTGCCGCCGATGCTCGGCGGGCTGGTCTTCGCCACGGCGCTGCTCGTCCTGCTCTTCTCCTTCGTCTTCGGGCGGGTGGTCGTCAACGCCGTCACGGGCCGCTGGCTCCAGCGCGTGCTGCTGCCGGAGGGGCGCCGCTCGGAGTCGGTGGCACTCCTCCTCGGCGCCGCCTTCTGGTCCGTGGCGCTGTCGCTGCCATACGTCTGGCCGCTCGTCGTCGCCGGCCTCGTCGTCTTAAGCCTCGGCCTCTCGCTCACGGCCCGCTACCGCATCAACTGGCGCCGCGCCTGAAGGGCGGCCCGCTTGTCCGGCTCAGACGGCGCGTGTTAGCATCGCCGCGTTTTAAGCGGCAGGCGCGTTCGGACAGTTTCTCCCCTCGTGCTCGCACGGTTGCGGCGCCCGTCCTGCTCATCCCTTCGGAGGTCTTCGGCTCACGCTTGCGCCCGAGTTCGCCCCTACACGCACGCCCGTATGCGTGGACGCTCCTCGTGTCCGCGGCGGCCTTCGCCTGCCTCCTCCTATGGGCTGCTCCGGCGCGCGCGCAGCAGACGCAGACCAATCCCGTTGACCGCAAGGTCGAGAACCCCATCACCGACACGCCGAGCGTCAACCCGCTCTCGCAGGACCAGCCGCCCATCCGCCCGCGCCGCCGCCAGACGCAGGCCCCGCCGCGCCCCGGCGAGAAGCCGGAAGAGCAAGCCTTAGACGAACTGGACGCGCGCTCCGACAGGCAGACCGTCAGCGGCCCCGAGGGCGCCCGCGTCACCGTCCTTGAGGGTAACGTGGACGTGCGCGTCGGCATCTACCGCCTCCAGGCCGACAAGGTGACCGACTACGAGGCGAAGAACCTCATCGTCGCCGAAGGCAACGTCGTCTTCGACCAGGGCGAGTTCCAGCGCATCACGGGCTCGCGCGCCGAGTGGAACTACCTGACCAAGACCGGCTCGTTCGAGAACTCGACTGGCTTCACCAATCAGACGCAGGACGGCACCATCATCTACTTCACGGCCGACCGCGTCGATAAAGTCTCCGGCAGCAAGATCGTCGTCATCCGCGCCGAGGTCACGGCCTGCGGCGACGACGAGGTGCCGAAGTGGAGCTTCAAGGCCAACCGCGCCACCATCACGCTCGCCGACCGCGTCCGCGTGCGCCGCCCGAAGTTCTTGGTCAAAGGCGTGCCCGTCGTGTGGCTCCCCTACGCCTCGATTTCCATCAAGCCGCGCGACCGCGCCTCGGGCTTCCTGACGCCGACCTTCTCCGGCTCCGGCAAGAAGGGCTTCCGCCTGACGAACGGCTACTACCAGACGCTCGGACGCTCGGCCGACGTGACCTTCCGCAACGACATCTTCTCCCAGCGGGGCTTGGGCTTCGGCGCCGACGTGCGCACGCGCGCCAACTCGCGCTCCTACCTCAACTTCGGCTTCTACGCCGTCAAGGACCGCATCTTCGGCCCGCGCGAGGACGCCGAGCACCCCGACCAGGGCGGGTCGAGCTTCTACGTTGACGGCGTCCACTACTTCCCGAACGGCTTCCTCGCGGCGGCCGACGTGAACATCACTTCGAGCCTCGACTTCCGCCAAATCTTCTCCGACTCGGTCCAGCAGGCCATCTCGCCCGAGGAGCGTTCGCAGGTCTTCGTCAACCGCAACTTCGGCTCCTACACCCTGAACTTCATCGCGCGCACGCAGGTCACCTCGATTCCGAGCTTGCGCGTCCGCACGCGCCAACTCCCCGGCATCACCTTCGAGAAGCGGCCCGGCCTGATAAAGCGTTTGAAGGACAAGCTCCCCGTCTACTTCTCCTTCGAGAGCTCGATGGACGGCGTCAGCCGCAAGGAGACGATCGAAGACCTCGCCACCTTCCTCGCCGAAGGCAACCAGAACGCCGTCGTCACGCCCTCCATCGTCCAGCGGCTCGACTTCAGCCCGCAGGTCAGCCTGCCCCTCGACATCTCGGGCTGGGGCGTCACGGCCTCGGCCCGCCTGCGCGGGACTTACTACTCCAACTCTTTGGACCCGCTGACGCGGCTCGTGCTCCCGCGCGACGTAGTGCGCGGCTACGGCGAGTTCGCCCTGGACGTGAGGCCGCCCGCCCTCGCGCGCAACTTCCACCGCGGCGACGGCTCGTTCCGCTTCCGCCACGTCGTCGAGCCCTACCTCACCTACCGACGCATCAAGGGCGCCTCGAACTTCCACCGCGTCATCCGCTTCGACGACCTCGACGCGGTGGCCTCCACCAACGAGATTGAGTACGGCGTCACCAACCGCTTCTTCGCGCGCCGCACGACCGAGACCGTGACGGGCAAAGTCTCCGCGACCGCCGTCGCGGCGACGACGACGCAGCCGAACGCGACGAGTGAGCGCGAAGGCGCCAGGGAAGAGGGCGAAGAGACGGCCGACGGCACCCGGCCGCTCACGCAACAGCCCTACGAGTTCCTGTCCGTCACGCTCCGCCAGAAGTACTTCTTCGACCCCGACTTCGGCGGCGCCCTCATTCCGGGGCGGCGCAACCAGTTCTACCCCATCAACACCTTCTCCGGCTTCACCTACGGCGGCGTCCCCCGGCGCTTCTCGCCGCTCTACGTCGAGGCCCGCGTCCGACAGCCGCCGAACGCGCGGCGCGGCCTCTTCGCCGACGTGCGCACCAACCTCGACACGCTCGGCGAGGGCGGCGGCCTGCGCGATTTGGCCGTCAGCTTCGGCCTCACCCAGCGCCGCGTGGCCGTGCTGCGCGCCGTCGAGGCGTTCCAGACCTTCTACTACACGCGGGCCATCACGCTCGCCCCCTCCCTGCGCCAGTTCCTCGACCGCCGCGGAAACGAGCCCGGCACGCTGCAAGGCTCTCAGTGGAGCCCCGCCATCTTCCTCGGCAACCGCGACCGCGGGCTCTTCGGCGGCGCCTCCTTCTTCTTCGACTTCCAGAACCGCCCCGGCCGCGGCAGCTCCTCCCTCATCAGCTCGGTCCTCACCGTCGGGCACGCCTGGGACTGCTGCGCCGTGACGGGCCAGTTCTACACCTTCAACCTCGGCATCCGGCAGGAGACGCGCGCCGTCTTCAGCTTCCGCCTCAACGGCATCGGCACCTTCGGCACCGAGCAGATAGGCCAGAACTTCCGTTGATTTCGGGCGAACTTGGCCGCCGCCGCTGACATCTAAGGTCAGGCAAAAAAGGAAGACCCGGCGGGCGCTTCACCGCAAGTCGCCCCTCTCCTTTCGTGCCGGCGTCGCCTGCGCCGCGCCTTTTTCAGCGCCCCCGAGGCTGCTAAAATTCGCTGGCTTTTTCAGGGCGCGTCCCGCCTCCGAACGAACTTAAAACAAAACAGCCTTACTCCCCGCACGAGGTCTTATAGATGAAGTTGAGAACTTACTCGCGCACCGCCCTTACCCTGCTCCTCGCCTTCTGGCTGACGGCCGCCGCGCTGCCCGCGCCGCCCGCCTTCGGGCAGGACGACGCCCCGCCCCCCGGCGGGAAGGGGAACAAGCTGGCGGAATACCTGCCCGGCGAAGTGCTCGTCCGCTTCCGGCCCGGCGCCGAAGCGGCCGACATCCCCGTCAAGGAGTCGAGGGAGATGACGCTGCCCGCGATGCGCGTGCTCGGCCGCGAGGTCGGCACGATAGCGGCCCGGATAGAGAACGTCGAGGGCTTCGAGATTCTCGAAGGGCTGCGCCTCGCGCGCGTCCGGCCCGAGGACACGCTCCGCGCCGTCGCCGCCTTCAACGCGCGCCCCGACGTGCTCTACGCCGAGCCCAACTACATCTGGAGGACGCAGGCGCTCCCGAACGACACGAGGCTCGGCGACCTGTGGGCCCTCAGGAACACGGGCCAGGTCGGCTTTAACGACGTGGTCGGCGCCCAGCAGGCCGGCACGCCCGGCGAGGACATCGACGCCGAGCTGGCATGGAACACGACCACCGGCAGCCAGTCCGTCGTCGTGGCCGTCATCGACGAAGGCATCGACATCACCCACGGCGACCTCGCCCCCAACATCTGGACCAACCCCCTCGACCCCCTCGACGGCATAGATAACGACGGCAACGGCTTCGCCGACGACAGCAACGGCTGGGACTTCCATAACAACAACCGGACGGTCTACGACGGCACCCCCGACGACCCGACCACCCCGAACATCAACGAGAGCGAGATTGACAGCCACGGCACGCACGTCGCCGGCATCATCGGCGCGCGCGGCCACAACGGCCGCGGCGTCGTCGGCGTCAACTGGCAGGTCAGCATCATGTCCCTGAAGGCGATTGGCCCCGACGGCGGCCTCACGTCGAACTTCATCAAGGCCTACAACTACGTCAAGGGCATGCGTGACAGGGGCATCAACGTCCGCGTCATCAACAACTCTTACGGCGGCATCGGCTTCTCGCAGTCGTCCTTCGACGCCATCAGCCGGCTCAACGACGCCGGCGTCCTCTTCGTCGCCGCCTCCGGCAACGACGCCTTAGACAACTACGGCTTCCCCAAGTACCCCTCCGACTACGACCTGCCGAACGTGCTGAACGTGGCGGCGACCGACAGGTTCGGCCAGATGGCCGTCTTCTCGAACTTCGGCGCGCGGGCCATCAGCATCGGCGCGCCCGGCCGCGGCATCCTGAGCACTACGCCGCACAACTTCCCCATCTCGCAGGTCGGCTCCGTGGACCCGGACGGCTCGACTTACGACTTCTTCAGCGGCACCTCGATGGCGACGCCCGAAGTCTCGGGCGCGGCCGCGCTGCTGCTCTCCGTCTTCCCGAACATCTCGGTCAAGAACCTGCGCGGCGCGCTGGCCTTCTCCGGCGACCTCCTGCCGTCGCTGCAAGGCAAGACGACGACGGGCCGCCGCCTCAACGTCAACAAGGCGCTCCAGAGCGCCGTGGACTCGACCGCGCCCGCCGCGCCCGCCGACTTCCACATCACGTCGCAGAGCGGACGCAGCGTCACCTTCGCGTGGACGGCGCCCGGCGACGACGGCGGCTCCGGCACGGCCTCCGACTACGACTTCTTCTTCATCACCACGACCGGCACGCGCCTGCTGCTGCCGACGACGCTGCTGCCCGCCGTGGCCTTCTCGGCGCAGAGCGCGACCGTCACGCTGCCTTACCGCAACTTCTCCGGCACGGTCGAGCTGCGCACCTACGACGACGCCGGCAACACCAGCTCCGTGACCGCGCCCGTCACCCTGACCCAGAACGCCGCCACCGACCCCTACGTCGTCACGCAGGGCGCCGCCGAGGCCCTGTCCGCGGGCGGGACCCCGCTGGGCATGGTCGGCGACGACGTGGTCAAGGACAACGTCGCGCTGCCGTTCGCCTTCCCGTACTTCGGGACCACCAAGACCACGGTCAACGTCTCCACCAACGGCGCCCTCTACTTCACGCCCGTCCCGCGTAAGGAGGACGGCACCGGCGACGACTCCTTCAGCAGCGTCATCGGGCTCCGCGGCCAAGCCATCATCGCCGGCCTCTGGGACGACCTGCGCACCGACAAGGGCGGCAACGTCTTCATGCTCCAGCCGGGGCCGGGCCGCGTCATCTTCCGCTGGCAGGCCGTGACCTTCAACACGCCGCTCACCGCTACGACCTCCCGCGGCGAGAACCCCGTCAACTTCGAGATCGAGCTGCGCAGCGACGGCACCATCATCACCCGCTACGGCGCCGCGCAAACGTCGCCGACTAACACAAAGCTCTTCCCCGTCGTCGGCATCGGCAGCGGCGAGCCGGACGCTTACGGCGTCGCCACGCACACCTCCGAATTCGTACTGAAGAGCCTGACCAACGCCCCCACGGTCACGTTCTCGCCGCGCCCCTCGGGTGGGACGACGACGCCGACCGTGCAGCTCGACACGGCGGCCGCCTCCGTCTCCGAGGGGGCGAGCAGCGTCACCGTCAACGTGACGCGCACCGACGCCTCGGCGCCCGGCTCCGTCGAGTACGCGACCTCGGGCGGCACGGCCGACAGCGCGAAGGACTACACGCTCCTGCTCGGCCGCCTCGACTTCGCGGCGGGCGAGACGACGAAGCCGCTCACCGTCCTGCTGACCGACGACGTGTTCGCCGAGGGCTCCGAGACGTTGCAGCTCACGCTCTCGAACGCCGTCGGGATGGCGCTCGGCACGCCCTCGTCCGCGACCATCACCGTCACCGACAACGACAGCGTCACCGGCCTCAGCCCGGTCAGGAACGAGGCGTTCAACGCCAACTTCTTCGTCCGCCAGCACTACCTCGACTTCTTCTCCAGAGAGCCCGACGCGGGCGGCCTCGCCCACTGGACGAACGTCGCCAACGGCTGCGGCGATAGTGACCTGCTCGTCTGCCGCATCAACGTCTCAGGAGCCTTCTTCCTCTCCACCGAGTTCGAGCAGACCGGCTACCTCGTCGAGCGTGCCTACAAGGCCGCCTACGGCAACGCCACCGGCAACTCGACGCTCGGCGGCACCGCCCACACGCTGCCGGTGCCGATCATCCGCTTCGAGGAGTTCCTGCCCGACACCCAGCGCATCGGCCGCGGCGTCGTCGTCCTCGCGCCGGGCTGGGAGGCGCTGCTCGAATCCAACAAGCAGGCTTACTTCCTCGAATTCGTCCAGCGCCCGAGGTTCACGGCCGACTACCCCGCCGTCTTCAGCCCGGCGCAGTTCGTTGACCAGCTCAACACGAGGGCCGGTGGGCCGCTCGACGCGACCGAGCGACAGGCCCTCATCAACGAGCTGACGGCCAACAACACGACCTCCGGCCGCGCGAGCGTGCTGCGCAAGGTGGCCGAGGACGCGTCGCTGTTCGGGGCAGAGAGGAACCGCGCGTTCGTCCTCATGCAATACTTCGGATACCTCCGCAGGAACCCGAACGGCGGGCAGGACACAGACCACACGGGCTACGAGTTCTGGCTCAACAACCTGAACAACTTCAACGGCAACTTCGTTCAGGCCGAGCTGGTCAAGGCGTTCATCACCTCGGACGAGTACATCAAGAGGTTCGGCAACTAGGTCGAACCGGCCGCCGTTTTCAACACGGAGGGCACAGGGGATTCACGAAGGGCACGGGGAAAGACATCAAAGCTTTTCTCCGTGTTCTCCGTGAGCCCTCGGTGCCCCCCGTGTTGAAACGTCCGGTCCGCCAATCCCGGTGCAACTCGGGCGGCGCCGCCGCGCGTCGAAGTGGGGAAGTCCAAGCTCTTAGACGGACGCGGCCCCGGCCCGCACCTTCGGTTGAGGCTCGCTTGCGCGGGCGCGCGCCTTACGCGTAAAATGCCGTTTCTTTTCCCGCGGCGCGGGGCGCGCTATCCGGTCGCAACCGCGCCGCCCACGACCACGCCCGCTACGTCTCCCGTGGGCCTTAAGCCAAGTCAGCGACCTAATATGATCCCGTTCGGAGGGTTTTTCGTGAAGCACTCTTTCCGTCTGTCGCGCGCCGCCGCCGCGGGCGCGGCCGCCGCCCTGCTCCTCATCATCTCCGGCGCCTCCTCGGCCGCGCGCGCGCAGACGCTCTCGCCGACGCCCGACCGTTTCATCATCCAGGTCACCACGACGACCATCCCCGACCCCGGCCCGGCCGCCACGCCCTCGCCGACGCCGACCCCGACGACCACCCCGTCGCCGACCCCGACGCCGGGCCGCGTCGTCCGCTCCTCCTACGCCAGCGACATGAGCGCCGACGGCCGCTTCGTCGTCATCGAGTCGGAGGGCGACATCGCCACCGACCGGACGCCCGAGCGCAACAACGCCGACGGCAATCAGGAAATCTTCCTCTTCGACTACGCCCAGCGCCGCATCTACCAGATCACGAACACGAAGAACGCGCTGATAAACACGTCGCTCTCCGCCCTTGAGCCCTCGAACATCGACGTGCGCATCGTCAACCTCCAGCCGCAGATCAGCCGCGACGGCCGCTTCATCGTCTTCATCTCGAACGCCTACCTCAACTCCGACCCGACGCTGACGCCCGCCGGCTTCAGCGCGCAGGGGCGCTCGGCCGAGCTGAAGACCGACGGCAACACCGAGATTTTCCTCTACGCCGTCCCGCAGCCGCCCGCCGCCGACCTCGCGAGCGGCGCCGACCTCGAACCCTTCAACCTCGCGGGCGGCGCCATGACGCGCGTCACCACGACGGCCGCCACGCGCGCCGCCGCGGCCGGCGGGACCAACATCCAGCCCTTCTTCGCGCGCGACAACGACGCGCCCTCCATCAGCGACGACGGCAACATCATCGCCTTCGTCTCGTATGCGCGCACCGGCATCCCCGGCTCGTCGAACTCCGACGGCAACCCGGAAATCTTCACCTACAACCGCACGGCCGGGACCTTCTTCCAGATTACGACCACGACCGACAAGGCTTCGCCCGGCAACCCGCTGCCGACGCTCGTCTTCAACCTCAACCCCTCGCTCTCGGGCTCGGGCACGGCCATGGCCTTCGTCTCGAACGCCGACATCAACTCCTCGGAGACGGCGGCCGACCAGGGCAACGGCGAGGTCTACGTCGCGACGCTCGCCAGCACGGGCGGGCTCGCCTCGCTGCGGCAGGTGACGGTCACGCCGCCCGAGCGGCGCGAGGGCTTCATCGGCATCGCCGTCAACGTCTTCAGCCCCGGCCGCCGCATCAGCCGCAGCGGCAACTTCGTGGCCTTCGAGTCCACCGCCAACTTCAACACCAACGGCTCGCTCAACGGCAGCCTCGCCAACTCCTACGGCATCTACGTCTACGACTTCGCCGCCAACTCCTTCGCGCAGGTCGGCAACCGCGCGCCCGACAACGACGACCCGGACCTCGGACTCCGCTTCCCGACCTTTACGGGCGACAACACGCGCGTCGTCTGGGCGTCGAACCTGAACCTGAAGGCCGACGGCACGGTCGCCGCCCGCGGCTCCGCCGACGGCCTGAACCCCAGCCGCCGCGGGCAAATCTTCAGCGCGCCCGTCGCCTCGCTCCCGACCGTCTCGCGCCTGACGAACAACCCGGCGCCGCTCTCGGCCCTCTCGACGCCGCTCATTCAGGTCGCCCCCGGCAACACCGCCCGCCGCATCGCCTTCAGCACCACGCAGACCGAGCTGGGCGGCGGCAACCCCGACCAGTTCCCCGAAGTCTTCTACATGCTCGTCCCGGCCGCGACGAGCGAGACGCCCGCGCCGAGCCCGACGCCGGCCGCCAGCCCCGCGCCCGTCACCTTCTCGACGGGCGCCACCGACCGCCCCGTCGTCGCCCCGAGCCCGTCGCCGACGCCGCCCGCCGTCACCGGCCTCGCCCCCGGCATGCTCGGCATCATGCGCTCGACGCTCGCGCTCGCGCCCTCCCCGCTCCAAGTCGGCATCGGCAACGCCGACGAGACGCGCCGCCGGCCGGGCCTGCCCGCCGAGCTGAACGGAGTCTCGGTCTCCGTCGGCGACATCGGCGCGGCGGCCGGGCTCTACTCGGTCGCGCCCGGCCAGATCAACTTCGTCGTGCCGCCGGGCCTGACGCCCTCGGCGACGCCGCAGCCCGTCGTCATCAACAACAACGGCGCCGTCATCCGCACCTCGCTGGTGCTGAACTCGGCGCAGCCTGACATCTTCACCTCGACGAACGGCGCGGGCGGTCGCGCCCTCGTGCTCAACGTCACCAACCCCCTGACCCAGACGACCGAGCCGTTCCCGGCCCCCTCGCGCCTGCTCATCATGCTGACGGGCGTGCGCCTGAACACCCTGACGACCGCGAACGTCACCGTCCGCATCGGCACGACCGACCTGACGGGCGCGGCCATCGTCTCCATCGGCCCGTCGCAGACGGCCGGCTTCGACCAGATAGTGGTTGACGTGCCGGCCTCGCTCGCCGGGGCCGGCGACGTGCCCGTCATCGTCACCATCTCGGTCGGCGGCGCGACCTTCACCAGCCGCCCGGCCGAGTCGGCGCCGCGCATCACGATTCAGTAAAGTGGTAGCCGGTAGCCGGTGGCCGGTAGTCAGTAGAAGAAACTACTGGCTACCGGCTGCCGGCTACCAGCTACCGCTTTTATGCTCTTCGGCCTCGATGCCATCCCTCTGACAGAAGCCCGCGCGGGCGTCGGGCGCTACACGCTTGAGCTGGCGCGCGCGCTGGCCGCGCTCTCGCCTGCCGACGAGTTCGAGCTGGCCTACCCTTCGTCTTACAACCCGATTAATTTAGCCGCGGAGGACGGCGGGCTGCCGCCGAACTTGTCGGAGGCGCGCGTGACGGTCGGCGCGCTGGGGCGGCGCTGGTGGTCCGTGGGGCTCCCGCGGTACGCGGCGCGTCGCGGGCTCGACCTTTTTCACGGCACGAATTACGAGGTGCCGCTGTGGGGCGCGTCGGCGCGCGTCGTCACCGTCCACGACCTCTCGCTTCTTACGAGGCCGGAGACGCACGAGCGGCGCCGCGTCGCGCGCGCGCGCCTGCGCCTGCCGCTGATGGCGCGGGCGGCCGACGCCGTCGTCGTCCCGACCGAGGCCGTCAGGCGCGAGGCGTGCGAGTTGTTAAGGCTTGAGGCGTCGAAGGTCTTCGCCGTCCACGAGGCGGCGGGCGAACTCTTCCGCCCCCTCGCGTTTGAAGAGACCGAAGTGGCGCGGCGAAGGCTCGGCGTGGGCGACGAGTTCCTGCTCTCGGTCGGCACGCTTGAGCCGCGCAAGAACCTTCACGTCCTCCTCCGCGCGTTCGAGGAGTTGGTGCGCGCGCGCCCCTCGTCACAGCTTCAGCTCGTCCTCGCCGGGCGGACCGGCTGGCTCGCCGAGCCCTTCCTCGCCGCCGTCGCCGACTCGCCCGCCCGGCCTCGGGTCGTGTTGACGGGTTATCTCGACGACGAAACCTTGCGCGCCCTCTACGCCTCGTGCCGCGCCTTCGTCTACCCTTCGGTCTACGAGGGCTTCGGCCTGCCGCCGCTCGAAGCGATGAGCTGCGGCGCTCCCGTCGTCGCCGGCCGCGGCCCCGCGCTCGAAGAGGTGACGGCCGGCGCCGCGCGCCTCTTCGACCCCGCGGACGCAGACCACCTCGCCCGCATCCTCCTCGAACTCCTCGACGACGAAGGCGCGTGCCGCTCACTCTCCGACGCGGCCCGGCGCCGCGCGCGCGACTTCTCTTGGGAGAAGACTGCGCGCCTCACGCTAGACGTTTACGCGGAGGCGTTGAAGAGGAAGGGCCGACGCTTCATTCGATTCTGACGGGCAGGCGGACGGTCCGCGAGCCGCGGAGCCCGAACCACGAAACGCCCTCCTGCAACACGTCGAGTTCGAGCAGGTAGTCGCCCGCGTGCGGCGGGGCGTTGACGGCGAGCGGCATCTCCACCTCTTCGCCGGGTGCGAGGTCGCGCAGGAGGGGACTGCGCCCGTCGTCGTCGACGGCGGCGGTGCCGTCCGCGCGGAGCCAGTGGTTGCCGAGGCTCACCTGGAAGGGCGAGCCGACGCGGTCGCGCGTGCGCCACACGGCCGCGCCCGCGTTCCTGACGACGACGCGCAGCGTCAACTTCTCGCCCGCCGAGAGCCGCGCCGGGGGCTCGACGACGCGAAGCTCCGCGCGGAAGCCTTCCGCGGGCAGGGGCGATAGGCTGCGCGGCGGCCCCTCGGCGACGCAGGCCGTGTAAGGCTCGCTCTGCGCCAGCGGGCGGCACCGGGGCCGCGGGTCTTCGGTGGTGATGACGACGGCGCCCTCCGGCGCAGACTCTTCGGGCCGCAGGAGCGCGAACGTGTCGAGCGGCACGCCTTGAAGTGTCGAGTGCCAGAAAGCCTGTATGTAGCCGGGGATGTTCGGCGCGTCGGCGATGTGAACGGGGCGCGCGCCCGTGCGGAGGGCGGCCGGGAGGATGAGCGCCGGATAGTCGGCGTCGAAGACGTGCAGGCGGCGCAGGCTCCGCGCGCTCGCGTGGTACTGCCACTGGAAGACGGCGCCCTGCATGAGTGTCAGCGCGAGGAGGGCGAAGAGGACTTTTCGCCGCGCGCCTTCCGAGAGCCAATCGACGGCCGGGACGGTTAAGACGAGTAGGAAGACGGGCACGGGCGACAGCCGCAGCATGTGGAAGTAGTCGCGCGTGAGCGAGGCCGGCACGAACGAGACGGCGAGGCCGTAGAGCACGAAGCACCACCACGCGCCCCGCCGCCCGCCCCGCACGACGAGCCACGCGCCCGCGAGCGCCAGCGCGAAGGTCACAGCCAGGACGAGCGGCGTCCCCAGTATGTTCGCAATCTGGTCCGGGTTCGGGTCGCCCGTCACGAGCATCCACCAGGGGCTCAGGTTGGCGGCGTAGTGCTTGACGAACTCCCACGCCCCCGCGAGGTAAGAACTCTCGGCCGACACGTAGACGAGCGCCCGGAAGCGTGCGGTGAGCGCGTTCGGATGCCCGCTCATGTAGACGAGCAGGGGGACGAGCGCGGCGGCGTAGAGCGCCCACGCCTTAACGACCGAGAGCCTTCGCCCGCGGCGCGCGAACAGCGCGAGCCCGAGCGCGAGGAGCGGCCCGAGCAGCCGCCCTATCGAATACGTGTAGGTGACGAGCGCGAGCGCCGCGGCCACGAGCGCGGCGTCCGCCCACGACCAACTCTCCTTGAGCGAAGCGCGATGAACGAAGAAGAGCAGGAGCGCGACGGCCGCCGGGTAGGCCGCGACCTCCACGACCACGCGGCTCAGCTCGAAGAGCCACGGCGTGACGAGCGCCGACGCGAGCACGAAGAGTCCCACCCCGCGCCGCCCCGAGACCCGCGCCGCGAGCATGCCTAACAGCACGGCCGTCAAGAGCCCTAAAGCGGCGCTCGTGAGGCGGGCCGCGAGGATGCTCGGCCCCGTCGCGCTGAAGACGGCGGCCATCAGGTAGACGTAGACCGGATTCTTGTAGTCGCCGAAGCAGCGGAAGAAGAGCGGCCACTCCTCGCCGTGCTCGTCCCGCCCCGTCTCCGCGACGAGGTGCGCGTTGTACGCGACCGAAGACTCGTCTATGTAGAAGCCCGGCGGGTTCGACCCGGCGCGCGCGCCGTACATCAGGGCGCCGAGGGCGAGGACGGCGAGCGGCACCAGCACCCTTCGCGCCTTCATCCTTAACGCCCGTCCTCGCGGTAGACGTAGAGGCCGCCGATGACGGCCTCGGGCTCGCGGCGCCGGTAGGAGTCGAAGAAGTTGACGCGCTCCTCCTCGCTCAGTCCCTTCATGCGCGGGATGACGGAGCCGTTGAGGAAGCTCGCGCCGACGACGGCGTAGCGCGTCTCGGGCTTCTCGCCGGCCTTCAGAGCGAGCAGGGAAGCGGCCGAGATGCCCTCGTACCAGAGCGAGCGCGCGTTGCCGAGCGCCGCGATGCTCACGCGCGTCTCGCCCCGCTCGCGCAGGAACTCGGCCAGCTCCCACAGGTCGTCGCCCCACTCGACGTTCGAGTCCGACAGGTACCACCAGTGAGGCCGCGCCGACGCGAGCTGGTTCACGTAAGTCATGTGGTCGGGGAAGGCGCGCGCCGCCTCGAACGCCGACAGGGCGAGGACCGCGGCCACGCACGCCGTCGCCAACTTGCGCCGCCCGCGCCCGAGCAGCCAATCGAGCAGCGCGCCGCACGCCACGAAGAGGAAGGGGTAGGCCGGCAGGTAGTAGCGGACGCCGATGTTAATCGTGCTCAGCATGACGAAGGCCGTGTAGAGCGCGAAGGGGACGAGCACGAAGAGGAAGCGGCCGTCGCGCGTCCTCGCGTAGCGCCACGACGCCCAGCCGAGCGCCGCCAGCGAGAGCAGGAGGAAGGGCAGCGTCGTCTTCAAGGCGAAGGCGACGGGGAAGTAGTACCACCAGCCCGTGTCGCTGTACATGCCGAGGAAGCCGGCCGGGTGGCCGACGCGCCCGTGCCACATCTGCCAGAAGACGCCGAGGACGAAGTCGGTCGGCAACACGTAAGAGAGAGCGCGCTCGGCCGACAGCACGAGGTCGCCGTGCGGCTCGAACGCCACCCGCGCCCAAGTAACGTCGCCCGGCTTGAACGGCCGGCTCTGGAAGAAGTACGCGGCGTTGACGACGACGACGAGCGCGGCGAGCGCAAGCCCCGTCTGCCCGGCCGCCGCGCGCCGCGTCAGCCCGCGCCGCGTCGCGCGCACGAAGAGCGCGACGAAGTAGGCCGCGAGCACGGGGCCGAGCAGCAGCATCGAATACTTGCCGAGCAGCGCGACGCCCGCCGCCGCGCCGACCCACGCGGCGCGCTTCCAGGTGGCCCCACGCCGGTGGCGCCGGAGCGCGTAGAAGGTGAGCAGGTAGCCGAAGGCCGCGGGGATGTCCGTCTGCACGACGCGGCCGTGCGCGAGCACGGTCGGCTCGACGGAGAAGAGGAAGACGGCGAAGACGGCGGCGCGCTCCCCGAACAGCTCGCGCGCGAAGAGGAAGACGACGACGCCGAGCGCGACCGTCAGCAGAATCATCGGCAGGCGCGGCCAGAAGTTGAGTCGGCCGTAGATGTCTTTGTTGTCGTCCCAGAACTTCTCCTGGTAGGCCCACGTGACTTCGGTCGGGGCGAGCGTGTCGGGCGCGAGGTCGGCGGGCGCCTCGTTCGGCTGGACGAAGAGCAGGGGCACGCCCGCCAGCAGCTTGCAGAGCGGGGGGTGTTCGCTGACGTGTTGGAAGTCGCCCGCGGCGAGGTGGTAGTATGCTGCCGGAATCAGCACGGTCTCGTCGTTGGTGATGCTCTTGCGCGCGACCGTCGCCAGCATGTTCAGCGTCATGACGGCGAGCAGGCCCGCGCACGAGAGCGCCGAGGCGCGCGGCGCCGCCCACGCGCGGGCCTCGCGCAGCGCCCCGCCGAAGCCCCCGCCGAAGGGGGGCGCGCTCGCCCGCTCCTGCTCCAATGACTCGTCCATCCTTCTCCCGCTTCCCGTTGACGAAAGACCGCGTGGCCGCGCTCCTCGTCACGCTCGCGCCGCTCGTTTTCTTCTACCCGGCGACGGCGGGCGACCTCTTCATCTCGCCCGACGACGGCGTCATCCAGAACGTGCCCTTCCGCGTGGCCGCCGCGCGCATCGCGCTCTCGGGCAGCCTCCCGCTCTGGAACCCTTACATCTTCTCGGGGACGCCGCTGCACGCCGAGGCGCAGGCGGGGCTGCTCTTCCCGCTCAACTGGTTCTTCCTCGCCTTCGCGCCCGAGGCGGCGACGAACCTGATGATGCTCGCCTCTTACGCGCTGGCCGCGCTCGGCGCTTACGTGTGCGCGCGCCGGTCGGGCTCGTCGGTCGCGGGCGCGGTCGTGACAAGCCTCGCGTGGCAGTTGAGCGGCTTCGCCCTGAACCAGATAGGTCACACGAACGTGATGCAGACGGCGGCCGTGCTGCCGTGGGTCGTGTGGGCCGTGGACGGTTACGGCCGGACGGGGCGCGCGGGCCGAGGAGCTTTGCTCGCGGCGCTCGTCGCCATACAGTGCTTCGCGGGCCACCAGCAGACGTTCGCCTACACGCTGCTGCTCGTCGCGGCCTACGCCGTCTGGATGTGGCGCTCGTCGTCGGAGAAGCTTGAGCGCGCGTCCTATCTTAAGTCTCTGGTCTACGTCGCCGCGGGTGTGCTGCTGGCGGCGGTGCAAATCCTACCGACCTTCGAGCTACTGCGCAACAGCCCGCGCGCCGAGGCGACTTACGACTTCTTCACCTCGTTCTCGATGCCGCCGCGCTTCGCCTTGAACTTCCTGGCGCCGTACCTGTCGGGCGGCGGCGCGTGGGGCATCTACCGCGCGCCCTACGTCGGCCCGTCCTTCTTCGGCGAGTACGTCGGCTACGTCGGCTTGATGACAATCATGCTGGCGAGCGTTGCCGTCTGGGCGCGGCGCGACGCGTGGACGAAGTTCTGGGCGGCGGTCGCGGTCGTCTGCCTCGTGCTCGCCTTCGGCCGCTTCGTGCCGTTCGGGCTGTACAAGGTTATCTATTACGTGCCGGTGCTGAACCTCTTCCGCGTGCCGGCGCGTCACTTGATGGAGGTCGAGTTCGCGCTCGCGCTCCTCGCGGGGCGGGGGCTGACGGTCATCGCCGCCGCGCGCGGCGACGCGCGTTTGACGAGAAAGGTGCTGGTCGTCGGGTCGGGCGTTCTGCTGCTGGCGTGCGTGGCGGTGACGGCGGGGCGGCCCGACGACTTCAAGTTGGCGAGGGCGGTGCAGGCCGTCACGCTGCTGCGGGCGCCGGAACTGTTCATGCCCATCCTCATCGCGGGCGCGAGCGCGTGGGCGTTGTGGTTCTTCGCGCGGGGAAAAGGTTGGCGGCGCGGCGCGGTCGCGTTGCCGTTGGCGGTGCTGGCCGTTGACCTCTTTCTGTGGGGGCAGGCGGGCGGGTGGCGCGTGAGCAGTCCGGGGCCGGAGTCGCCCCTGTGGCGCGAGCCGGCGACGGTGCAATACGTTCGCGAACGAGGGGCCGGGGGGCCTTACCGCATACTGACGGCCGAGCACCCTTTCGACCCTGACGTGCCGGCGAGCACGGACGCCCCGCGCGGCGTGCTGCGTCTCGCGCTCCAGCCCGACACGTACATGATGCACGGCGTCGAGAACGCGGCCGGCTACGGCGGCTTCTGGCTGGCGCGCTACAGTCGGCTCGCGGGCGACATGAAGGTCTGGGGCGAGCTGCCCGACCCGGAGCGGACGCTGCGCGGCGAGGGCCGCGAGCTCGATTTGCTCAACGTGCGCTACCTGCTCTCGATGCCGCGGCCGACCGCGGGTACGGCACAGCCTTCATCGACGGCGGCGGCGACCCCCGCGCCTCCCGCGTCGGCCGACGGACTGAGCTTCCCGCCGGCCGCGCAGGTCTACGGCGGGCAGGCTTTCGCGGCCGAGGACTTGGGCGCGCGGAGCCTTGAGGCGGGCGAGCGTTTGACGTTCGAAGTGCCGCGGGTGGATGTTGACGGCGTGGCGATAGTGACGAACCTTTCGTGGTCGGTCGCGGTGCCGGACGGCGCGGTGGTCGGGCGCGTGCGGTTGCGGGCCGAGGGCGGGCGGACTTTCGAGCTTGAGCTACGCGCGGGCGAGCACACGGCCGAGTGGGCTTACGACCGCCCGGACATCCGCCCGTCCGTGCTCCACGCGCGCGCCCCCGTCGCGTCGAGCTTCCCCGTCGAAGACGCGCAAGGCCGTTACGAGGGGCACACCTACGTCGCCTCCTTCAAGCTGCCGGAGCGCGCCGCGATTGTCGGCGGCGAAGTCGCCGTGGCGCGCGTGGGCGCGGCGCCCGAGTTGAGCCTGAGCGTGCGGCGCGTCTCGCTTGTTGATTCGGCGGGCGGCAAGACGTTTCCGCTGCGCAGGGAGTGGGCGAGGAAGGAGCTTGCGCCCGCGAAGCCGCAGCCGCAGACGCGCGTGACGACGGGCGGCGCTGCGGCGGCGACGAAGATGGCCCCGGCCCCACAGCCGGCCGCGACGCCCGCGCCTTCGCAGGCCGCCGCGCGCTGGCGGAGGCTCGGCGAGGTGGAGGGCGTGGCGGTCTTCGAGAACGCGCGCGCTCTGCCCCGCGCGTGGCTCGCGTCGGGCGAGGTGGTCGCGGGCGACGAGGAGATGCTGAAGGTCATCAGGACCGGGAGACTCGCGGGCGGCGCCGAGTGGAATCCTCAGCATACCGCGCTCGTCGAAGCGCCGACGGGCGCGGCCTTCGGCCAGTCGCCGTCGCCGGGGCGCGCAGAAGTTCTGGCGCACGAGGCGAACTACGTCGGCGTCAAGACTTCTTCCGCCGCGCCGTCTCTTCTCGTGTTGAGCGAGAACCACTACCCCGGCTGGCGCGCGTACGTTGACGGCGAATCTGTAGACGTGCTGCGCGTCGATTACAACCTGCGCGGCGTCGCGCTCGCGGCCGGCGAGCACGAGGTTGAGTTCTTCTACAGGCCGGCATCCGTCATCTTCGGCTTCGTCATCTCGCTGCTCGCGGCGCTCGCGCTCGCGCTGCCCGCGGGCCTCAGGTACTTGAAGGGGAGGGGCAGATGAGTTTGCTCGCGAGGCCGCGCGTCGTCGAGAGGCTGGAGGACTGCTACTTCTATCACACAATGGAGCTGCCCGGCCTGGGCGTCCGGCGCGGGCATTGGGACTTGCGCGGCAAGTTCTACGACTACTTAGGCGGCGTGGACGTGGCCGGTAAGTCGGTGCTCGACGTGGGCGCGGCGACCGGCTTTCTGAGCTTCGAGGCCGAGAGGAAGGGGGCGAGTCGCGTCCTCTCCTTCGACATGAGCGACGTGCGGCAGCAGACGCTTCTGCCCTTCAAGGACAAGCCGTACTACATAAACCACGAGGAGTGGGTCAAGGAGTACGCGCCCTTCATCGAGGCGTGGCAGAACGCCTACTGGCTCTGCCACCGCCTGCTCAACTCGCGCGCCGAGATGTACTACGGCAACATCTACGCGCTGCCGCCCGCGCTCGGCCGGTTCGACGTGGTCATCGTCGGCTCGGTGCTCGAACACCTGAGCGACCAGGTCTCGGCGCTCGGCTCGATAGCGAGGCTGGCGGGCGACACGCTCGTCATCGTCACGCCGCTCTTGGAGACGGAGGAGCGCATCGCGCGCTTCGAGCCGACGGCCGACGACCCCAATCAGGATTACACGTGGTGGACCTACTCGCTCGGCGTCTACCGCGAGGTGCTCGCCATGCTCGGCTTCCGCATCGAGCGCCTCACGCGCGGCACCTACTACCACGAGTGGGCCGGGCGCTTCGAGGAGCGGCCGACGCTCGTCGCCGTGCGGGTGCCGGAGGGGGGGAAGGGTTGAAGTTGAGTTAAAAGCTGAGGGGGCGCGAACTCTTGCGAAGTTCGCGCCCCCTCGGGTTTCCGTTGTGCGGCGGCCGTTAGAAGCGGCTGTTGTATTCGACGGACTGGAGGAAAGCCTTGACGAGTTCGGCCTGCACGAAGTTGCCGCCGAAGGCGTTGAGGTTGCCGAGCCAGAAGTTGTAACCCGCCCAGTCGCTGTCCTGCCCCTCGTTGGGGTTGCGCTTCAGGTAGCCGAAGTATTGCATCAGGACGAACGCCTTGTTCTTCTCGGCGTCGGCCAGCGTCGAATCCTCCGCGACTTTGCGCAGGACGGAGGCGCGGCCGGCGGTCGTGTTGTTGGCCGTCAATTCGTTGATGAGGTTCTGGCGCTCGGTCCCGTCGAGCGGACCACCGGCGCGCGTGTTGAGCTGGTCAACGAACTCGGCCGGCGTCATCGAGGAGGGGAAGGCGGCGGCGAACTCGGGGCGCTGGACGAAACCCTGGGCGAAGGCGACCTTGTTGGATTCGAGCTTGGCCTCCCAGCCTTCGGCGAGGACGACGACGCCGTTCGAGATGGCGCGCGTGTCCGGCATGAAGACCTCGCGGCGGACGGGGACGGGCGCGCCGGGCAGGTTGCCGAAGGCGGCCTTGTGGAAGCGGTAGACGAGGAAGCCCGTCTCCTGAAACTCGATGGCGAGGAAGAAGGCGCCCGAGACGTTGATGCGGTTGACCTCGCGGCACTGGGCGTTGGCGCCGCAGGAGTCGATGACGTTCTGCCAGTGGGCGAAGCCCGAGGCGTCGGGGAAGCGCGAGAGGAAGTCCACGTACTGCTGCTGGACGAAGAAGTCGGTGTCGGCGATGGTAATCGGCGTGTTGGTACCGGGGCGCAGGCGGACGGGCTTGACGCGGGTGTTGCCGTAGAGGAGGTCGGCCGGCAGGCGGTTGCCGTCCTCGGTGACTATGCGCAGCGTCGGCGCCTGCTGGCTCTGGGAGAGCGCCGCGGGGGCGCAGAGAGTCAGGGCGATGACTGCGACGATGAACTTACGCATCTATGTGCTCCCAATAATTAGAACGCTTGTGGGCAGGAGGCCGAACTTCGGCAAGGTGGCGGGCGCCCCTTCCTTGACCGAAACGGAAGTTTAGAGGCCGCGCCCACCTTTGTCAAATTCGACTAATGCGACGATTTGGATGAAAAATCGCCGCCCGCCCGTTGTCAGCCGGCGGCGAAAAAAGGCCCTATTCCACGATTATTTCGTGCCGGAGCGTGCCGGAGCCGAAGTCCTCGAACCACGCGACGTGCTCGGCCACCATGTCGAACTCGACGACGTAGCGGCCGGGCTCCGAGGGCGCGCGCAGGGTGAGGCGGAGCAGGGCCGATTCGCCGGGCGGCAGGTCGCCGGGAAACTCCGCGCGCCCGCCGTAGTCCCACTCGACCTCCTCCTCGTCGGGCCGCAAGAGGTGCGCGCCGAGGTGGACGGCGCCGCGCCCCTCCGCGCCCTCGCCGCGCGCGGGCCAGGGGGCGAGCCCGGCGTTCTCCGCGCGCACCGCGAAGACGATTTCCTGACCGGCCCGGCAGACGGAGGGGCCTTCGGCGAGCGTGAGGGCGGCGACGTGATGGCGGCGCACGTCGCGCGTCCGGCCCGGCAGCTTGCGGCAGACGACGACGGCCCGCTCGTTCTTGACTTCAACCACTTCCACGTCGTCAAAGCCCGTGTTTCGGAGCAGCGCCGAGAGCCCTTCCACGCCGGGCAGGAACCAGTTGTAGACCTGCTCCTTGGCCTCGGGCGGGTTCTCGACGTAGGCGAGCGCGTGCAGGCGCATCTCGGCCTGCCCGAGCGGGTGCGTGAACGACTCGGGCGTGCGCTCGGGCGGCATGATGGCCGTCTCGACTATCAAAAGCTCGCGCGTCACTTCGTACAGGTTTTCGAGCGCGAGCACCAGATGCTTCAGATGATAGATGAGGCCGAGGGCGAGCGTGATGTCGAACTGGCCGACGTTGCGGCGCGTCAGCTCGTAGACGTTCAGGCGCCGGTATTCGATGTCGAGGCCGAGCGCCTTGCGGACGAAGACGGCCTGCCGGACGTGCTGGCGCTGGCCGTCCACGCCGAGCACGCGGCGGGCGCCGCGCCGCTTCGCCTCGACGGCGTAGAATCCGGCGTTGCAGCCCACGTCCAAAACGCTCTTGCCCGTCAGGTCTTCCGGCAGGCAACGGCCGATGACCTGCCACGGGCCGGCCGGGTGGTCAACGGGCTCGCCCATCACGCTCTCGGTCTTCGTGAAGACGCCGCCGCCGAGGTCGATGCGGTGGAACCAGGGCTGAAGCCTTTCGAGCGTTTCAAGAATCTCTTCGCGCGTCATGCTGTTTGTCATTCGACCTCGAACTGGAAGACGAAGGGCTCGGTGCCGTGCGACTCGAACCAGCAGACGTGCTGGTTGACGAGGTCGAGCTTTAGCGTGTAGGCGCCGGGGCGGCGCGGGGCCGCGTACTCGATTTTGATGCCGACCGTCTCGCCGGGGCCGACGGCGCGCGGCAGCAGCGGCTCGCCGTGGAACTCGCTGACGAGTTGGCCTGCGGCGTCGTAGATTCTGACCGCCGGCATCACGACGCCGGGCCGCGGCGTCTGGCCCGTCAGCCAGAGCGTGTCGCCCGCGTTCTCAATTTCAATCGGGAGCACGAGCCGCGCGCCGGGCGCGAGACGGGCGGGGGCCGCGGCGTCGAGAAGAGTGAAGCGCGCGAGCAGGCGGCCGGGGCGGCGGCTGTCGGGCACGGACGACGCCGGCCCCGTCTCGGAGACTTTCTTGCATGTCAGGTAGTGGTAGTCGTTCTCGAAGGCGAAGGGCGGGAGGCGCCCGCCTTCGACGGCCTCGCGCTCGAAGAGGCCGTTAACGCTCAGGTAGTCGCCGACGACGGCGAAGCCGTGCTCGTCCAAGAGGGCACGCAGGTACGCGTGGTCGAAGGGCGACTCCAGAGTCTCGAACTCGTGCATGACGCCGTAGAGCAGTTCCTCGTTGCCGCTGCCGGCCTCGGGGCGCCCGCCTTCGAGGATGAAGAGCAGGCCCCCGAGCGGGAGTGCTTCGCCGAGGTTGCGCATGACGGCGCGCTCGTCCTCGAAGTGGTGGAGCGAGTCGTAGCAGACGACGGCGTCGAACTTTTCGTTGACCGGCTCGCGCTCGATGTCGTGGACGCGGAAGGAGCAGCGCAGGGGCGTCTCGTGGTCAACGCCGTAGGGGACGCGCTCAACGCGCTCGCGGGCCATCTCGACGAGGTCGGGGCTGATGTCGAGGCCGGTCACTTCGTAGCCGAGGCGCGCGAAGTATTCGCTGAGCCAGCCGGAGCCGCAGCCCACGTCGAGGAGGCGCGAGCCTGCGGGCAGGGCGAGGGCGACGGCCATGTTGGCGAAGTCGCAGAAGTGGCGGTGCGTGTCCTCGTCCATGCCGTCGCCCTTCTTGTAACGCTCGGGGCGGTGGGCGAGGTTGTAGAAGGGTTTCGTCCTCAGGTGGTGGCGGCGCTCTTCGGAGAGGCGGCTCAGGTACTCGACGGCCGCGCGCTTGAAGTCAACGCCCTCGACCTTCGGCAGACGGCCCGAAGGCCGGACGGCCTGTTGGTCGTCATCACTCACGGCGCGCTTGCCGTTGTTGTTTGAGCCGTTCGCTCGCGCGGGGGTCTGCGGCTCGGGCGCGAGCGCGGCCACTTCGGCGGCGACGCCGCGCAGCACTTCTTCGTCCCGCGGGCCGAGGCCGAGCGCGGCCACGTCGGCGGCCACGGAGGCGACGAAGGCGCGGCGCGGGCGGCGGGCGACCACCTCGGCGATGAACTCGACGTAGCGGGCGGCGCTGCGCGCGGCGTCGTGCTCGGCGAGCGCGTGACGGCGGGCGTTCCGGCCGACGCGCTCTCGCAGGGGCGCGTCCTCCATCAGTCTTCGGAGGTAGGCGACGAGGAGCGCGTCGGCCGTCTCGTCGAGGTCAAGCTTGACGACGCAGTCGTCGGGAAGCTCGGCGTACCAGCCTTCGCGGGCGACGACGGCCGCGACGCCCGCGGCCATGATGCGGCACAGGCTGGCGGAAGTCTCGCCGACGGTGCGCTCGCGGATGTTGAGGGCGATGTCTGTCTCGGAGATGCGGCGCTCGAACTCGGGCATGCTGACGTGGCCGGTGATTTCGACGCGGTCCGACATTCGGTAGTCGCGCACGAGGCCGCGCACGTCGAAGAAGGGGTTGGGCTCGCCGACGAGCGTGTAGCGGAAGCGGTGCGTCGCCTTCAAGGCCGAGAGCGCCCGCAGCGCGTGCTCGATGCCCTTGCCGGGCGTGATGAGGCCGAAGCTGGCTATCCTCACTTCGTCGCTCTGTCCGGCCGCGCCGTCGTCGTGCGTCTTCGAGAAGCGCGGCGGCACGACGGGCATCCGGATGTGGGCGGCGGGGACGGCGGGCGCAATCTCGGCGAAGCGCGAGCGCGCCCATTCGGAGTGGACGACGAGCCCCTCGGCGGCGCGGGCGAGGCGGCAGTTGAGGGGGAAGTCGGTGGGGCGCGCGAGTATCGAGGGCGCGGCGCCCGTGGAGAGCGAGTCGGCGGCGGCGCGTCGCGCTTCCTCGCCGTGGCAGGCGAGCACTTCGTCGAGGTAGAGGCGCAGGTCGCCGCGCTCGCGCGCGAGCCCGAGGAAGAAGTCTTGCAGCGCGAAGTCGTGGAAGACGACGACGCCCGGCCGCGCCCGCATCGCTTCGAGGATGCCGGCGTGGTAGCGGTGGTCGTTGCCCATGTGGTAAACGGCGGCGTCGAACTTCCCAAGGTCTTCGAGCGCCGACGGGTCGCGTCTGTAGTCGCGCACGTCGAAGCGCGAGGCTACGCCCGAGTTCGACGGGCGGAAGCCGTCCACGAACAGCGTCACCTCCGCGCCCGCGTCCGCGAGGTGCGGCAACAGTTCCTCGCTGTAGTCGGAGATGCCCGACCGCTGCGGCCCGAGCGGGCTGAAGTAGGCGAGAAGCATAAAGCGGTTGTCAGTCGTCAGCTATCAGCTATCAGTAAAGGCGAAAGAACTGACAACTGATAACTGACGACTGATTACTTCACCACGGTCACCTTCGTGCGCGCCGTGGGCGAGCCCTTGTCGCTGAACCAGCCGACCTGCTCCTGGACGAGGTCGACTTCGAGGAGGTAGTCGCCGGGCTCCTTCGGCGCGGTGATGACGAGGGGCACGTCGGACTCTTCGCCGGGCTTGAGGTTCTTGATGATGCCGTGGCGGCCATCCATGTCGGTGACGAGCTTGCCGTCGGGCTTGAGCCAGCGGTTGCCGGCGGCGAGGTAGTACTTGTTGCCCTGCCCCTCGTTGATTTCGCCGCCCTGCGCCCACCACATCACGTCGCTGGCGTTCCTGACGTGAACCTGTACGGTCTCCTTCTGCCCGGCGCGGAGCCGTGTCGGCGGGTCGGGGAGCGTGAGCTCCGCCTTGAAGCCGTTGTCGGGGAGCGGGCCGGCCTTGACGGGCGTCGGGGTGGCGGCGGCCTGCCCGGCCGCGTTGGCGGGGGCGGTGTTGGCCGGCTTCGAGCCGCCGCAGCCGGCCGCGGCCGCGAGCGCGCAGGCGAGCGCGGCGGCGATGAGAGCTGTTCTCGGATTCATCTTCGGTGCTTTCCTCTCTGCAAAACGGGTGTCGGGTGTCAGGGAAGACGGGTTGTACCCGGCGCCCGACACCTCATCAGTCATTCCACGCGGACGGGCAGGCGCAGCGGCGTCGAGCCCTTCTCGCGGAAGAAGGTCAGGCCCTCGTGGACCATGTCAATCTCAAGCACGTAGTCGCCGGGCGCGGGGGGCGCGGTGACGGCGAGCGTGAGCGTGACGCTGGCGGCGGGCGGCAGGTCGGCCGCCAGCGCCGTGCGCGCATCGAGGTCGTTGACGACGCGCTCCGTGCCGGCTTCGAGCCAGCGGTCGCCGATGTTGACCTGATAACGGCCCTGCTCGTCGCCGCGCGCCGGCCACGCCGCGCCGCCGAGGTTGCGGACCTCGAAGGCCATCTCGCGCCGCTCGCCCGCGCGCATCGGGGCGGGCTCCGAGTCCGTCGTTATCTCGGCGCGGTAGTCGTAGTCGGGGAAGGGAAACTTCATCCACGACTGCTCGAACTGCGCGAGCGCCGCCGGGTCGGCCGGGCGTGAGATTTCGACGAGCATCATACCGATTCGGCCGCGCGACGAAAAGAAGGGGAGCTGCAAGGCTTCGGCCCCGACGAACTCAAGGCCGCGCGCCTTCGCCAGCTCGCGCGCCGCCGGCACGTCCTCGGGCAGGCAGAGCGAGAAGGCTTCGGGCGCGCGCACGGCCTCGCGCGCGAAGCGGCGGACCGACTCGCGCGTCGAGAAGTATTCGTGATGGCGGACGCCGAGCATCGGCGCGCGCGGGTCGAGCATGGCCTCGAAGCCGGCCGACTTCGGGCACGCCTCGGCCCACAGGCGCGCCCGCCCGAGCGCCTCGCGCTCCGCGGCGCCGAGGAAGGGCGCGAGGCGGCGGTCGCGCAGGATGAAGCGCGCCTCGTGCCTGTAAGAAGCCCAGTCGGAGAGCGCCGTCGGGCGCATGCTCCACTCGTGGCCCTTGAGGTAGTAGCAGGCGACGGCTGCCTGCGCCGCGAGGGCGACGAAGAGGACGGACGCGACCGCCGGTTTCCACGAGGCAGACGCGCGCTCCTTCCAGAGCGCCGCGGCGACCGCGACGACGACGAGGCCCGCGAGCACTTCGAGGTAGAGCCCGTAGCGGCTGTAGCCCATGCCGCCCGCGCTCCAGAGCAGGGCGCCGCCGAGGAAGACGAGCGAGAGCGTGCGCGCGCGTTTGAGCAGCAGGCCGACGAGCGCGACGACGAAGCCGAGCGAGAGGCGGCCCGAGTAGACGGCAAGCTCCGAGTGGCGGGCCGGGTCGAAGAGGACGAGGACGGGCCAGACGAGCGTCTGCCAGAAATTCAAAGGCCCCCAGCGCGCGTCCCACCCGCCGCCCGTCGGCCAGTAAGGCGACTTGAAGAAGCCGTTGAGGAGCGGCAGGACCGGGTTGCCCGTCTCCGCGTACATGTAGACGGCGAAGGGCACGAGCGGCGCCGCGAAGAGCGCGAAGCAGACCAGCACGGAGCGCGGCAACTCCTGCGCCGTCAACCGCCCCGGCCCCTTCAAAGCACGCCACGCGCAAAGGACGACCAGAGGCAACGCCGCCAACAGGTTCGTCAGCTTGATGCCCGCGGCCACGCCGACGAGCAGCGCGACGCGCGCGTAAGTCGAGCCGCGCCGCTCGCCCTCGCCCGCCGCGAGCGACAGCCTTGTCGCCTCAAGCAGCAGCGGCACGGCCAGCACGTCAATCATGTACGTGTTGACCTCGAACAAGACGTGCTCGGCCAGCGCGACGAGCAGGACGCAGGCGGCCCGCGCCCACGGGCGCTCGACGAGCGGTCGCAGCATGCGGTCAACGACCTGCGCGGCCCAGACGAGCGAGAGGAGGTTGACGACGGTGCCGAGCCTGTAGCCGAGCGCGTAGCGGAAGAGGCCGGTCAGCGTGTCGGGCGCGGGGTTGTAGGGCGCGGGCGTCGGGAAGAAGTCGCCGGGCGCGAACAGCGTCCCCCGCAAACTCCTTTCGGCGTGCAGCAGCCGGTAGTTGAGCACGTCGAAAGACATGTCGGGGAACGGCGCCCGGAGCGCGTAGACGAAGAGGAGCGGCAGCGCGACGAGGAGCCAGAACTCGCGCCCCGTGCGCTCGGGCGCGGACGGCTTCGTCCTGAGGTAGAAGTACCACGCGACGGCCGCGGGCAGGACGGCCAGCCCCCACGCGAGCGCGTTGTTCGAGACGACCCAGAGGTACTGGCGCGCGAAGACAAGCGCGTAGAGGAGGACGAGCGCGTCGCCGAACTCTAGGCGGCCGAGCGGCGTCGGGCGTCCGTGCGGCTCTGGGGCGTCGGTTTGCATGAGGGGGCGGGCGGAAGGGCGAAGGGGGATGAAGGGAAGGCTTCCTCTCATCCCCCTTCTTCACGACTTGATGCCGGAGCGCAGCAGGAGAATCGGCTTGACGATGCTCCACCAGTCCATGACGGGCCTTATCTTCGAGTACTTCTTGCGCGTCGGGTAGTTCTTCGAGACGGCGACCTCGCGGAAGCGGTAGCCGAGCGAGAGCGCCTTGTAGTGCAGGTAGTATTCGAGTTCATAGGTGTCGAGCCAGTCCTGCTCGATGCGCACGCGCTCGTCGTCTAAGAGCGCGAGGCGGTAGGCGCGGAAGCCGTTGGTCACGTCCGTCAGCCTGCGGCCCGAGGCGGCCGTCCATAGGAGCGTGTAGCCGCGAATCATGGCGTGGCGGACGGGCGGAAGATTCCGGTAAGAGCCGCCGTCGAGGAAGCGCGAGCCCTGCACGTAGTCGGCCTCGCCCGACGCGAGCGGCGCCGTCAGGAGCGGAATCTCGCGCGGGTCGTCCTTGCCGTTGCCGGCCATGATGACGGCCGCGTCGAAGCCGCGGCTTCGCAGGTGGAGCAGCCCGTCGCGCAGGCCCGCGCCGACGCCGCGGCGCACGGGGTGGTGGATGACGGTCGCGCCCGAGGCGGCGAGGATGGAGCCGGTCTTGTCGGTCGAGCCGTCGTCGATGACGACGACCTCGTCCACGAGGCCGGGCGCGAAGCGTTTGAGGACGCCGCCGATGCGGTCCTCCTCGTTATAGACCGGGATGATGGCCCCAGTTTTCATCTTCCGTGCGCCCCGCCGCTTGACGCGCCGCGGGGCAGCCTTTAGCCTTTCCACCGCGCCGCCTGGAGAGCACTCGCGGAGGGCGTCCGCCTCGTTGTGTTGTCTGAAATTTTAGATGGCCGGACGGGGAGCCGCGACCACTTCTGAAAAAGCCGGCATATCATACAGGCTGGCGGGCCATACTTCAAAATTGAGCGACGGCAACAGACTCGACGGGGCGGCGCGCGCGTGGCGGGCGGCGCCCGGCTTCGCGCGCGACGCTCTCGTCTTCCTCGGCTTCTGCGCGCTGACGGCCCTGATGACGTGGCCGTGGGTGCTCCACCTGCGCGACGCCGTCGCCGACCCCGGCGACCCTTACATGATCGCCTGGACGCTCTGGTGGGACTACCACCAGACCTTTACGGACCCGCTCCACCTCTTCGACGCCAACGTCTTCTACCCCTACCGCTACACGCTGGCCTTCAGCGAGCACGACTACGGCATCGCGCTCGTCTTCTTCCCGCTCTTCGCCCTCGGCGTCAAGACGCTCACCGTCCACAGCCTCGCCACCTTCCTCGGCTTCGCCTTCAGCGGCTACGGGGCGTTCCGCCTGACGCGGACGCTGACCAATTCGGCGGGCGCGGCGTGGGTGGCGGGCGTCGTCTTCGCCTTCATCCCTTACCGCTTCCAACTGCTCTCGCACCTGCATTACCTCTGGGCCGGGTGGATGCCGCTGCTGCTGGAAGCACTCGTGCTCTTCGCGCGCGGGCGGAGTTGGAGGCGCGCGGCGTGGCTCGGGCTCGCGTTCCTGATGAACGCGCTGTCGTGCGTCTCCTGGTTCATCATGACGCTGGTGCCGCTCGGGCTGACGGGCTTGCTGCTCGTCGCCGGGCGCGCGGAGCTGAGGCGCGACCGCGAGTTCTGGGTGCGCGGCGCGGTCGCTCTGGGCGCGGCCGGGTTGGCGCTCCTGCCCTTCCTCCTGCCGTACCTGTGGGTCACTTCGATGTACGGCCTGCGCTGGGAGCACGGCGAGTTCGAGGCCCACTCGCCCAAGCTCATCCACTGGCTTGCGGCCGAGCGGCGCAACAAGGTCTGGGAGCAACTGGGCATCGGGATGTGCTGCGGCCACAAGCTCTTCCCCGGACTGTTGGCGCCGCTGCTCGCCGTCGCCGCCTTCCGCTTCCGCCGGCTCGCGCGCGGGGACGTGTGGCCGCGCGAGCGCCGAATCATCTTCGCGACGCTCGAAGTCGCCTCGCTCGTCGCCGCCTTCATCGCGGTGCTCGCCGTCGGCTACGAGGACATGATTGTCCGCGTGCTCGGCGTGCGCCTCATGCGGGTGGGGCCGCGCACCGGCGACCACGCGCTCGCCTTCATCGTCGTCGCGCTCTCCGTCCGCATCGGCCTCGCGCTGCCTTCATATTTGAAGCGGCGGCGCGGGGGCGAAGGGACGGGCGGCGCGGCTTACGGGCTCGCGCTCGGGGTCGGCTCGGTCTGGCTCGCGTGGGGCTTCGTGTCGTCGCTCGGCGCGAACGTCTTCCTCAACCGCTGGCTGCACGAATACTTCTTCCTCTTCCAGAGCCTCCGGCTGGCGTCGCGCTGGGCGATGATTTGCTACATAGGCTTAGCCGTGCTGGCGGGCGCGGGCGCCGAGCGGCTGGCGCGTCTGGCCGCGCGCCGCTTCAGTGAGCCGCGCGCGGCGGCGCTCGTCTTCGCAGTCGCGTCGGCGGCGCTGCTCTACGAGCTGCACGCCGCGCCGCTCGACTTCGACCGCGGGCGCGTCGAGCCCGACGCCGTCACGCTGCGGCTCAAAGAGACGCCGATGGCCGGCGGCGTCGTCGAGCTGCCCTCGGCCGAGGGGCTACAGCGCCACCGCTACATGCTGCGCGCCGCCGACCACGGACGCCCGCTCGTCAACGCCACGTCGAGCTTCGTCTCGCCCGCCACCGACGCCGTCAACCAGCAGACCTACCCCGGCCCCATCCCCCCGCGCTTCATGGACCTGCTTGAGCGCATCCCGGCCTCCTACCTCGTCATCCACAACGCCGACCTCGCGCCCCAGCGCCGCCCCGACTACGAGAACTTCCTCTCTTACTCGCTGGCCTCCGGGCGCCTGCGCTTCGTCGCCCGCTTCGACGGCGGCGCCGACCTCTACGCCGTCACGAAGACCGAGCCGGACGCCAGGCAGGAGCAGCCTTTGCCCTTCGAGCCGACGGTCAGCGACTGGGCCGCGCAGATGCGAAAAGACCCCGTCAACATGCTCGGCCAGTACGTCGCGTGGACGCAGAAGCTCTACCGCCTGCACCTGGCCGCTTCGGGGAGGCTGCCGCGCTACGCCGACTTCGTCCCGGACGTGGAGGCGCTCGCCGAGGGCGTCATCCCAGGGATGGACAACGAGCAACTGAAGCTCGAAGACAACCTGCGCGCGGTGGCCGACCGGCTGACGCGGCGGCCCGCCTTCGCCTCGACCTTCGGCGCGCTGACCGATGCCGCCTACGTCGAGCGCCTGCTCTCGAACGCCGGGCTCTCCGACGACGCGGGCGCGCGTGAACGCCTGTCAGCCGAGCTTGTGTCCGGCTCCGCGACGCGCGCCGACCTGCTGCTCGCGCTCGCCGACGAGCCGCGCTTCGCCGAGCGCGAGCACAACCGCTCGCTCGTCCTCCTGCACTTCTTCGGCTACCTGCTCCGCAACCCCGACGACCCGCCCGACAAAGACCTGAGCGGCCTCCTGCACTGGGTCGGCGACCTCGACCGCGGGGGCGACCCCGCCAAGCTCTCCAACGCCTTCAAGGACTCGGTCGAATACCGAATCCGCACGGAGCGGAAATGAAGGTGCCGGGTGCCGGATTAAAACCCGTCTTTCCCGACACCCGGCACCCGACCCCCGACACCCGTTGTTTATGCTGGCTCTACTCTTCCTCCTCGGCGCTTTGCTGCTCGGCGTGGGGCTGACGCGCCGCGCGGTGCGCGGGCTGCTGTCGGGCGCGGAGGTGGCGATGTGGGGCGTGGTGGTCGGGTGGATGGCGGCGGCCCTGTTCGCGTACGGGCTGGCGCGGTGGCAGGGGCGTCTGTCTTTCGGGTTGATGGCGTGGGCGAGCGCGGGCGTGTGGGTTGCGGCCGTGGCGTTGTGGCTCTCGCGTCGTCCGCGGGTGAAGTGGGGCGAGTCGGGCGCGTGGCTGCGCGAGAACGCGGTGCTGCTCTTCGTGCTCGCGCTGTTCGCGCCGGTCTACGTATTCCTGTTCTCGACGCACACGCTGCTGCCGGGCGAGGGCGGCGTCTACTCGGGCGGGAGCGCGTGGGCGGACATGAGCTTTCACGCGGCGCTCGCCACCTCCTTCGCGTACGGCGAGAACTTCCCGCCCGTCTACACGCCGCTGCCGCCCGAGCCGCTTCTGTACCCCTTCATGCCCGACTTTCAGGCCGGCGCGCTCGTCGCCGCGGGGCTTTCGCTGCGCGCGGCGCTGCTGCTGACGGCAATCCCTCTGGCGCTCTGCGTCACCGGCCTCTTCTACCAGTTCGCGCTCCGCCTCGCGGGCACGCGCGGGGCCGCGGCGCTCTCGACAATCCTGTTCCTTCTCGGCGGCGGCCTCGGCTTCGCGGAACTGCCGCGCGACTGGCTCAGGAGCGGCAAGGGCTTCCTTGAGTTCTGGAACGCGCTGCCCGTCAACTACGCGAACGCGTGGGAGCGCGGGCTGCACTGGAACAACGTCGTCACAGACACCTTCCTCCCGCAGCGCACGAGCCTCTTCGGGATGACGGCGGCGCTGATAATCTTCACGCTCTTCGCGGAGGTCTGGAGGCGCCGGCACGAAGGCGAGGGGGGGGAGCCGGGCGCGGCGCGGCTGTTGTTGACGGGAGGAGTGCTGGCCGGAGTCCTGCCGCTCTTTCACGCGCACACGTACGCGGCCGTCGTCTTCGTCAGCATCATTCTCTTCGCGCTCCGGCCCCGGCGCGCGTGGCTCGCCTTCTGGGCGCCCGCGCTGCTGTTGGCCGCGCCGCAACTCTTCGGCCTCGCGTCGCACGTCTCGGGCGGCGGCTTCGTGCGCCTGCTGCCCGGATGGATGGGGCACGACGCGCCGAGCTTCACCGTCTACCTCCTGAGAAACTTCGGCCTGCCGCTCGTCCTCGCCGTGCCTGCGTGGCTCGCGGCGCCGCGCGCGTGGCGGGGCTTCTACCTGCCGTTCGTCCTGCTCTTCGCCTTCGCGCTCGTCGTCATGTTCTCGCCGAACACGTTCGACAACGCCAAGGTCATCTACTACTGGCACGCCGTCAACAGTGCCTTCGTCGGCTCTCTCATCTTCCGCCTCGCGGCCGAGTACCGGCAAAGACTCCTCGCCTCGCTGCTCGCGCTCGTCTGCGTCGCCAGCGGGCTCACGGCCTTGCAGAACGAAGGCTTGAAGCGCGAGCTTCTGTTCTCCGACGAGGAGCTTGCCGCGGCCGACTTCGCGCGCGAGCACACGCCCCCGCGCTCACTCTTCCTCGCCGCGCCCTCGCTCAACCATCCCGTCCTCAGCCTCGCCGGCCGCCGCGTCGTGCGCGGCCCGACCTTCTGGCCCTGGAGCCACGGCTACGAGTTCCGCTCGCGCGAGGCCGACGTGCGCAGGATTTACGGGGGCACGCGCGACGCCGTCGAACTGCTCCGCCACTACGGCGTGGACTACGTCTACCTCGGCGAAGTCGAGCGGCGCGAGCTGGGCGCCGACCAAGCCTTCTTCGATAACAACTTCGAGGTCGTCTACAGCGGCGCGGGCGTCCGCGTCTACGCCGTCGGCGGGGCGCCCGGCGCCGCCGAGCCCCCGCCCCGCGAGCTGGCCCCGCGCGTCGGCCGCGACCCTTACGCGCTGCTCGAAGAGTTCCCGCGCGCGGGCTTCTACGTCTACCGCCTCTACAGGACTTCTTACGGACGGCCGCCGCGCATGAACGAGTTCATGAAAGACATGCGCACGCTCGGCCACGGGCTCTACGTAGGCGGCCCCGGCTGGGAGGCACGTCTCGAAGAGAACCGGCGGACGCTCTTGGAAGACTGGACGGCGCGCGAGGAGTTCGGGAAGGCTTACGAAGGCAAGACGGGCGCGGAGATTGTTGACGCGCTCCTCACGAACACGGGCATCGGGATGGACGCGGGAGGGCGCGAACTCCTCGCGCGCTCTCTAGACTCCGGCGCCTCGAAGACGAGCGAGGTGCTGGAGCGCATTGCCGAGGATAGAGGCGTCCGCGCGCGCGAGTACGACGCGGCCTACGTCCTCGTCCACTTCTTCGCCTACCTCGGGCGCGACCCCGACGCCCCGCCCGACCGCGACCTCTCCGGCTTCCGCTTCTGGCTCGACTCGCTCCGCCGCACCGGCGACCACCGCGCCCTGAGCCGCGCCTTCCTCGAATCACAGGAGTACAAACAGCGCCGGCCTCAATAATCTCCCCGGAGCGAAGTCGGCTCCCCGGTGACGGAAAAGTCCGGGTACTCCGCCGTAAGGTCTTTGAACATTTCGTAATACGCCTCGCCGACCGTGACGGACTTGAGGCCGTTCGGGCGGTCGAGGAGCGGGCGGACGTGTCCGGGGACGATGCCGCTGTGAGTCAGATATAAGTCTTCGAGGTTCGGGAACAGCTCGATATTCTTCGGCAGCGAATGGAAGCCCCTCAGGCCGACGTGCCTCAAGCTCGTCATCTTCGCCGCTTCGGGCGGGAAGGCTTTGAAGTGAGTGTTGTGGTGGAGTCTCAGATACCGCAGCCGCTTCATCGAAGCGAACTCGGGCGGGAACGTCGTAAACTCGTTGGCGTCGGTCGTGCCTTCGTTGCCGAGGTCGAAGTCCACGATGTTGGTGAGCGCGCCTATCTCCGGGGGGAACTCTTTGATGGCGCAGTTCTTCAATTGAAGCCTGTTCACGCTCCACATTTTGTTGAGCATGAGGAAGGTCGCGGCGAGGTCGAGGCCGGTGCAACCTTGTATTCGTAGCGAGAGGAGCTCTCTAATCTTTTCTATTTCCGACGGCGGCTTTTTAATGTCCTTGTCGCAGGTGAGCGTGCAGACCCCTCCGCTCTCCGTAACCTGACCCCAGCCGGACCCGGCGCGCATGACCAGCGTGTTGAGCTTGAAGTATTTGAAGCGGGTCGTCAGCGTCAGCCCCATTTTTATCCCCCCAGCGTCTAGCCCGCCGCCGAGATGATTTTCTCGACGACGTTCCGCCACGTAAGGTTCATGGAGGTTATCTTGTCGCGGGCCCTTCGGCCCAGCGTCCGGGCGAGGCCGCGGTCCGAGTAGAGGCGGTCGAGGCAGTCGGCGAGGGCGCGCGGGTCGGGGTCGGAGACGAAGCCCTCTTCGCCGTCGGTTACGAACTCGGTGGCGCCGCCGCCGTCGCGCGCGACGACGAGAGGCTTGCCGGCGAGCATCCCTTCGAGCGTGACGTAGCCGTAGTCCTCGTCGAACGGCAGGTAGCAGACGCCGAGCGCGCCCGCGTAGAGTTCGACCATCTCGTCTTCCGTGACGAAGCCGCGCAGCTCGACGCGGTCCGAGACGCCGTGCTCGCGCACCAGCCCCTCGTAGCGTTCGCGCTCGCGCGTGCCGCCCGCGAGCACGGCGCGGACGGGCGTGCGCGTGTGCTTCATGGCTTCAATCAGAAGCTCCTGCCGCTTCTGCGGCTCCAACCGGCTCGGGTAGAAGACGTAGTCGCCCTGCTCGCCCGCGCGCAAACGCTCGGCGCGCGGCGGCGGGTGGTAAAGGGGCTCGCTCTCGATGCGGTTGTAGCGCATGAGGCGCTCGGCGACGGTCTTCGAGTTGGCGAAGACCTTGCGCGCCTCGGGGATGAAGCGTTCGTCGCACTGGCGGACCCAGTCGCGGACGCGCGGGCCGTCGGGGTGCGTCGAGAGGTCGTCGAAGGGCGTGCCCCAGAGGTTATAGGCCGAGCGGTACTGGTGGAGAATCCAGAGCACCTTGCGCGGGTGCGCGACGAGGTAGGCCGGGAACTTCATGCCGACGACGAGGTCCACGGGCTTGCCGTTCGACTCCGTCACGTCGAGCAGCCGCCACGCCAGCGCGCCCCTCATAATCTCCGAGGGCGGATACCACTTGAAGGGCACGGCCGCCACCTCGGCGTTGTAGCCCGCCTCGCGGAGCGCGTGCTTTAGGCCCTCGACGTGCGACTCGGCCCCGCCCGTCGTGAACGGCACCTGCGTCGTGCAAATCAGGACGTTCTTCATCAGGATAAAATTACCACGGACGGACCGCCCGCCCGTGGTAATTTCATCTCCGATGAAGACGCAGGAATCGAGACAGCACTGGCTGGCGACGTACGCCGTGCTCGTGGGGCTGACGCCGCTCATCCCCGTGCCCTTCGTAGACGACGTGGCGAAGAGTTATTTCCGTCGGCGGCTGGTGCGGCAGCTCGCCTCGTCGAACGGCCGCGCCCTGAGCGCCGAGGAGCTGGACGCGCTCAGCAAGGAAGAAGACGGAGGTTGCGCGCGCGGCTGCCTGACGGCGGTGCTCGTCTATCCTTTGAAGAAAATCTTCCGCAAGGTCTTCTTCTTCCTCGAATGGAAGCGGGCCGCCGACCTGACGAGCCAGACTTACCACTTCGGCTATCTCATCGACCACGCGCTGCGCCGCGGCGCCGACGGGCGCACGCTCCTCGACGTGCGCCCCGCCGCGGACGTGGGCGCGGCCGTCGCCGCGGTCGTGCGAGAGGCGCCCATCAAGCCGGTCGAGGGCGCCGTCTCGGCCACCTTCAGCCAGTCGCGCAAAATCCTCCGCGGCGGCGCCGACCTCCTCGGCTCAAGCCTGCGCCGCCTGACCCGCCGCGCGCCCCCCGAACAGGTGGCCGAGGCCATCAAAGAAGTCGAGCCCCAGGAGCAGCGCGAGCTACAGCCCGTCGTCACCCGCCTCCAACGCTCCATCGCCGCCGTCCCCGAAGAGCACTTCGCCCGCCTCCGCTCCCAACTCCTCGCCCGCTTGGGCCTCCCGCCGGGCTGAAGGCACGCGCGCGGCGGGGCTACTGGTAAGTCCGCCCGTTGTGTTTGAGCCAGCCCCCTTCGTGCCGCCCTTCGGGGTCGCGGTGCGTCCAGTGGACTAAGCCGCCCTGCGCGTTCCACACGTACTCGCCGCTGAAGCGCACGCTGTCGCCCTCGCGCAGCCCGGCGACGCGCGGGGCGACATCGACGTTGTGGGCTATCAGGACCGTCTGACCCGAGGCGAGGCGGAGGATGAATCGCTGGTGACGGCGGCCGGAGTTGTCGTCCGCGAGTATGCGCGTGACGACGCCCTCGTCTTCTACCCGGATGTCGCTCTGCCCGGTCTTGAACGCGCGCCCAATTGGGGTGTCGCCGCGGGGCGCGGGTGCCTCCTGCTTAATCTCGGACACGTCCATGAGGACGGCGGTGCGGTGGTGGATGGTGTGGGAGTGGAAGAGCGAGCCCTTGAGCTGCACCTTGCGGCCGGACATGGCCCGGTAGCGCCTGAAGTCGGCCGGGCCGCCGGGGAGCACGAGCTGCACGTCGCGGACGTTCTTCTCCGCCTCGTTCGACGCGTCGGCGTCAACGCAGAAGGGGGCGGACGGCGTGAGAACCCAAATCACTTCGGGCCGGTCGCCTCTGCGGGTGCTCTCGTAATTGGGGCGGCCGGGGACCGTGAGCCGCTTGATGGTGCCGGAGAGGACCGTGCCCTCCGACTCGTACCGGAGGCACAGGCGGGGGGACTGCCCCGCGGGGGCCAGGCCCAGCAGGATGAGGGCCAGCATGTTGAGGGCGAGTGTCATCGGTGTTCCATCCCTTTGAAGAGGTGTTCGTACTTGCGCGGCTCGCCGCGCTCCCAGGGGCGGTAGTCGTTGCAGAAGTCTATGCGCTCGCCGAGCGGGGGGTGGCTCTCGCGCCAGAGTTTGTAGAGGAGGCCGGGGCGCGGGACGGCGAGGTTTTCGGTCTGGAGCTTGATGAAGGCGGTCGCCCCGGCGCGGTTGTCGCGGGTGATTTCAAGGCCGAAGCGGTCCGACTCGTGCTCGACGTGGCGCGTGTAGGCGAGGACGAAGGGCGTGACGAGGAAGAAGTAGGCGCCGAAGAGGAGGATGATGAGGGGGAGCGAGGCGATGTCGGAGAGGTGGTCGAAGCCGAAGCGGTGTCGGTACCTGCCGACGAGCCAGCCGGCCGTGCGGTGAATGGCGTAGAGCGTCGCCATGATGACGGCGGAGAAGAAGAGTATCGTCTGCCAGACGTGGCCGAGGACGTAGTGGCCCATCTCGTGGCCCATGACGAAGAGCAGCTCGCGCTCGCTCATCTTGGCGAGGGTCGTGTCCCAGAAGACGATGCGCTTGGTGCCGGCGAAGCCGGTGACGTAGGCGTTGACGGTCTCGGTGTCCTCCCGCTTCTCGACCTCGTAGACGCGTCCGCCTTCGATGCCTGCGCGCTCGGCTAAGGAAAGGATTTTGGCTTCGAGCGCCTTGTCCTTCATCGGCCCGAACTTGTTGAAGAGCGGCTCGACCCAGATGGGCACCACGAGGATGAGCGCGAAGAGGAAGGGGACGGTGAGCAGGCCCGTGTAGAGCCACCAGCGGCGCGGGCTCTTCCGGAGCAGCATGTAGGGCACCCAGAGGAAGAGGAAGCCGACGACGAGGTCCACCATCAGCGCCTTGAGCGAGTCGCCGAGCCACTTGTCGAAGGTCTGGTTCGAGAGCCCGTAGGCGTGCTCGCGCACGAAGCCGACGTAGTAGGCGAGCGGCAGGGAGACGACGAAGTTGACGAGGCTGAAGATGACGAAGTAGATGCCGACGACGAAGAACCACTTGCGCCCGAGCCGCCGCGCCCAGTCGCGGATGCGCGCCGAGAGCCCCGTGAACAGGAAGAGGGCCGGGACGAGCAGCCCCCACACGACGCCGACGGCCCAAATCACGTTGCCGCCGCGGTGGTAAGACTGCGCCTTCTCGCTCGGCTCCGGGACGGCGACCGGCCCGGACTCGGAGGCGGACGGCGCGTCCGACTGTGCGGCCGGCTCCGTTTGAGGCGAAGGCGCCGCCGGCTGCCGCGTGTCGGCGCCCGCGGACAGGATTAAGCAGAAACCCGCGAGTAGAATGGCCGTCCTCATGTTCCCTCCTAATCCGTGGGTGGTGTGAGCGACTGCACGAAGATGTCGCCGTAGTGATAGCCGGGCAGCGTCCGCTCAAGGTCGCCGGGGAACCAGCCGAGGAAGCGTTCCAGCGGCTCCCACTCTTCGAGGTGGAACGCGGAGCCCTCGGCGGGCGTCAGGTTAACGCGCGCCGCCCCGAACTGCCCGAGCCGTTCCAGGCACGCGACCGTCTTCTGTATGTCCTTCTCGTTCAGATGAAACTCGAAGGACGTGAGCGGCACGGGCCGCGTGAGCCCTTTAAGCACCTCAAGCTCCCAACCCTCCACGTCTATCTTGAGGTAGAAAGGCTGGCCGAAGTGCTCGACGGCCGCGTCGAGAGTCAGCACGGGGACGTGGCAGGCGCCCGTGATGCTGCCCTCCCAATCTTCCAGCAGGCTCGACTGCGCGGTTGACTCGCGCGTGTGGAGCGTGGCGAACCCGGCGGCGCTGCCGAGCGCGGCCTCCACCGCGGTCCAGTTCCCCCAGCGCCCGCAGCGCGCGCGCAACTCCGACTGCACCGCCGGATTCGGCTCGAAGGCGACGACGCGCGACGCCCCCGCAAGCAGCAGGGCTTCCGACTTCTCGCCCGTGTTGGCCCCCACGTCGAAGCAGAGGGCGCCGCCCGGCAATAACGCCCGGTAAAGCTCCACGTCCTCCTGAAAGGCCCGCTGCCGCGACGGGTGGACGCGCCGGTAGAGCCCGCGTATCGGGCGGTAAAGCCCGGTCGTGATGGAGAGTTGCTTGACAGTCTTCAGTACGAACATCTCAACGTCACCAAAATTCTTCGAGTCATATTGAACTTCAATTCTCTGCCGTCACGCCAGCGCCTCGATGTTGCAGACGGCGACGGAGATGTCGCGGTCGTCCGAGTGGGCCGGGTCGTGGGGGCGGGGCTGCCATGTGCGGTCGGCGCGAATCTCAAGCTCGTAGTCGCGGGCGGCCGAGAGCTGTGCGGGGACTTCGACGCGCAGGGAGAGCCAGCCGTGGCGGAGGAGTGAGAGGTGGCAGACGCGTGTGCCGTTGAGTGAGAGGTCGAGGCCGAAGGGGCGGTCGGCGAGGTCGGGGATGTGTGAGGTGAGGTCGAGGCGAAGAGCGGAGAGCGCGGGCGCGCGGAAGCGTATGCGGCCGCGGCGGCTCATCCAGCGGGCGACGGGCGGGAGCAGGTTGGGCTCGTACCAGCCTTCGTCGAAGAGGGCCGTGCGGTCGAGGCAGCGCGCGGGGGGCTCGGGCGCGGCATCCGCCGGGGTGAAGAGGGCCGAGCGGTCGCGGTGCTCGTTGTAGAAGCTGCCGAGGGGCGAGTCGGAGGCTTTCAGGAGGACGTAGAGGCCGCTCTTCGGGAGCCTGACGTGGAGGTCGGAGATTTTGCCGAAGACGTAGCCCATCGCCATGTCGAAGGCGCGGCGCTCCCAGAAGGAGAGGCCGCGCAGGTATTCGACGAAGTCCTGCTCGAAGGGCAGGCCGTACTCGTCCGCCTGCTTGACGAACTCCTCGCTCGAAAGGCAGAGCGCGTAGCGCGGCTCCCAGGCGACGTGCGCGAAGAAGCGGCGGAAGCGCGCGGCGTGCTCCTGCTCCTCTTCGAGCCCGACGTGGCCGTCCACGGCGACGAAGCGGCGAAGCTCCTCCGGCGTCATCTCGTCGTAAGACTTCTGCGCGCGGCGGTCCGTGCACTCGGCGCCGTGGAGGGTGACGCCGCCGGGGGCGAGCACGCGCTTGATTTCGGCGAGCACGGCGTCCTTCTCGGCTGACTCTATGTGGCCGAGCACGTCGAGGCTCACGACGTAATCAAAACTCTTGTCGGGGAAGGGCAAGCGCGAGAGCGAGGCGGCGGCCGTGGCGTCGTAGCCGTTGCGGCGCGCGGCCGCGGCGCACTCCCGCGAGAGGTCAACGCCCGTCAGCTCGACCGGCTTGCGCTTGAGGAGGGCGAGCATGCCGGCGCCGCAGCCGAGGTCGAGCACGCGGGAGCCCGCGCGCACGTTGTCGTAGACCCACATGGTGCGGGCGAAGCGGATGTCGAAGCGGTCGAGCGCGCGGAAGTAGCGCGCGTCGAGAACTTCGTCCGACACGAACTTCGTGCGGTAGAACTCGGCCACGTCTCCGACGCCGGCACGGCTGTAAAGGTCGTCAGTCATCACGAATCACGATTCACGGCCTTCTCAAGTGCTTCGAGCCGCGATTCGACGAGGCGGCGGGCGCGGTCGTGCATGACTTCCCGCTCGGAGGCTTCGAGCGAGAGCTGGCGGAAGCAGACGCGCTGCTCTTCGAGCACCTGTTCGGCGCGCTCGCGCAGCTCTTGCTGGAGGTCGGCGGCGCGCGCGAGGAGCTGCGCCTGCTGCTCGGAGCGGAGGCCGTCGGCGTGTGCGCCCATCTCGGCGCGGAGCTGTTCGACGCCCGCCTCGAAGGCGCGGGCCAGCGCCGAAAGCTCGTCGGCGAGCCGCGACTCGGCCTCGGCCAGCGCGGACGAGAGGCGTGCGGCGCGCTCGTCCGCCTCGGCGATGTGCTGCCGGAATGAGCCGTCCAGCGACTCCTGCGCCCGCCGCAAAGACTCTTCGCCGCGCTGTAAGGTCTTGTGCGCCTCCTGCAAGGACTCGACACCGCCCTGCAAGGACTCGACGCCCCCCTGCAAGGACTCGACGCCCCCCTGCAAAGACTGAACGCTGCCCTGTAAAGAATCAACGCCGCTCTGTAAAGAATGAACGCCGCCCTGTAAAGACTGAACGCCGCGCTGCAAGGACTCGTCACTTTGCTGCAAAGACTTCACATCGCGCTGCAAAGACTCCGCGCCGCGCTGCAAAGACTCTACGCCCTCCTGTAAGGACTCTACGCCCTCCTGTAAAGACCCGACGGCGTGTTGCTGGGCCTGTTGTACCTGCGCCTGTCGTGCTTCAGACGCCTCGTGCAGATGACGGAGCGCGGCGAGTTCGGCGTGCGCGCGGGCGAGGGATTGCTCGTGCGCGCCGAGCGCGGCGAGGGCGTCGGCGAGCGCCTGGTGGGCGGCCGAGTTGAAGTTGACCTGCTCCCACGTGAACCAGTGCGCGGCGCGTTTGATGAGCCGCTTGAGCCAAAGCTCAAGTCGCGCGGCGAGGCCGGTGCGGTAGCTCGTCACGGGCGGCAGCCTCGTCCGCGCGCGCTCGGTCGTCGCGAGGTCGGCCTGCAAGCGGGCCAGCGCGTCGGCCGCCCCGTGAGGATGAGAGGAATGCCCGTTGGCATGCCGGGCCGGCGCGGGCGCGGGCGCCTCGGCGGACGAAAGCGGCGAATGCCGCGCGGCCTCCGCCCTCACGCGCTCGCGTATCTCGCGGAGTGTGTTCTCGACTTCGGTGTCAGGCATAGGCGGTTTCATTCGGCGGCGGTCGCGACCGTGGGCTCGGCGGCGGGGGCGCCGATGCGGCGGGCCGTGGCGCTGGCGTTCAGGTTGGCGACGCCCTCGATCATGTGCGGGCTGACGACGCGGAAGAAGATGACGCCGTCGAGCCAGTCATAAGCCTGCCCGGCGCGGCTGTGGACGGCGAGCGAGACGGAGAACTGGTCGAGCCCGAGCCAGCAGCCGAAGGAGAAGCTGACCTCGACGGCCTCGCCCCGCTTGAAGGGGCCGAGCGCGAGCTGCTGCTCGTGCGTGTTCGTGCCGTAGGCGTGGATGCTGTGGCGGTTGCGGATGAGGAAGCCGACCACCGGGTCTTCCAGCTCCGCGTGGAAGCGCACGCGCGCGCGCACCGTCAACTGCGCGCCCGTCTCGACCACCTCGGCCGGGCGGCCCGACTCGTCGAGCAGTTCGGCGCCGACGACTTCCGCGCGCCCGTCGCCGTGGCGGTAGGTGTAGGTCAGCGGCGCGCTCGGCTCGTCCTCGAACGTCGGCTCGCTCCCTTCCCCGGCGTGCGCCTCGCGCTCGCGGTCCTCGTAGTCGCGGGCGCGCTCCATGACGATGCGCTGGTACTGGTTGAGCACGTCGGCGGGACGGCCGTCGGCGATGACGCGCCCGGCGTTGAGGAGGACGGCGCGCTGCGTCAGGGCACGGATGGTGGCCGTCTCGTGCGAGACGAAGAGGACGGTGGCGCCGCGCTCCTGAATCTCCTTGATGCGCCGGAGGCAACGCTGTTGGAAGACGGCGTCGCCGACGGCGAGGGCCTCGTCGATGACGAGCACGTCGGGCTCGACGCAGGCGGCGACGGCGAAGGCGAGGCGGACGAACATGCCCGACGAGTAGGTCTTGACGGGCTGGTGGATGAACTGGCCTATCTCGGCGAAGCGCTGTATCTCGGGGAAGAGACGTTCGGCCTCGCGCCGCGAGAAGCCCATCAGCGCGGCGTTCATCAGGGCGTTCTCGGCGCCCGTGAACTCGGGGTCGAAACCGGCGCCGAGTTCGAGGAGCGCCGCGATGCGGCCTTCGCGCCACACGCTGCCGTGCGTCGGCTCTAAAGTCCCGGCGATGATTTGTAAGAGAGTTGACTTGCCGCAGCCGTTCGGCCCGAGGATGCCGACGGTCGTGCCCGCCTCAATCTCGAAGCTCACTTCGCGCAGCGCCCAAAACTCCTTGTGGCGCTTCAGACGGCCTCGGGTCAGCGACTCGGTCAAACGGTCGCCCGGCCGCCCGTAGATGCGGTACTGCTTCGACACTCCCTCGACGCGCAGCGCGACAGCCATGAGCGGCAATGTATCAGAGTTCAAGAGGTTTAGGCCACACTCCGCCAAAGGGCGGTCCGCCCGAAATTCTCTTGTCAAAACGGCCTTTCAAAGTATAATTCGGCCCCTCCGAAGCTTCACAACCCGCCGTAGGCTGGGATTCGGGAGAGCGAAATGGGACGAAGAGCTAGAGGGCGCAGCAGCGGCAGCGCGGGCGGCGCGGCGGCGCCGGTCACACCCGCGCCGGCCGCACCCGCGCCGCCCGCACCAGCGCCGCCCACCCCACCGCGAGAGGGCGGCGAATCTCTGAAAGAGAAGCTGATCCTCCTCGTCATCGAATCCCTGGTCATCGGCGGCATTATCTTTGTCTTCGGGCAGCGCTATCAGGAGTTGAAGAGCCTCGATGACGTGAAGTGGGAGAAGAGCAAGGTCGAGTGTGTGAACCCGCCGGGGTGCGGCGAAGGCAGGCAGACATTCAGCATGTATCGCCTGGGGGGCGCCACGCTGGAGAACGTCAGGGTGCAGTTCGCAATAGTCGATCCCGAGAAATACGAGGTGCTCGACGGCAAGGTGCGGCAGTACGAGAAGAGCGTGGTGAACTACATGCTGGCCCCGCGCAAGGGCGACGCCGATGGCATCCGGATTAACTACGGCAACGACCCGCTGGACGAGGTTAACGACTCGACGACTTACGGCTTCATCCTGAGCAGGCTGGCGTCGGACTTCGTCTATGAGTTGGAGGTCGTCACGAGGAGTAAGAAAGGGAACCCGCTAGCCAAATACGGGGTCTTCCAGGTCAGGGACGCCGCAGGCAGGCAGTACCCCCACGAGGGGCTGGTCTTCAACGATTACCTGCGGCTCTATTTCATAGAAGGCATCGTACTGCTCGTCATCTCGTTAGCAATCCTGACGGTGGTGATCTGGAAAGTCGGCCGCCGCCTCTTGCCACACTGAACAGGGAGAAGAGATATGTGCAACCTCTCGGGAGCGCCCCGCAGGCTATTCCTCTCGGCCGCCATCCTCGCCGTCCTCTCCCCCTTCGTCTACGCGCAGCGGAACGGGAGCGTCGCGGGGGAGGTCAGAAGGAGGGGCGACAACTCGCCCATCTACAACGCGAAGGTCACGGTCAGGGAGACGGGTTCGACGGCCCGTACCGGCTCCGACGGCAAATACAGGTTCGACTCGCTGCCGGCCAATAAGGACTACACGCTCCTGGTGGAGAAAGACCCGCTCTACGAGCCCGGCCAGACTACGGTCAGCGTGAAGCCGAAGGCCCCCTCCAAGGCTGAAACCGTCAGGCTGGCGCGCGTCGATACGAACGCGAGGATCAAAGAGGTGTTCGCGCTGTTTGAGAGGCGGCAGTATGAGAAGTTCAAGGACAGGCTGAACTCGCTGAAGGCGGCGTGCGAGGGCGAGAAGGATAAGGACTGTCGGCTCGTCAGGGAAATCAGTGACACGTTCAACAGGAAGGACTACGAAGCGACAAGGAAGAAGCTGAACGAGTTGCAGGCGGTCGGCGCCGGCAGGGCGGGCCGGGCCATGTAATCGCGTGCGCGAGCCCTCGCCCGGCCCCTCCCGGCTGCTACAATGGCACCATGATTTCGGCGCAGACGGCGAGGCGGGCGGTGTGGCGGCCCTTGTGGGAGTTGCCGCGGCGGGCCGACCTCATCTGGCCGCTGGCGCGGCGGATGGTGTTGGCGCGCTACCGCGGGTCGGCGCTCGGGCTGGTGTGGGCGCTGCTGACGCCGGCCGTGATGATCGGCGTCTTCACGTTCCTCTTCGCGGGGGTCTTCGGGGCGCGGTTCAAGGTCGGGGGCTCGCCGCTCGACTACGCGCTCTACCTCTTCTGCGGGCTGCTGCCGTGGACGGCCTTCTCCGAGACGTTGCAGCAGTCTTCGGGGCTCGTCGTCGCGCACGCGAACCTCGTCAAGCGCGTCGTCTTCCCGCTCGAGACGCTGCCCGTCGCGCAGGCCCTCGCCGCGCTCGTCGCGCAGCTCTTCGGCACGGCCGCGCTCCTCGTCGCGACCCTCCTCGTGCGGGGGCAGCTTCACGCCACGGCGCTGTGGCTGCCCGCCCTGCTCGTCCCGCAGTTGTTGCTCACGCTCGGCGGCGCGTGGCTCGTCGCCTCGCTCGGCGTCTTCGTGCGCGACACGGCGCAGGTGCTCGGCCTCGTGCTGATGGCGTGGATGTACCTGACGCCCATCATCTACCCCGAGCAGGTCGTGCCGGCGCGCTTCCGACCCGCGCTCGAACTCAACCCCTTCACCCCGCTCGTGCGCTCTTACCGCCGCGCCCTGCTCGAAGGCGCGCCGCCCGACTGGGCGGGGCTCGCCTACACGGCGGCCCTCGCGCTCGCCGCCTTCGTCCTCGGCTACTGGTGGTTCGCGCGCACGCGCAAGAACTTCGCGGACGTGATTTAGGCGTGAACCGTGAACCGTAAACCGTGACGAGTGAAAGACAGTTCTTACTCTTCACGGTTCACGGTTCACGGTTCACGCCTGTTTG
>DASZEK010000109.1:0-3173 GCA_035941045.1 Pyrinomonadaceae bacterium | reverse complement strand
CGGGTTAAAGACAAATTGCTTTAACCCGACACCCGTCACCCCTCTTGTCGGCGGTTATTGTAGCTGGCGGCCGGGCGGGGCGGGGCGCGCGGGGCGCAGGACGTAGACGGTCTTGACGCGCACGGGGCGGGCGGCCGGGCGCGTGACGACGGGCGCGGCGAGCGCCTTGGGCCTCTCGGCGTACGCCTCGGCGGCGGACGCGGCCCCGGCGACGGCCCACATGATGAGGACCGTGGTCAGTATCGAGAGGATGGTGAAGGCGGTGGCGACGCGCGCGAAGGCGAAGCGGCCCGAGTCGAGGGCGCCGATGGTCGAGGCCAGCGGCTCCGACTCCGGGACCAATCCGACGACGACGCGCGGCGGCGGCTCGACCGCGCGCTCAAGCAGCGTGCGCGCCTCGGCGGCCGAGGCGGCGCGGTGCGCGGGCGCCTTGGCGAGCAGCGCGTGGACGGCCTGAGCCAGCCGGCGCGGGCAGTCGGGGCGGAGCCCGGCGAGCGGGGGCGGAGGCGTCGTCGCCTGCTTGACGAGGACGGCCGACGAGAGTTGGTCGGTGAAGGGCGGGCGCCCGGCGAGCATCTCGTAGAGCAGGACGCCGACGCTGTAGAGGTCGGAGGCGGGGCCGACGCGGTGGCCGAGGCACTGCTCGGGCGACATGTAGCGCGGCGTGCCGATGACGAGGCCCGTCTCGGTCGTGGCGTGCGTGCGCGTCACGTCGGTCGAGTCCTGCAAGACCTTGGCGATGCCGAAGTCGAGCACGCAGACGCCGCGCGCGTTGAGCATAATGTTCGACGGCTTCAGGTCGCGGTGGACGATGCCGAGCGCGTGCGCCTCGGCCAGCACGTCCAGAATCTCGGCGGCCACGCGGACGGCCCTCGCGGGGTCGAACCGCCCTTCGCGCGCGAGCACTTCGGCGAGCGTGGCGCCCTCGACGTACTCCATGACGATGAAGGGGCGGCCGTCGGCGAGGTGCCCGGCGTCGAAGATCATAGCGGCGCGCGGGTGCTTCAGACGCGCCATCGTCCGGGCCTCGCGCATGAAGCGGTCGGCCACCTCGGGGTGGGCGGCGAACTCTTGTTTCAGGATTTTGACGGCGACGGGGCGTTCGAGTCCGAGGTGGGAGGCGCGGTAAACGGTGCCCATGCCTCCGCGGCCTATCTCGCGCTCGACGCGGAAGCGCCCGGCGATTACGTGGGGGGTGTCCATCCTTGTGACCCTCTGTTAAGGGGGAAAGGGTCGCTCCGACGGCCTGCTCGCCTATCTCGTTCTCAAAGCGGGGCGGCGAGAGAAGAAGGGCTTGACCGAGCGGGACGAGTGAAACTTTTTAGTCTGTCGTTACGGGTTGGTTCGGGGAGAACCGCAGGCGAGAGTTTAGCACTTTTACGGCCGGACGCAAGAAAAAACGGGTCACGGGTGACGGGTGACGGGGAAAGACACATTGCTTTACCCGTCACCCGTCACCGTCTTTAGAACCAGCCCTTCTTGTTCTGGATGTAGGTGCGGACGAACTCCTCGTCGGACTTGGTGAGGTAGATGATGCCTTCGACGAGGCCGATGACGCCGGTCGCCATGGCGCCGATGCCGCAGGTCAGGACCGTGATGAGGAGCATGATGACGCCCTCGGTCGTGTAGCCGAGGACGAACTTGTGAATGCCGAAGCCGCCGAGGAGGATGCCGCAGATGCCGGCCGCCATCTTCTTGTTGGCGCCGAGCGCCTGCCAGTCGGCGCCGCCGCCCTGCTGGTACTGGAGGTTCTGCTGGCCGTAGGTGCTCGGGTAGCCCTGTTGATAGGAGGGCTGCTGGTAGGACGAGCCGGCGGAGGACTGCTGCGAGGGGTCGGCCGTGGCCTGCTGGCCGCCGAGGCCGCCGCTCTGGCGCCAGGATTCGGGGGCGGGGGCGGCCGGGATGGTCGTCCCGCACTTGACGCAGAAGCGAGCGCCTTCGGCGTTCTCGGCTCCGCAGGTAGGGCATGAAGTCATCGTCTGTCTCCTTTTATTTATCGCTCAAAAATGGCGACAAGTCTTTCTCACAAACGGCGGAAAAAGTAAAGAGGAACTCACCTGTCACTCGTGTCCGGCACCCAGAACTTCTGGCCGCACTCTTCGACGGGGCGGAGGCCGCGCCGCGGCAGCTCGCGCTCGGGCAGGCCGAGGTAGGTGAAGTGGGGCAGGTCGCTGCGGACGGTCTGAAACCAGCCGTGGCGGGCGAGTATGTCGCTCACGCGCGGGTCGCGGAACTGCACGGCGTCGAAGGCGAGCATGGCGAGGTGCTGCGAGGCGCCGGGCGCGGCCACCGACTGGAGGATGCTCTTGTCGAACCACTTGCTGAAGAAGATGCCGCCGCGCTCAAGCTCAAGGACGGCCGCCACCTGCTCTCGCATCGGCAGCCGGCGCACGCGCTCCGCGTCTTCCGCCGCGAGGCTCCCGCGCGCGCACCAGTGTTCGAGCGCCGGGTCGCAGCGCGAGCGCCAGAGCCGGAGCGAGTCGTCGAAGCTGCGGCGCGCGGCCTCCGAGCCCCCGCGCGGCGTGATGTCGAGCCCCGCGGCCAGGGCGTCCTCGCGCGCTTCCAGCAGAGCCTCCATCGCCCGCGGCTGCAACTCGATCGTCGCCCCGCCGACCTCTTCCGCGCGCCACCCGGCCTCCTCCTGAAAACGCCGCACGGCCTCGTCCGTCTCGAAGATGCAGACCGGAGGGAGCGCGACCCGTTCGGCCAGGAACATCGCGCCGTACTCTTCGAGCACGCGCGCGGCGACGCAGTCTCCCTGCGGGCAGAAGTCGGCGAGGTCGAGCCCACGCCGACCGAGCGCGGCGGCGAGCGATTCGTAGAAGGGGGCGCGGGGCTTGGGGCCGTCTGTCTGCTGTGGGGTCAAGGGCGTGTGGCGTCCTTCCGTCGCGGTGTTCGGGTGGCCGCGTCCGGCAATTTTCAACGCCGGGGCCGATGCGGTCAAATCCGCCGGGCCGTCGGGTGTATGCTATGGGCATGAGCCGGGCGCAGAAATTCGAGGAGGTGCTGGCGCTCTACACCCGGCACGGGTGGGGGCTGGCGCGCGTGCTGGCGCGGCCGGAGTCGCTGGCCGGGTTGGGCGCGGTCGATTTCCGGGGCGTCGAGGCCGAGGAGTCGGACGTGGACGCGATGTGGTTTAAGCGCCCCTCGCAGGGCGGGCGCGAGGCTTGGGA
>DASZEK010000108.1:0-27454 GCA_035941045.1 Pyrinomonadaceae bacterium | reverse complement strand
CGCAGCCGCGCCGCGCGGCGGGCCGGAGGTCGAGTTCAAGACGATGTTCCCCGCCCCCGGCCTCTACCGCGTCTGGACGCAGTTCCAACGCGCGGGCGAAGTCGTCACCGTCTCCTTCACGCTGAAGGTGCGGGCCGCGCCCGACACCACACGCGGACGATGAACCTGCTTCTCTCGACAGCAGTCTTCGCGCTGCTCGCACTCGCGCCCCAGCCGCCCGGCAGAGGGTGGCGCGGCATCGAGCCTCTGCGCTCGACCCGCGCCGATGTCGAGCGCCTGCTCGGCCGGCCCGAGTCGGAGGCGGGCAGCGTCTACGTGACGGCGGGCGAGCGCGTGTCCGTCAGCTATTCGCGCCGGCCGTGCGACTACGGCTGGCGGGTCGCGCCCGACACCGTCATCAGCTTCTTCGTCTACCCGAAGCAGCCGCCGAAGCTCGCCGACCTCAAGCTCGACGAGAAGAAGTACGAGAAGCGCCAAGACTTGCACCTCGCCGTCCACTACTACATGGACCTCGGAGCGGGCATCAACTACACGGTTGATTCGGCGGCGGGCCTCGTGACCGGCGTCGAATACTACCCGCCGCTCAAGAGCAAAGCCCCGCGGTGTCAACCGCCGCGCCCCGCCGACCGCCACCGCCCCGCGCGCCCTTGAGCGCGCTTTAGGATTTACACGCGCGACGCATCGCGTATAAGCTTGGCCGAAAACCATCAACCGAGGGGGACGAACATGGGCGACGATAAACATCTGACCTTAACGGGGGGCGACGCCGCGGCCGACTTCGGCACCGGCTCCGTCTTCTTCGTCGGGACGGCGACCGTGATTCTGCGCTACGCCGGCTTCACCATCCTGACCGACCCGAACTTCCTGCACGCGGGCGACCACGTCCACCTCGGCTACGGGCTGACGGCCGAGCGCCTGACCGAGCCAGCCCTGAGCATCGAACAACTCCCGCCCATCGACTTCGTCGTCCTCTCGCACTACCACGGCGACCACTTCGACCAAATCGTCGAGGAGCGCCTGCGCAAAGACGTGCCCATCATCACCACCGAGCACGCGGCCACCGAGCTGAAAGACAAGGGCTTCACCGACACCATCGCCCTCGACACCTGGGAGGCGGCCGTCGTCACGCGCGGCTCCTCGCGCGTGCGCGTCACCTCGATGCCGGGCCGCCACGGCCCGCCGGTCGTCAACTTCGCGCTCCCGCCCGTCATGGGCAGCATGCTTGAGTTCGGCCCGTCGGACGCCGAGCGGACCGCGCTCCGCCTCTACATCACGGGCGACACGCTCGTCTTCGACGACCTGAAAGAGATACCGCGCCGCTACCCCGACATCGACCTCGGCCTCTTCCACCTCGGCGGCACGCGCATCATGGGCGTGCTCCTGACGATGGACGCCGAAGAGGGCGTCGAGGCCATCCGCATCATCAACCCGCGCCGCGTCATACCCATCCACTACAACGACTACGAGGTCTTCAAGTCGCCGCTCGAAGACTTCAAGAAGGCCGTCCGCGAGGCCGGGTTTGAGGACCGCGTAACCTACCTGAGCCACGGCGAGACCTACGACTTCGAGGTGCCCGAGAGCCGCTGGCGGAGCGCCGCCTCTTGAGTCGGGAAGGCGACGCCGTCGTCTTCGACGTGCGCGGGGCCGGCCTCGCGCACGTCCGCCTCCAACGCCCCGCGAAGCGCAACGCCCTGACGAGCGCCATGCTCGCGCGCCTCGCCGAAATCTTCTCCGACATCGCCGCCCGTCGAGACCTTCGCGCCGTCATCCTCTCGGGCGCCGGCCCCGACTTCTGCTCCGGCACCGACATCGCCGAGCTTGACGCGCTCGACGCAGAGGGCGCCCGCCGCAAGGTCGAAGAGGGGCAGCGCGTGTGCGAGCTTATCGAGACGTGCGGCACGCCCGTCATCGCCGCCCTCCGGGGCGCCGCCGCGGGCGGCGGCTGCGAGCTCGCGCTCGCCTGCCACCTCCGCGTCGCCTCGACCGACGCCCGTTTGAGTCTGCCCGAAGCGCGCCTCGGAGTCCTCCCCGCCTACGGCGGCACGCAGCGCCTCGCCCGCGCCGTCGGCCCCGGCCGCGCGCTGGCCGCCATGCTCGCCGGAGACTCGATTGACGCCGACGAAGCCCTCCGCCTCGGCCTCGTCAACCGCCTCGCCGACCCGGCCCGCCTCCCCGACGAAGCTGAAGCCCTGGCCCGCGCCGTCACAGATTTCGCCGCCCCGCTCGCCGCCCGCGCCTGCCTCGAAGCCGTCACCCGCGGCACCCGCCTCCCGCTCGAAGAAGGACTCCGCCTCGAAACAGAACTCTTCGCCCGCCTCTTCTCCACCCGCGACGTGCGCGAAGGGACGCGCGCCTTCCTCGAAAAACGCAAGCCCACGTTCGAGGGGCGTTAGTCAAACAACGCGCGCCGCGCCTCCCACTTGTCACCCCGTCGCCCGTCACTCTATACTGCCCTTGCTCTCATTCACAGAAGACTCGGAGAAGCCGGAAACACTTTGCAGCCCGTGACGCATCAAGGACGCCTGCACGCCGGGGGCTTTCGCTTCGCGGTCGTGTCGAGCCGCTGGAACGACTTCCTGACCTCGCGGCTGGTCGAGGGCGCTCTGGACGCGCTCGAACGACTGGGCGCGGACGAGGGGTCGGTCGAGCACTTCCGCGTCCCCGGCTCCTTCGAGATACCGCTCCTGGCGCACCGGCTGGCGAAGTCGGGGAAGTTCGACGCCGTCGTCTGTCTGGGGACGGTCATCCGCGGGCAGACGCCGCACTTCGAGTACGTCGCCGGGGAAGTCACGAAGGGCATCGCGCAGGCAGCCGTAGAGTCGGGCGTGCCCGTCCTCTACGGCATCGTCACGGCCGACACGCTCGAACAGGCCATCGACCGCGCCGGCGTCAAGGCCGGCAACAAGGGTTTCGAGGCCGCGATGGCGGCCGTCGAGCTGGTCAATCTTTACAAGGACATGACGGGTGACAGGTGACGGGTGACGGGTGCCGGGTTAAAGACGACTTGCTTCCCCTGACACCCGACACCTGACACCCGTCACCCCGTTTTTATTCATATGGGTTCAAGGCGGAAGGCGCGCGAGTGCGCCTTGCAGATGCTCTTTGCGGCTGACCTGTCGGGCGGGGCGCGGCCCGACGAGCTCGTGCGCGATTACTGGGAGCAGTTGGGCGAGCCGGAGCTGGACGAGGGCGCGCGCGAGTTCGCCTCGCGCCTCGCCGTCGGCACGCTCGCTCACCAGACGGAGATAGACGAGCGCATCCGCTCGCGCGCCGAGCACTGGCGCATCTCGCGGATGGCGGTCGTGGACCGCAACATCCTGCGGATGGCCGTCTACGAGTTTTTGAACGAGCCGACGCCGCGCACCGTCGCCATCAACGAGGCGCTGGAGATCGCCCGCCGCTTCTCGACCTACGAGGCCACGCAGTTCATCAACGGCATCCTCGACGCCATCAAGCGCGACCTCGACCGCGAGCGCCCGCAGGAGGACGCCGCCCCGCACGAGGACGAGGACTTGCCCGACGGCGGCGGCGAGAAGTCGGCCTCGGCTTAGTAGGCAGTAGTCAGTAGGCAGTAGTCAGTAGTAGGCTAATAGGCGGCGCGTCTGCCCCAAGGACGGACGCGCCGCCGCTCTGTTTTCTACCGACTGCTGTCTGCTGACTACTTCTTTTCATGGACGAGCAACTGCTCAAAGAGTTTCTGGCCGAGGCCGACGAGTTAATCGCCGGGCTGTACGCGGACGTGGAGGCGCTGCGCGAGCGGCGCGGGGAGGGGCGTGCGCGGCGCGAGGTGCTGGCCGGGCTCTTCAGGAAGGCGCACACCTTCAAGGGGTCGGCGGCGGCGGCGGGGCTGGCGGGCGCGGCCGGGCTGGCGCACGAGTTCGAGTCGCTGCTCGACGCCGTCAGGCTCGGCCGTCGTCAGGCGGACGACGCGGCGCTCGACGCTTCGGAGACGGCCGTCGGCGCGCTCGACGCCCTCTTGCGCGAGGCCGCGCGGGGCCGCGAGCGGGCGGCGCCCGCGGAGCTTTTGGACCGCCTGCGCGAGTTGTCCGCGGGCGGCGCGGGCTCGCCGGACGCGGGGCACGGGGCCGAGGCCGCGCTCCCGGCCGACGTGGCCGACGCGCTCAGCGCGCAGGAGCGGCGCCGTCTGCGCGAGGCCGCGGACGAAGGCGCGCGGGTGTTTCTGGTCGAGGCCGACTTCCTCATCGAGAATTTTGACGAAGAGTTCAGGCGGCTCGGCGAGGGCCTGCGCGAGCGCGGCGAGTTGGTCGCGACCGTGCCGGGGGCGCACGAGTCGGAGCCGGAGCGCGTGAGGTTTCGCGTCGTCTACGCGACGACCGAGGGGCGCGCGGAGACGGAGGCGCGCGTCGCGCCCTTGGGCGCGCGGGTGGCCGGCGTGGAGGAGGACGAGGGGCAGGCCGGTTGGACTTCGTCGCCGGCTTTGGACGTGCGCGTGCCGCTCGGGGAGTTGGACGAGTTGGTGTCGGCCGCGCACGAGCTGTTCACCGAAGCCGCTCAGGTGCTCGACGCGGCGGCGTCGTCCGCGGGCGGCGAGGGGCTTGAGTCGAAGGCGGCGCGCGTCAGGCGCGGCTTCGTCGAGTTTGAGGAGAGGTTGATAGGGCTTCGCATGGTGCCGCTGGCGGCGACGCTTGAGCGCGCGGCGCGGGGGGCGCGGGCGGCGGCGCGGGCGGCCGGGCGCGAGGTCGAGTTCGAGACGAAGGGCGGCGCGGTGCGCATCGACAAGTCGCTGGCGGAGAGGGCGGCCGAGCCGCTGTTGCACCTGCTGCGCAACGCGGTGGACCACGGCGTCGAGGCGCCGCGCGAGAGGCGTGCGGCGGGCAAGGCGGAGCGTGGGCGCGTTCGCGTCGAGGTCCAGTCGGAGGGCGGGCTCTTCATCCTCCGCGTCGCGGACGACGGCCGCGGCATCGACCCGGCGCGCGTGGCCCGCGCGGCCATCGCGCGCGGCATCGTCGCGGCCGGCGCGCGCGTCACGCAGGAGCAGGCGTTGCGACTCATCTTCCGCCCCGGCTTCTCGACGGCCGAAGCGGTGACGCCCGTCTCGGGGCGCGGCGTCGGGCTCGACGTGGTGGAGCGCGCGGTCGAGCAGGCCGGGGGTCAACTGCGCGTGTGGAGCGAGCCGGGGCGCGGCGCCACCTTCGAGATGCGTCTGCCGATGACGCTGGCGCTCGTCCACGCCGTCGTCGTCCGCGCGGGCGGCTGGCGTTACTGCCTCGACGCGGGCCACGTCGCGGAGGCGGGCGACGCTGGCGCGCAACATGAGTTGAAAGAGGAAGGCGGGCGGGCGCTCCTGCGTTGGCGCGGGCTCGACCTGCCGCTCGTCACGTTGCGCGGGCTGCTGTCGGGCGAAGGCGTTAAGGACGGCGACGGGGGGCGCGGCGCGTTCGTCGTCGCGCGCGCGGGCGAGGGGCGGGAGCGGCACGTCGCGGTGGCGGTGGACGGCGTCGAGGGGAGGCGCGACGTGCTCGTGCGCAGCCTCGGCCGTCACGCGGCGCGGTGGCCCGGCGTGAGCGGCGCGACGGAGATGCCGGACGGCGAGGCCGCGCTCGTCCTCGACTTGCCGCGCCTGCTCGAAGAGGAATTAAAGATTTGAAATTTCCAAGGTTATCTACTTGACGCAAAAAGAGTCTAGGCCATATTCTCCGTGGCTGTGGAGAATATGGCCTTCTGGGTTGGCGGTCTGCTGCTGAGTCTGCTGCTGAACGTGACGGCCAACCGCCTACTTCCGCGCTACCACGATACCCTACTGCGGTGGGGATGGTTCGGCATTGCTTTGTATTTTTCAATAGGAATTATGACAACCGAAACTGTAAAGCGTTTAGTCGGAGCGATTGGTGGCACTGGTTGGATGTCGTATGTGCTTGCCGGGTTAATCGGGGCGTCCCTAGCTGTTGTGTATTTAGTAGTAGTCAACCAAGCGCTTACAAAATTCACCGCTCCCGCTACCCAAGAGGCGACAGCGGCAACGACAGAATTGCCGCTACAGACGCCAACTGCACAGCCACCGCCGACAGGCACGCCGACGCCATCAGCGCCTAAAGTCGTTTCCAAACCACCGAACGTTTCGGAAACAAGTGCTCGAACCGTCCAGCACACTCCCCAGCACACTCCGCGAAATGCGGAGCGAGGGGATGGAATAAACCAGACCATGACAAACTCTGCCGGCGGTATCCAAGCTGGTGGCGATGTGACGATAGGGGAAAGACCTAAGCCCACGCCAACCGAGGAGAAGAAAAATCCTTGAGCAGCACAATCCGACAGTTTACTTGCTTGACCTTAGCCTTTGTCTTTTGTGCGTCTCCCGCATGGTCACAATCTCATAAACGGAAGCACCGAAGAATGAAAAAGAAGCCAACCATCACGCAAACCATGACCAATTCTCCCGGAGCGATCCAAGCTGGCGGAGATGTAACCATCACCAAGATTCCAGAACCCAAACTTTCACACGGACTGGTGGGTGCGAATAAAGCTCAGCCTGACGGGTTATTCGCAACGACGTTTTGGTTGAACATTGATTCTCAGGTGTCAGTCGGTAATCTCCTCGTCGGAGTAGAATGTGCAAGCGTCGTTGAGGTTACCGCGTGGCACAAGCGAGGTGGCACGATAATGCTTGGGCCTACGGGCGTGGTAGACGGGTATGGCGGCTATGTGAATATTCCTGACGCCAGAGGCGAATATGAGGTTTTTGCGAGACACAGAGAACCAGAGACTTGCAAGCTTTTGTATCGACAAACCCAGTAGGGATTCACGCGGCCTCTTCTTTCACCAGTTCCTTGTATTCAAGATTCTCTGACTGAATAAGGCGAATCAAGGTGTCGCGGAACAGGTAAGGGTTATTCCGGTTGTTGAAACGGAACTCGAACTCGTCAAGATAACGCTCGATGTGCTTCTCGGAGATTTGATGATATGCGCCGACGATGGAACGCTTAAACAAAGACCACGCGCTTTCGACAGTGTTCGTGTGGCACTCCCCGCGCACGTACTCTTTCTCACGGTGGTTGACCGTCTCGGGGCGCATGTCCCCGTCGCCGCACCCGCGATAGGTGGGCCACTCGTCGGTCATAATCGCTTCGGCCTCGTCCGCGACGTTCGCCTTGATGAAGGCGTGAAGCGTGGCGCGGTCGGGCCGCTGGTCAACCTTCAAGCGAAGCTTGCCGCCGCGCTCGATAGCGCCCAAGACCATTTTCTTATGGTCGCGGTTGCCGCTGCCGACCCCGCGACGACGACCGCCCACGAAAGTCTCGTCAACTTCCACGATGCCCGAGAGCAAAGACGTGTCGGCGTCCTTCACGGCAGCGCGTATGCGGTGGCATAGATACCACGCGGTCTTGTAGGCCACGCCCAGCGTGCGCTTGAGTTGGTTGGCCGACACGCCCTTGCGCGACTCACCCATCAGATAGACGGCAACAAACCACTTGCTAAGGGGCAAGTGCGAGTCGTGGAAGATGGTTCCGACTCTGACGGAGAACTGATAGGTGCAGCCGTCGCACATGAACTGGCGGCGCTCGCGTATCCGAGAAATTTTGTCCGACTCGCAGCGCGGGCACTTCACGCCGTCCGGCCAACGAAGCTGTTCAAGGTAAGCATGGCACTTATCCTCGGAGCCGAAACGCTCCATCAACTGCATGATGTTCAGTTCGGGCGTGGGCTGCTTCTTAACGGCCTTGCGGGGCATAAGGGGAACTCCTATGACAGAAGAGACAGAGAAGAAACCGGCGAGAGAGTTGACGACGGAAGAAGTGATGAATGAACTTTTCCCGCCCGAGGTTGTTGAGCACTTGAAGGATGAAGTGCGCCGCAACGACGAGCCGAAGGTGAAAGCCAAGCCATCATGTGAGAAATGATAGCTTAACTTCTACCTTGTGTCAAGTAGATAATCTGGGAAATTTCAAATCTGTAATTAAGAATCCTCTTCTCGACTAAAAAAATTTAGGGCCGCCCTCCGTTCGGGAGGGCGGCCCTTTTCGAGCGCGGCGGGTCGGTCCGTTTTTAGCGGAAGATGAAGCCGATGCCGATGCGGAAGTTGTTCGAGGTGGTGCCGTTGTCGCGGACCGGGTTCCAGTCGAGCTGGATGGCGCGGAAGTCGACGCGGTCGTTGATGCGGAAGTCAACGCCGCCGCCGACGGCCGCGGCGAAGCCCGTCTCGCTCTCCGTGAAGGAGACGACCGTGCCCGTCACTTTGGCGCGCGAGTGCGCGACGCCGGCGAGGACGTGGCCGAACGGCTTGACCTTGGTCTCGCGGGCGTTGTCCTTGAGCTCGACGCCGCCGAGGAACTGGTGGATGTTAACGTCGGTGTCGAAGGTCGTGGCCGCGGTGCCGCCGTTGATGTCGAACGACTTGCGGTTGAACGAGTAGGAGCCCTTCAGGCCGACGTAGCGGCTGACGTTGCCCTTGGCGGTCAGCTCGACGCCGTGGAAGCCCTCGCGGTTGTTGAAGAAGTTACCCGAGGGGTCTTCGACGCCGGTGTCCACGCGGTTGTGGGAGTAGAGGACGCCGATGTCGTACTTGTTGTAGTCGTCGGCCGTCTGGGCGAAGGTGAACGGAGCGGCGCACGCGATAAGAAGCGCCGTCATGAATAGCTTACGCATGGTTGAGTTACTGCCTCCTGTCAAATTATGGACCCGTGAAGGGTCGTGAGTTTACTGCTAGTGCTCAGTTCAAGATGTAGCCACGTCGGCCGCGGGTTGCTCGAAAAAAGTTCTTGAGAAACCGTCGCGGAATTGCCGCTTCCGCGACACGCCGCGAGTATGCGCGACGCCCGGAATTGGCAATGTCCGACGTGTGACACTAATGCATGTGTCACACCTTTACGCTTGGCAAGGATGGTGCCAAAGGGTGGAAGTTAGAAAAACGCGGAGGAGTGTGTTGACGACTTTGGTTATCAGGCGGGGTCGGCGCAGTAACGTCCCGACAGTTGAAAGAAGGCCGCGCCGCGCTCCGAGAAATTGGACGCGCGACTAAAATTTCGGATGAGATACTTTAATGAGGGCGATTAATTATTCGGCGGTCTGCGGCGGTGCCAGTCGGTCTCGGACTGGTAGCGCGAGGCGAGTTCTATCAGCTCGCGCTCGCCCCACGCGGGGCCGATGAGTTGGAGGCCCGTCGGAAGGCCCATCTGTCCGAAACCGTTCGGCACGGAGACGGCCGGCACGCCGACGAGGTTGCTGGCGCCGATGGGCGAAGACGCGGAGACGCCGGGCCACGCCTGGTCGAAAGTCTTATCGACCGGGTATGAGACGGTGGCGCGCGAGGGCGCGACCAGCGCGTCGTACTTCTTGAACAGCTCGGCCCACGCGCGTCGCATCGGCGCGCGCATGCGCATGGCGTGCAGGTAGTCAACGGCCGTGACGAGCGAGGCCGCGTAGCCGCCGAGGCGGCCCTCGGCCGAGGCGAGTTCTTTGACGCGACCCGACTCGATAAGGTCGCGGAAGGCGCTCGCGCCCTCGGCGTCAACGATGGTGCCGACGGCCGGGCCGTAAGGGAAGTCGGGCAGCTTCACGTCGCGCTCGATGTCGGCGGAGCGGCCGAGCACTTCGAGCGAGTCGAGGAAGTTCTTCCTCACCTCGTCCTGCGCCTTCTCGTAGGAGTCTTTCATGACGGCGAGGCGCGGCCGCTTGCGCGCGGGGCGGCGCGGGTTCGAGAGCCGCGCGTCGGGCGTGTAGCGCGGGAGGGCGGCCGAGTCGCGCGAGGTCGGGTCGAGCGGGTCGCGGCCCGCGATGACTGAGAGGACGAGGCCGCAGTCGAGCGCCGTGCGGCACATGGGGCCGAGCTTGTCGAGCGTCCACGAGAGCGCCATCGCGCCGTGACGCGAGACAGCGCCGTAGGTGGGCCTGAGGCCCGTGACGCCGCAGAAGGCCGCGGGCGTGATGATAGAGCCCGAGGTCTCGGAGCCGATGGCGAAGGCGACGCACGCGGAGGCGACGGCCGCGCCGGGGCCGGAGGACGAGCCGCCGCTCCAGAAGTTTCTGTTCCAGGGCGTGCGGCACGCGCCCGTCAGCGAAGCGTCGGCCTTGTTGTAGCCCATGCCGCCCGCGAGTTCGATCATGGCGAGCTTGGCCGTGAGCACGGCGCCGGCCGCGCGCAGGCGTTCGGCGACGGTCGCGTCGAAGTCGAACTTCTGCTCCTTGTAAGGCGCGGCGCCCCACGTGGTCGGCGCGTCGCGCGTGGCGACGAGGTCTTTGAGGCCGTAGGGGATGCCGTGGAGCACGCCGCGGTAGCGCCCGCGCTTTATCTCGCGCTCGGCCTCGCGCGCCTCCTTGAGCGCCACCTCACGCATGACGGTGACGACAGCGCCGAGTTCGCGGCCGATTGTTTCGAGCCTTCGCAGGTAGCCTTCCGTCAACTCGACGGGCGAGAGGCGGCGAGCCCGTATCTCCTTCGCGAGCTCGCTGACGGGTGCGAAGAGTGTGTCGTCCGTGACCATTCGTTTGTTTCTCTATGGGTAAGGCGTCAGGCGCCGAAGACGAAGTCGGGCTCGTCGGAGTTATTGAGCTTGAAGGCGCGCAGGCGGTCGGCCGTGCGGACGTTGCCTTCCAGCTCGCGCTTGAGCCGGTCGAAGTCTTCTTCGCTCAGGTGTTCGCCGAAGCGCGCGCGCGCGACTTCCGTATAAGCCTCGGCGGCGAGCGAGGGCTTGGGCGGTTGTTGTTGCGCGGGCGTCGGCTGAGGGTTGGGCGGCGCCTTGGGCTCGCGCGCGGGAGGCGTCTGCGCGCGCGCGGCGGCGGCGGCGACCGGGGCGGCGATGACGGCCGCCGCGAGCTTCTTCGTGAAGCCGCGTCGGCCTTGGGCGGCGTCGGCCTTCTTCTGTTTTTTCATCTTCACTTCTTCTGTTTCGGGCGCACGGCGCGGGCCGTGTCGTCGTGCCGGTTCTGTTGCGCCAGCGTGTAAGCCGTGAGCCCCTGCTTGTCGGCGAGCGAGGCGTCGGCGCCCGCGGCGAGCAGGAGCTTGGCGTTCTCCTTGTGGCCGCGCGCGGCGGCGAACATCAGCGCGGTGCGGCCCTCATTATCCGCCACGTCAACCCGAGGCCGCGAGGCGAGGAGGAACTTGAGGAACTCCCTCTCGGGCCGCTCGGCGGCGAACATCAGGGCGGTGCGGCCGTCGCGGTTCTGCTCGTCGAGCCCGGCGCCGGACGAGAGAAGTAGTCGGACCGAGTCCTGCGCGTTGCGCTCGGCGGCGAGCGTGAGGGCCGTGTCGCCGGCCTTCGAGCGGGCTTTCACGTCGGAGCCGGAAGAGAGCAGCAGGGCGATTGTCTCGCGCGTGCCGCGGCGCGCGGCGCGCAGCAGCGGCGTCTCGCCCGCGTCGTCGGCGAGGTCAACGCGGGCGCGCTGCGCGAGGAGGAACTTGACGAACTGCGAGTCGGCGCGCTCGGCCGCCGCCATCAGGACCGTCGAGCCGCGGCCGTCGCGTTCGTCAACGGGCGCGCCGGCTTCGAGCATGAGTTTGACGACCTCCTGATGGTCGTGCGTGCCGGCGAGCGTGAGCGGCGTGTCGCCCGCGCGCGAGCGTGCGCGCGGCTCGGCGCCGACCGAGAGGAGGTAACGGGCGAGCGCCGCGTGGCCGTCGCGCGCCGCGAGCATGAGGAGGCTCGTGCCTTCGGCGTCCTTTTGATTCGCGTCGGCGCCGGCTTCGACGAGGACTTTGACGGTCGGGGCCGAGCCCTTGCGCGCGGCGGCGAGCACGGCTTCGCGGCCGTCTTCGTCGGTCGCCTTCGCGCCGGCCCGAAGAAGCGTCTCGACCGTCCGCGCGCCTCCCACCCTCGCGGCGCGCACTATCGCCGCGAGGCCCTGACCGTCGCGCGCGAAGATGTCGGCGCCGGCTTCGACGAGTATGCGCACGACCTCCGAGCTGTCGTTAGACGCCGCGAGCATGAGGGCCGTGTGGCCTTCGTTGTCGCGCTCGTCCACCTTCACGTTGTAGCCGAGCAGGGCGGTGACGACGGCCGCGTGGCCGCCCGCGGAAGCGTACATCAGGGCCGTGCGCCCGCGCGCGTCCTTCACGTCGCCGCGCGCGCCCGCTTCCGTCAGGGCGCGCATGACGCCGAGGCTGCCGCCGCGCGCGGCCAGCAGGTAGGCCGTCGCGCCCGACTTGTCGGAAGGGTTGACGGCGGCGCCGGCCGCGATAAGCTCGCGCGTCATCTCCTCGTCGCCCCGTTCGGCGGCGAGCATCAGGGCGGTGCGTCCGTCGTTGTCGCGCGCGTCAACGCGCGAGCCGCCCGCGACGAGCGCGCGCAGCATGTTCGTCCGCCCGCGCTCGACGGCGAGCATGAGGGCGGTGCGGCCGTCGTCGGCGGGGCGGTCGGCGGCGCCCGCGCGCAGAAGGAGGGCGACCATCCTTTCGTCGTCGCGCCCGACGGCGACGTGGAGGACGCCGCGGCCGTCCGGCCCTTGCGCGTTCGCCGCGGCGCCGCTGTCGAGCAGGAGCCGCGCGAGGTCTTCGTAGCCGCGCTCGACGGCCGCCAGCAGCAAAGGACGCCCCTGCTCGTCGCGCGCGTTGACGTTGGCCCCGGCGTCTATCAGCAGACGGACGATGTCCAGATTTAAAGAGTTGTGAGCGCGGGCGGCGGCCAGGGAGAGCGCCGTGTGGCCCGCGTTGTCGCGGGCGTCAACGCGGGCGCCGGCCTTGGCGATGGTGGCGGCGGCGTCGCGGTGGCCGCCCTCGACGGCGAACATCAGGGCGGTGCGCGCCGTCTCGCGGTCGGCCGCGTCGGGCCTCGCGCCCTGTTCGAGCGCGGCCTTCACCGCGTAGTCGTCGCCGCGCTTCGCGGCCTCAAGCAGCCCCGAGTCTTTGGCGGCCTGTTCGGCGGTCACGTCCTGCTGTTGCTGCGGCTGTTGAAGCGCGAGCGCGAGCAGGGCGGAAAGGAGGAGCGTGAAAAGGGGTTTCATCGGATTCAACCTCGCGCGGCGTGCTCTTCGTGGGCATCGCACTCGTGGCGCTCTATCTCGTCGGGCGAGCTGTACTGCTCCTTCAGGAAAGCCTTGACGACTTCGACCAGCTCCTCGGCCATCAGGAGCGGGATGAGGTGTCCGGCGCCGTGGAAGGTGCAGGAGAGGGCGCGCGGGAAAGCCTCGCGCAGCCGCCTGCGGTCCTCGGCCGTCACCATCCGGTCGTCGTCGGAGTCGACGATGAGCACGCGGCCCGCCCAGCCTTCGTAAATCTCCGGGCCTGAAGGCTCGTGCAGGTTGAAGTCGGCGCCGAGGGCGACGCGCGCGAGGAGCGTCCGCTTCGTCAGTTTGTGATTGAGGTAGTCGTCGAGCCGTTGCCTGAAGCCTTCGACGCGCGCGGCCTGCTCCGGCGGCATCGGCGCGGCGAGGCTCCTTTTCAACTCCGCCTTGATGAGCCAGCGCAGGAACCAGAAGGGGAACGGACGCAGCAGCCTCATCAGCCTCTCCGTCTTCTTCCCGACGGCGCGGTTAGGCGCGCCCGTGCTGAGAAGTATTAAGTGCTCGACCTGCCGGGGGCGCCTCCTGAGGAAAGCCTGCGCGACGAGGCCGCCGAAGGAGCCGCCGAAGACGACGGCGCGGCCGACGTGCTCGCGGTCGAGGATGGCGCTCGCCGCGTCGCACACCTCGTCGAGCGTGCGCACGTCCGAGACGGTCGGCACGACGGTCCGGTACTCGCCCGCGAAGGCTTCCGCCAGCGTGCGCATCGTCTCGGCGCCGCCGACCGCGCCGTGGAACAGGAGCACGGCCTGCTCGCCGCGCCCGCCCGTCTCGTAGCGCCACTCGACCCCGCGGATTGTCAGACTCTTCTCGGGCATGGGAGGAGTTTTTATAAACCGTAATGCTTAACAATCATCGCCGCGGCCTCGGCGGGCGGGAGCGCGGTGTTGTCTATGTGGAGGCTCTCGCGGCCGGGGACGGGCGAGTGGAGGTCGTGGCGGCCTTCCAGCTCGCGCAGCGTTTCGGCCGAGGCGAGCTTGCCCTGCGCGCCGCGCTCGCCGGATTGCAGCCTCCGCTCAAGGACGTTTTTATCACACGCCAGCCGGACGAGGCACACCCGGCCGCCGTGCCTTTCGACGAGGGCGCAAATCTTCTCGACGTAGGCCGCGTCCGACGGGTGCGCGTAGACGAAGGTGAAGATGAGGTTGACGCCCTCGCGCGCCGCCTCCTCGATGATGTCGAGCCGCATCCGGCCGACGAGGCGGAAGAAGGCCGGGGTCCCGAAGTCGAAGACCGTGCGCACGCAGTCGATGGTGACGTGGTTGTGAAAGAGCTTGTAGGGGGTCAGCCGGGCCAGCTCCCTCGCTACCGTCAGCTTGCCCGCCCCCGGCGGCCCGTAGATGAAGACGAGGTCCATCGGCTTCACCGCCTCTTTATCAACACGGCCGCGCCCGCCGCGAGCGAAACGGGGAGCCAGACCCACAGCAGCTCGCTCGCGATGACTTCCGCGCCGTCGGCGCCGAGGAAGCGGCTGACGCTGAGAGGCGAGACTTCGACGGGGCGGAAGGGGAAGAAGTAGCGTGCGCCCGAGAAGGGCGCGAAGAAGGCGACGCCGAGGCCGCCGTTCGTCAGCGCGTAGAGCAGGCCGTGCGAGGCGGTCGCGAGGAAGAAGAAGAGGACGAGCAACTTCTTGCGCGGCGACTCGCGGAAGAAGACGAAGACGACCGCCGAAGCGAGCAGCAGCGCGAACACGAGCGAGTGCGTGAAGCCGCGGTGGCCGAACAGGTCGCCGTAACGGACGCCCGCGAAGAAGGCTAGCACGTCCGCGTCAGGCAGCGCCGCGCACACGGCCGCCAGCACCCAGAAGCGCGCCGGCAGGCGCTCGCGTGGGAAAAAGACCTTGCCCAGCGCGGCGGCGAAGAAGGAGTGCGTGAAGACGGTCGGCATAAAGAAACGCGGAACGCAGGGTGCAGAACGCCGAGTATAACCGAGCCTCCTGAATTATATTCATCATTCTGCGCTCCGCATTCCGCATTTCTGTGGCGTGTGCAAACGGGGGCGGATGGTGATAGGCTATTGGGCGAATTTCAACCGCAAATCATGGGCACGGGCCAGGCGCTTCCTCCGACTCGAAAGGGGCGCCGGCACTCCCTTTGAGCGAGGTGCAAGGCTTTGAGCGAAGAGCGTAACAGCGTAGACCTGTCGGAGATCATCGCGGAGAATTTCGGCGCCAACGCCACCTACGTCGAGGGCCTTTTGGGCCGCTTCCGCAGCGACCCGTCGCTGGTGGACGACGCCTGGCGCGCTTACTTCACGGAACTGCTCGGCGGCCAAGACGGCGGCAACGGCGCCCAAGCGCAGCCGACCGCCTCGGCGACGGCGCCCGCGCCACAGGCCGCACAGCAGCCGACGCCCGCCGCCGGGCCGCAAAAGCCGGCCCCGGCCGAACAGCCCGCGGCGCCGCAGGCCGCGACCGCGCCCGTCCGCGGCGAGGCGCAGCCCATCCGCGGCGGCGCGCTCAAAATCGTCGAGAACATGGAGACGAGTTTGACGGTGCCGACGGCGACCTCGAACCGGCAGGTGCCGGTCAAGGTGCTGGAGGAGAACCGCCTCATCGTCAACCAGTATTTGAAGGAGCACGGGCGGGGCAAGGCTTCATACACGCACTTCATCGCCTTCGCCATCCTGCGCGCGCTCGAAGAGTTTCCGCAGCTCAACGACGGGTTCGCCGTAGTTGACGGCCAGCCCGCGCGCGTCCGCCGCGCGGAGGTCAACCTCGGCCTCGCCATCGACCTTGAGAAGAAAGACGGCACGCGCACGCTGCTCGTCCCGAACATCAAGAACGCCGGCCGCCTGAACTTCGCCGACTTCCTCGCCGCCTACGACGACATCATCAAGCGCGCGCGCGCCGGCAAGCTCGGCATCCCCGACTTTCAGGACACGACCGTCTCTTTAACTAATCCGGGCACGCTCGGCACCGTCTCCTCCAACCCGCGCCTGATGTCCGGCCAGTCGGCCATCATCGCCACCGGCGCCATCGAGTACCCGGCCGAGTACCACGCGATGACGACCGAGGCGCTGTCGCTCCTCGGCATCAGCAAGGTCATCAACATCTCGTCCACCTACGACCACCGCGTCATACAGGGCGCCGAGTCGGGCGCCTTCCTGGCGCGCGTCCACGAGCTCCTGCTCGGCGAGCGCGACTTCTACATCCGAATCTTCCGCGACCTCCAAATCTCCCACCGGCCGCTGCGCTGGGCGCGCGACTTCAACCCGGCGCTGCTCGGCCGCTACGACGCGCGCGAGGAGGTCGGCAAGCAGGCGCGCGTCCTCGAACTCATCAACGCCTACCGCGTCCGCGGCCACCTCGTCGCCGACATCGACCCCCTGAACGCGCTCCCCATCCAGTACCACCCGGAGCTGGACATCGAGACGTACGGGCTGACCATCTGGGACCTCGACCGCGAGTTCATCACGGGGGGCCTCGCCGGCAAGGAGAGCGCGACCCTGAGGGAGATTTTGGATGTCCTGCGCCGCGCCTACTGCGGCAAGGTCGGCACCGAGTACCGGCACATTCAGAGCAAGGAGCAGAAGCTCTGGATACGCGAGCGCATCCGGCAGGAGTTCGTCCACCCCGAGCCGCTCACGGCCGAGACGAAGAAGGCGCTGCTCCTGAAGCTGACGCGCGCCGAGCAGTTCGAGCGGTTCCTGCACACGAAGTACCTCGGCCAGAAGCGTTTCTCCCTGGAAGGCTGCGAGACGATCATCGCGCTCCTCGACCAGCTCGTCGAGCGCGCGGCCGACAAGGGCGTCGAGGACATCACGCTCGGCATGGCACACCGCGGGCGCCTGAACGTCCTCGCCAACGTCGTCGGCAACTTCTCCGAGCGCATCTTCACGGCCTTCGAGGGCTCGATCCACCCGGACTTCCCCGCCGACGAGGGCGACGTGAAATACCACCAGGGCGCGTCGGGCGAGCGCGAGACGAGCTCCGGCAAGAAAGTCCGCATCAGCATCTCGCCCAACCCGAGCCACCTTGAGTTCGTCGACCCCGTCGTCGAGGGCATCGTCCGCGCCAAGCAGGACGCTTTGCAGCTCGCGGGCTCGCCGCGCGAGGAGGTGATTGACAGGATGCTGCCCGTCCTCCTCCACGGCGACGCGGCCTTCGCCGGCCAGGGCGTCGTGATGGAGACGTTGCAGCTCGCCGACCTCAAGGGCTACCGCACGGGCGGCACCATCCACATCATCATCAACAACCAGATAGGCTTCACCACCTCGCCCGAGCAGAGCCGTTCGTCCATCTACTCGACCGACGTGGCGAAGATGACGCAGTTGCCCATCTTCCACATCAACGGCGACGACCCCGAGGCCGCCTTCCGCGTGCTGCGCATGGCGCTCGACTTCCGGCAGGAGTTCAACAAGGACGTGGTCCTGGATGTCGTCGGCTTCCGCCGCCTCGGCCACAACGAGGGCGACGAGCCGAGCTACACGCAGCCCATCATGTACGCCCGCGTCAAGGCCCACCCCGGCGTGCGCGCCAAGTACGCCGCGCGCCTCGTCGCCGAGGGCGTGATGACGAATGAAGAAGTCGAGCAGATGATGAAGGACGCGACGGCGCGTTACGAAGAGGTGCACGCGCGCGCCAAAGAAATCGTCAGCCAGAGGCCGCCGAAGCAGGAGTTGCGGCCGGCCGAGCGCGAGGAGGACGGCTCAGACATCGTGGAGACGGGCGTCTCGGGCGAAGTGGTGCGCGAGGTGGCGCGGCGCATCGCGGTCGTCCCCGAGGGCTTCAACGTCAACCCGAAGATGGTCAGCCAGCTCGCGCGCCGCGCGAAGATGGGCGAGGGGCAACTTCCCATGGACTGGGCGTTCGCGGAGCTGGTCGCCTTCGGCTCGCTCGGGTTGGAAGGCGTGCGGGTCCGCCTCTCGGGGCAGGACTCGGGGCGCGGCACGTTCTCGCAGCGCCACGCCATCCTCTACGACACGCAGACGGGCAAGCCGTGGGCGCCGCTGACGGAGATGACGGAGCGCGAGGGGCGCTCGCTCGTCGAGGTCTTCGACAGCTCGCTCTCCGAGCAGGGCGTGCTCGGCTTCGAGTACGGCTACTCGGTCGTGGCGCGCGACGCGCTCGTCGCGTGGGAGGCGCAGTTCGGCGACTTCTCGAACGGCGCGCAGGTCATCATCGACACCTTCATCACGCCGGGCTATGACAAGTGGCAGCAGTCGTCGCGCCTGTGCATGCTGCTGCCGCACGGCTACGAGGGGCAGGGGCCGGAGCACTCGTCGGCGCGGCTCGAACGCTACCTCCAACTGTGCGCCGAGAACAACGTGCAGGTCTGCTACCCGACCACCCCCGCGCAGTACTTCCACCTCCTGCGCCGGCAGGTCAAACAGGAGACGGCGCGGCCTCTCGTCGTGATGACGCCGAAGAGTTTGTTGAGGCTGCCGGCCGCGGTCTCGTCGGTCGAGGAGTTGACGGCGGGCGGCTTCCGGCCCGTCATCGACGACGCGGAAGTCGAAGACCGCGCGCAGGTGCGGCGCATCGTGGTGTGCAGCGGCAAGGTCTTCTACGACTTGGCGGCTGCGCGCAAGAAGGCGGGCGACGCGCGGGTGGCGATAGTCCGGCTCGAACAGTTCTACCCGTTCCCCGAGCGGGCGCTGCGGGAAATCTTCGCGTCCTACCCGCAGGCGACGCAGCTCGTCTGGGCGCAGGAGGAGGCGAAGAACATGGGCGGCTGGACGTTCGTCGGGCCGCGCCTCGAAGGCTTGCTGCCCGCCTGCCAGCGCCCGCACTACGCGGGGCGCGACGCCTCGGCCAGCCCCGCCACCGGCTCTTACACCATCCACGAGCTTGAGCAGCGCCGCCTCGTCGACGACGCGCTCACGGCCGAGGCGCCCTTCATCTCCGGCGCCTCGACGGCCCGCTTCGCCGGGCAGGCCGACTCATAGACGCAACCCGAGTTTTCAACACGGAGGGCGCGGAGAAGAAATTGTTTTCTCCGCGCCCTCTGTGTATCCTCTGTGCCCTCCGTGTTGAAATCATGAGACAAACGCTCGCCGCCTTCGTCCTCCTCTTCGCGCTCGCCGTCTCCTGCCCGGCGCAGCAGTTGACGCCCGAGCAGGCGCGCGCGCGCGACGAGGCGATGACGCTCCTGCTCCGTTCGCACGAGTTGACCGCGGCGGGGAAGACGGACGAGGCCGTCGCCGCCGCCGAGGCCGCGCTCGCCTCGGCCGAGAAGTCGCTCGGCGCCGGGCACGAACTCGTCGCCCTCGCCCTCGACATGCTCGGCACGCTCCACCTCAACCGCGAGGACTACGCCCGCGCCGAGAACTTCTACTCGCGCGCCCTCGCCGCCCGCGAGAAGTCGCAAGGCCCCGACCACCCGGACGTGGCCGCCACGCTCGCCAGCCTCGGCTCCGTCTACAACAACCTTGAGGAGTACGACCGCGCCGAGGCCGCCCTCCTGCGCGCCCTCCGCATCCGCGAGAAGGCCCTCGGCCCCGACAAGCCCGAAGTCGCCGCGGCGCTCTACGTGCTCGCCGCCACCTACTCGCGCCGCGGCCAGTACGCGCGCGCCGAACCGCTCCTCTACCGCGCGCTCTCGATACAGGAGAAGCTGACCGCGCCCGAGGCGCCTTTCTTCCTCGGCCTGACGCTCAACAACCTCGGCTTCCTCCACTTGCAGAAGGGCGAGTACGACAAGGCGGAAGCCCTCTACCTGCGCGCCCTCGCCATCACCGAACGGCTCCTCGGCCCCGAGCACCGCCTCGTCGCCACGCAGCTCAACAACCTCGCCGTCCTCTACCGCGACCGCGGCGACTACCTGCGCGCCGAGCCGCTGCTCACCCGCGCCCTCTCCATTCAGGAGAAGGCCGCCGGCCCCGAACATCTCGACACATCAATCGCCCTCACCACCCTCGCCATGCTCTACAGCGACCGCGGCGACGACGAACGGGCGCTGCCGCTCTTCGAGCGCGCGCTCCGCATCCGCGAGAAGGCCGAAGGCCCCGAGAGCACCGCGCTCGCCTCCGCCCTCGGCAACGTCGCCAACGTCTACAGCCGCCGCGGCGACCACCCGGCCGCCATCCGCCTCTTCGAGCGCGCGCTCTCCATCATCGAGAAGAAGCTCGGCGCCGACTCGCCCCTCTACGCCACGATGCTCAACAACGCGGCGGTTGCCTACTCGGACCTCGGCGACACGGCGCGCGCCGAACGGCTCTCCGAGCGCGCGCTTGAGATTAAAGAGCGCGTGCTCGGCCCCTCGCACCCGGACGTGGCCGTCGCCCTGAGCAACCTCGCTTACTTCTACTTCCTCCGCAACGAGTTCGACCGCGAGGAGTCGCTTTACCTGCGCGCGCTCGCCATCACCGAGAAGGCTTACGGCCCCGACCACCCGACCGCCGGCACCTACCTCGCCAACCTCTCGACCGTCTACTGGGGCCGCGGCGACACGCGCCGCGCGCTCGACACGCTGACGCGCGGCGCGGAGCTGCGCGAGCGCAACCTCTCGCTCGTCCTCGGCGTCGGGTCCGAGGAGCAGAAGCGGCTCTACCTCGCCACGCTCCAGAACGAGGCGCACGAAGTCATCTCCTTCCACCTCGGCCACGCCCCGCGCGACCCGGCCGCCGCCGAACTCGCGCTCACCACCATCCTCCGCCGCAAGGGGCGCGTCCTCGACGCCGTCGCCGACCAGACGGCCGCCCTCCGCCGCCGCCTCGACGCGCGCGACCGCGAACTGCTCGACGAGCTTTCGGCCGCCCGCTCCTCGCTCGCCCGCCTCGTGCTCAAAGGCGCGGACGACGGCGCGACGACGGCCGCGGGCGAAGCACGACGCGCCGAAGAGTCGCGCCTTAAAGCTGAGATTGACCGGCTCGAATCCGAAGTCAGCTCGCGCAGCGCCGAGTTCCGCACGCAGGCGCGGCCCGTCACGCTCGACGCCGTGCGAGAGGCTATCCCTGCCGGCTCGGCCCTCGTCGAGTTCGTCCTCTACAAGCCCTTCGACGTGAAGGCCCAAGGGCTCGCCTCACGGTTCGGCCCCGCGCGCTACGCCGCCTACGTCCTCAGGCGCGAGGGCGGCCCGCGCTTCGTAGACCTCGGCGCCGCCGAGGCTTTGGACGCGGCCGTGCTCGCGTGGCGCCGCACGCTCTCCGAGCCCTCGAACGCGGAGGCCGCGAGCCGCGGCCGCGAGCTTGACGAGAAGCTGATGCGGCCCGTCCGCGCGCTCGTCGGCGACGCGCGCCGCCTCTTCCTCTCGCCCGACGGCGCGCTCAACCTCATCCCCTTCGGCGCACTCGTCGGCGAGCGAGGCCGCTACCTCGTCGAAGACTACTCGATAACTTACCTCACGAGCGGGCGCGACCTGCTCCGCCTCGGCGCCGCCGCCGCGCCCCGCCAGGCCCCACTCGTCATCGCCAACCCGCTGTTTGAATACCCGACAGCCGCGCCTTCATCTTCAACTACCCCCGCCGCGCAATCGCGCCGCTCGGCCGACCTCGCGGGCGCGCGCTTCAACCCGCTGCCGGGCACGAAGGGCGAGGCCGCCGCGCTCGGCTCGATACTGCCCGGCGCGCGCGTGCTCACCGAAGCGCAGGCGAGCGAGGCCGAAGTGAAGCGCGCCTCCGGCCCCGAAATCCTCCACGTCGCCACGCACGGCTTCTTCCTCCCCGACCAGACGCGCGCCGACTCCGACGCGGCGGCGGCGCGCGGGCTCCTCCTCGGCACGACGCAGGCCGCACAGCGCGCGGGCGGCGAGAACCCCCTGCTCCGGTCGGGCCTCGCGCTCGCGGGCGCCAACCGCGGCGACGGCGGCGCGGGCGAGGACGGCGTGCTGACGGCGCTCGAAGCCGCCGGCCTCGACCTCTGGGGCACGCGCCTCGTCGTCCTCTCCGCGTGCGAGACTGGGATAGGCGAAGTGAAGAACGGCGAAGGCGTCTACGGCCTGCGACGCGCGCTCGTCCTCGCCGGCAGCGAGAGTCAGGTGATGTCGCTCTGGCAGGTGGACGACGCCGCCACGCGCGACCTCATGGTCGCCTACTACCGCCGCCTCCGCGCGGGCGAAGGCCGCACCGAAGCCCTCCGCCAAGTTCAACTCCAAATGCTCCGCACCGCCCGCAAGACCGAAGCCGGCCGCAAACGCTCCCTCTCATCCGCCTCCGCCTCCTCCTCCGACCGCAGCCACCCCTTCTACTGGGCCGCCTTCATCCAATCGGGCGACTGGCGCCCCGCCTCCCCCGTCAACTGAAGCCCGGCCCACGCGGCAGAAGAATCCCCACACCCGATAGCGGGGCTGGCCGCCGGTGGCGGTATAATGTTAGTTAGACAGCTTCCTTACAATGCTACCTGAGAGGAGGAGATGTATGAGCGACATTACCAAGCGAGAAGAACTGATTGAGGACCCTATTATCCGCATAGCTTTGCCTGAAAAGTATTGGGTCATAATCCTTGCCCTTTTAGAGAAAACAATCAAATATAATCTAAAGCCTGAATGGGAAAAGCTTAAGAAGAAGGGCATAGACGTTGAAGCTTTAGATGAAGTGCAGGTTACAACGTTGATTGGCCCAGTTATAGCCAGAGGCATAATTATTAAAGAACTTGTCGCAATGGGTGTAATGAAACAAGAAGCAGACGACAGATTAGGTGTTGATAAGCTCGTGGAGATGGCACAAAAGTACCGAGATAAGCATGGCTTATAGTGGCTTGGGGTTTCCTTAGTAGAGGTCGGCGGGGTGGTCTTCTAAGGATAAATTTATGGCGGGCGTCAAGCCACTCAAGAAGCTGGTGAACAAGGCGCGCGACCTGCGCGAAGGCCACCGGGTGCGCCGCCGCCCGACCGGCTTCGGCTTCGCGCTCGCCGACAGCGTCGAGTACCTGGACGCGGCGCGCTGGGACGAGTTGACCGCCCCGCATTCCATGTTCCTCTCGCGCGAGTACCTGCGCGTGCTCGAAGAGGCGGGTCCGGAGAACCTGCGGCAGCGGTACGCCATGATTTTCCGGGGCCGCGAGCCGGTGGCGGCGGTCGCGGCCCAGTGCGTGTCGGTCTCGGCGGCGCGCGTGCGCAAGGAGCCGCGCCACGAGAAGCTGGCCGCGGCTCTCGAACGCGTGCAGGAGCGGATGCTCGTCTGCGGCAACCTCATGTCGTGGGGCATGCACGGCGTCGCGCTCGCCGACGGCGAAGACCCTTCGGAAATCTGGCCCGCGGTCGCCGAAGCCCTCTACCGGCTCCGACGCGCCGACAAGCTCTCCGGCGACGCCGACCTCGTGATGGTCAAAGACATCACCGACGAGACGGCGGCCGGCACCGAGGCGTTAGAGAAGTTCTCCTACCGCCCGCTCGAAACCGACCCCGACATGGTGCTGGAGCTGTCGCCGCGCTGGGCGAGCTACGACGACTACCTCGCCGGCCTCAACTCCAGGTACCGCAAGGCGGCGCGGCAGATCGAGAAGGACGTGACGGCCGCCGGCTGCCGCGTCGAAGCGTTGGGAGACGTTGAGGGCCACGCCGAGACGCTTCACGCCCTCTACATGCAGACGCACCGCAACGCGCGCCTCCGGCTGGTGACACTCCCGCCGGCCTTCATCCCGTCGCTCGCCGCGCGGCTCGGCGACCGGATGCGCTGCACGGTGCTGCGCCGCGACGACGAACTGCTCGGCTTCGTGACGACCGTCAGAGACGGCGAGACGGCCGTCGGCTATTACATCGGCTTCGACCGCGAGGCCAACGCCCGGTTCCCTGTCTACTTCCGCCTGCTGCAAGCGGTCGTCTCGGACGCCATCGCCTTGGGGTGCCGCCGCCTCTCGCTCGGCCGCACCGCCCTCGAACCGAAGGCGCGGCTCGGCGCGCGCCCCGTCCCGATGCGCGTCTGGATTCGCCACCGCGTGCCCGCGCTCAACGTCGTCATCCGCGGCCTCCTCCACACCGTCTCGCACGACGAGGCGCCCGAGCGAAACCCCTTCAAATAGCCCGCCCCGGCCGTCTCCAATTTAAGAGCCCGGCCCCTCGAACCGTTAAAGCTCAAGGGGCCGGGCTCTCGACTTCTATTCACGATTCACGGTTGACGGCTCACGGCTTCTTCGGCGGCTCGGGCGTCTCCTCTTCGACGAACTCGTCGTCGTCGAGAATCTTCAGCTCGGAGCCGTACTTCTGATAGTTGCGGAAGCGGATGTCGTTGCGGCTCTGCTGGACGCGGCCGGCGGCGGCCACCGTCATCACCAGCACGGAGCGCGAGGGCAGGAGGTATTCGCCCTTCGAGGGTATCGTCACCCACTCGTAGTCGATGGCGTTCGAGGAGGCGGTGATGGGGAAGTCCTCGGGTATCTCGGTCGCCTCGCTCTCGACGCGGAGGATGCGCCCCAGCTCGCGGTCAACCCAGAAGCGCCCGCGGTAGCCGACCAGCACCGAGCGCGTGTTGTTAAAGGTGAGGACGTGCTGCGAGTTGGCGCGCTTGACCTCGAACTCGTAGACGTAGGTGCGCCGGCCGCGCAGCGTCTCGGCGTCCACCACCTTGAAGTCGGTCTTGCTCTCGGGGGCGAAGAGGAGGCGGAGGACGGAGACGAACTCGCCGGTCGAGTTGGTGCCGCCGGCCGAGCTGTAGTTGCCGCGCTCCTCGGCCTGACCGGGCGGCGAGGCGATGCCGTTGACGGCGAGCAGCCGGTACTTCTCGCCCTCCTGCTCGCGGTAGCTGACGCCGACGGTGAGGCGGTCGGACGTGACCCAGTTGCGCGTCGTCCCCTGGGCGTAGGCGCGCGTGATGAGCTGCTTGACGACGAAGTCGGGCATCGAGGCGACGGCGTCGGCGGTCGCCTCGCGCGTCTTCTTCAGAAGCTCTTCGGCCGCGGGCAAGGAAGGCGGCTCGGCCTCCTTCGGGTTCAGGTGGCGGCGCTCGGCCTCTTCGAGCGCGCGGCGCAGGTCGGGGTCGTTGCCGCTCTTGGTGGCGACGAAGGAGCGCAGGCCCGGCGTCAACTCAAAGCCGATGCCGCGCCGCCTCAGCTCCTCGACTATCTGCGCCTTCGCGCCCGGCTGCTTCGGCAACTGGCGGACGAGTGACAGAAACTCGTTGCTCGTCAAAGGCGCCTGCTGCTGCGGCGTCGCCTGCTGCCCCGCCGCCGCGCCCGACGTGACGACGCACAACAGCAACATTCTTAAGAAGCTAAAAGTCTTGCTCATAATTCAGGAGATTCCGCCGCCCACACGGGCGGAGGCCCTTTTATGGATGCCCGGCGGCGCAGAAGCGTTCGATGACGCGGCGCAAAATCGAGGCGGCTTCGCGCAGCTCCGAGGCGGGGACGAACTCGCCCGTGCGGTGCGCGACGCGGATGTCTCCGGGGCCGAAGACGACCGCCGCGGCGCCCAGCTCGGCCAGTTGCGGGGCCTCCGTGCCGAACGAGACGGCGCCGGCCGCGCGCCCCGTCAACTCTTCGAGCGCGCGCACGAGCGGGGCGCCCTCCGGCGTCTCCGCCCCGCCGTCGAGCCGCACGACGTTTATCTCGCACTCGAAGTCCGAATCGGAGGCGCGCAAGTCTTCGACCTCGCGGCGCAAAAGCTCGACGACCCTGTCGGGCGGGCGGCCCGGAACGGGGCGCCATTCGAGCGTGAAGCGGCAGAGGCCGGGGATGATGTTCTTGGCCGTCCCGCCTTGGATGAGCCCGACGTTGAGGGTCGTGTGCGGCGGGTCGAAGGCCGGGTGCGCGTCGCGCGTTAGCTCCTCGGCGATGCGCTCGACGCGCGAGACGAGGCGGGCCGCGCGCGTGATGGCCGAGGCGCCGATGGAGGGGTAGGCGCTGTGGGCCTCGCGCCCCCGCACCGTGACCTCGGCCAGACAGTAGCCCTTGCCGGCGCGCATCGGCGTCAGAGACGTGGGCTCGCCGACGACCGCGTGGCGCGCGCGGAAGGGGCGCGACTCGGCCAACTGCTTCGCGCCGAGACACCCCACCTCCTCGTCGGCCGTGAAGACGAGCGCCAGCGGCCGCGTCAAGCTCTTCAAGTCAACCTCTTCGACGGCCGCGAGCGCCGCGGCGATGAAGCCCTTCGTGTCGCACGCGCCCCGGCCGTAGAGATTGCCGCCGCGCTCCGTCAGCCTCAACGCCTCGCCCCACGCCGGGTCGAAAGGCACCGTGTCCGTGTGCCCGACCAGAGCAAGTTCAACTTCTTCGCCTTCTTTAAAGTCGTGAGGGTAGACGGCGACGAGCTGCTGTTTCTCGACGCCGCGCTCGTCCGCGTAAGGCAGCCGACGGGCGGACAGGCCCGCGCCCTCCGCGCGCCGCGCGAGGAAGTCAATCAGCTCGACGTTCGGGCGAGAGGAGGTGGAGTCAATCGCCACCAGCTCCGCGAGTGTTTGTTCGACGCCCATAAATTCATATTTCGGGGCGGGGAAGGCGCTCGGAATTACGCACCTAAGCGGCTTCCGCCGGAATAGCTTTCACCGGCTTGTGTGAATGCCCGAAAGCTTCATGAAGCAGGAAGGATAGCACGAAGAAATACCCGGTTACACATTCGACCCAGCCTTGAACTTTGCTGTCATTATGAATCCGGGCGGGAAGCTGCGCAGAGCCGTAGAAATGTGCAGGAGGTCGCTGTGCATATCTCGTTAGACATTCCGAGCCGGAAGGTGAACGGAGGCGTTGCGCGGGCTACTCTCCAAAAGCGGGAACGCTGACAACTACAAGTTCCTCTCTTTGTGCACGCTTTGGATTGTGGTTAGATAATCTACGGCAGTAACTTCACTCACAGGAGACGAATATGAGTAACATAGTTCTTAACGAGAAACGCAAAGCCGACGAACCTCAAACGGAAGCAGCACGCTTTTTAGCTCGTCGTGGTGTGCTGATGATGAAAGAGTTTAGGGAGATTGGAACAATACGGTGCGAATACGGGAAAAAGATAGCAATTAAAACGCTGGTCATCACCTCAGCAGTAATGACTACAGGTAATATCAGTCATAGCATCGCCTTCGACTTAATTGATGAAGATGGTAGAGAAAGCGATAGCGCCTTTCTTGATTTTGACGAGACAGAAGAGTTCATCAACGCCTTCGATTTTATTACTACGAGAGCCAAGCAAATGAGTGCCGAAGTTAGGGATTATACGGAGGTTATCTATATCAGCAAAGATGGAATAACTTTTGGCTACTATCAATCCGAAGGTGTCCAACAACCATTCGTTAGACTTGGCTCTTATAGCGACACAACGTTCCTCTCATTCCAATGGCTTCAGTCTATGAAGCAAGCCTTAGAGATGGCAAAATCGCACTTAATAAGCCGTGGTGCTGAAATATAGGGCTTCATTGTTTATTAATACATTCACTGTGTGATTTGCGCGGGTCATGCAGAACAAGCGCATAGCTTGACCGTTCAAACGGTCAGCGCGGGGATTCATAGGTGAGGATGCCGCCGAACGCGGGCGGGCGGGCGCCGTCAATCAGCGCGGGGGGGAAGCGGGCGCGGCAGGCGGCCTCCGCCGCCTCTTGCCTGAGCAGCGGGTGGCCGGAGATGGCCTGCGCCTGTAGCACGTTCCCCGAGGTGTCTATCAAGACCGAGACGGCGACCGTCGAGGCGGGCCGGACCTCC
>DASZEK010000107.1:0-80872 GCA_035941045.1 Pyrinomonadaceae bacterium | reverse complement strand
CTCGCAGAATCAATATCTCGTCGTGCTCAATGAGTACGGCAACTTCGCCAGCGTCATCAACACGGAGACCGATCAGGTGATCGGCGAGTTTGAGACCGGCTTCTACGGCGAGAAACTCATCTTCAATCGCGCGGGCACGCGGCTCTACATCACCGACCGCTTCAAAGACCAGGTGCGCGCCTTCCGCGTCGACCCCGGCCCGTTTTTCACGCAGATCGCGGAGATCCCGACGGGCCTCAACGACCTCGAGCGCACCAACCCGCGCGACCTCGACTTGAGCGCCGACGGCCGCACGCTCTACGTCGCCAACACGCTCGGCCACACCGTCGCCGCCATCAACGTCGCGGACGACGCTAACACGCTCACGAAGGTCATGCCCGTGGGCGGCCTCTCGACCGACGTGAAAATCGCCGGGCGCTGGGGCATCGTCAGCGGCCAGGACACCAACACCAAGTTGAACCAGCGCGAGACGGGCCACGGCCTGCCGACGAAGAACGCGAGCGGCGTCGTCATCAAGAACAGCGGGCAGCCCCTGGGCTACACGCCCGTCATGACGGACGCGACGAAGGCCACGACCTTCGACGACATCGGCTCGGAGCTGAACATCTTCGACACTTCGACCAACCGCTTCGTCTTCCGCTACGTGGACGAGGGGCGCGACGTGTCGCAGCTCGTCACGCCCGGCCAGTTCGTCGACCTCGGCGACCACGCCGCCGCGCAGAAGATACTGAAGGGCAGCGGCCCCGAGCAGATTTTCGTCCGCGGCGACATGCTCTTCGTCACCTACGCGCACTCGGAGCAGGTGCAGGCGTTCCGCATCAACCTCTCGGCCTCCGACCCCTCGCAGGTCCTTTCGCCGCTCGGCGTCGAGATGACGGGCGGCGTCACGCCGCAGGGCGTCGAAGTCTCGCCCGACGGCAAAACGGTTTACGTCGCCAACTTCCAGACCGAAGACGTTTCCTTCCTCGGCGTCGGCTCCGACGGCCGGCTGAGCCGGCAGGGCTTCCTCCCCGTCGGCGTCACGCCGAAGACGCCCGACCCGACGACCGGAGGCAAGGGACAGAACCTCTTCGCCACCGACGAGGAGGTCGGACTCCGCTGGTTCTTCTCGTCCGCCTACTCCGACGACGGCCAGAAGTCCTGCGGCTTCTGCCACTGGGACGGCCGGCAGGACGGCTGCCAGTGGAACGTCGCGGCCAACGCCGTCGGCGGCACCAAGGTCTGCCCGCAGAACAAGGATATCTCGGACAACTGGCCCGAGTGGTACGAGGGCCTCAACAACGACTTCATGGCCTACGCCTCGGCCTGCAACGGCGAAGTCCTGCTCGGCGAAAGAAACCCGACGCCGCTCTTCCCGCAGCCGAACGCCGTGGACCGCTTCAAGGCGCGCGAAGAATTCGTCCTGAAGAAGACGGAGGAGAACTCGAAGGCCATCGGCCGCTCGGACTTGAGCGGCAAGGCGCAGAAGATCGGCTACTACGACATGGCCTACCTGCAAATCCTCTGGTCGGCCAACGAGGTGCGAAGGCTTCCCTCGCCGCTCGGCCAGTTCCCCGAAACGTCGGACGAGGCGGCGAAGGTCGAGCGCGGCCGGGAGCTGTTCACGAAGTCAGTGGAGCAGGGCGGCTCGGGCTGCGCCGAGTGCCACCACAACGGCAACAAGTTCACGAACGGCGCTCTGGACGACACCTTCCAGGACTTTAACATCCACGAGCCCGGCGTCATCAGCGAGTCCACGGTTGACGGCGACGGCCCCTTCTTCCGCCCCGAGAACGACTACTTCTTCACGCGCTTCGGCCCGCCGCAGGACGTGGGCACGCCGCAGAACCTCTCCTCGCGCAACACCAAACACCTCCGCACCTTCTGGGACGCCGTGCCGCGCTACCTGCACTACGGCTTCGCCCACACCGTGCGCGAGATACTGCTCACGCCCGACTCGCCGCTCTTAAAGCCCGGCGAGCGCGGCTTCAACTTCCGCACCGTTCGCTCGGACCACCGCCGCGGGCGCAACAACCTGCCGACCGAAGTTCCCATCACGGTCGCCGACCGCTCGGGCGCGCTCGCGGGCGACGGCTTCGGCCCCATCATGGTGAGTCTCGACAGCCCCGTCGCCGTCGAAAACGGGAAGCCGCAGATTGACCGGCTCGGGACCTCCAACCTCGCGCCGCTCGTCACGGGCGGGCAGCTCAACCCGCAGCTCGCCGCCTCCGGCGTCCGCGTCATCAAGGACACGCACGGCAAGACTTCCCACCTTTCGGAAGCCGACATCGAAGCCATCGAGGCTTACCTCATGTCGCTCTCGCTGTCGAAGCCCTTGAGCTCCTCTTCGGGGTCAAGCTCGGGGGGGACGACGACGAGCGACGCGGTCGCGCAGTTCGTCTCTCCGGAAGTCAAAGTCGCCGAGTCGGCCGGCAGCGTCACGCTCGAAGTGGCGCGCACGGGCGACACGACGAAGGAGGCCGAGGTCGAATACCAGACCGCGGACTTCACGGCCTCGGAGCGTTCCGACTACACCATCTCCCGAGGCCGCCTGCACTTCGCGCCCGGCGAGACGCGCAAGACGCTGACGGTGCTCCTGACCGACGACGCGTCGGTCGAGCAGGACGAGCAGATTAACGTCTCGCTCGGCAACCCCTCCTCGGGCTGCAAGCTCGGCGAGGCGGCGAGCGCGATGGTGACGGTCGTGGACAACGACACGGCGGCGTCGAACGTGAACCCGGCCGACGACCCCCTCTTCTTCGTCCGCCAGCACTACCACGACTTCCTCAACCGCGAGCCCGACGACGACGGCCTGCGCTACTGGGCGGGCCAAGTCGCCGCCTGCGGCTCCGACGCCCAGTGCCTTGAGGTCACGCGCATCAACGTCTCGGCGGCCTTCTTCCTCTCCATCGAATTCAAGGAGACGGGCCTCCTCGTCAACCGCATGTACAAGGCGACCTACGGGCGGCGCCCGACGCTCCTTGAGTTCATGCCCGACACGCAGGAGGCGAGCCGCGGCCTGATAGTCAACGCGCCCGGCTGGCAGGACAAGCTCGAAGCGAACAAGCGCGCCTTCCTCGACGCGTGGGTCGCGCGCCCCGCGTTCAAGCAAGTCTTCGACCCGCTCACCAACGAGCAGTTCGTAGACCGCCTCTTCCAGAACGCGGGCGTCACGCCCGAGCGTGCGGAGCGCGACCGTCTCGTGCAAGACCTCAACGAAGGTCGCGCGACGCGGGCCGCCGCCCTCCGCCGCGTGGCCGAGAACGCCGAGTTCGAGCGCCGCGAGCTGAACCCCGCCTTCGTCATGATGCAATACTTCGGCTACCTGAGAAGGGACCCCGACGACGGCGGCTACAACCACTGGCTCGGCAATCTGGAGAGGTTCAACGGCAACTTCATCCAGGCCGAACTCGTCAAGGCTTTCATCTCGTCCATCGAGTACAACCAGCGATTCGTGCCGTCTAACTGATGACCCCGCAGGGGTCGCCTAAAATAGCCGGGGGCCGGCTAAGACGCTAAGCGTCCTCGCCGGCCCCCGGCTATTGCCTGTATCCCCTTCGGGGATTATTAAGACTACTTCTTCTTGCGCGCGGCGGCGGACGCGGCCTTGGCCTCCTTTTCGAGCGCGGCCGTGACGCTCGCCTCGGCGCCCTCCTCCTTGGCCGTCGCGCTGGATTCGAGCTGCGGCCCGCCGCCGACGGCCACCAGCCGGAAGTCCACCCTCGACTCGAAGCGGTCGGCGCCCGCCGACCCGATGCCCGCCGCGCGCCCGAACATGCCGCCCACCTTGCCCGCCGTTGACTGCTTCAGCGCCGTCAGGTCCGTGTAGAGGATGAAGTCGCACTCCTTCGCCCTCGCCTCCGCCTCCGCCCCGCCCGCGTCCGACGCGGCCAGCGCGACCGCCTCGACGCCCGAGCCCTCGACCGACGAGACGAGCCCTTCGCGCAACTGTTCGAGCGCCAGCTCGCGCCCGGCGCGGTTGTTAATCCGCGCGACGCCGACGCGGATGCTGCCCGGCTGCTTCGGCGGTAACGCGCCGGCCTCCGCGGCCTCCGCGCCCGGCCCCGCGGCCCCGGCCGCGTCCGGCTCCGGCGGCGTGGGCGGGCGCGCGCCCGACCCCGTGCCGACGCCCATCGTGCCCATGCTCGGCGTGCCGTAAAGCTCCTGAAGGCTGGCGACCTGCGTGTAGCCTGCGGGCACGTCGAAGAGTGCGGCGTCGAGCGTGACGGACGACAGCTCGACGACCTCCGTCGTCGTCTCCATCATCCGCGCCATCATGGCCGACGCCTCGGCGTCCTCGCCTTCGCCCGCGGCGCCGCCGAGCTTGAACCTCATCGTCGTCTTGACGGGGAAGCCGGTCTTCGCCGTCCCGACGGTCTTGAAGCGAATCTGGTCCTGACAGCCGGGCTTCGAGGGCTGGGGCGGCACGGCGGCGGCGCGCGCGTCCGTGGGGCAACTGAAGCCGGCCGGGTAGTCTATGTACCAGCCGTCGATCTCCATCTCGGTGTGGCCGGGGTTGCAGGTGCCCTGCGGGGCGTCCATGACGATTGAGGTCTTCACGCGGCGCGCGGCGTGGCCGAACATCTGCTGGCGCTCGCCCGTGTCCACGAGCGTCACGCTGTGGGTGACGACGCCGCCGCGGCGCGAAGGGCCGGAGGCCGCCGCGGGACCGGCCGACGCGGACACGTCGCCCGACGCGCCGCCCGCGTCCATCGGAGCGACGTGATACTTCCGCTCGCGGTCGTTGACGTAGACCATCCGCTTCAGGTCGCATTGCGTGATGGCCGCGGGGCCGCCCGATTCGTTGCGCTGGCGCGAGCCCTTGATGTAGACGGTGCCCTGCATGGTCTGCCCCCCGGCGTTCGTCCGGGTCGTCACCTTCAGGTCGGCCAGCGCGACAGGCGCGGCGCAGAGTAGGATGACGAGTGTGCTGATGAATCTCCTCATGTACGCTCCTCCGTGATTTGCCCTCAAGACCCGGCGCGGGTCTTCTTCTTCTTCGACGACGCGGCCGACTTCTTCGCGCCGCCCTTGCGCGCCGCCGCCTTCTTCTTCGCGGCGCGGCGCGGGCGCGCGACGGCGACGACGGCCACCTCGCCCTCCGGCAATCGCCGCGACTCCTTCAGGTAGGCCGTCAGGTCGAGGCCGAACATCTCCTTAATCTTGGTCGAGATGGTGGGCAGCACGGCGTCGGCCAGTCCCGTCAGCTCGCCCGTCAGCATCTCCCCCGTCGTGCCTTTGCGGTAGCCTTTCCGGCCGCGCCGTATCTCGTCCTCGTCGTCGAAGACGCGGGCGAGGCCGAGCCCGATGAGGATGCCGACGGAGACGGCGCCCGCGCCCCAGACGAGCGGGTTCTTTTCAAAGTGCTCGCCCCAGTTGACGACCTCCTCGACGCCCTCCTTCACCGTCTCGACGCGATCGCGCACCTCCTCGTACTGCTGCGTGACGACCTCCTTAATCTCGGCGACCGTCTCGCTAATATTCTCGCGCGTCTCCTCCATCTGACGGCGCAGCTCGGCCTTCGTCGGCTCGCCCGCGGGCTCGCGCGGCGCCGCGGGGCTCGGTCCTTTTCTGCTCATGCGTGGTGATTCCCTCCCGGCCCGACACATTACAACAGATGCCGCGCGCGTGGCGAGATTAATGAGGCCGAGAGTCTTTACACCCGACGCCCGACGAAGTATCTTTAAGCCGCTTCCCCTTGAACTCGATTTCCGAGCGGCGCGCGCCTTCCCCCACGAGCGGCGCGCGGGAATTTTTGCGGCGGCGCGGGGGCTTTCAGAAGATGGGCTTGCGTTTGAAGAAGCTGTCGGAGCAGGTGTTGGTGATAACGGGCGCGTCGAGCGGCATCGGGCTGGTGACGGCGCGCATGGCGGCGAGGCGCGGGGCGAAGGTCGTGCTCGCGGCGCGAAACGCCGAGGCCCTCGCGCGCATCGCCGACGAGATTAACGCCTCGGGCGGCGAGGCGCTGGCCGTCGCCGCCGACGTGTCGAAACTCGAAGACGTGCGGCGCCTCGCCGACGAAGCCCTCAAACGCTTCGGCGGCTTCGACACGTGGGTCAACAACGCCGCCGTCTCCATCTACGGCCGCGTCATGGACCAGCCCGTCGAGGACCACCGCCAACTCTTCGAGACGAACTACTGGGGCGTCGTGCACGGCACGCTCGTCGCCGTCGAGCACCTGAGACGGAAGGGCGGCGCGCTCATCCAGATAGGCAGCGCCCTCTCCGACCGCGCCATCCCCTTGCAGGGCACCTACTGCGCCTCGAAGCACGCCGTCAAGGGCTTCACCGACGCGCTCCGCATGGAGCTTGAGCGGGACGACGCGCCCGTCTCCGTCACCACCGTCAAGCCGAGCGCGATAGACACGCCCTACATCCGGCACGCGCGCAACTTCCTGCCCGCGGAGCCCGTGAACCCGCCGCCCGTCTACGCGCCCGAGACGGTGGCCGAGGCCATCCTCTTCTGCGCCGAGAACCCGCGGCGCGACGTGTACGTCGGCGGCGGCGGCAAGTTCATCTCGGAGATGGGCGAGCGCGCGCCCCGCCTGACGGACAAGGTGATGGAGGCCGCCCTGTTCGACCTCCAGCAGCGCGCGGACGGGCCCGCGCCCGAGTACCGCGCCGACAGCCTCTACGCGCCTTCCGAAGACGGCGAGGAGCGCGGCGACTACCCCGGCCACGTCGCCGAGTCGAGCCTCTACACGAAGGCCGCCTTGCACCCGCTGCTCGCCGGGGCGCTCGTCTTCGGCGCGGGCCTCGCGCTCGCCTCGTTTCTCGCAAACCGTGAGTCATAAAAGAAGGAGTGAATAATGGAGAGCAGGGCCAAGATTTTGGGACACCCCATCCACCAGATGTTGATTCCCTTCCCGTTCGGGCTGCTGGCGACGGCCGTCATCTTCGACATCGTGTGGCTGTTCACGACGACGCTGCCGCGCACGCACATCTTCGCGCTCGTCGCCTTCTGGATGACGGCGGCGGGTATCGTCGGCGGGATAGTCGCCTCGCCGTTCGGGCTCATCGACTGGCTCGCCATCCCGACGGGGACGCGCGCCAAGTCGGTCGGGCTGCTGCACGGAGTCGGCAACCTCGCCGTGCTCGTGCTCTTCGCGCTGAGCCTCTGGCTGCGCTACACCTCGCCGCTGCCGGCGCACCAGCCGACGACGCTCGCGCTCGTCCTGTCGTTCGCGGGCTTCGCGCTGGCGGGCCTGACGGGGTGGCTCGGCGGTGAACTGGTTGACCGCCTCGGCGTCGGCGTGGACGACGGGGCGCACCTGAACGCGCCCAACTCGCTGACTCACAGCTCGGCGCGCGGCGACGCCGGCGGGCAAGTCATCTGAAGTCTTAGACATTTAACTTCGAGAGGAGACTGGCATGGCGAAGAAAGGCAGACAGGGGGGCGGCGTGCTCGACACCGTGCGCCGCGTGGCGGGCGAGGTGGTGGACACGGCCGCGAACGTGGTGGGGCGGGCCGGGGAGCAGGCGTCCGACGCCGCGCGGACGGCCGTCGAGACGGCGGTCGGCGCCGTCGGCGCGGTCAGCCCGACGGCGGCCGAGATGATTCGGCCCAGCGAGTCAACGCACGAGGCCATCGACACGGCCGCCCACGAAAACGCGAAGCTGGCGCGCACGCAGGCCCGCGCCGCCAAGGACGTGGGCGGCGCCGCCGCGCGCTCGGCCCGCAAGGTCTCGAAGGCGGCGAAGAAGCCCGCCAGCAAGAAGGGCAAACAGGCGACGCAGTCGGCGCGCAAGGCCGCCGCCCGCAATCTGAACGAAGCCGGGCGGGCCGCCAAGTCGGCGCGCAAGGCCGGCAGCCGCGCCGCGGAGTCCGTCAAGCAGGCGTCGCGCTCGGCCCAGCAGACGGCCCGCCGCGCCGCCTCGGAAGCCAAGAGCAGCGCCCCGCAGAGGTCCGCCGGCTCCGGCGCGCGCAAGGGCGGCAGCAAGAAGGGCGCGGCGCGGAAGCGTTGACTTGAACGACGTACGACGAGTGGCGGATGAGAGGCACGCCGTCTCTCATCCGTCACTCGTCCTTCGCCACGAGAGAGATGCTGACCAACGCTCTTACAGCCTTCCTCGCGCTCCTGCTCCTCCTTCCACACATGACGCAGACCGGAAGCGAACAGCGGCGGCCGCGCGCGCGAGACATCGGCCTCGTCGTCGGCGTGCTGCCCGCCGGGCCTTTGAACGCGATTACGGACGTGGCCGGGGTGAAGGTCGGCCACACGACTTTGGTGAAGGGCGCCGACGTGCGGACGGGCGTGACGGCCGTGGTGCCGCACGGCGGGAACCTGTTTCGTGAGAAGGTGCCGGCGGCGGTGTTCGTCGGCAACGGGTTCGGGAAGCTGATGGGCTCGACGCAGGTCGAGGAGTTGGGTGAGCTTGAGACGCCGATTCTTTTGACGAACACGCTGAACGTGCCGCGCGCGGCGGACGCGCTGCTCGAATGGATGCTGGCGCTGCCCGGCAACGAGGACGTGCGCTCGGTCAACGCCGTCGTCGCCGAGACCAACGACGGGACGCTCAACGACATCCGCGGCCGACACGTCGGGCGCGAGGAAGTCTTCGCCGCGTTAAAGAACGCGAAGGGCGGCGAGGCCGAGGAGGGCTCGGTCGGGGCGGGGACGGGCACCGTCGCCTTCGGCTTCAAGGGCGGCATCGGCACGGCCTCGCGCGTCGTGCCCCGGAGGCACGGCGGCTACACCGTCGGCGTGCTCGTGCAGACGAACTACGGCGGCGTGCTGACGATGAACGGCGCGCCGGTCGGCCGCGAGCTGGGGAAGTATTATTTGAGGGAGGACGTGGAGCGCGGCCAAGTCGGCGCGGGCCACGCCCCCGACGCGAGCGCCGACGGCTCCGTCATCGTCGTCGTCGCGACGGACGCGCCTCTTGACGCGCGCAACCTGCGGCGTTTGGCCTCGCGCGCCATGCTCGGCCTCGGGCGCACCGGCTCGGCCGCGACGAACGGCAGCGGCGACTACGTCATCGCCTTCAGCACGGCCGCCGCGCTCCGCGTCCGCCACGGCGAGACGGCCGTGCGCCGCGTCGAGCTTCTGCCGAACGACGCCGTCTCGCCCCTCTTCCTCGCCTGCGTCGAGGCGACCGAGGAGGCCGTCTACAACTCGCTCCTGAAGGCCACCACCGTAACGGGGCGCGGCGGCGCCCGCGTCGATGCCCTGCCGATAGACAGGACCGTCGAGATTCTCAAGAAGTACAACGCGCTGCGCCCGACGCCGACGCCCTAAGCGGCCTGCCGCCTTTCGCTCCTCACCTGCCGGTAAACAATCCACGCCGGGACAAGCACCATCGCGAAGTAGTTGAGCATGTAAGCCTGCTTGAAGAAGGTGAGCGAGAGCAGTTGGGCGCAGGTGACGAGGACGACGAAGCGGCGCAGCCAGTGGTCTTCTTCGAGGAAGAGGGCCGCGGGCAGAAGTATCCCCATGTACCAGCCGTTGAACTTGGAGCTGACGAAGCAGATGAGTACCGCCAGCACGAGCGTCGTCTCGTACATCACCCGCCGCGCCGTCAACCCTTCCGGCCGGCGCAGGGCGCGCAGCCAGAGGAAGGCGCGGTAGGCGAAGAAGGCGAGGAAGCCCGCGCGCAGCGTCGTCTTGATGACGGCGTCAACCGCGCCCGTGAACTGCGCGAGCGGTTTGACGAGGCGCGCGACGTTCCTGAAGACGTGTATGAGCAGCGAGTGGAGCGAGTTGTCTATGAGCGTCGCGTTGTCGCGGATGTCTTCGAGGCGGAAGCGACGCCAGTCCTTCAGGTAAGGCGCGCTGACGGCGGCGGCCAGCCCCGCGCCCAGGGCGAGCCCGGCCGCCGCCGCCTTCCAACCTCTCCTCTTCCACACGAACAGAAGCGCCAGCGGGACGAGCAGCCCCGGCGCGTATTTTAAGAGCGCCGCCGCGACGAGCACGGGGACTATCCAGAGGCAGGCGGCCGTCGTCGCGAAGTAGAAGGCGAGCGCGAGCAGGCAGCCGACGAGGATGTCGTTGTGCCCGTTGGCGAGGTGGTGCATGAGGATGAGGGGGTTCCAGAGGAAGGTGTAGAGCGCGAGCGTGGGGCGTTCGAGCCCGACGCGGCGGGCGCCGCGCCAGACGAGCCAGGCCGTGAGGGCGTAGGCCGAGGCGTTGACCAGCTTGAAGAGCAGGAGCGTGAGCCACCAGTTGCCGCCGCCGACGGCGCAGACGCCGCGCGCCAGCAGCGTGAAGAGGAAGCCGTAGGGGACCGGGTTGTAGAGCCAGTGCTCGCGCAGCATCGGGTCCTGCTCCCAGCCGGGCACCTCGGCCAGCGTGTAGAGGTAAGGGTTCTGCCCGTAGCGCACCTGCTGCCACCCGCGGTTGATGTAGCCGAACACGTCCGTCGAATGAAACGGCACGGTCAGCACCGTCAGCAGGCAGAAGACGGCGGCGAAGAAGACGACGGCGCGCGCCGCGCCCTCGTCCCTCGACTCCGCGACCAGCCGGTAGCCCTTGTAGAACAGCGCGAGCAGCGACAGCGAGAAGAACCACGCGAACACCTCGCGCCCCGCGCGCGTGTGGACCTCCGGCCCCCGCGCGTAAAAGAGGCACGTCGCCAGGTACACGCACGCCGTCAGCGCCCCGACGACGCGCAGGCGCCGCGGGCTTTGCGGGCTTGATGTCATAGTTGCACGGGCGGTTCGAAGGCTTTAATTCTCCGGGCCGTCGGCCTTGTCTTCGTCGGAGAGTTTTTCGCGGCGGACGCCGTGCGGGTTGGTCGAGCGTTCGCCGGGCTTGCGGGTTGACTTGCGGCGCCGGAGCGGGCGCCCTTCGTGGTCTACGGAGCGGATGGGCTGCAAGTCTTCGGCCTCGCCCTCGGGGTCAACGAGGCGGGTCTCGACGTGCTCGCCGCCGATGATTTCGTCCGTCATGACGGTCGGGTCGTCCCCGCCGGGGGCGGCCTCGGGGACTCCGGCCAGCGCGCGCTGGCGGCCGAAGTGGGCGACTATCTCCTCGGCCGTCTTGCGTCCGACGAAAGGCGACAGGTCTTCGACCGTGGCCTGCGCGACGCGCTGGATGGAGCCGAGGTTGCGGAGCAGGCGCGTCTTCCTCTTCTCGCCGACGCCGGGGATGTCGGAAAGCTCCGAGGTGAAGTCGCGCAGCTCCCTCCGCTTGCGGTGGTAGGTGACGGCGGCGCGGTGCGTCTCGTCGCGGATCATCTGGATGAGGCGCAGCACGGGCGAGTGCGAGTCGAGGTAGACGGGGTCGTGCTCGCGCCCCTTGACGAGCAGGTGCGAGACTTCGTTGTGGCGGCGCGGCGGCTTGACGACGCCGATGACGGGGACGGCTTCTAAGTCGAGCTCGCGCATCGCGGCGGCGGCGGCGCCGAGCTGCGCCTTGCCGCCGTCAATCATGACGAGGTCGGGCAGGGGGTTGCCCTCGTCGAGCTGGCGGCGGTAGCGCCTGAGGACCGCCTCGCCCATCGAGGCCGGGTCGTTCGAGCCCTCGACCGACTTGATGCGGAACTTGCGGTACTCCTGCCGGTTCATCTTCCCGTTCTCGCACACGACCATCGCGGCGACGTTCTCGGCGCCCGAGATGTTCGACACGTCGAACGACTCGACGCGCGCGGGGAAGCGCGGCAGCTCCAAGACTTCCTGCAACTCTTCGAGCACGCGCTCCATGTCGGGCTTCAGCACGCGGAACCGCTGCTCGAAGGCGATGCGGGCGTTCTTCTCGACCAGCTCTATCATGTCGCGCTTCTCGCCGCGCTGCGGGTCGAGGATGCGGACGCGCCTGCCCTTCCTCTCCGTCAGGGCCTTCTCTAAAAGCGCGCGGTCCTCGAAATCGACGGGGACGTGGACCTCGCGCGGGACGTAGTCGGTCGAGTAATACTGCGTCAGCACTTCGCTCAAAAACGAGGCCGCGTCGAAAGAATCGTCCTCGGGCAAGTCCTCCCAGAAGAACTCGCGGCGGCCGACTATCTTGCCCTCGCGCATGGTGAAGAGCTGGAGGGCGAGGCGCGCCCCCTCGCGGTAGAAGCCGAAGATGTCAACGTCGCGGTCGGCCGTCGTCGCCATCTTCTGTTGCTCGGAGACGGCGAGCACGGTCTTCCGCAGGTCGCGGTACTTGGCCGCCATCTCGAAGCGCATCTCCTCGCTGGCCTGCGTCATCCTCCGCTCGTACTCGTCGGCCAGCTCGCGGTTTTTGCCTTCGAGGAACATGCGCACGTCGCGCACGGACTCGGCGTACTCCTCGGGCCGGCAGAGGTCTTTGACGCAGGGGCCGAGGCACCGCTTGATGTGGTATTCGAGGCAGGGGCGCGGCAGGCGGCCGTCGATCTCGATGTCGCAGGTGCGGAGCTGGAAGGTGCGGTTGATGAGGTCGATGGTGCGGCGCGCGAGCGAGGCCGGCAGGTAGGGGCCGAAGTAGAGCGAGCCGTCGCGCTGGATGCGGCGCGTGATCATGACGCGGGGGAACGGCTCGCCGATGGTGAGCTTGAGGTGCGGGTACTGCTTGTCGTCTTTGAGGAGGACGTTGTAGCGCGGCTTGTGGCGCTTGATGAGGTTGGACTCTAAGACGAGGGCCTCGACCTCCGTGTCGGTGACGATGAACTCAAGGTCGCGGATGCGGCGCACCAGCTCCCGCGTCTTGCGGTCGTGCCCGCGCCCCGACTGGAAGTAGGAGCGCACGCGGTTGCGCAGGTTCTTCGCCTTCCCGACGTAGATGACCCGCCCGCCCTCGTCCTTGTGGATGTAGACGCCGGGCGACGTGGGCAGGTTCTTCAGCTTCTCTTCGAGCGTCAACGCCTCGCACCTTTTCTCGACCGTTGTTTCACCGAACAGTTTATCGCACTGCCCCGCGCCTGAGAAAACGCGTGGCGGGCGGCGGCCCCTTGTGCTATCGTGCAGCCACCCACCCAACCCACCCGCCCGAGGAGGCTCCGACATGACATCCAAAGTCTACCCGCTCCTGACCACCGACGATCTCCTACTGCTGCCCGACGACGGCAACCGGTACGAGCTGGTCGAAGGAGAACTCATCGTGTCCCGCAACCCGGCCCTCAAGCACCAGCGCGTCATCGCGCGACTCGTAAAACACATCGGCAACTACTTCGACCGGAATCCCATCGGCGAGGTCTTCCCCAATCCGGGCGTCATCTTCGACAAGCACAACAGTGTCATCCCTGACGTGGTCGTCCTGACGAAGCAGCAGGTGGAGGCTGCGGGTGAAGAGCCTCACATCCGCGAGGCGCCCGCGTTAGTCGTTGAGGTAATCTCGCCGGGTGGCGAGAACGCGCGGCGCGACCGCGTCCTGAAGTTGCAGGTCTACAGCAAGTTCGGGGTGAAGGAATACTGGATCGCCGACCCAAAGGCGCGGACGCTGGAGGTATACCGGCGTGAGGGAGACGCGCTCGCCCTGATGTTGACGCTTAAGGGGGACGACGAAGTGACTTCCCCCGCGCTGCCCGGCCTCGTTTGCAGAGTCGGCGAGTTTTTCGGCAAATAGCCTTCGGGCGGCTCACTTCTCGCCGCGCGACTGTTTGAGCGCCTTGATTAAGTTCTTGGTGGCGTCGTCGTAGAACATCTCCTTCGGGGTCTTCCAGAGGACGCGGGGCGGGCCCGGCTCCCTGTAGGCGACGAGGTACATCTCGCCCGTCGGGTAGATGTCGTTGAGGACCCTCTTGAATTGCAGCAGGTTGAAGACGACGACGTAGTCGGCCTCCTCGACGCTCCGGGTCGCCGTCATGCCCCCGTACTTTTCGATGTACTTGTTGAGCATCTTGGCGATGGCGTTGTGGAGGCGGCTGAGCCGCCGCTCGGTCGTGGCCCGCCCGCGGACCGCCTCGGTCACGCCGAGCGCGGCGTCGCCCGCGTGGACCGTCCGCGGCCGGATGACCAGCAGCCGCGCGTTCATCATCGTCCCCCGCACCTCTTGCAGCGAGCCGTAGGCGACGCCCGGACGGCCCGGCGCCTCGGCCGCGGGCTGCTCGGGCGCCGCCGCGCCGTTCTGCGCGCGCGCGGGCGGGGCCGCGGCGACGTGGAGTGCGAACAGTAAGGAGAGCGCCGCCGGAAGTCCGAGCCCGGCGCGTTTGAGCTTCATCATCTTCCCCTCTTGTGAAAGCGTCCGGGGGCCGCGCGCCTTGTGGGGCCGCCCCCGCCGCGTATAATAACGCCCGCCCTCCCCCGCCGTGTTAAATTCTTCCGCCGGGACGGCGACCTTTAAAGCGTGAGATTCCCCTTCCAACCCCCGCACGACCGAGAGTTCGACGCCGCCGGCTTCGGCGTCAACGCCGTGGACCACCTCGTCGTCGTCCCCGCCTACCCGGAGTTCGACACCAAGACGCGGCTCGTCGAGCACCTGCGCGCGGCTGGCGGGATGACGGCCTCGGCGATGGTCGGCCTCCGGAGGCTCGGCCTGCGGACCGTCTACGCCGGCCGCTTCGGCTGCGACGACGCCGGCCTCTACGGCCTCCGGACGCTCCACGAAGAAGGCGTTGACGCCACGCCGTCCGAAACCGTCGAGGGCGCGAGCAACCAGATCGCCTACATCCTGATTGACGCCCGGAGCGGCGAGCGCACCGTCATCTGGGACCGCGACGAGCGGCTCGGCTACCGCGAGGACGAGGCGCCCGTCGCGCTCGCCCCCCGCGCCCGCGTCCTGCACATGGACGCGCACGACCCGCCGGCCGAGGCCCACATGGCGCGGGCGGCGCGCGCCGCCGGCACCATTATCTCGCTCGACATAGACAACATCTACCCCGGCCTCGAAGAGCTGCTGCCGCTCGTTGACCTGCTCGTCTCCTCCAAGGAGTTCCCGCGCAAGCTGACGGGCGTGACGGACGAGCGCGCCGCACTCGCCGCGGCGGCGAAGCATTTGAGGCCCGGCGCCGTCGTCGGCATGACCCTGGGCGAGCGCGGCGCGGTCGTCTACCACGGCGGCGCCTTCGTCGAGGCGCCCGCGCTGCCCGTGCCCGGCGGCTGCCGCGACACGACGGGCGCCGGAGACGCCTTCCACGTCGGCCTCCTCTACGGCCTGCTCGGCGGCGAGGACGTTGAAAGTTCTCTGCGACTCGGCTGCGCCGTCGCCGCGCTCAAGTGCCGCGCCCTCGGCGCGCGCACCGCGCTGCCGACTCTTCAAGAACTGCGCGACTACCTCGACACCCTCAAATGATTACCCGGACAAGGAGACTTTATAAACCGATGCTCGCCTTCATCGCCTCGATTATCCTGACGCTCTCGGCCGCCGCTTCGCAGGAGGAGCCGCGCCGCTTCCTCGACCCGCAGACGGTGCCCGCCGAGGGCCGCGCGCCCGAGGACTTCGTGCCCCGCGGCTGGAAGCTCGAAGGCGAGGTGGCGACCGGCGACCTCAACCGCGACGGCTCGGCGGACGCCGTGCTGCGCGTCGTCGAAGACTTAGCCCTAGAGAACAAGGAGGGCGTCGTCAACACGCGCCACCGCGCCCTCGTCATCCTCTTCGCGCGCCCCTCGGGCGGCTACGAGCGCGCGGCCGTCGGCCCGAAGCTCCTCTACTGCTCGACCTGCGGCGGCATGCTGAGCGACCCTTCGGGCGCGAGCACCGCCGTCGAAATCAAGTCGGGCGTGCTCGTCGTCACGCAGCTCAGCGGCGCCCGCGAGGCGACCGACTTCACGCAACGCTTCCGCTACGACCCGGCCGCGCGCCGCTTCCGACTCATCGGCGAGGACAGCAACACCTACGACCGCCTCACCGGCGAGAGCGTCAAGGTGAGCACCAACCTCCTGACCGGACTGCGCGTCAGCGAGTCCTACAAGGTCAGGACGAAGGGCGGCGAGCCCGTCCTCGTCTCGACGAAGCGCGAGCGCGTCGCCGCCGCCAAACGTTTCTTCGAGGACGTTGACTACGAGCAATAGAATTCCCTTCGGCCGCCCCGCCGAAAGGTGATATAAAGGCGGCGTCTTCCGTTCTAACAAACCCGCACCGCCTACTAAGCACATGCGACTGCGAACCACGCTCGCGCCCACACTCGCCCTCGCCCTCGTGGCCTCCGCCCTCTTCGCGCCCGCCGGGGCCGCACGCGCCCAACGCCGGGTCAGCCTCGTCCTCACGAACGGCAAGGTCTTCACGTCGGACGGGCGCGGCACCGTGGCCGAGGCCGTCGCCGTCGAAGGCAACCGCGTCGTGGCCGTCGGCACGTCGCGCGAGGTAGCGGCCGGCTACCGCGGCGAGCGGACCGTTGACCTGCGCGGCCGGCTCGTCACGCCCGGCTTCAACGACGCGCACATACACTTCCTCGGCGGCGGCCTCTCGCTGCTGCGCGTCAACCTGATAGGCGCCAAGACTCTCGCCGAGGCGAAGGCGCGCGTCGCGGCCCGCGTCCGCGAGGTGAAGCCGGGCGCGTGGATAACGGGGCGCGGCTGGGACCACACGCTGTGGGGCGGCGAGTGGCCGACGAAGAAGGACCTCGACGAAGTCGCGCCCGCCAACCCCGTCATCCTCCAGCGCGTTGACGGCCACGTCAGTTGGGCCAACACGCTCGCGCTCCGGGCGGGCGGCGTCACGCGCGAGACGCCCGCCCCGCAGGGCGGCGAGATACTGCACGACTCTTCGGGCGAGCCGACCGGCATCCTGAAAGAGACGGCCGCCGGCCTCGTCGCCGGCCACGTCCCCGACGCCACGCCCGAGGAGCGCACGGAGGCGCTTGAGCGCGCTCTCGCCGAGGCCCGCCGCTACGGCATCACCTCCGTCCAGACCAACGACGTTCCCAGCCGCGAGGCGACGCCCCTCTACCGCGAGCTTTTAAAGCGGGGGCGCCTGACCGTGCGCGTCGCCGAGTGGCAGCAGTTCGACAACTCGGTCGAGGACTTGAAGCGCGAGCGCGCCGAGTTCGCCGCCTTCAAGGACGACCCGCTGCGCCTGCGCCTCACGGCGCTCAAGGGCTACGTTGACGGCACGCTCGGCTCGCGCACCGCCGCCATGCTCGCGCCCTTCGCCGACGACCCGCACAACAGCGGCATCCCCCGCCGCCCGCCCGAAGAGTTGACGCGCATGATGGTCGAGCGCGCGAAGGAAGGGTTTCAGATTGCGCTCCACGCCATCGGCGACCGCGCCAACCGCATGGCACTCGACGGCTTCGAGGCGGCGTACAAGTTCCCCAAGCGGGACGCTCCCCCAGTCCATGGCTTCGTTATCGGCGGGTTGCCGGCGGGTGATACGCAGCGCCACCGCGTCGAGCACGCGCAGGTCGTCGCGCCCACTGACTTCGAGCGCTTCAGCCTGCTCGGAGTCGTCGCCTCGATGCAGCCCGCGCACGCCATCTCGGACAAGCGTTGGGCGCAGGACCGTCTCGGCGAGTACCGCGTCCTCGGCGCCTACGCGTGGCACATGATGCAGTCTTACGGCGTCCACGTCCCCTTCGGCACGGACTGGCCGGTCGAGCCCATCAACCCCTACCTCGGCCTCTTCGCCGCCGTCACGCGCCAAAGCACCGAAGGCGAGCCCGCGGGCGGCTGGTGGCCGCAGGAACGACTCACCATCGCCCAGGCCATCCGCTGCTACACGGCCGAGTCGGCCTACGCCTCCTTCGAGGAGAAGGAGAAGGGGCAGATAGCGCCCGGCATGCTCGCCGACCTCGTCGTCCACTCCAAAGACCTGCTCACCATCCGGCCCGAAGAGATTTTGCAGGCCGAGCCGGACCTGACGATATTCGACGGGCGCGTCGTCTACGAACGGGCCGCGAAATAACCAAGGAGTTCGCTGAATGCCTAAATGGCTCAAAGTGACGCTCATCGTGGGCGCCGTCCTGCTAGTCATGATGATCGCGCTGGTGGCGACGGGCGTCTATTTCATCAGGAAGTACGGGCCGGGGGTGATGGAGCAGGGGAAGCAGGTGATGGAGGAGGGCGAGACGTACGGCCGCCGGAGCGACAACGAGGGGTGCCTGACGGAAGGCATCTCGCGCCACAAGACGGCCGACGGCTTCACCGAACTCATCAAGGCCAACCTCTTCCTCCGCGCCTGCCTCGATGCCAGCCGCCCGACGCCCGGCTTCTGCGACGGCGTGCCCGGCCGCACCGAGTTCATCAAGAGCGCCCAGTGGCAGATTGAACAGTGCAAGAGCCACGGCCTCTCGACCGACCGCCAGTGTCAGCAAATCTTCCAGCAGGTGCAGCAGTTCTGCGAGTCGCCCCGCGCCCGCGCGGGGGACGCGGGAGAGGGCGGAGCGTCGCCGGACTCGCCGCCGCCCCCGCCCGCGCCCATGTCTCCGCCGTCGAGAGCCCGCTGAGATGTCCGCACGCGGAGCCATCCTCGTCCTCGCCGCCGCGGCGTGCCTCTGCGCGCAAGCCTGCGGCGGGCGCGCGGCCACGCGGCAGTCGGCCTCTTCGACGGCCGCGCCGACGCCCACGCCCCACGCGCCCACCTTCCCCGCACTTCAACGCGGCACGGCCGGATTCGTCCCCTTCGTCAACCTCGGCGCCGGGCGGCGCTTCGAGGCGCGCGAGGTCGGGCGCAAGCCCCGGCGCGAAGACCTGGAGGTGAGCGCCGACTACCCCGTGCTGCTCGGCGACGAAGGCCCCGCCGCGCGCGAGTTCAACCGGCTCGCACGCGCGCTCGTCCTCGAAGACGTGACGCCGTACCTCGAAGCCCGCCCCGACCACGAGAAGCGGCGCGACCGGCACTTCAAAGACGTGAAAGAGTCTCACCACGTCTCCCACCAGGTCGTCTTCGCGTCGGACGAGTTCGTCAGCGTGCTCTTCTACGTGACGGGCTATTCGTGGGGCGCCGCGCACGGCTACCACCGCCCCGTCGCCTTCAACTTCGACCTGAAGGCCGGGCGCGAGATAAAACTCGCGGGCCTCTTCCGCCCCGGCTCGGCCTACCTGCAAACGCTCTCGACGCTCTGCGACGAAGACCTGAGGCGCCAGTTCGGGCCGAGGTACATGGCCGGCAAGGGCGGCCTCTTCGCTGACGGCCTGAGGCCGAAGGCGGGCAACTTCGACTCCTGGGTCGTCACGCGCGACGGCCTCGTCTTCGTCTTCGAGGAGTACAGGGTGGCCTCCTACGCCGACGGCGAGCCGAAAGTCCTGATACCCTTCGAGGCGCTGAGAGAGATTGCCGACCCGCGCGGCCCGCTCGCCCGGCTCGCCGCCGAAAGACCATGAGACGACACACACGACGCGCCCTCGCCCTCTCACTCCTCTGCCTGCTCGCGCTCTCCGCCGCCGAGGCGCGCGCCGCGTGGCGCGCGGCCGGCGACGTGAGCGGCGTCGAGCGGCAGGCGGACGGCGTCGTGCTCGTGCTCACGTCGGGCGCGCGCGTCGCCGTCACCTTCCGCGACATCGAGACGGTCCGCGTCCGCCTCGCGCCCTCGGGCACGTTCGAGCGCGACCTCTCCTACGCCGTCGAATCGAAAGACCGCAAGACCGTCGCCGCGGCCGTCACGGAGACGCCCGACGAAATCAACATCTCATCGCTTAACGGCACGACCGTCGTCGTCAAGCGCAGGCCCTTCCTCGTCACCGTCAAAGACGCCGACGGGCGCACGATAGTCGAAGACGACCCCGCCCGGCCCCACTCGTTCGACCCCGAGACGGGCGCCGTCGAGGCCACGAAGCTACGCGTCGAGTGGGAAACCTACTTCGGCCTCGGCGAGAAGGCCGCGCCGACCTTCTACCTCAACTCGCAGCGGTTCGTGATGTGGAACACGGACACCTACGGCTACCCGCGCGGCCTCGACCCCATCTACCAGTCCGTCGGCTTCTACACCGCGCTCCGGCGCGAGCAGGGCCGCGGCCTCGCCTACGGCCTCTTCCTCGACAACACCTCGCGCGCCTACTTCGACATGGGCAAGACCGACCCGGCGCGCCTGACCTTCGGCGCCGCGTCGGGCGAGTTGAACTACTACGTCTTCACCGGAGGCCGTGAGCGCACGCCGCGCAACGTGCTGCGCGACTACACCGACCTCACGGGCCGCGCCCCGCTCCCGCCGCTCTGGGCGCTCGGCAACCAGCAGTCGCGCTGGTCCTACTTCCCCGAGTCGCGCGTCCGCGAAGTCGCGCGCCGCTTCCGCGAGACGCGCACGCCCCTGGACGTGCTCTACCTCGACATCGACTACATGGACGGCTACCGCGTCTTCACCTGGGACAAGACGCGCTTCCCCGACCCCGCCCGCCTCATCTCCGACTTGAAGGCCGAAGGCATCCGCGTCGTGCTCATCATCGACCCCGGCATCAAGGCCGACCCCGACTACTTCGTCTACCAACAGGGCCGACAGGGCAACCACTTCGTCAAGACCGAAGACGGCAAAGAGCTGAACGCGACCGTCTGGCCCGGCGTCTGCGCCTTCCCCGACTTTACCGACGCGAAGGCGCGCGAGTGGTTCGGCTCGCTCTACGGCAAGCACCTCGACGAAGGCGTCGCCGGCTTCTGGAACGACATGAACGAGCCCGGCGTCTTCCTCTCCGACCAGACGCCGAAGCCCGACCTCTACCACCACCCGATGAAGACGTTCCCTCTAACCGCGCGCCACGCGGGCGACGGCCTGCCCGGCACGCACGCGCGCTACCACAACGTCTACGGGATGCAGATGGCCCGCGCCACCTTCGAGGGCAACCGCCGCTTGCGCCCCGACAGCCGGCCCCTCGTCATCACGCGCGCGGGCTACGCGGGCGTGCAGCGTTACTCGGCCGTCTGGACCGGCGACAACGTCGCCAGTTGGGACCACCTCCGGCTCTCCGTCACGATGCTCCTCAACCTCGGCGTCTCCGGCGTCCCCTTCGTCGGCTCCGACGTGGGCGGCTTCTCCGGCAACCCCTCGCCCGAACTCTACGCCCGCTGGCTTCAAGCCGCCGCCCTCTCGCCCTTCTTCCGCTCCCACTCCGAATACGTCTCCAAGCCCCACGAGCCCTTCGCCTTCGGCCCCGAGTTCACCGACATCAACCGCAAGACGATTGAGCTTCGCTACCGCCTGCTCCCCTACCTCTACACCGCCTTCCGCGAGCACGCGCGACGGCTCGCCCGTCATGCGCCCGCTCTGGTTCGAGTACCCCTCGGACGAGCGCACCTACATGACCGACGACCAGTTCCTCGTCGGCCGCGACCTCCTCGTCGCGCCCGTCGTCGTCGAGGGCGAGACGAAGCGCCGCGTCTACTTCCCCCGCGGCGACAACTGGCTCGACTGGTGGACCGGCAGGCTCTACGAAGGCGGCAAGGACGCCGAGATAGACGCGCCGCTCGACCGCCTCCCCCTCTTCGCCCGCGCCGGCTCCGCCATCCCGACGCAGCCTCCCACGCAACACACGGGCGAGATGTTGAAGGCGCCGCTGACGCTCGTCGTCGCGCGCGGCGCCACAGGCTCAAGCAGCTTCTACGAGGACGCGGGCGACGGCTACGACTACACGCGCGGCGCCTCGCGCACGACGACCGCCTCGCTCGAAGGCGACCGTCTCAGGCTCTCGCGCGCGGGCGCCTACGCCGTCCCCCGTTCCCTCGCCGCCGTCGAATTCCTCGGCGCGGACGCGGCCCCGCGCGAAGTCCGCGCAGGCAACCGCGCCGTCACGAACGCGACCTTCGACGCCGCCTCGCGCCGCCTCGTCGTGCCGCTCCCGGCCGAAACAACCGAAGAGGTTACGCTCGTCCCTTAAAGGTCTGACGCCGCATGAAAGACGCAAGCCGACCGCGCGAACTCGAACGCCGCCGCTTCCTCTCCGGCGTCGGCAAGGGACTCGGACTGGCCGCGCTCTCATCCTCCTCGGTCGCGGCGCTCCTCGAAGACGTGCGCGCCGCCGCGCGCCGCGTCGCGCACCTCTCGCCCGAGGAGGCCGCCCGCGACGAGGACTTCTGGTTCGACATCCAGCGCGCCTTCACCGTCACGCGAGGGCTAATCAACCTCAACAACGGCGGCGTCTCGCCCTCGCCGCGCCTCGTCACCGAAGCCCTCGTCCGCTACCTCTGGCAGCAGGAGGACGCGACCGCCTACACGATGTGGCAAATCCTTGAGCCGCAGGTCGAGACCATCCGCGCCGGCCTCGCCGAACTCTTCGGCTGCGACCGCGAGGAGGTGGCCGTCACCCGCAACGCCTCCGAGTCTTTGGAAATACTTTTGATGGGCATGGACCTCCGGCCCGGCGACGAGATATTGACGACGACGCAGGACTACCCGCGCATGCTGACGACGCTCCGCCAGCGCGAGCGGCGCGAAGGCATCGCCCTCAAGCTCGTTAAGATTCCCGTCCCGTCGGACAACTTGAACCAGATAACTTCGGCCTTCGAGGCCGGCATCACGCCGCGCACGCGCCTCATCCTCGTCTCGCACCAGATAAACTTGACGGGCCAGATTACGCCCGTCCGCGAGGTCTGCGAGATGGCCCGCCGCCGCGGCGTCGAGACGATTGTTGACGGCGCCCACTCCTTCGCGCAGTTCGCCTTCAAGCGCGACGACCTGCAATGCGACTACTTCGGCACCTCGCTCCACAAGTGGCTCTACGCGCCGAAGGGGACTGGGATGCTCTACGTCCGCCGCGACCGCGTCGCGAAGGTCTGGCCGCTGATGGCCGCCGAGAGCAAACAGTCCACCGACATCCGCAAGTTCGAGGAGGTCGGCACGCACTCGGCCGCCCCGCGCCTCGCCGTCGGCGAAGCCATCCTCTTTCACCAGGGCATCGGCCCCGCGCGCAAGGAGGCCCGCCTGCGTTACCTTTCGCGCTACTGGATGAATCAGCTCAAGGGTCTGCCCCGCGTCCGCTTCAACACCTCCTTCGACCCGCGCCAGTCCTGCGCCATCGCCAACGTCCACATCGAAGGCGTCGAGCCCGGCCCGCTCTGCGCGCACCTCATGGCCGCGCACAAAATCTTCGCCACGCCCATCGCCCACGAAGAGTTCGACGGCGTCCGCGTCACGCCCAACCTCTACACGACGCTCCGCGAGCTCGACCGCTTCTGCGAAGTTCTGGCCGGAGTCGCCCGCCGCGGGCTGCCGAAGGCTTGAAAATTCCCCCTCCCGCTTTAAGCAACAAAGTGCTTGCCAAAACCGCCCGCCGCGATTATGCTGGGCCCACTCACGCCTGTGAGGTGACTTCGATGATGATTATCGGCACATCCTTTAAGGTCCGGCTGGCTTAGGCCGGCTCCGCCGCTAGGCGACGGCGCCCGCCGTCTCTTTCTCCTTCTCCATCTCGGGAAGCGGTTATCCGTCCGGCAGCAGGGCGGGAAGGTGTGTAGGCCGATGTCTCATCAGGGCATAGAAGTCCGCCGTCTCCACAAACATTTCAGCAAGCGCAGGGGGCTGCTGCGCCGCCGCGGCGCGACGGTCCACGCCCTGAAGGACATCTCCTTCAGCGTCGGGCGCGGCGAGACTTACGGCCTGCTCGGGCCGAACGGCTCGGGCAAGTCAACGCTCATCCGCGTGCTCTCGACGCTGCTGGTGCCCGACGCGGGCGAGGTCCGGCTGCTCGGCCACCGCCTACCCGGCGAGGAGCAGGCCGTGCGCTCGAAGATCGGGCGCGTGAGCGCGGACGCGGCCTTCTACAAGAAGCTCTCGGCGCGCGAGAACCTGCTCTACTCGGCCTACCTCTACGGCATGGAGAAGGCGCCGGCCGAGCGGCGCGCGCTCGAAATCCTCGAAGCCCTCGGCCTCGAAGGCGAGAAGTTCACGGACCCGCTCGAAGAGATGAGCCGCGGCATGCAGCAGAAGGTCGCCATCACGCGCGCCCTGCTCGTCAACCCCCCGCTCCTCCTTTTGGACGAGCCGACGACGGGGCTGGACCCGAAGAGCAGGCGCGACGTGCAGACCTTCCTTGAGAACCTGCGCAGCGAGCACGGCACGACCATCCTCCTGACCTCGCACGACATGGCCGAGACCGAAAGGCTCTGCCCGCGCATCGGCTTCATCGCCGGGGGCCGGCTCGTGGCCGAGGGCACGGCCGACGAGTTGAAGAGGCTGTCGAACTCGGCGTCGCTCGACGACGCCTTCATCTCGCTGGCGGGCGAGAAGCTTGGGGAAGGCGGGAACGGCAAGGCGAAGGGCGCGGAGCGCGACGCCGAGCCGGTGGAGGCATAGCGGCATGGAACAGATACTCAGGCAGACGTGGGCCTTCGTCTTCCGCGACTACCACCTGACGCGGCGCTACATGTCTTGGGTAGTCGTCTTCACCTTCTACGCGGTGGTGAACTCGGCGACCATCGCGCTCATCGGCGTCGCGGCCGGCGACCGGCGCCTCACGCTGACGCTTCTGGTCGGGGTGCTGCTGTGGAACTTCCTGTCGGTGCTCTTCCAGGAGATAGCGAACTCCATCACTTACGAGCGCTGGGAGGGGACGCTGGAGTACACCTTCATGGCGCCCGTCTCGCGCCTGACGCACCTGGCGGGCGTGAGCCTCTACAACCTCGTCTACAGCGTCGCGCGCAGCCTCGTCATCATCGGCGGGCTGATGCTCTTCATCGACCTCGACCTCTCGCGCGCGAACCTGTGGGGCGCGCTCGTCGTCCTCATGGTCAGCAGCATGGCCTTCATGGGGCTGGGCTTAATGGCGGCGGCGCTGCCCGTGCTCTCGCCCGAGCGCGGGGCCGAGGCGACGAACATCTTCCAAGGGATACTGCTGCTCGTCTCGGGCGTCTACTACCCCGTGGAAGTTCTGCCCGGCTGGCTCCGGCCCCTGGCGGCCGTGTCGCCCGCGACCTACGCGCTCTCGGCGAGCCGCAAGCTCATCGGCATCGAGGGGGCGGAGATGACGGACGGCGTGCCGCTCTCGGCCGTCACCTACGAGCTGACGGTGCTCGCCGTGATGGGCGTCGTCATGATACCGCTCGGCCTCTACGTCTTCGGCCTCGTCGAACGCTGGGCCAAGCGGACGGGGAAGCTGAAGCGGACGGGGTGAAGGGTCTTAGTAAGGCGCGGCCTCGTCGCGCTCGGCGGCCCGCGCGCGGAGGCGGTCTATCAGGGCGTGGATGGCGATGCTGAAGAAGATGGGCGTCGTGGCGAAGACGCAGTCGGCCCACTTGTGCAGGGAGTGCGTGAGCAGGTAGTGGAGAGTAATCACGCTCCAGTAGCGGAGGATGAAGTTGAGCCAGCTTATCGTGAACAGAATCAGCAGCGCGTTGCGGGCCGAGCGGAAGGGCGTGCGGAGGGCGTAGGCGAGGGCGAAGCAGACGAGCCACGTCGTCCACATCGCCACCTCCGCGCGCAGGGGCGGGTAGGGGCCGGCGAGGTAGAGCGTCCACGAGAGGATGAAGAAGACGAGGGCGTGCAGCAGTCCGGGCACGTCGCGGGCGCGCAGCTCGCGGCCCCGCCGCACCTGCTCGCCGCACCGGCCGCACGGCTCGGGCCGGAGCTTGAAGGCGGGCGCGCCCGCGCGGCGGCGGGCCTCCAGCGTCTCGTCGTGCGTGCAGACGCGCGGCAGCGACATCTCTTCGAGGGCTCGGCGCCGCTCCTCGAATTCCGGGTCGGGGCGGCCGGTCGCCGCGTGTAGGGCTTCGCTCATTACTTCCGTGTGCTTCGGGTTCTAAAGGTTGATCGGGGAGGGCGGCGCGTGAGGCGCCAAGCGGCCGGGAGGCCAAATTCAGCTTACGGGGCCGGCGGCGCGGCTGTCAACAAGAGTTTCCAGACGGGTCAGTGCGAGCCGTTGTGTTTGGCGGCGTCGCGCTGGTAGTCGTGGAAGGGTTTGGGGATGAGGGTGGTGATGTGGAAGGTGGCGGCGCGGCCGTCGGCGAAGGTCTGGTAGAGGTTGAAGTCGGGAAGCTGGAGGCAGCTGAGGGGCGAGACGTAGTCGTAGCCGGTGTCGATGCCGATGGCGCTGTGGGCGATGTAGATGCCGTGGCGGCCGATGCGCCCGAGCAGGGGGAGGAGCGGAGTGGGCGTGTGGCCGAAGACGCAGGGCTTGCCGTAGTAGTGCTTGTAGAAGTCGGGGTTGCGCGTCCAGAGGAGGTGGCGCGAGTCGGTCTCGCGCGGGTGCTTCTCGCCGTCGAGTCCGGCGTGGACGTAGAAGGCGTGCTCGTCCTCGTGGAAGAGCGGGAGCGAGCGGAAGAATTCGAGGTGCGCCGGGGGGAGCGAGTCGGACAGGCGGCGCTGCGCCTCCTCCCACCACGAGCGCAGCTCTTCGCCCAACGGGTCGGAGGTGTACTGCTCGAAGGTCTCGGAGCTGCCGACGGCCGGGTGGAGCCAGAGCGGGTGGCCGTCGGCGAGGAAGTCGAGGAGCATCTGCTCGTGGTTGCCGCGGAGGACGACGACGCGCCCCTCAGGCGACTGCTCGCGCAGCTCCATCACGTCGGCGACCGTGCCGGGCACGTCCTCGCCGCGGTCGATGAGGTCGCCGAGCAGTATGAGTGTGTCGCGCGCCGGGTCGCGCGGCAGCATGTCGAGCAGGCGCTTAAACTGAGAGCGGCGGCCGTGGATGTCGCCGACGACGAAGGTGCTCATGGGCAACCTCCGGGAAGAAATAGGGGTTTCGGGTGTCAGGTGCCGGGTGCCGGTAAGAGTCGGTCTTTACCCGGCACCCGGCGCCTGACACCCGGCACCCTTTGTCGTTTCCCCTTGACGGTTTACTGCGGTCGGGCTTCGCGTTCCGGGTCGCGCGAGTTGTTAATGCCGCGCATCAGTTCTTTGAAGCGGGGGTCGTCGTGAAAGGCTTCCCAGTTCGGGTCGGACTCGAACCAGGGGCGGTTCTCGTTGCCGAGCTTGATGGCGCGCTCCAGCCAGTCGAGGGCTTCGCCGCGCTCGCCGAGCATGGCGTAGGCGGTGGCGAGCCAGTAGGCGATGTCGTGGTCGGCGGCCGCCGCGTCGCGCGCGCGGTCGGTCAGCTCGGCGCGGGCCTCCTCGGGGTCTCCGGCGCGGACGAGGAACTGGGCGAGCAGGGGCCGGACGCCGTCCATGCCGGGGTGGCGGCCGAGCACTTCGCGGATGATTTTAATCGCCGCCTCGTGGTCGCCGCGGCGGGCGCAGACGACGGCGCGGAAGGTCTTAATGAGCGGGTGGTTCGGCTCCATCGCGGCGCCGAGGTCGAGCTCGGCGAGCGCGTCGTCGTAGCGGCCCTGATACATGAAGACGCGGGCGCGGTTGTAGCTGACGACGACGCGCTCGGCCGGGTTTATCTTGACCATCCGGCCGAAGCCTTCGAGGGCGTCCTCGTAGCGCCCTGCGAGCCGGGCGAGGGTGGCGCAGACGAACTGCACGCCGACCTCGTTGGGCGACTCCTGCCGCATCTTTTCGGCCCACTCGCGCGCCTGCTTCGTCTCGCCGCGTGCGAGCAGGATGAAGACCATGTGGAGTCGCGCTTCGAGGGACTGCGGGTCAATGGCGAGCGCGCGGCGGAAGGCGTCCTCGGCGCGCTCGTAGTCGTCGGCGTCGCCGAAGCCCTTGATGACGCGGTTGGCGTAGGCGCCGCCGAGGGCGCAGAGGGCGAGCGCGAAGTTGGGGTCGAGTTCCGTGGCGCGCTTGAAGTGTGCGACCGCCTCGTCCGAGTCCTCGCGCGCGAGCGTGTGGTAGATGAAGCGCCCCTCGGCGTCGCGCCCCCGCAGGTATTCCTCGTAGGCGTCGGGGTCGGTGGTGGAGCGCCCCGCCGCGGCCGAGGCGTCGGGCGTCTCGGTCAGGCTCTGCTGCGGGCGCGAGGCGGGGTCGCGCCGGTCGTCGTCGATGCGGCGCATCAGGTCGGGGAAGCGCGGGTCTTCGCGCAGCGCCTCCCAGTTGGGGTCCGACTCGAACCAGATGCGGTTCTCGTTGCCGAGGTCGATGGCGCGGGCGAGCCAGAGGAAGGCGTCGTCGCGGTCGCCGAGCATGGCGTAGGTGGTGGCGAGCCAGTAGGCGATGTCGTGGTCGGCCGCCGCCGCGTCGCGGACGCGGTCGGTGAGTTGCGCGCGGGCGTCGTCGGGGCGGCCCTGCTTGATGAGTTGTTGGGCGAGCAGGGGGCGGATGCCGTCCATCTGCGGGTGCTCTTCGAGCACGCCGCTCAGGATGTTGACGGCCTCGTCCACGTCGCCGCGGCGGCCGAGGACGACGGCGCGGAAGGTCTTGACGAGCGGGTGGTCGGGCTCGATGCGCGCGCCCTGGTCGAGTTCGAGCAGGGCGTCGTCGAGGCGGTGCTCGTACATGAGGACGCGGGCGCGGTTGTAGCTGACGACGACGCGGGCGGCCGGGTCGAGGCGCGCGAGCTTGTCGAAGGAGCGCAGCGCCCGGTCGTATTCGCCGTCGAGGCGGTGGAGCGCGGCCTTGACGAAGTAGACGGCCGGCTCGTTGGGCGCCGTGCGCGCGAGGTGGGCGACCTCGGCGCGGGCCTTGTGCTTCTCGCCGCGCGCGAGGTAGATGAAGACCATGAGGACGCGCGCCTCGACGACCGCCGGGTCGAGTTCGAGCGCGCGGCTGAAGGCGTTCTCGGCCAGCTCGTAGTCGTCGGCGCCGCCCAGGCCCTTGAGGACGCGGTTGGCGAAGCAGGCGCCGAGGCCGCTGTGGGCGAGGGCGAAGTCGGGGTCGAGGCGGATGGCGCGCTGGAAGTGCTCGACGGCGCGGTCGCAGTCCTCGGGCTCTAAGGTGTGGAAGAGGAACTTGGCGAAGAAGTCGCGGCCCTTGAGGTATTCCTCGTAGGCGTGCGGGTTCTGCGTGCGCACCGCCGGGGCGGGCGCCTCGCTCGTGGTGCCTATCTTGTGCTCGACGCCGACGCCCTGCGCGATGCGCTGCGCGATGGTGTCTTGCAGGGCGATGATGTCCTCGGCCGAGGCGTCGATACGGTCGCTCCAGAGCAGGTCGCCGCGCTCAACGTCGATGAGCTGGGCGTTGACGCGGAGGTTGCCGCCCGAGCGCAGGAAGCTGGCGGAGAGGACGGCGCTGACGCCCAGCTCGCGGCCGGCGTCGCGCGGGTCAACGTCGCGGCCCTGATACTTAACGATGAGCGAGGAGGGGCGGACGATGAGCGAGCGCACGCGCGCCAGCTCCGTCGTCACGGCGTCGGCCAGCGAGAACTCGTAGAAGCTCGCCTCGCGGTCGTTCGAGAGGTTGCGGAAGGGGAGGATGGCGATGGACTTCTCGGTCTCGAACTGGCTGACGTGCGGCGCGGACGAGGGGTGCTGCGAGGGCGAGGTGGAGATGCCCGCCCCTTGCGTGCGGCGCGGGGCCGGCGGGAGCGAGGTGGGCTGCGCCTCGGCGCCGCGCAGGCTCCGCCACCAGCGGCGGAAGGTGTGGCCGATGCCGCCGCCTTCGGGGTGCTGGTGGCGCGGCGGCGCCGAGAGCGGGACGGCTTCGACGGCGCCGTTCGCTTCCGACTTGCCCGAGGCGGCGATGGCTTCGCGCAGCGCGGCGCGCAGGTCGTCGCGCATCTCGGCGATGCGCTGGTAGCGGTCCTCGGCCCGCTTCTGCATGGCGCGGTCGAGTATCTGTTGGACGACGGCGGGCGGGTCGTCGTCGCGGACCTCGGCGACGGGGGCCGGCGTGTCGTGCATGACGGCGTAGCGGACCTCGACGGTGGTCTGGCCGCGGAAGGGCCAGGTGCCGGCGAGCATTTCGTACAGCAGCACTCCCGCCGAGAAGATGTCGGCGCGGTGGTCCACGCGACCGCCCGCGGCCTGCTCGGGGGCGGCGTAGGTGGCGGTGCCGTAGGGGATGCCGAGTTCGGTGAGGTGCGCGTCGGCCGGGCCTTCCTGCTTGCCGTCGTCCATCAGCTTGGCGAGGCCGAAGTCTAAGACCTTGGCGTGGCCGGACGAAGTGACCATGACGTTGCCGGCCTTAATGTCGCGGTGGATGACGCCGCGGTCGTGCGCGGCGGCGAGGGCGTCGGCGACCTGGTGGGCGATGGAGAGGGCGCTCTCAAGGGCGAGCGGGCGGCCGTTGACGAGTTCGCGGACGTTCTTGCCGTCAACGAACTGCATGGCGATGAAGTGGAGCCCGTCCTGCTCGTGCAGGCCGAAGATGGTGCAGATGTTCGGGTGGTCTAAGGAGGAAGCGAGACGGGCCTCGCGCTCGAAGCGTTTGAGGTTGACGGCCCGCGCGGTCAGCTCGGGGGAGAGGACTTTGATGACGACGGCGCGGCCGAGGCGCTCGTCGAGGGCCTTATAGACCGTGCCCTGCCCGCCCGCGCCGAGCTTCTCCGTGATGCGGTAGTTGAGGAGGGTGCGGCCGATCATGATGGAGGGTAGGCAGTAAACGCCCTCGCGCTCTTCTACTGTCTACTGACTGCTGTCTAGTTGAGTTTGCCGGCTCACGGCCGGCTCAGTCGTGAACCGTTCAACCGCGGAGCGGGTCGCCCCAGCCCGACTGGACGTAGCGGCCGTCCTCGACGATGCAGGGGACGGTCGGGTCGTTGTCGGAGAACTCGAACATCTCGCGGCGCCGCTCGCGGTCGTTCTGCGCGTCGTACTCTGTGAACTTCGTGCCCTGCGAGTTGTAGTAGTCGCGCGCCTGCTGGCAGTAGGGGCACCCCGGCTTGACGTACATCACAATTCCCACTGGTGATCCTCTCCCTCCGTTCTTCTCGCGTAGTTTAGCGCAGCCCCGCCGGGGATGAGAAGCAACGCGGGGCGCGGCGGCGTGTAAAATGCCGAAAGGCATGGAGACTCCTTCAGGCGGCACGGACGAAGGGCGCGAGGCGGCGGGCTTTTACGCGCGCCTCGCGGGCGAGGCGTGGGCGGACGTGTGCGAGCCCGTGCGGCGGTTCCACTCGGGCGGGCCGGCGGCGCGTTGGTCCGGGCGCTTTAACGTGAGCCACGGGCCGGGCTTCGTCGCGCGCACGCTGGCGAGGGTGATGCGACTGCCGGCGGCGGGGGAGGGCTTGAGCGTGCGACTCGTCGTCACGGATGAGGGCGGGCGCGGCGAGCGTTGGGAGAGGACGTTCGGCGGCCGCCCATTCGTCACCTCGCAGAGCGAGCACGGGGAGGGTTTTCTGGCGGAGCGCGTCGGGCCGGTCGAAGTCCTCTACAGGCTTGAGGCCGAGGGCGGCGCGCTCCTTTACAGGCAGGCGCGGGCCGCTTTGTGCGCGGGGCCTTTGCGCTTGAGGCTCCCGCGCGGGCTCGCGCCGTCGGTCGAGGCGCGCGAGTGGGCCGAGGCGGGCGAGGCGGGCGTGTGGGTCCGCGTGAGGGTGAGGGCGCCGCTGGTAGGGACGGTGGTTACTTACGAGGGGCGGGTGGAGCCGGAGGTGGAGGGCGGATGAGAGTTGCCCTGTGGCTGCTGGCGTGTCAGGGGGTGATGGGCGCCTTCGACACGCTCTACTATCACGAGTGGCGGGTGAGGCTGCCGGCGATGGGGCGAGAGGCGCGCGCCGAGCTGGGCCTGCACGCGGCGCGGGCGCTCATCTACTCGGTCATCTTCGGCACGCTGCCCGCGGTCGCGTGGCGCGGGTGGTGGACGCTCATGCTCGCGGCGCTGCTCGTCGCGGAGATTATCATCACGCTCGCCGACTTCGTCGTAGAGGACAGGGTGCGAAGGCCGCTCGGCGGCGTCTTCCACGGCGAGCGCGTGACGCACGCGCTGATGGGCATCGTCTACGGCGCGATGCTCGGGCACCTCGTCCCCGTCATGTCGGACTGGTGGCGGGCGCCGACGGCGCTCGCGTGGGAGAAGGCACAGATGCCGCGCGAGCTGGGTTGGGCGCTCGCGTTGATGGCGATGGGGGTCGGGCTGTCGGGGCTGAGAGATTTGTGCGCGGCCGTCGGCTTGCCGCACAGCGGTTGGCCGTGGCGCGTCGGGGGGCGGGCGGCGGCGGCGGAGGCTTCGTCTTGATAGCGCGTCGGCGGCTTCACCGCGCCGTCTTCTGCGCGGCGGGCGCGTACAACATCGCGTGGGGCTTGTATTCGGCGCTCGACCCTCAGTGGCTCTTCCGCTTCGCGGGGATGGAGCCGCAGAACTACCCGCAGATATTCGCGTGCCTCGGGATGGTGGTCGGCCTCTACGGCGTCGTCTACTTCGAGGTGGCGCGGGCGCCCGAGCGCGGCTGGCTGCTGGCGGCGGTGGGATTGATAGGAAAAGTGCTCGGCCCCGTCGGGCTGGCGCCGCTCATCTGGTCGGGCGAGTGGCCCGCCTCGACCGCCGTGCTGTGCCTGACGAACGACCTCGTGTGGTGGCTCCCCTTCGCGCTCTACCTCCGCGACGCGTGGCCCGAGTTCCGGCGCGAGATGTGGGCCAAGGGGTAAGAGAAAGGGGGCGGAAACGCTTCCGCCCCCATGCCCGTTAACCCGTACTGACCAACCTACCTGTTGCCGCCGGCCCCGCGCGTGCGCTTGGTCGTGGTGTCCACTTCTTCGACATCAACGTCGGTCTTGCGGACGGTGTCGCGGACCGTCTCGGTGCGCTCGCCGACTTCCTTGTTGATGGCGACCTCCTCGACGACGCGCGCCTGCTTGTTGACGACCGCCTCCTCGGCGCGCTCCGTCACCTCGAAGGTGCCCTCGCGGAAGGCGTGCAGGTCGGCGTCCGTGACGGCGCGGTTGACCGGGCGCCGCTCGACGTTGACGCGCTCTTCGCGCAGGCGGACGACTTCCTCGACCGGCCGCTCGACGACGCGGCTGCGGACGCGCACTCCGCCGCGCTCGACCTGACGCTTCCCGACCTGAAGCTCCTCCTCCATCACGGGCAGCGTCGCCTCGCCGCCTTCGCGCAGGCGGCCCGTGTCCACGTTCGTCTCCTCGTAGTCGGTGCGCGACGTGGCGGCGTAGGCCGCGGTGCGGTCGCCCTCGTGGGAGGTGTCGCGGTCGTCCACGTCGGCGTCGAAGCGTTCGAGGATGTGCTCGACGCGGTCGGCCTGCTCCTCCGATTCGCAGTCCACGGTGACGACCGTCTGACCGCGGCGGACGGCGTCAGTGTAGTGGTTCGCGTCGTCGTCGCCGCCGAAGAGCGAGTTGAAGAAGTTGCCTATCTTGTCGCCGACGCCTTCGTGCTTGTCGTCACCCTCGTAAGAGTCGTCGCCCCCAGCGTACTGCTGTGAGGTGACGCCGATGTCCTCGCGCGAGATGCCGGCGTCAACCAACTCGACCACGGCGCGGCGCGCGTCGCCCTCATGCTCAAACAGACCGATAATCGTCTTAGCCATCAAGTACTCCTCTCCCTTGTATGATTGTGACCCGGCCGGGGAGTGAGAGGCCGGGCGTACCCTTTGAATGAAGCAGCAGGTCTGAGACCCGCTCCCCCTTGCCTTACTCTGCTTGCCGCCTCGCACAGCGCAATTCACGTTCCGCCAGCGGACTTAAGGTTTTCGCGCCTCTCGCGGCGCGGGCGCGTCCCCTTCGGCTACACCCGCCCGCGTTTCAGTACCGTATGACGACACCGCCGCCGACTCGTCAACGCGCGCCCGCTTCCGATATACTCGCGCTCTCCCCGGACCTCGGTTAACCAAGTTCACGCGCGAGGCGTCTTAACGAAGTGCAGGAGTTTGACAGCGACCTGTTCGAGCCGTACGAGAAGCTCGTGGCGGTGGACATCCTCGGCCGCCGCGTCGAGGTGCCCGAGCGGAACCGGCTGCTGCGCTGCTTCCAGTTCCTCTCGATTGAGACCATCTCCTACGGCGACTTCTGCTGGAACGGCGACTGCACCAACTGCCAGTTCTGGTACGCGGAAGGGGGTCAGGAGAAGACCGCCCTCGCCTGCCGCTTCGACGTGCGCGAGGGCCTGCGCATCACGCGCCTCGACCCCCACGTCAAGATCGAAGGCGTCAACACCTGAAGGAGTTCCCGCATGCGCTTCGAGTTCTACCACGAAGGGCTCTCGGGCGTGCCGAAGCTTTCGGTGGACGGGATGGTCGGAGGCGCCGTCCACCTGACGCACTGGCGCGGCAACCAGACGCCTGAGGAGCTGCGCGCCGACACCTCGACCGAAATCGCCCTCAACCTCGTCGCCTCGCCCCGCAGCGAAGAGCTGACGCGCGGCATCCGGCTCGTCACCAACAACCACTTCGACACCGACGGCCTGCTCTCCGTCTGGACGGTGCTCGCCGGCCCGCGCGCGCTCGACCTGCGCGACCTGCTCGTCCCGGCCGCCGAGGCCGGCGACTTCTCCGAGTTCACGGGCGCGCAGGCCGTGCGCTCAAGCATCCTCATCCAAGGCGGCGACTCTCCGGTCGCCCACGGCGTCGCCTCGCCGCTCGCGCGCCACCTCGCCGGCCCCGACGAGCTTGACGAAAGACGCGCCTACGAGCTTCTGCTCCCCGAAGTCGAGAACGTCCTGACGCGCACGGACGACTACGAGCCGCTGTGGCGCGACGCGTGGGCCTCAATCGAGGCGGGCCTTGAGAGCTTCGCCCGCGGCGCTTCGCGCGTCACGGAGGACGAGGCGGCGGGCCTCTCCCTCGTCACCGTCGCTTCGGACCTCTACGGCCCCGGCGGCTTCGACCCCGCGCGCCACTCGGCGCCCTTCACCGCCGTCACGCACCACGCCCGCGGCCGAGTCTTCCTGATTGCGACCCCGATGCGCGGCGGCTGGGCCTACCGCGTCGATTACCCTTACTACTCCTGGGCCGTCACCGTCGTGCGCCCGCCCGTTGAGCCGCGAAACTTCACGCGCCTCCTCGCGCGCCTCAACGAACTCGAAGCCTCCCCCGAATGCGTCTGGGCGGAAGACGACGGCGAGCTGACCTCGGCCTTCAAGTTCCTCGACGCCCACGGCCGCCCCGCCGCCTCGCGCCTCGAACCCGACGCCGTGGCCGCCGAGATGAGGAAGGAACTTAACTGACTGCCGATATGCACGATGTCATCATCGTAGGCGCGGGGCCGGCGGGGCTGTCGGCGGCGCTGTGGTGCGACGAGCTGGGGCTCGACGCGCTGGTGCTGGAGCAGTCCGAGGAGGTGGGCGGGCAACTCCTGCGCGTCTACAACCCTGTGCGCAACCACCTCGGCGTCGAGGAGGCGCGCGACGGGCGCGCGCTGCGCGATTTGTTCGCCGCGCAGGTCGAAGGAAAGGAGTTCGACCTGTGGACGCAGGTCGAGATAGACGAGGTTGACTTGCGCAAGCGCGAGGTATCGCTCCGCAGCGGGGAACGGCTGCGCGCGATTGCGTTGATTCTGGCGACGGGCGTGAGGCGGCGCCGCTTGGGCGTGCCGGGCGAGGAGGAGTTCGCCGGTCGCGGCGTGCTGGAGTCGGGGACGAAGGAGAGGGAGTTGGTCGCTGGCGAGGACGTGTGCGTCGTCGGCGGCGGAGACGCGGCGGCCGAGAACGCGCTGCTGCTCGCCGAAGTCTGCCCGACCGTGACGCTCGTCCACCGCGGCAAGCGACTGTCGGCGCGCGCCGAGTTCGCCGAGCGCATCGCGGGCGACCACCGCATCAACGTCTTCACGGAGGCGACGCTGCAAAGCATCATGGGCGGCGAGCGCGTCGAGGCGATTGAAATCAAGCGCGCGGGCGCCATTAAGCCCTTCCGCATGGCCGTGCGCGGCGTCCTCATCCGCGTCGGCGTCGAGCCCAACAGCGACCTCTTCCGCGAACAGCTCCACGCGGACGAGCGCGGCTACGTCGTCGTCACCGGCGAGCAGGAGACTTCCGTCGAGATGGTCTTCGCCGTCGGCGACCTCTCGAATCCGCTCGCGCCGACCGTCAGCGGCGCCATCGGCGCCGGGGCCACCGCCGCCAAAGTCATCGCCTCGCGCCTCAACCGCAGGCAGTAAACGTTGCGGCCCCGCCCCCGCGCTGTTACCTTCTCCCGCGAGCCATGAACTACAAGACCATCACTCCGGCCGAGTTCGCCGAGCTGCGCTCGCGCGGCGAGGCGCCGCTCCTGATAGACGTGCGCGAGCCGCAGGAGTTCGAGCTGGCGCGCGTCGAAGCGGCGGAGCTGATGCCGCTCAGCCGCTTCGACGAGTGGGCGCCGAAGCTCGACCCCGAGCGCGAGACCGTCTTCATGTGCCACCACGGCGTAAGGAGCGCGCAGGTCTGCGCGTTCCTCGCGAGGGTCGGCTTCCAAAAACTCTACAACCTCGCCGGCGGCATCGAGCGTTGGTCAATCGAAGTGGACCCGCGTGTGCCGCGCTACTGAACACTCATGGCCGCCTACGACGAGGAGCACGCCGAAGCTTACCCGCCGGAGTATTTGGCGGGCATCGACCTCTACAACGAGGGCGAGTTCCACGCGGCGCACGACGCGTGGGAGGAACGCTGGCGCGACCTCGCGGGGCCGCGGGAGAAGTTGTTCCTGCAAGCCCTCATCCAGTCGTCGGTGGCGTTCCACCATCTGCAAATCGGGAGGCCGGGCGCGGCGCGCAGGATGTACCAGATGGCGAAGGAGAAGTTCGCGCGACTCGGCGCCGAGCGGTTCATGTCGCTCGACATCGAAGAGTTTCAGGCCGGCCTCGACAGGTCGCTCTCGTGGCTGCTCTCGGCCGCGGACCCGCGCGAGATTGAGCAGCCCGAGGTCGTCGCCCCGCCCATGAGGCTCCTGCCCGGCGTGATGGATTACGAGTGAGCGGGCCGCGCCCTGTTGGCGTCCGTCGGCGTTTGTGTTCTAGAATCTTCGGCACAAAGACATAACGAAGTGCAGCCGCGGAAGGAGAACCTTTCAGGTGGAGATACTTGAGAACGCCGAGGAGTGGCGCGACCGCTACGCGCGCTGGAAGCAGATTAACGAGCTGCGCGGCGACGAGGTCGGCGAGCACTATCCGTGGGTCCAGCACGCCCGAGCGCCCTTCAGGCCCGCGCGCCGCGCGCTGCCCATGCTCAACCTCGCCCTCATCACCTCGGCCGGCGTCTACATCGACGGCACCGAGCCCTTCGACCACTCCACGTTCGGCGGCGACACCTCGTTCCGCGAAATCCCCATCGAGGTCGAGGCCGAAGACCTGCGCTGGGCCGGGCGCGGCTACGACCCGAAGGCCGTCGAGGAAGACATGAACGCGCAGGTGCCGATTGACCGCCTCAAGGAGTTCGAGGGCAACGGCATCATCGGCCGCCTCAACCCCGTCTACTGGAGCCTCTGCGGCTTCATCCCGAACGCCGCCCGCTTCGTCTCCACGAGCCTGCCGCAACTAATCGAGCGCGTCCGCCGCTACGAGGTGCAGGCCGCGCTCATCGTCCCGGCCTCGCGGCTGTGTCATCAGACGATGTCGCTGGTGGCGCGCGGCGTCGAGGCGGCCGGGATACCGACGATGACGCTGGCCGTGGACCGCGACGTGGTCGAACTCGCCCGCCCGCCGCGCGCGGCTTACTATCCGGGCGAGCTCGGCTGCGTCGTCGGCAAGCCCAACTGGCCGCAGTACCAGCGCCGCGTCCTGGACGAGGCGCTGCGCCTCATCGAGCCCATCGACCAGCCCAGCGTCCGCAACCTCGTCGTCGCCCTCGAAACCGAGGTCGAGGTCGGCCGCGGCGAGAGATAAAGGGCAGTAGGCAGTAAAGACTTAAGGCGGCCCGGAGTAAAAGCTCCGGCCGCCTCTTGTTTTCTCTGCCTACCGCCTACTCCCCCCGTTAACCGTTTTCATGAAACGTGCTCATAAGAGTCATCAAAACATTCACGGCCAATGACAACAGTTTCGACATACACTCTACGTAGTCTAACCATGTATGGCGGAGCGGTTGGCGCGCCCGCCGGGGCATCAAAGTATCGTTATAGGAGGTTCAAATCATTATGGAAGCATTCATGCCAACGCCGTCATTGTCGTATCTCGTCAAGGAGGCAGTAATCAGGTATTCGAACAGCAGGAGGCGCGAGGTCAGGAAGCTGACGGGGCTCAAGCTGTCGGAGCGCGAGGCGCGCGCCGCGTGGCCGCGCGTGCTCGAACACAAGTGGTACTTGAGCGAGCGCCTCGGCCGCGACGTGGGGCTCCGCGTCGCGGCGGTCGATTACTTCGACAACATCGAGCCGCCTCGCGCCCCCGCCCCGCGGCGGGCCGACCGCGGCGCCCTCCCGCCCAGACTCCCGATGATGCTCCGCTTCGGCGAGAGGGCTTAACTCTCAAGGGCAATTTAAACACAGAGGGCACGGAGAAAATTCAATCTCCGTGCCCTCTGTGTTAAATCCCGCCGTTCTCCGGACTCAACCCTGAACTGACTCGAACCTCGTCAACACCTCCTCGACTTGCCGGAGGTCGAAGGGCTTGCCGATGATTACGTCCGCGGGGTCGTCGCCGCGGGCGGGGCGCGGGGTGTCCTTGCCGTAGCCGGTGACGATGCAGACGCGGGTGCGCGGGCTCAGGCGCCGCACCTCGCGCGCCAGCTCCCAGCCATCCATCTCCGGCATCGAGAGGTCCGTGAAGACGAGGTCGAACCCGCCTTCGGACGCGAGCACCCGCAGCGCCTCGCGCCCGCCCCCGGCCGCCGTGACGCGGTGGCCCAGAGCCTCCACCATCTCGGACAGAGTCTCCCTCACGGCCGTCTCGTCGTCCACCACCAGCACGTTCAGGGAGCCCGCGCCGGCCTCGGGGACGTGACGCGCGGCGCCGCCCGCCTTCGGCTCGGCGCGGGGCACGTGCGGCAGGACGATGACGAAGGTCGTGCCCTGCCCCTTCCCCGAAGCGACCTCGATGTAGCCGCCGTGCCGCTCGACGATGCCGTAGCTGACGAAGAGGCCGAGGCCCGTCCCCTGCGCGCCCTTCGTCGTGTAGAAGGGCTCGAAGATGCGCGCCCGCACCTCCTCGGGCATCCCGGCGCCCGTGTCGCTGAAGAGCAGGCGGATGCGTTCGCCCTCGCGGCGGCAGGTGATGTGGAGACGGCCGCCCGCGGGCATCGCGTCGATGGCGTTGACGATGAGGTTGACGAAGACCTCGCGCAGCTCGGAGGCGTTGCCGCGCGCGTGCAGCTCGTGGTCGCCGTCGAGCCGCACGTCGTAGCTGAGGCCGCGCGCGCGGGCGTCGTTCTCCCAGCGCGTGCGCGTGATCTCGACGGCGTCGCGCAGGAGCGCGCCGACCTCGACGGCCGCGAACTCCTCGCCCGGCGACTGGTGGGCGAAGGAGCGGATGCGGCGCACGGTGGCCGCGGCGTCCTCGGCCGCCGTCTGGATGATTTCGAGGTTGCGCACGACCTCGGCGTCGCTCGTCGCACGCCGGAGCAGTTGCGCGCGGCCGAGGATGGCGGCGAGCGCGTTGTTGAAGTCGTGCGCGACGCCCGAGGCGAGCTGGCCGAGCGCGCGCAGCTTGTCGGCCTGCGCGGCGCGCTCGCGCTCCTGCCGCTGCTCGGTCACGTCGCGCGTGATGGAGAGGACGCCGGTGGTGCGCCCGTCGATGCGGATGGGCGTCGAGTCGGAGAGGACTTGGCGCACCCGGCCGTCGCGCGTCAGGAGCCGCAGCTCGACCGTCTGCGGCTCGCCCGCGAGCGTCCTCCGGAAACGCTCGACGGCCCTCTCGCGGTCCGACTCCTCGATCAGCTCCGTGAAGTGCATCCCCGTGAGCTGGTCCTTCGAGTAGCCGTTCATGCCGGTGGCCGCGCTGTTGATCCAGAGGATGTGCCCCTCGGGGTCAACGGCGCAGATGGTTTCGCGCGCGCTCTCAAGGACGTGCTCAAGGAGCGACTGGCGCTCGCGCGCGAGCGATTCGACGCGGCGCAGCTCCGACAGGTCGCGCACGGTGCAGACGGTGCCGACCTGGCCCGAGTCCTCGACGACGGGCTCGGCCGTGACGAGCAGCGGGCGGCCCAGCCGCTCGGGCGTGTATTCGAGCGTGATGGAGCGGCGCTGGGCGGCGGCGCGCTCGACGATGCAGCCCTCGCCGCGGCCCGCGCGCAGGATGTCGCAGCAGCGGCGCCCCAGAAGCTCCTGCGGCGCGCGCTCCTCCAGGGCCGCGCCCGCGCGGTTGACCCTGAGGAGGCGTTGGTCGTTCGAGAAGATGAAGATGCCGTCGGAGAGCGCGTCGAAGGTCACTTCCCAGGTCCGCTTCGCGCGCTCGACCATCTCGAACAGCTCGGCCTGCGCGATGCCGGTGGCGAGCTGCGCGGCGACCGACTCGACGAGCGTCACCTCGTCCGCCGCCCAGTGGCGCACGCGGTCGGTCTGGTGGATGCAGAGCACGCCGCGGAAGCGGCCCTGCACCACGAGCGGGCAGATGATCTTCGAGGGCGCGCCGTGGCGGCCCGACAGCTCGCGCAGGTGCTCGGCGACCTCGGAGGTGCCGCCCTCGAAGTCGTCCGCGTCGTGGACGACGAGCGTCTCCGGCGCCTCGACCATGCGGCGGGCGACGGGGTCGTTGTAGCTGAGGTTGACGGCCGAGGCCGTCTCGCAGCCCTCGGCCAGATACTCGTACATGAGGGGCGAGACTTCGGGGCGGTCGGGGTCGTACGGGCGCAGGTAGACGCGCGAGGCGCGCAGGGCCTGGCCGAGTTCGTGCGTCGCGGCGCGCAGCACGTCTGGAAGATTTAAAGAGGCGCGGACGGCGTGGCTGAGGCGGTTGACGAGTGCCTCGCGGGCGCTGGTGCGCTCGGCGCGCTCGTAGAGCTCGGCCTGCCGGATGGCGATGCCGGTCTGGTCGGCGACGGCGCGGGCGAGCGCGATCTCGTGGTGGCGCCAGCGGCGCCGCTCGCGCGTCATCGAGAGGGCGAAGGCGGCCGGCATCTTGTCGCTGACGCGGATGCCGACGTACATGACGGAGCGCGTGCCGAGCTTCTTGAGGACGTTCTCGTAGAGGTCGCGGATGGTGGGGTCTTGCTCCACGTCCTCGAAGGCCAGCGCGCCGTGCTCGCGGATGAGGCGGATGACGCTTTCCACGACCGGCGTCTTGTACTCGCGCCCGGAGGGCTTGACGCCCGGCGCGGCGTACTCCGAGAGGTTGCGCGCGATGCCGGCCTCGGTGTCGAGCATGAAGAGGACGCAGCGGTCAACGTCGAGGTGGAGGCCCAGCTCGTCAACGGCGGCGCGGAAGACCTGGTCGGTGTCGAGCGTCTGCCGGACGGCGCGCGTGATGCGGTTGACGAGGGCCTCGCGGCGCGCCTGCTCGACGAGTCGCTCGTCGTCGCGGCGGCGCGCGACGAGCTGCGCGGTCTGGCGCGCGAAGGCGAGGGCCGGGAGCAGGCCCCGGCGGTCGGGGGCTCTCCCTGAGCGCGGGTCGTCCAAAGAGATGAAGCCGACGAACTCGCGCTCGTGCGTGAAGAGGGGAACGAACAGCTCGTCGCCGTCGTGCCAGACGTGCTCGCCGTCGGGGGGGAGCGGGCGCGGAAGCTCGGCCTTGTAGCGGTCGGGGAAGACGGAGTCGAGCAGGTGGTAGTGGCTCGGCGGGAAGTGGGCGGCGTAGCCCAGCTCGCCGGCCTCGATGCGGACGCCGCGCTCGACGAGGCGGGCGACGCGCTCGCGCGGGTAGGTGCCGGCGGCGATGCGCTCGGCGTACTCGCGCGGGACGTTCGACGAGTGGGAGAGGACGCGCGGGTGGTAGGGCTCCTCGTCGGAGAGGAGGACGACGAGGCAGGAGCGGTAGTCGGTCAGGCCGGTGATGGTGTCGGCGAGGCCCGCGCACAGCTCTTCGAGGTCGCGGCCGGAGGAGGGGGCGGCGGCCAGCGCCGTCAGGGCTTCGAGCTGGCGGAGCGAGGCGTCTGCGCGCTCCTCGGCCCCGGCGGACTCGCGCGGCCCGGCGGTCGGTGCTTGGGTCGGAGGCATGGGGCTCTCTCGGTTTTTGGGGGGACGGCGGCTTGGGTTCAAGAGACGGCGCTCCGGATGAACTCGGAGAGGTGGGGCTCGGGGACGAAATTGTCTGGGCGCCGACGAGACTGCTGCGCGGCCCCGCCGCCATGAAACAGCGGGGGGCCGGTTCGGAGTATAACAAAGCGGCGGCGGGCGGGAAAAGAGGGAAAAAAGGGTGACGGGTTAAGACAAGCTATTACCCGTCACCCGGCACCTGACACCGGTCACCCTTTTCTTACGGTCGCTTCTTGGGCGCGCCGTGCGTGGCGCTCTGCGCGAAGTAGCCTTGGCGGTAGGTGAGCCGCAGGTCCATCTTGAGCAGGTCCGGGTTGGAGACTTCAATCTGAACGCGGCGGAAGCTGCCGTCCTTGGCCTTGTTCGACGGCGAGTAGGCGATGAGGTACTGCGAGCGCAGCTCGTCCTGAATCTGCGCGAAGGCCGAGCGGAGGTCTTCCTCGCTGCGCGGGAAGAAGGCGCGGCCGCCCGTCCGCTCCGAGAGCTTGTTGAGGCTGCCGCGGTCCACGCCCTGCATGAAGTCGTCGCCGATGCCGATGGAGTAGATGATGGCGTCGGCCTTCAGGGCGTGCTGGACGGCCTCGTCGAACTTCTTGCCGCTGCTGGTGTCCACGCCGTCGGTCAGAAGAATCATGGCGCGGCGCGTCTTGTCGGAAGTTTCGGAGAGCACGTCGCTGGCCGTGACCCAGATGGCGTCCCAGATGGCGGTCGAGCCGGCCTTCGACTGGTTGTCGCCGGAGATGGGCGGCGTGCCCGGTCGGCCTCCGGGGACGCCGACCGCGACGCCTCCGCCGAGGTAGCCGGAGGGCAACTGGAACTCGATGCGGTCGATGGCCTGCCGGACGCGCGAGGGGTTGCCGGTCAGGCCCTGTTCGAGCGTCGTCTCGCCGGTGAAGGAGAGCACGGCCACCTCGTCCTTGCTCGGGCGGATGACGGCGTCCACGAACCGCTGGGCGGCCGACTTCTCCTCGGGCAGCGTCCGCTCCTGCGAGGCGCTGGTGTCGATGAGGATGGCGAGCGAGAGCGGCCGGTCGGTCTCGCGCTGGAAGGCGAAGACCTGCTGCTCGACGCCGTCTTCGAGCACGCGCACGTCCTCCTTCTTGAGCGAGGTGACGAAACGCTTGTTCCTGTCAACGGCCGTGAAGAGGACGTTGGTCAGGTCCGTCTCGACGCGCTCCACGTCGTCTTCGTCGATGGCGTCGTCGGGCCTCTGCGGCGTCGGGCGCTGCTGCGGCCGTTGCTGCTGCGGCGAAGGCTGCTGCTGCTGGGCGCGCGCGCCCGAGAGCACGAAGCAGGCGGCCAGGACGAGCGCGAGCGCGCCGAAGATTCGCGTGCGGTAGAACATCAACTTGCCTCTGCCCCCCCTGGTCACGGTGCCACCAAATCTCTCGTCGCCCGGTAGCCGTCCTTGGACCGGACCCGGTAGCCGTCCTTCTTGTTGGTGAGCTTGACCTCGATGTCGCGGCGGCTGCCGTCGAACGCCTTGTTCGACGGCGTGTAGCTGAGGATGTACTGCGAGCGCAGTTCCTCGCCGATGCGCTTGAAGGCGCGTTCGAGCGCGAGCATGTCGCCGGTGAAGAAGGCGCGGCCGCCCGTCTCCTCGGCCAGCTTCTCAAGGTTCTTGTCGCCCGTGTCCTTGACCGTGCCGGCCTCGACGCCGGGGACGGAGCTGCCGGTGAAGCCCCCCTTCGTCGAGAGCGAGAAGATGACGGTGTCGGTCTGCTGCGCGATCTCGATGGCCTCGCGCAGCGTCATGCGGCTGTAGGTGTCTTCGCCGTCGGTGATGAGGACGATGACGCGCCGGCCGCCGCCGCCGATGTCGCGCATCTTCTCGTCGCAGAACTGCCAGACGGCGTCGTAGAGCGCCGTGTGCAGGCCCGGCTTCTTGACGGCGTTGACGGCGTTGGTGAGGAAGTCGAGGTTGGTGGTGAAGTCCTGACGGAGCTTCACCTCGTCGTCGAAGGTGACGAAGGCGGCGCGGTCCTTGCGCAGCCGCGTCACGGTGTGGAGGAAGTTGAGCGCGGCCTCCTGCTCGAACTTCAGCTTGCCGGCCGTCGAGTAGGAAGTGTCCATCAGGACGGCGACGTAGACGGGGAGCTTTTGCAGCTCGGCCAGCTCGCCGATGAACTGGAAGTCCTGCGGCACCTTGTCCTCGAAGACCTGGAAGTCCGACTTGAGGAGGCCGGTGACGGGCACGCCTTTCTTGTCCGTGACGGTGACGGGGACGCGCACCTCGCGGATGAAGGTCGTTACAGCCTGCCCGTCGTCCTGCTGCGGGGCGGCCTCGGGCGTGGGCGTCTGGCGCGGCGCGGGCGTGCCCGGCTGCGCGTGCGCGGCCGAGGCCGCGAGACAAAGGAGAAACAGTAGCCTGCCGATTTTCATATCTTGGGTGCGGGGAGCGCGGGACCTAAACTCGGAGTTCCGGCGGGCGCTTCGAGCACCACTTTCGATGCCCGCCGCGCGCCTGGTCGTTGCTTCCCTTTTGGCAGACAGGATAGCAAAGGCGGTAGACAGTAGCCAGTAGACAGTAGTCGGTAGGCGACTCGCTCTCTTCTACCGGCTACTGACTACTGTCTACCGCCTTCTGTTATAATCCGCGCCGTCACCGAGCCCCGCGTTGCCGTTTTCCCTGAGAGGTGGACTCCCCTGTGGCCCCCGGCACGATCTCACACTACCGCATCATTCGCCGTCTCGGCCGCGGGGGGATGGGCGAGGTCTTCCTCGCCGAAGACACGAAGCTCGGGCGGCGCCTCGCCCTCAAGCTCCTGCTCGCCGAGTACACGCGCGACCCCTCGCGCCTCCTGCGCTTCGAGCGCGAGGCCCGCGCGGCCTCGTCCCTCAACCACCCCGGCATCCTGACCGTCTACGAAATCGGCGAATCGGAAGGCCGCCACTTCATCGCCACCGAGTTCGTCGACGGCGAGACGCTGCGCCACAAGATCAAACGCTCGCCGCTCGCGCCCGCCGAGGCCGTCCGCACCGCCTGCCAGATGGCCGAAGCCCTCGCCGCCGCGCACGAGGCCGGAGTCGTCCACCGCGACGTGAAGCCGGAGAACGTCATGGTGCGGCGCGACGGCTACGTCAAGGTCTTGGACTTCGGGCTGGCGAAGCTCGTCGAGCAGCGGCGAGAGACGGGCTCGGTCGAGGAGGCGGCGACCGTTCAGATGGCGCGCACGAGTCCCGGCGCCGTGATGGGCACGGTCTGGTACATGTCGCCCGAGCAGGCGCGCGGCGAGGTGGTGGACGAGCGGACGGACGTGTGGGCCTTGGGCTGCGTGCTCTACGAAATGCTCGCCGGCCTGCCTCCCTTCACGGGCGAGACGGCGAGCCACGTCACCGTCTCCATTCTCGAAAAGGAGCCGCCGTCAATCGCCGAATCACTCGGCGCCGCCGCGCCGCCCGAGCTAGAGCGCGTGCTCTCGAAGGCGCTCGCGAAGGACCGCGCCGCGCGCTACCGCACGGCCGCCGAAATGCTCGAAGACCTGCGCCTGCTCGCCTCCTCGCCCGGCGTCATTAACGCCTCGGCCGCGCCCCCGCCCAAGCGCGGCGCCAACGGGGCGCAGCACACCTTCGCGCGCGGCGCGAGCGAAACGCTGCACGAGGCCACGGGCACGCAGGCCGGTGCGCCGACGCGCCGCACGGGCGGGCAGACGCGGCTCGAAACAATCGCGCCCGCGCTCATGCGGCCCGGCACGCGCGCAATCGTCGCCGCCGTCGTCGCCGCCGTCCTGCTGACGGGCGGCTTCGTCGTCTACAAGAGGCGCTGGGCCGCGCCGCGCATCGACGCCGTCGCCGTCCTCCCCTTCGCCAACGTCGGCGGCAGCCCCGACACCGAATGGCTCTCCGACGGCATCACCGAAAGCCTCATCAACAGCCTCTCGCCGGCCGCCGGCCTCAAGGTCATGTCGCGCAACTCCGTCTTCCGCTACAAGGGGCGCGACATCGAGCCCGGCCAAATCGGGCGCGAGCTCGGGGTCGGCGCCGTGCTCGCCGGACAGGTCGCGCAGCGCGGCGAAGACTTGACCGTCAGCGTCGAGCTGATAGACGCCCGCGACAACACGCACATCTGGGGCGACAAGTACGAGCGCAAACTCTCCGACGCGCTCAAGGTGCAGGAGGAGATTGCCCGCCAGATTGCCTCCCGTCTTCGCTCGCGCCTCGGCGGCGAGTCGGGCGGCGGCAAGCACTACACGGAGAGCGGCGAGGCTTACCAGGACTACCTCCGCGGCCGATACTTCTGGAACAAGCGGACCGAGGAGGGCTTCCGCAAGGCCGTCCAGTTCTTCGACCGCGCCATCGAGCACGACCCGCGCTACGCGCTCGCCCACGCCGGACTGGCCGACACGTACGCCCTGATGAGCGACTACAGCATCGTCCCGCCGCGCGAGGCGATGCCGAAGGCGCGGGCCGCGGCCGAAGAAGCCCTCGCCATCGATGACTCGCTCGCCGAGGCCCACACCTCGCGCGCCTTCGTCCGCATGGCCTACGAGTGGAAGTGGGCCGAGGCCGAGCAGGACTTCCGCCGCGCCTTAGAGTTGAATCCCAACTACGCGACCGCCCACCAGTGGTACGCCTCCTACCTCCTGCAAGTCGGTCGCTTCGGCGAGGCGCTGTCGGAGATAAAACAGGCGCAGGAGTTGGACCCGCTCTCGCCCATCATCGGCGCCAACGCCGGCCTCTATCATTACTACGCGCGCCAGTACGCCGAGGCCGAAGAGCGCCTGCGCCGCACCCTCGAAGTTGACGACCGCTTCGGCGTCGCGCACCTCTACATGGGCTACGTCTACTTGCAGCAGCCCGCGCGCGCGCAGGAGGCCGTCGCCGAGTTCCAGCGCGCCGCCGAGTACATGGGCGAAGACCCGGAGACGCTGGCGGCGCTCGGCCACGCCCTCGCCGTGACGGGCCGCCGCGCCGAGGCGCAGAAGATTCTCGAACGCCTGCGCGAGCGCGCCTCGCGCGGCTACGTCTCGCCCTACTTCACGGCGCTCGTCCACCTCGGCCTCGGCGACCGCGAGCGCGCCTTCGAGAGCCTTGAGCGCGCCTACGACGACCGCCACCCCGGCATGATTCTCATCAAGTCCGACCCGCGCTTCGACCCCCTCCGCCGCGACCCGCGCTTCTCACGCCTCGTCCGCCGCGTCGAACAGCCTTCCTGACAAGAATCTTATTTGAGTTGTTCGAGGAGGCCCGCGAGCTCCGGCGGCAGCGGCGAGTCGAAGCCGAGCCATTGGCCGGTCGAAGGGTGATGGAAGCCGAGGCGTGCGGCGTGGAGGAACTGGCGGCCGAGGGAGGCGACCGCGGCGCGGAGCTTCGGGTCGCGGAGGTTCTTGTCGCGGCCGCCGCCGTAGGTCTCGTCGCCGACTACGGGGTGGTTCATCCAGGCGAGGTGGACGCGTATCTGGTGCGTGCGTCCGGTCTTGATTTCAACGTCTAGGAGCGTCATGCGCTCGAAGCGGCGGCGGGCCTTCCAGACGGAGACGGCCGCGCGCCCGCCGCGCACCACCGCCATGCGCGTCCGGTTGCGCGGGTCGCGGCCGAGGGGCTGCTCAATCTTCCCCTTGTCCTCCTTGATGATGCCGTGGACGAGCGCCGCGTAGGACTTGAAGACCGTCCGCGCGCGGAACTGGTCCGAAAGGTTCTCGTGCGCGCGCGCCGTCTTCGCCACGACAATCAGCCCGGACGTGTCGCGGTCCAGACGGTGAACGATGCCGGGGCGCAACGGCGAGCCGGGAGTTTCCTGCGCCTGTAGCCTGAACGCGACGGCGTTGGCGAGCGTGCCCGAGCGCACGCCGGACGCGGGGTGGACGACCATGCCGGCGGGCTTGTTGACGACGACGACCTCTTCGTCCTCGTAGACGATGTCGAGCGGGATGTCTTCGGGGTCGAGCTGCGTGGCGGGCGGCTCGGGCAGCTCGACTTCGACGCGCTCGCCCGCGCGCAGGCGGTGCGAAGGCTTGGCGGGCTTGCCCGCGACGAGCACGTCGCCGTCGTCGATGGCGCGCTTCAGGGCCGTGCGGCTCACGCCTTCGACGCGCGCGGCGAGGAAGGCGTCGAGGCGCGAGCCCGCGTCCTCCTCGCCCGCGTCGAAGGCGAGCGCGTCCGTCTCCGTGACTTCGGGTTGGTCGGCCATCATCCGGCGGCCGCCGTTTGGAACTTACGTTTGCGCACGACGAGGGTGATGAGGGCGCCGAAGAAGACGACGAGGCTGATGAGCTGCGAAGTCGAGAGCCCCGTCGAAGACGAGATGCCGGCAACGTCGCCGCGCGGGTCGTCGCGGACGAACTCGATGAGGAAGCGCGTCAGCGAGTAGAACACGGCGTAAGCGAGGATGACCTGCCCGCCGATGCGCTTGCGCCGGTGGAGCCAGAGCAGGAAGAGGAAGATGAGGACGGCGGCGAACGACTCGTAAAGCTGCGTCGGATGGAGGTGGACGCCGAGCGGCACGCCCGTCACGCGGTGGCCGGCCTCGGTGAACTCGACGCCCCACGGCAGCGTCGTCGGCCTGCCCCAGCAGCAACCGGCCGCGAAGCAGCCCTGCCGCCCGATGGCCTGCCCCAAGGCGACGCCGGGCGCGAACGCGTCCGCCGTCTTCAAAAAGTTCAAGCCGTAGCGCCGCATCATGAGCGCGCCCGCGCCCAGGCCCCCGAGGAAGCCGCCGTACCAGACCCCGCCCGAGCGCAGGAAGTCGAGCGAGAGGAGTTGGCCGAGGTTCTCGGCGTACTCGGGCTCGACGACCATCAGCAGGAGCTTCGAGCCCAGCAGGCCGCCGAGGAGCATCCAGAGCCCTATGTCGAAGACGCGCTCGCGCGGCAGCCCGTCGCGCTCGCCGAGGCGCGCGGCCACGAACAGCGCGGCCAGAAAAGCCAGCGCCAGAAGCACGCCGTACGTGTTGACGGGGAAGCTGCCGATGCGAAAAAGTTCGGGGTACATCTTTACTCGGTTACGACTTGCTGCGCTTTAAACTCTTGACGAAGGCACTTAGCTCTTCGAGCAGTTTGGGGACGACGGGCAGCGACGGGTCGCTGTAGGCCGGGCCCTGCTTGGCGCGCTCGGCCGGCGCCTCCTTGAGCGTGTGGTTGACGCCTTCGAGGAGGAGGAGCCGGGCCGCCGGTTTGGCGCGCGCGAGTAGCTTCGCCTCTTCGACGCCGACCTGTATGTCGTGCGTCCCTTGCACGAGAAGGACGGGCACGTCGAGCTTCGCCACCTCGGCCGCGGCGTCGTACTTGAACCACGAGATGAGGTAAGGCTGGACGCTCGGCCGGAAGAGCGTCGCCAGCGGCTCGGGCACGTCGGCCGTCGTCTTCCCTTCGACCAGGCCCTTCACTATCTCCTCGGAGCGCGCGTAGAGGTCGGGCGGGAGTCCGGCCTTCAACTGTTCGAGGAGCGTCTGCTGGGCGGGGCGGCCGACGCCCGCAATCGAGACGAAGCCGTCGGCGCCGAGCCTCTGCGCCGCGACCATGCCGATGAGCGAGCCCTCGCTGTGGCCGACGACGGTCAACGTCCCGAAGCGTTTGTCGGCGCGAAGCCGCCGGCCCCACGCGACGGCGTCTTCGATGTAGGTGTCGAAGCGCAGGTCCGACTCGGACTTCGCGCCCATGACGCTCTCGGCGACGCCGCGCTTGTCGAAGCGGAGCGAGGCGACGCCGCGCGCGGCCAACCCCTCGGCCAGATACTTGAGGCTGTTGTTGGCGCCGGGGATGACGGGGGTGTTGCCGTTGCGGTCCACCGGGCCGGAGCCGGCGATGACGAGCGCGACGGGGAACGGGCCCTTCCCCTGCGGCAGCTCAAGCGTGCCGTGGAGCTTGCCCGTCGGCGTCTCCAGGACGGCGGGCTCGGCGGTTGACTTCGCGGGCGCGGCCGTCTGCGCGAGCGCCGCGCAGGAGAGCAACGAGAGCAGCAGGGCGGCGGCGCAGGCGTGCAGGCTTCTCATACTTTTAACCCTTCGGCCTTCCGCTTGTGCGCCTCGCCTCGCCCTTCGAGGAAGAGGTCGAGCGCGAGCAGGCCGGCGCCCGTGCAGATGGCCGCGTCGGCGACGTTGAAGGTCGGCCACTGGTAGGAGCCGATGAAGACTTCGATGAAGTCGATGACGTGGCCGAGGCGGACGCGGTCGGTCAGGTTGCCGGCCACGCCCGCGAGCAGGAGCGCGAGCGCGCCCAGCACGCGGTCGTCCGACCGCTTCGTCCGGAAGAAGTAGAGCAGGATGCCGACGACGGCGAGCGCCGCCAAGCCCGAGAGCATCCAGCGCCCGAACTGGCCGCCCTCCTGCAACTGCCCGAAGGCGATGCCGGGGTTCTCCGCGTAGGAGAGCCGCACCGTGTCGCCGACGACGTTGACGGTGTCGCCCTCGCGCAGCCGCGCCACCGCCCAAGCCTTCGTCATCTGGTCGGCGAGGTAGACGCCCGCCGAGCCGAGGAGGTAAGCCGCGCGCCACGCCATGCCGCGCCCGCGTTCTTTCATGCCGCGCCCCCTTCGGCCTCGATCTCGGCCAGCGCGGCGACGCAACGCTCGCACGCCGTCGGGTAGCGCGTGAACTGGCCGACCTGCTCGGAGTAGTTCCAGCACCGCTCGCACTTCTGGCCGTCGGCGCGGCGGACCTCGACGCGCAAAGCGCCCTCGCCCTCGGCCGCGAGCGCCAGCGAGACCTGCGAGACGATGAAGAGGTAGCGCAGCTCTTCGCGGTACGGTTCGAGCAGGTCGTACGTCTTGCGCTCGGCCGCGAGCAGGACGTGAGCTTCAAGGCTGCTGCCTATCTGCTTGCTCGTGCGCGCCTCTTCCAAAGCGCGCAGGACCACGTCGCGGACGGCGAACAGCTCCGACCACCGCGCCAGCAGCGCCTCGTCCCTCTGCGCGCTGATGACGACGGGGAACTCGGCCGCGTGGACCGAAGGCGGCACGCCCTCGCCGCCCGCCCTGACTTCGGGCAGGTTCTCCCAGATTTCGTCCGACGTGAAGACCAGAATGGGCGCGAGCAGCCGCGCGAGCGCGTCGGCGATGTGGTTCAGAGCCGTCTGCGCCGAGCGCCGCTCGGGCGAGCGCGGGGCCTGTGTGTAGAGGCGGTCCTTGATGATGTCGAAGTAGCGCGCCGACAGTGTAATCGTGCAGAAGTTGTAGAGCGCGTGGTAGGCGGCGTGGAACTCGTAAGCCTTGTAGGCGGCGACGACGCGCGCCGTCACCTGGTCAAGCTCGGCCAGCGCCCAGCGGTCTATCTCCTCCATCTCGGGGAGCGTCACCGAGTCGCGCTCCGGGTCGAAGCCGTCGAGGTTGCCGAGCGCGAAGCGCGCCGTGTTGCGCATCTTGCGGTAGGCGTCGGACGCGCGCTGTAGAATCTCGTCCGAGCAGCGCACGTCCTCCTGAAAGTCGGACGAGGCGACCCAGAGGCGGAGTATCTCGGCGCCCGAGTCCTTCACCACCTCGTTCGGCGAGATGCCGGTGCCCTCGCTCTTGCTCATCTTCTGGCCCTGCACGTTGATGACCCAGCCGTGGGTGACGACCGCCTTGTAGGGCGCGCGGTCGTGCGCGGCGAGGCCGACCATGAGGCTGGAGTTGAACCAGCCGCGGTACTGGTCGCCGCCTTCGAGGTACACGTCCGCGGGCCAACGCAGAGATTCGTACTTCTCAAGCACGGCGACGGACGAAGAGCCGCTGTCGAACCACACGTCGAGGATGTCCGTCTCCTTCGTGAACTCCGCGCCGCCGCAAGCCCCGCACTTGAAGCCCTCGGGCAGAAGCGCGCCCGCCTCGCGCGTGTACCACGCGTCGGCCGACTCCTGCTCGAAGATGTCGGCGACGTGGTTGATGACATCCTTATCCGCGACGGCCTCCTGACAGCCCGCGCAGTAGAAGGCGGGGATGGGCACGCCCCACACCCTCTGGCGCGAGACGCACCAGTCGGGACGGCCCTTTAGCATGTTGCGCATCCGGCCCTCGCCCCACGCGGGCACCCACTCGACGCGCTCGACCTCGCGCAGCGCCCCGTCTCTTAAGCTGGCGGGCTCGCTCGACACGTCGTCCGTGAAGTTCGACCTGTCGCGCCCGTCGTCGTCCTGCTCGAACTGCCGCGTGTCGAGCGCGGGCGTGTCGAGCGAGATGAACCACTGGGGCGTGGCGCGGAAGATGACGGGGTTCTTGCAGCGCCAACAGTGCGGGTAGCGGTGCGCGTAGTTCTCCGAATGCAGGAGCACGCCGCGCTCGCGCATGAAGTTGACGATCTGCGGGTTGGCCTCGAAGACGGAGAGGCCGGCGAAGTGCTCGACCTCCTGCGTGAAGCGGCCGGCGTTATCGACGGGGCAGTAGATGTCGAGCCCGTATGCCTTGCCGATGACGAAGTCGTCGTGGCCGTGGCCCGGCGCCGTGTGGACGAGGCCGGTGCCTGCCTTGCCCGTCGTCTTCCGGTCGCGGGCGTCGCTCACGTCGAGTTCGGTCTCGGCGTCGGCCTCGCCGCCGAGCGAGACGTGGTCGCCGAGCATGAGCAATGACGGGCGGTCGAGCCACGCATGGCGCGCTTCCAGCCGGTCGAGGCGCGAGCCGGGGAAGCGCGCGAGGACGTTTGACGAAGGCGTCGCTTCGAGGCCGAGCTTTTCGGCGACCGTTTCGAGCAGGTCGGCGGCGACGACGTAGACTTCGCCGTTCGCCTCGAAGGCGGCGTACTCGAAGTTCGGGTTGACGGCGATGCCGAGGTTGGAGGGGAGCGTCCACGGCGTCGTCGTCCAGATGAGGAAGAAGATTTGGCGCGGGTCGTCTTCATCCCCTAAGAGTTCGCGCTTGAGCGCCTTGCCGTCGAGCGTCGCCTCGTCCAGAGGGAACTTGACGTAGACGCTGGGGCTCGTGTGCTCGCGGTATTCGACCTCGGCCTCGGCCAGCGCCGTCTGGTCGTGGATGCACCAGTAGACGGGGCGCGCGCCCTTGTAGACGTAGCCGCGCTCGACGAAGCGGCCGAAGAGGCGGGCCGTCTCCGCCTCGTAGTGGTTCGACATCGTCAGGTACGGGTCTTCCCAAAGGCCCGTCACGCCGAGGCGCTGGAAGTCGCGCGTCTGACTCTTCAGGGCGCCTGCGGCGTGCTCGCGGCAGGCGCGGCGGAAGCTGACGACGGGCATGTCCTCGCGCTTCTTCCCCTTCGCGGTCAGGGAGCGTTCGACGAACTGCTCGATGGGCAGGCCGTGGCAGTCATAGCCGGGCACGTAGGGCGCGTCGTAGCCCATCATGGTGCGCGTCTTGACGACCATGTCCTTCAGAATCTTGTTGAGCGCGGTGCCGAGGTGGATGTCGGAGTTGGCGTAGGGCGGGCCGTCGTGGAGGACGAAGCGCTCGCGCCCCTCGCGCGAGCGGCGGATGACGTGGTAGAGGTCCATCTCGGCCCACTTCTTCAAGCGCGCCGGCTCCGACTGCCCCAGGTTGGCCTTCTGCGCGAAGCCCGTCTTCGGCAGGTTGACCGTCTTTTTAAGCTCAAGCGGTGTCTCGGTTGACATAAGCGTTCCCGTTTCTCGGTTCGTGAATTTCCGATACTAGCGCACCCAACTTTCAAAAGCGAAACGCCCGAACTACTCCCCCCGCGGGGACGGTAGTCCGGGCGCTTCCGCCGCCGATGTTGACTGGCCGAGCTTTCAGCCGATGAACATCTCTTCCTCCCCGTAGGTCTGGTCGATCTGTTTTGGCGTGGGGGCCACGAGCACTTCCAGACCGCGCCGCACCCCCGCCATAATCGCGGCCAGCTCGCGGGCCGGGCTGATGATGCGCGAGGTGATGAAGTCGGTCGTGACCATCATCTGTCGGTGCGTGCTGTCTATCGAGCGGCTTATCATCTCGACCTTGTCGCGGGCCGTCGTCGCCGAGGCGCCGACCAGCTCCTTCAGCTCGCGGACCTCCTCCTTGATGAGCGACATGGACTCGGAGAAGTGCAGCGTCGCCGTCGAGAGGTGGCCCGACATGACGCCGACCTCCTCGGCCACCGTGCGCCCCTCGGCCGCTATCTGCTTGACCTGGTCGGTCAGCGCCCCGACGCGCTCAATCAGCGGCTCGACTTTGCGCTCGACGTTGACGACGAGCCGGGCGAGGCGCGCGACGACGACCCCGATGACGACCATCACGGCCGCGATCACCGCGAACGAGACGGCCACGATCACCAACACCCAGAACGCCGGGTCGTTCGTACTCATCTGGAGGGCCAGGGGCATAAAACTCAAGCTTACGATTGTTCGCCGCCTTCGAGGGCCGCCGGCTGGCCGACGACGGAGGATTCGGTGCGGCGCTTCTCGTCGCGGTACGCCTGACGGCCGGCGTCCCAGGCGGCCGAGAAGTGTTCGCCGCGGCGTGCGGCGGCCTCACGCGCGCCCGCGGCCAGCTCGCCCGCGCGCGCCGAGGCCGCGCCGTAGTACTCGCCGGCTCGCGCGCCGAGCTGCGTGCCGGTCTCGCGCGCGCGGTCCACGCCCTTGCGCGTCGCGTCGGCGATGTCCTCGCGCAGCTCCCGGCCCGATTTCGGCGCGAAGAGCAGCGCGGCGGCCGCGCCGACGACCGCGCCGATGGCGAAGCAGGTGAGCTTCGTCGCGTTGTCGGAATCGCCCACGTGCCCGCGCTGAAGTTGGTTCGACATACGGCCTTCTCCTCCGGGAAAGAAGCCCCACTTGGGATGAAATTTTCGCCGAGGTGTGCGCACCACCCTTGTTCGGCACTATAACAAAAGCGCGTAAAGCGAAGCAAGAGAAAGGCCCGACTCGCAATCAGTTAGGTTCTTCGTCTTCGAGTCGGTAGGCGAGCAGCTTGCGGTAGAGGGTCTTGCGGCCGATGCCGAGGGCGCGGGCGGCGCGCGTCTTGTCGCCGCCCGTGTAGTCGAGCGTGGCCTCGATGGCGCGGCGCTCGATCTCTTCGAGCGGGGCCGGGACGCTGACTTCCAGGGTGAGCGACCGGCCCTCGGCCAGCGCGCGCTCGCCGCGCCGACGCGCGCGCTCCTCGCGGGCCGCGCCGCTGATGGCCTCGGGCAAGTCGTCCAGCTCTATCTGCCGCCCCGAGGCGATGATGACGGCGCGCTCGACGGCGTTCTCAAGCTCGCGGACGTTGCCCGGCCAGTCGTAGGAGACGAGCGCCTGCAAAGACTCGCGCGAGATGCCGGAGATGAAGCGGCCGGTCTTCTGCTTGTAGTGTTCGAGGAAGTGGATGACGAGCGTGTGGATGTCCTCGCGCCGCTCGCGCAAGGGCGGCAGGTGGATGGGGAAGACCGAGAGGCGGTAGAAGAGGTCGCGGCGGAAGAGGTTCTGCTCGGCCGCGCGCGCGAGGTCAACGTTCGAGGCGGCGATGACGCGCACGTCGGCCTTCAGGACTTCGCTCCCGCCGACGCGCGAGAACTCGCCTTCCTGCAAGACGCGCAACAGCCTGACCTGCGCGGCGAGACTCATCTCTCCGATTTCATCTAAAAAGAGCGTGCCGCCGTCGGCCTCCTCGAAGCGCCCGCGCCGCCGCTGGCGCGCGTCGGTGAAGGCGCCGCGCTCGTGGCCGAACAGCTCGGATTCGAGAAGCGTCTCGGGGATGGCGCCGCAGTTGAGCTTGACGTAGGGGCCGCCCTTGCGGCGCGAGTTGTAGTGGATGAGGTTGGCGAGGAGTTCCTTGCCCGTGCCCGACTCGCCCTGGATGAGCACGGAGGTCTGCGTGTCGGCGACGTTTAAGGCCAGCTCTATGGCGCGGCGGATGGCGGGCGCCTGGCCGATGATGCGGTCTTCGACGTGGCGCTCGTCGAGGACGTGGCGCAGGCGCATGACTTCGGCCGAGAGGTGGTCGCGCTCAAGCGCGGTGCCTATCTGCACGGCGATGCCTTCGACGAGTGCGACTTCGTGCTCGTCGAACGTCTCTCGCCCCTTGCCCCAGACGAAGCCGAGCAGGCCGTACGTCTCGTGCCCGATGCGGACCGGCGCGACGAGCGCGGCCCGTCCCCCGAGCGTCGCGTTGAAGGCGAAGCGCACCGGCTCCGGCAGCGCCGAGTCGATGACCAGCATCGTCTTCGGCTCCCGAAGCAGCTCGACGACGGCGGGGAAGGCCGAGATGTCGATCGACTTGCCGTGCGTCTCTATCAGCTCTCGGACGCGCGAGGTCGAGACGTGCGGCGCGGCCTTGAAGGCGGCGAGGCTGATGGAGCGGCCCGACGGCTCAAGCACGCCGAGCGCGCAGTAGTCGGCGCCGACCAGCTCGTTGGCTCGCTCAAGGACGTGCGAAGTTAATTCGCCGAAGTCGGAGCGCGAGTTGAGGAGGTTGGCTATCTCAAGCAGGGCGCGCGTGCGGTGCGCCTCGCGCTGGCTCTCCGTGTAGAGGCGCGCGTACTGGTAGCCGACCGCTATCTGGCGCGCGATGGACTGGAGGAAGGCGACCTCTTCGTCGTCCCAGCGCCGCGAGGTGCGCGTCATGTGGAGGCCGACGAGGCCGAGCACGCTGCCGTCCAAGACGACGGGGACGATGAGCAGCGAGCGCGTGCCGAGGCTCTTCGGGAGCAGGGCGATGCGCGGGTCGAGGCCGAGCGCGGCCGTGTCGTCGATGCGGATGGGGCGCGCGAGGTCGAAGCGTTGGGCGAGCTGGCGGAGGTCTACGGGGAACGAGGTGCCGAGTGACGAAGGGACTTCGGCGGCGGCCCGCCACTCGTGGCTGATGCGGAGTTCCCCTTCGGGGAGGAGCTGGAGAACGTCGCAGCGGTCGGCGTCCATCATCCGGCCCAGCTCACTGACGACGGCGTGGAGGAACTTGTCGAGGTCGATCTCGGAATGGATGGAGGGAGCGAGGCGGTTGATGATGGCCTCGCGCGCCTCGTGCATCTTCAGCCGGCGCTCGGGCGAGAGCGCCTCGGCGGACGGGGTCGGACGCAGCAGACTCAAAGGCGGACAACGCTCCTTACATCCTTCTCGATTCGGGCGCGCATGATAACAGAGACGGGTGACGGGTGTCAGGTGCCGAGAAAGCAGGTGACGGGTGTCAGGTATCAGGTGCCGGTAAGAGCAGTTGTCTTTACCGGCACCTGATACCTGACACCCGACACCTTTTTTTTTACTTCTTGAGGCCGAAGAAGGCGACGGCGTCTTCGGGCGCGAGCGTGGGGTGGTAGGTCTTGCCGTAGCGGCCGGTGATGATGCGGACGTAGTTCTGCGTCTCGGTGAAGGGCGGCACGCCGTCGTGCTTGTCAACGTTGCCCTCGCCCGCGTTGTAGCCGGCGAGCGCGAGCGACACGTCGCCGTCGAAACGCTTCAGGAGCCAGCGCAGGTAGGTCGTGCCGGCCTCGACGTTGGCCGCGGGGTCGTTGCGGTCGTCGCACTTGAAGCGCTTGGCCGTCGCCGGCATCAACTGCATCAGACCTTGCGCGCCCGCGTGCGAGACGGCCTCGGGCTTGTACTTCGACTCCTGCCAGATGACGGCGTGGATGAGTCGGGGGTCAACGCCGTTGCGCTGGCCCGCGTGCAGGATAATCAGGTCGAGGTTGCGGTCGCCGGACGAAGGGATGTCGGCCGGGATGAACTCTTCCGCCTCAGCGGCCATCGTCTTGGCGGCGACGGGCGCGAGCACGCGCGTGAAAGGGCTGTCGGCGAAGTTCGTCAGGATGAAAAGAGCGAAAAGGGCGGCTGAGAAATTACGGAAAAACTGGAAACGAGGAAACAGACGGGTAATGGGCATTCTCGGTCGTTCTCCATGTGAGCTAGTGGACCTCTGCGTTCGCTATCGAGGTCGGCGACTACTGGCTTGCACATCGCCTGCGATGCACGGGGCTTGGGGGCTACGCATGGTGGAAACGAACGGGCTTGCGTCTCTCAAAGAGCAGCCTCATCGAAACCGAGACTAAGATGGGTGAGGTGCTTTCCCAGTTGCTTGGGGCGCATCGAAACCTGCCATCTAAGTGCTTGAAACGTATGCATTTAAATCAAACAAGCGTAAGTCACTGAGGGCTCTTTACTTGCCCCCGATAACTCTCATCATGAGAGGCGGGTTTGTCTCCCGTTCGCAAGAAAGGCGTACCGAAGGGAGACAAAAAACTTTGCTTTCGGAGAAGTTTTTTTTCGCGTCAGATTGACGTAGCAGACGCGAACGCGCGGGCGAGCATCGAAGAGATTCGGACGGTTGCAAGGCTCACTTTTGTCCGTATAATTTCGCCAGGAAGATTAAAGATTAAAGTCGGCGGAAAAGAGGTCTAAAGAGAGATGCCCATTTACGAGTACAGTTGTCAGAAGTGCGGCGCGCACGTCGAGGCGTTGCAGAAGATTTCGGACAAGCCGCTCGCGCGCCACGAGAAGTGCGGCGGCAAGCTCTCGAAGGAGTGGTCGCGGACGGGCTTTCAGTTCAAGGGCTCGGGCTGGTACGTGACCGACTACGCGGGCAAGAAGGGTGAGGCCGCCGAAAGCAAGTCGTCGGACTCGACCGAGTCGAAGCCGGCGGCCGAGGCGACGGATACTAAGGAGACGAAGCCGGCCAAGGAGTCGAAGAAGGCGAAGGGGCCGAAGGCTTCGGCGGCGGCGGCGGGCGATTGACGCGGTCGGGGTTTAAGGATGCGCGCTCACTTTAATACTGTCGCGGGGCTTATGGGCCTCGTCCTCTTCGCGGCGCTCGCCTCGGGGCAGGCGGGCCGCAGGCCGGGCGCCGGCTCGGACGAGCCGCGGGAGCGCGGCGTCTTCCTCAACGTCTCGGCCGCGCGCGCCGACGGCTCCGAAGAGCGCATCACGGCGAACGAGCTGGCCGTCTACGACGCCGGGATGGAGCAGAAGATTCAAGCCTTCACGCCCGACCCCGGCCCGGCGCGCATCGTGATTCTGGTTGACAACTCGCTGGGCCTGCGCGCCGACGTGGAGAAGTTGCAGAAGGCGACGCGCGAGTTCGCCTACGAGATTTACGAAGGCGACCGCGTGATGGTCATCGGCTACGACCAGAACGCCGAAATCATCACCGACTGGACCGACGACGCGAAGAAGGTCGAGGCGGCGCTGCCCACGTTCCGCAAGCGCGGCGAGCCGCACCTCTTCGACGCCCTCTCGGCCGTCATGACGGACGCGCTCGGGCAGTTCACCGGCTCGAACCGCAAGCGCGCCGTCGTCCTCGTCGCCGACGGCCTCGACCGCGGCAGCAAGACCACCTTCGACCAGGTCTTCGACGAGCTGCTGCGGCAGGACATCACCGTCTACGCCCTCCAACTCCCCGACCGCACGGGCGGCGCACTCCGCCGCGACCGCTTGAAGCCCGCGCAGGTCATCCAGAAGTTGACCGAAGGCACGGGCGGCCGCGTCCTCTCCGCCAACGAGCCGCGCGAGGCGGCGCAGGCCATCTGCGACGAGCTGCGCAAGAACCGCTACATCCTCGCCTACACGCCTTCGAGCCCCTCGCTCACCGACCGGCGCCGCCTGCTCGTCGTCCCCAACGAAGGCATCGTCGTCCGGCACAAGCTGCAACAGCCGGGCAAATGAAAAGCGTGTGACGGGCGACGGCTGTCAGGTGTCGGGGAAAGACGAATTGCTTTCACCCGACACCTGACAGCCGTCACCCTTTCCGGCTGTAGACGTAGAACATGACGGCGATGACGATGACGAGGAGCGTTTCGAGCTGGATGAAGTATTGCCAGTCGGTCTGGCCGCCCTCGTCGCGGGCGAGCGGGTAGAGGAAGAAGGAGCCGAAGAGCAGGCCGACGCCGAGCCAGATGAGTTGGCGCTTGCGGTCCCACATGCGAAAAGCCTCCGCGTCAGTCTTCGCGCTCGACCTCGTAAGCGAAGACCGTCTTCCCCGCCGCGTCTACGTAGGCGAAGCGCCGGGTGTGCAGCGGGTCGTCGCCCTTCTTCAGCGGCGCGAACTCGACGTGGGCGAGCCCTTTGAAGAAGTGGCTGGCGCGGTAGAACGGGCCGGCGATGACGGCGCGTCCGCTCCGGTCGATGTAGCGGAGGTCGCCCGGCCCCTCCCGTCGCAAGCTGCCGACCGCGGCCAACCCCTCCGAGAAGTCGTCGGCGTACTCGAAGCCCGGCGGGACGGCGAACTCCCCGCTCCGGTCGATGAAGCCGTAGAGCCGGCCCTGCGTCACCCGCGCGAGCCCTTCCGAGAAGGGCTGCGCGCCGTCGAAGCGCGGCGCGATGACGACGCGGCCCGTCTTGTCTACGTAGCCCCACTTCCCGCCCCTCTTGAACGGGGCCAGCCCCTCCGAGAACTTCCCCGCCCCGTCGAACCGCGCCCCGAGGACGGAGCCGCCGCGGTCCACGAACGTGAACTTGCACGGCGGGACGCGGCGCTCGTCCCGCGCGCGCCCGAGGATGCGGAAGTCGGGGCAGGGCCCGTCGCCCGAGTAGGCGCAAGGGCCTTCGACGACGACGCGCGCCATGCCGTCGCTGAAGTCATCGGCCATCAGAAAGGTCGGCGCGATGACGAACTCGCCCGCGCGGTCGATGAAGCCGTGCCTGTCCTTCACCTCTATCCGGGCCAGCCCGCCCGAGAAGGACGATACGTAGCCGTGCGGGTAGGTTTCAAAGCGCGGGCTGATGGCGAACCGGCCCGCGCTGTCTATGTAGCCCCACGTTTTCGTCTTCTCGTCGAGCGCCGCGGCCAGCCCCTCCGAGAAGGCCCAGGAGCTTGAGAACTTGTCCTCGATGGCGGTCTTCCCGGCCGCGTCCACGTACTCGCCCGAGGCGACACCTACTTTGAGCAGCCCGTCGCTAAAGTAGCCGCTGCCGTTGCCGTAAACCTCGAACTTCGGCTCGACGACGATACTGCCCGCGCGGTCGATGTAGCCCGCCTTGCCGCCGCGGACGAAGCGGTAGAGCGGGTCGGCGTCCCTGTGGCGCGGCATCCAGATGAGGTAATCCCAGCTACACGCGGCGGCGGGCGTCGCGCAGACGAGGAGTGTCAGGCAGAGTGTCGCGAGGAGGGCGCGCGCGGGGGCACTTCTGAGCATTTCCTTCTCGCGCCCTCAGAGCTTGTGAAGTTTACGCAGGCGCTCGGCGGCGGCGTGGAGCGTCTCGTCTTTTTTGCAGAAGCAGAAGCGGACCTGATTGGCGCCCAGCTCGCGGCGGCTGTAGAAGCTTGAGCCGGGGACGCAGGCGACGCCTATCTCGCTGACGAGGTGGCGGGCGAACTCTTCGTCGTCCTTGAAGCCGAAGGCCGAGATGTCCGTCATCACGTAGTAGGCGCCGTCGGGACGGAAGACCTTGAAGCCGGCCTCTTCGAGCACGGGCAGCAGCATGTCGCGGCGTCGCTCGTACTCGCGCGACAGCCCCTCGTAGTAAGAGGGGGGAAGCTCGCGCAGGGCGAAGGCGCCGGCCTCCTGCAAGGGAGCGGCGGCGCCGACCGTCAGGAAGTCGTGGACCTTGCGCACGGCCGAAGTAATCTCGGGCGGGGCGAGCACGTAGCCGACTCTCCAGCCCGTCACCGAGTAGGTCTTCGACATCGAGTTGACGACGAGCGTCCGCTCGCGCATCCCTTCGAGCTGCGCCATCGAGATGTGCATGACCTCTCTGTCCTCGCGCGGGTAGAGGATGTGCTCGTAAATCTCGTCGGTGAAGCAGAGCGCGTCGAACTCCTTGCAGAGCGAGGCGACGACCTCCAGCTCCTCCCTCGTGAAGACCTTGCCCGTCGGGTTGTTCGGGTTGCAGATGATGACGGCCTTCGTCTTCGCATTAAAGGCCGCGCGCAGCTCTTCGGGGTCGAAGGTCCAGTCGGGCGCGCGCAGGGGCACGTAGCGCGGCGTGGCGCCGGAGAGCACGGCGTCGGGCGCGTAGTTCTCGTAGAAGGGCTCGAAGACGACGACCTCCTCGCCGGGGTCCACGGTCGCCATCATGGCGGCTATCATGCCCTCGGTCGAGCCGCAGGTGACGGTGATTTCGGCCTCGGGGTCGTAGTCGAGGCCGAGGTACCAGCGGGTCTTCGCGGCGATGGCGTCGCGGAAGTTCTTCGAGCCCCAGGTGATGGCGTACTGGTTCACGTCACGCTCGATGGCCGCGGCGGCGGCGCGCTTTATCTCCTCGGGCGCGGGGAAGTCGGGGAAGCCTTGCGAGAGGTTGACGGCGCCGTGGCGGAGGGCCTGGCGCGTCATCTCGCGGATGACGGACTCGGTGAAGCGGCCCGCCTTCTCGGAGACGTGGCGGCGTTTACGCGGCGCGGCTGGTGTGGTCATGATTGCACTTCAAAGTTGATGTCGGGCTCCGCCCTGTTTGCGGGGAACACTCTACCCTTTCGGCCGCCCTCTTCACGAGGGAGGGGCGGCGCCGAGGATTTCGATGATGGACTTGCCGTATATAATCATCTTTGCGTCGAGCAGGGATTCTCCGTCAGGGATGAAGGTCGCCTCGTCGGGCCTGTCGGAGAGGGCCAGCAGTTGCGCCCCACTTTGCTTCAGCCACGACGCGAGGTCCCAGGCCGATTTATTGAGCACCAGTTTATCATCGAAAGTGCCGTCGCCCCTCGTCCGGCTCAGCGATTCCTGTAGTTCTTTAATCCGGAAGGCCTGGTACTTCACGGGGTTGGTTCCCATAATCTCGCGTAGGATTCTCTCGACATCATCCTGAACGCTCTGGACTTGAATCTTGTTGGTCTCGCCGTATCGGGAAAACTGATTCGTCTTCACCACACCTAACGTCCTGAGTATAAAATTAGCCATGTTCATTTCACCGCCCTGGCTCGTGTCGAGAAAGCGGGGAAGGTATTCAGTCTTTACGTATTTCAAAAACTGCTCCGGGCTGAGCTGGTGGTACCGCCGGAAAAAAGCGGCGCCCTGGTCCGTGTCTCCGCTCTCAAGCTCCTGCTGATTCCAGATGGCGTTGAGTGCCAGAAAGACACAGATGGCGGCCTTGTAGTCTTCATTGTCGAGTGTCAAGGAGTTCAGGTATTTGACCTCCGAAATCTCCCGGTACAGCAACTCTATTCGCGCCTTAGCCCGCTTGGCAGTCTCGCTGTCCGAGTCGGTATACTCATCGACCAGTTTTTCGATAGCCTGCGTGCGGGCGCGAGTGAGGGGCGAATCGTGAACCCCCTTGGGCGCCCACAGGGTTTGGTCGATGTCGAAGAGGGCGAGACTCTGCGGGCCGACCTTCTCACGCACCTTCGCCGCGAAACCGACCAGGTCGTTCCAGCGGTCCGTGTAGAAAATCGAGTTGAACCACAGACGCTCGATCTTCAGCTTCGGCTCGCAGATGAAGCCGCTCACGTCCCACCCCAAGGCCTGTAGGTTCCTGATGGCGGCCCCGTCGTTCTTGTAAGTGTCGCCGACGTAGAATAAATGCTTCACGCCCGGAAAGCGCTTGTTGATGTGGCCGGACACCGCCTTGGCGTATTCCTGCTGGTACTTGCGGACGGGGCGAGAGTGCTCCGGGAGGAGGCTCTCCTTGTTGTCGAGTCGCTGCATCTTGCGGAGAATAATTCGCTGCTCGAACAGCTCGTTAATAGCCCCTTCTCCGTGAACAGTGAGTGGTTGGCGGTCTGCCTCCTCAAGTTGGGCTGACTGTACAATCTCCAGCGGTTGGTCGGAATAGCCCCACATCCTTTCAAATTTCTTTTTATACTCGCCGATTTTATCGGCGTCGGCGGTGACGGCCGTCCTTAGTTCATTCTCCTGTATGTTCCTCTCCTTGGGCGCGAGTAGGAGGTAGGTCTCCGCGTCGCCGGTGTTGTGTTCGTAGAGGCCGAAATCTTCGTAGGAGCTGACATCCTTCTCGTTGACCTGAATTATCTTCACCAGCGCGCCGTCGCGGATGTGCTGGATGACCGTGTCGTTGAACCACTCCTCGGCGAGCACGTCGGCCAGCGAGTCGCAGACGTAGACGCGCTTGATATTATGGTCGCCCGGCCTGCTTAGAAATTCCTTGTTCTTCTTTTTGAAGAAAGGCCCGAGTACGCTGTCCTCCCAATACCCCTTGTAGCTCGCCAGCTCTTTATGGGTCGAGTGAATACTGGTCGCTTCGAGGAGATATAAGGTGTCCCCGAAAAGCTGGTCGAGAACAACCTCCAACTCTTTCATACTATCCGGCGTGAAGCCGGAGGGGCCTGAAAAGCCGTGCAGCCGTTCGATGAACAGGGACATCAGGTTCGCGGCTATCTCTGCCGTGACCGGCTGGCCGAGCACGTCGTGATGCAATAAATTCAGAAGCTTATCTCGCACCTCGCGTTCGTCGCTGCCGTTCTTCATAGCCCCCTCCTTTTTTCGCACCAGGTCCAGTGAACCCTGGCGGAGTAAGACAAAGCTGGAAAGCATCCTGAGACACTTCCCGTGAGTATTCGATTTATAGAGCTCGTACGATTTGGCGTCCAGGGACCTTTCATGCTCGGCCGCCTTGATAAAGCCTGCTCGCTGCTGTTTGTTCAGGTCTTTTATCAGTTGGTCGACGGCCTTCATGACCTCCCTGACGAAATTACTCTCGTCGAAATGCTTGATGTGGGTCCCCTTTAAACGCTTGATGAACTGTTCCTGTCTACCCCGCTCTTTCTCATCAATATTCGGGAAGCACCTTCGCGCCTTCGGGGACATGACCAACCTGACAATCGGGAGCCCCTTGTCATGTGCCTGCTCGAATTCCCATTCCACGTAACTTTTTTCATTGTCCGGTGGGGAAGAGCCATACCTCGCTCCGGCAATCAGGATTACGGCGTCACAATGTCTCAGGTGATTCTCAATTACGTCTATTGTACTCTTGGATTCGGCGGAAAAATATTCCATCATCACGGGCAGGCACTTCTTATCGAGGAGCACTTCCCGCGTGGTTTGGCGATAAGCTTCTAAATCCTCACTCGTGGATGAGACGAAAATAGCGTACAACCTGTCGTCCGACCTGGTCATTCGAGTGATTCCTTTGACGACCGTGTTATGTGCGAATTAGAAGCCCGACACCCGGCATCCAGCGTCCGCCTGCATACTTTGAAGATGAGAGGCCGGCTGGCTTGAGGTCCGCTGCACGCCGTTGTTAGGCCGCCCGGAGCGAAGGGCCGAAACACCCGTCGTCCGGGCCCTTCGCCTTCGGGCGCTCTGACGCATAGTAGACCCACTACTCGCCGTCGGTAAAGAGGCTCGAACGGCCCTGTTTGTTTTTATCCGCGTGGGCGCGCGCGTTGACACGGGGCGGCGGCCCTATAACATTGCGCGCTTTCCACCTCGCGACGTTATAATTTCAAAGCACCTCGGAGGGAGTCGGTAAGATTTTGAGTCAAGTCAGCGAGACGAACAACGTCAACCCGGAGAAGCTTGGGGCTTTCGTCGGCAAGGTCGCTGGCGACTTCGCGGCGTCTTTAAGCTCGACGCTCGCCTACATCGGGCAGCGGCTCGGGCTCTACAAGGCGCAGACGCCCTTCAACCGCGTCTTCGAGGCCAAGCGTTAAGAGGCAGTTTACGAGATGACTGAACACGGCAAGTGCCCGATGGGCAAGCACCCCTGGCTGGCGACCTTCTTCGCGCTGGCCTTCATCCTCGTCTTCGCGGCGCACAAGCTCGGTTTGTTGTAATCGGCGGGCCGGAGGTTCTAACACAGAGGGCGCAGAGATTACACGGAGGGCACGGAGAAAAGCATTCTTCTTCTCCGTGCCCTCCGTGTGTACTCTGCGCCCTCTGTGTTGAAGCTTCCGGTCCGCTATTGCGGCGGCGACTCCTGCTCGGCGGCCTGGCGGCGGAGCTGGTCGATGATGGAGTTGATGGCGCTGGCGTGCGGGCCGGTGGGGGCGAGGGCGAGGTACTTCTCGTAGGCGACGACGGCCTCTTTCCAGCGTTCGAGTTTTTCGAGGTTGCGGCCGAGCAGCTCGTAGAGCACGGGCTCGGTGTCGGAGAGTTGGGCGAGGGCCTTGCGGAAGGCGGCGACCGCCTCCTCGTGGCGGCCCGTCTCCTCGTAGACGAGCCCCGCGCCGGTGTGCGCCTCGGGTTGGAAGCCGCGCGCCTCGCGCAGCGCGCGGGCGTAGGCCGTGAGCGCGCCCGCGTAGTCGGACGACGAGCGCAGGATGCGCCCCTCGACGGCCGAAGCCTCGGGGTAGACGGGGCGGTCGCGGCGCGCGGCGGCGACCTGTTCGAGCGCGCCGTCGAAGTCGTCGGCGGAGGCGAGGGCGCGCGCGAGTCCGACGTGCGCCTCGGGGAAGCGCGGCCGAAGCTCAAGCGCCTTGCGGTAGAGCTCGACGGCCTCGGCGTTGCCGCCCGCCCGCTCGCGCGCGGCCTCGGCGCGCTGGAAGAGGAGCGTGGCCTCGTCGGTCGTCGGCAGGAGCTTGACGGGGATGACGCCCCTCTGCGCGGGCGTCAGCGGGAGCGTGCGTTCCGAGAACCCTTGCGCGCGGACCCGCAGGCGGTGCGCGCCGGGCGCGAGCGTGAGTTGGAGCGAGCCTTCGGCGTCGGCGACGCCGCGCCTCACGTCGTCAACCCAGACGACGGCGTTCGGCTCGGTCTTGACGGTGACGGCGCGCGCGGAAGGTTTAGCCGCCGCCCTGCGCTGAGCGTGCGCGGCGGAGGCGTTGAAAGAGACGGCGAGCAGAAGCGCGAGCCACATGCACATCAAGTAAGACTTTTTTCCCCTCATTCTTCCTCTTCGTTCGAGACGCGGCGGGGGCGCGTGTTGCTGTTAGTGGGGGACGGCTGCGCGCCGATGTCCGTGCGCGCGGCGCGCGTGCCGACCTCGGGCCGGAAGCGGCCCTGCTCGTCGTAGAGGCGGCGGTACTGGAGCGAGTTGCGGACGACGCCCTGCACGTAGCCGCGCGTCTCCTTGAAGGGGATGGCCTCGGTCCACTCGTCGAGCTGGAGCGGGAGCGAGGCGCGCCACTGGACGACGCGGCCCGGCCCGGCGTTGTAGGCGGCGGCGACGTACTCGATGCGGCCGTACTTGTCCATCTGGTCGCGCAGGTACGTGGTGCCGAGCCGTATGTTGAGGCGCGGGTCGCCCAAAAGTTTTTCGGTCGTGATGGGGTCGTCAACGCCCGCGCGCCGGGCCGTCAGGCGCGCGGTCGGGACGAGGAGTTGCATGAGGCCGTAGGCGTCGGCGTGCGAAACGGCGCGCGGGTTGAAGACGGACTCCTGTCGGATGAGGCCGGCGACGGTGTAGGGGTCGAGGTCGCGCGCCTTCGCCTCCTGCTTGATGGAGTCCCAGAAGGCGAGCGGGTAGAAGACATCCCACTCGTCGGGCGTCAGCTCCTCGGGCTTCATCTGCGAGTAATCGGGAAAGCTGCGGCGGAGCACGTTGAAAGCCTGCACGTTCTCGTCGCGCGCGCGGTGGAGCTTCGCCTTGGAGAGATTGAGGCGGGGGCTGGCCGGCGCGGCTTCGAGCGCCTTGTCCAGTTCCGCGTGGGCGAGGTCGTCGGCGCCGGCCGCGGCCAACTGCTCGGCCTTGACGAGTCGGTCGGCTTCCGCCTGCCCGGCCGTCTCGTCGGCGACGGTGACGGGTTTCAGATTCGCGGCGGCGCGGGCGACCGTGGAGTCGGGCGCGAAGTTGCCGGCCGCCTCGCCCTGCTTCGTCAACTGTTCGAGTCGCTGCCGGGAGAGGTAGCCGTACCAGTTGGCGTCGTAGCGCGCGAGCATGGCGTCGTAGAGGGCACGCGCTTCGGCGAGCTTGCCGGCGCGCTCGGAGTCGCGGGCGGCCCAGTAGCCGGCCTTGCCGCGGTTGTCGGTGTTGCGGTCGGCGTAGAAGGCGAGGTGTTCAGTAAGAAGGCGCGAGGATTCGGCGAAGTTCTTCGCGTCGTGCGCGGCCCAGGCCAGCTCGAACTGCGCGCCCGCGACCTCGGGGGCGCCGGGGAAGAGTTGGACGGCGAGGCGGTAGAAGTATTGCGCGTCCGTAGTGTTCTTCGCGTCGCGGGCGGCGTTGCCGGCGGCGGCGAGGGCGCGCATCGTCCAGTCGCTTTTGGGGAAGGAGGCCCGCAGCTCGTCGGCCGTCGAGCGGGCCTGCGGCCATTGCTTCGAGCGCGCGTAGTGCTGGGCGAGCAGGTTGAGCGCCTCGGCGCGCGTCTCGCCGGCCGCGGTCGGGACGGCGTTCAGCGCCTCGGCCGTCTCGGGGCGCTTGGCGTTGAAGGCGGCGGCGCCCTGCCGGAGTCGTGCCTGCGGCGTGGCGGTCGCGGGGAAGCTCCTGAAGGCTTCCGCGTAGGCGGCGACGGCGTCGGCGTGGCGCTTGGCGCGGAAGAGTCTTTCGGCGCGCGCGGCGGCCTCTTCCGCGTTGGCGGGCGCGGGGCTTGAGCCGAGGCGGTTGAAGGCGGCCGCGGCCTCGGCGTCGTTCAGAGAAGAGGCGGGCGCGTAGAAGTAGAGGCGGCGGTAGGCGGCGACGGCCTTGTCCCGGTCGCCCGACTGCTCGAAGGCTTTGGCGGTGAGGAGGAGTGCTTCGGCGTCGTCCTCGTCGGCGAGCTTCTTGACTTCGAGCGGGACGGCCGAAGGTTGATTGTCCTGCGCGAGCAGGCGCGCGGCGCGCAAGGTCGCCTCGCGGGCGCGGAGCGAGTCGGGGTAGTCGCGCGCGAGTTCTTCGAGGGCGGCGCGGGCCTCGGCGCGGCGCGCGAGCTTTTCGAGGGCGTCGGCGCGCAGCCAGAGGGCGTGGTCGGCGACGGCCGTTTGCGTCTTGAAGTCGGAGGACTGGAGGAGCGCGGCGGCGCCCTCGAAGTTGCCGGCGCCCAAACGTATGCGCGCCTGCAAGAGACGCGCGAGCGCGCCGGTGCGCGTGCCTTCGTATTGCGAGGCGAGCTGCGCGGCCGCCTGCTCGGGCGGGGTGGCGCCGCCGCGCGTGAGTGCGCGCAGGCGCTCGAAGGCGGCGGGGTCGTCCGCCGCGGCGCGCTGCGTGCGGCAGCTCGCGACCGTCAGCGGCAGCACGGTGGCCGCGAGCAGCGCCGCGCAGACGGCCGCCGCGAACGTGACGCGATGTTTCTGAAGTCGTCCTCTCAAGCTCGTCCTCCCTCGTCCTATTTCGTCGGCGGGGAATTATAACCGACGGGCCGCCGGAAAAGAGCACGGCCGCCTTCACTATCTTGATGAGAAGGCGGCCGGCGTGAGTTGGATGTGTTTCGTCTACTAAGCGACGGTGGCGCCGGGGTAGTCCTGCCCGAGCTTGTGCTGGTCGCCTTCGGCGAGCATGTTGACCAGCTCGTGGTGGAAGTAGTCATAGCGCGAGGAGACTTCCGGCCGGACGCGCTTGTCGTACATCTGGCGCGAGCGGTCGATGTCTTCGCGCAGGCGCGAGTAGAGGTCGCCTTCGTCGCGGCCGCGCCGGACCTTGTCCTCGTTGTAGAGCTTGATTTCGGAGACGAGGAGGCGGGCGAAGCGGCGGGCCTCGTTGTGATAACGCTTGTCGGCCTCGCTGACATCGACGGGGAACTCCATGTCGGCGGCTCCGTAGCGGCGCGTGCTGCCGAGGGGCGAGACGGGCGTCGGGGCCGGCGACTCGGGCGCGGACTCGGCGAAGGGGTTCTCGGGGCGCGGCAGGCTGAAGGCCGGCTCGGGCTCGGCGCGCGGCGGCGGCTCGGGCGCGGGCTCGAATCGCGGCGGCTCGGGCGGCGGCGTGCCGGACGGCGCGCCGAACCTCTCGGAGACGGGCGCGGGCGGGGGCGGCGCGGGAGCCTCTTGAGCGCGCGGCGGCGCCTCCCGCGGGCGCGGGGGTGCTTCCTGCGGGCGCGGGGGTGCGGTCGCGGCTTCGGCGGCACCGGCGGGGCGGCGCGCGGCCAGCAGCTCGACCGACATGCCGGCGACGCGGACGATGGTTTCGAGGGCTTCGAGGTTGACGGCGTCGGCGTCCTGCTCGGCGCTGTCGGCGTAGAGGACGGCGACGGCCTTCTCGCGGGCGACGAGCGGGACGGCGACGAGGCGCTGCGGCGGCTCGCCGCCGAAGTGGCCGTAGACCTGCGTGTCCTCGGCGTGAGAGCCGGCGGCGCCGCTCCACGTCGAGCGCGTGCGCGCGACCTCGCCCAAAAGCGTGTCGGCCGAGAGCGGCAGGGAGAGTTCGCGCACGGCGTCGTCGCCGACGGTGCCTTCGAGGCCGCGCGCCCGCCAGCCCGTCGCCCGCTCGTTCTTGACGACGAAGAAGGCGACGCGCGGGGCGAAGGCGGCGGCGCGGTTGACGAGGGCGCTCAGGATGTCGGCCTGCGTGTGCTGGGCTTCGAGGTCGTCCACGGCCGCCTTGATGAGCGCGATGTCGGAGGAGGCGCGGGCGCGCGAGCTCTCGGCGTTGGCGGCCTCAATCCCTTCGTTGCGCGCGTTGCGCAGGTGGTCGGAGATGGCGACGGCGAGCGGGGCGTGGCCTTCGTCGGCCGGCGCTTCGAGTCGCTCGCGCATGCGCGAGAGCGCGTCGTTGAGTTGCCCCTGGAGGCGTTCGACCTCTTCGCGCAGCTCGCCCAGCCGACCCTCGACGTAGCGCTCCACGTCTGCGCGCAAGCTCTGTTCCAAGTCTCCGCTAGGCACGGTTCGTGTCCTCTCTTTTGATGCGGTGTTGGTGGTTCGCTTCCGAGTCGAAGCTCTGCATGACCGGGCGGTGAAGGGGGGCCTCACTCCGGCGGGCTCTCCGGTCAGGTTTGCGAGTCTAACTTCCGGCGTGGCCGCGGCTTCCGCACCCGCCCGTAAAGCCCCGCCAAACGGGATTATGGACGGCGCGGCTTTGGGGTGTCAAGAACTCTTAACTGACGGCCCCGCCGCGTTTGACTCCGCTCGGCCGCACGCGCTATAAGGTGCGCGACGCGCTCTCCCCTGGTGTGTCTGACGGCAGACACTTTCGCCGCCGGAGGGATTCAGGTCCTTCGAGGAGCCTTTTTCGTCTCGGCCTTCTCACCCGTCTCTGACGCGCCACGATGCACGACAGCATACTCATCGCCGAAGACTTCGACGACAACCGGGAGTTGCTGCGCATGATCCTGGAGGCCGGAGGCTACTCCATCCGCGAGGCGCGCGACGGCCGCGAGGCGTTGGAGTCGGTGCGCACCCACACGCCCGCGCTCGCCATCATCGACCTCTCAATGCCGGCGCTCGACGGCTGGAGCCTGCTCCGCGAGATGCGCTCGGACGAGCGCACGCGCTCCATCCCCTGCGTCGCGCTGACGGCGTTTGCCGGGGAGCAGGACCGCCAGCGCGCGCTCGAAGCCGGCTTCGACGCCTACATCTCAAAGCCCTACCGCGCCAAAGAACTCCTCGACCTCGTCCGCGACATGCTCCACACGAAAGCCCACGAAGACGGACGCGATGGCAACTGACGCCAAGGCGGAAGACGACCTCCCGGCGGCCGGCGTCGTCCTCGTCGCCTTCGAGAAGCTGTTCGCGGGCGGCCGCGGCGTCAAACGCTTCGCGCGCTCGCGCCTGCGCCACGTCGAGCTGCCGGGCGACTTCGTCCTCATCGAGCAGAACCCGAACAAGTCGAGCGAGTGGGCCGACCTCGCCCGCTCGGGCCGCCGCGTCGCCTGGCTCATGCGCGACGGCCGCTACCTCGCCCGCGTCGTCGACGGCGAAGTGACCTTCCTCGAATAGAAGTCGCCGGCCCTCAACTGATAACTGACGACTCTTCTGCTAGACTACCTCCAACGCAATCCCTCGCCGTGGAAGTGAACCGATTAGGGCGGCCCGCCGCGCGCGCTCTCCTCCGGCGGAGCCCGAAGTCCCATTCACTGATGAGTGTTAACGCGGCTTGCGCCCGCGGCGCCTCCGTACGGGGGGCGCCAGTGGCGGCCGGCTCAAGCCTCAGTACGTAGGAGGCGACATGAAAGTCCTTGAAAGCTTCATCAACAATTTATACACGGGCGAGCCCGTCGAGTTCAGGCAGCTCCGCATCACGCCGGTCTTCATCAGGGAGGACTCCGCGCTCCCTTACATAGAGTTCGAGCAGGCGCTCAAGGCGGGCTTAGTCGAAGTCACGGAAGTCTCCGAAGGCGGGAGCGTGCCGACGCTCCGCGTCGAGAACCGCGCCGACCGCGATGTCATCATCCTCGACGGCGAGCTGCTCGTCGGCGCCAAGCAGAACCGCATCGTCAACACCACCATCGTCGTCCCCGCGCGCTCGACGGCCGAGATTCCCGTCACCTGCGTCGAGCAGGGGCGCTGGCGCTACACCTCGCGCGGCTTCGGCAGCGGCGGCAGCCACTCGTACTCTTCCCTGCGCTCGCTCAAGCACGGGTCCGTGACGCGGAGCCTGCGCGAGACGGGCAGTTACACGTCTGACCAGTCGGCCGTGTGGGGCGACATCCAAGCCAAGTCGGCGCGGCTCGCGGCGCCGAGCGCGACGATGTCGATGAGCGACGTGTACGAGGCGAGCGTGACGCCGGAGGACGAGGCGCGGCTCGGGGCGAGCGTCGAGGCGCGGCCCGGACAGGTCGGCTACTTCGCGCACGTCCGCGGCGGCTTCGCGGGCGGCGACGTGTTCGGCTCCTCGGAGCTGTGCCGCGCCAAGCTCGCCAAGCTCCTGCGGGGCCACCTGCTCGACTCGCTCGACTCGTACGTCGAGTTCCCGCGCCTCGGCGTCGAGCAGGTCATCGAGCAGGTGCGCTCGGCCGCGCCCGAGCGGTTCGCCTCCGTCGGCAAGGGCTCGGAGCTGCGCTTTGAGACGGCGGCCGTGCAGGGCGCGTGGAAGGTCGTTGACGAAACCATCCTGCACCTGATGGCCTTCCCGAGACTCAACTGAAACGCTCTTAACCCATAAACAACCGCGGCCGCCCACTTCGCTTGACAGGAAGCGGGCGGCCGCGAACTTTTAAGCTCGTGCTCTCAGGCGCGGCGTTCGAGCGCGAGGCGGGCGATGCCGCGCAGCAGCGGGGCGGGACGGCTGATTGAGTCGAGCGCGGCGCAGGCTTCCTCGTAAACTCGGAGTGCGCGCTCGCGTGCCGGTTCGAGTCCGTAGAGCGCCGGGTAGGTCGCCTTCTGCGCGCGCGCGTCCTTGCCCGGCGTCTTGCCGAGGTCTTCGGCCGAGGCCGTCACGTCGAGCAGGTCGTCCGTTATCTGAAACAGCAGGCCGACGGCGAGGGCGTAGCGCGTGACCGCTTCCAGCTCTTCCGCAGAGGCGCCCGCGACCAGCGCGCCCGAGCGCGCCGCCGACGAGATGAGCGCGCCCGTCTTGCGCCTGTGTATGTGCTCAAGCTCCTCGCCGGTCACGTCCGCGCGCGCCTCGGCGGCGAGGTCGTGCGCCTGTCCGGCGACCATCCCCTGGGGCGTGCCCGCGGCGCGCGCCAATTCCGAGATGAGCCGGACGCGCAAACGCGCGTCGAGCGATTCGTCTTCGGCGAGAGTCTGGAAGGCGAGAGTCTGGAGGGCGTCGCCCGCGAGGACGGCCGTCGCCTCGCCGAACTTGACGTGGCAGGTCGGGCGTCCGCGGCGCAGCTCGTCGTCGTCCATCGCGGGCAGGTCGTCGTGGACGAGCGAGTAGGTGTGGACGAGTTCGTAGGCGCAGGCAGCGCGCAGCAGTCTTTCGGGCGGGGCGCCGAAGGTCTCGCCCGCGGCGAAGAGGAGCGCGGGGCGGAAACGTTTGGCGGGCGCAAACAGGCTCCAGCGGATGGCGGCGTGGACGCCCGAGGGGTCGGCCCGCTCCGGGGGCACGAGGCGGTCCAGCTCTTCCTCGACGAGCGAGCGGACGCGCGAGGCGTAGGCGCGCACCTCTTCGGCGGCGGCCCCGGCGTCGGCGGCGCGCGCGTCAGAAGACGCTCTCATCGGCGCCCTCGTCGTCGTCTTCCGCCTCGAACTCTTCGCCCTCGAAGGCGCCCGCCAGCGTCGAGCCGTCGGGCGCGCGCAGGAGCACTTCGATGCGCCGCTCGGCCTCGTTCAGACGCTCCTGACACTCGCGCGAGAGCCTGACGCCCTGCTCGAACAGTTCGAGGCTGCGCTCAAGCGGCAGGTCGCCCCGCTCAAGCTCGCGCACGATTCGCTCAAGCGAGGCGAGCTGCGATTCAAAGCTCTGCGCCTCGGTCTTAACTGTTTGCTCTCGCTTCGGCATCTCTCTACTTTGACGAATGACGGTCTGTTTAGCGTCCCTGCCTGCGTTGCGGCCCCGGCGGCGGGCCGGTAGGGAGGCTGGCGGCGAGGCGCGTGGCGAGGCGGCCGGCGAGCTCGTCGTCCTTGACGTTGACGACCTTCCAGGTGTCGCCGCTGCGCTGCATCGAAAGCTCGGTCTGCTGGTCGCCGCGGTTGAACTTGACGGCGGCGGCGTCGCCCGTCTCGCGCACGTCCGCCGCGCGCGGGATGCCGAGCGCGAGGATGAAGAACGGGTAACGCGCGCCGGTCTGCCCGGCCGCCTCCTTGACGCCGCGCGCCACCTCCTCGCGTATCGTCTCGCGGACGCGCGGCAGGAGTTGCGGCAGCGCGGCCGTCGCGCGCGCGCGCGCCTCCGGCGGCAGCGTCGCGCCCGCGCCCGTCAGCTTCTCGATGACCTGCGGGATGAACCCTTGGGCCACCTGGTCGCCGTCAATCATCGCCTCGACCGCGGGCAGGTCGTCGCGCTGAGCGGCGTCCACCAGAAGCGCGAGGCTGTAGGCCGGCCCCCTCTTATAACTCTGCCACCACGTGTAAGAGCCGACGAGCAGGATGAGGAGGAGCGCGCCCACGACGAGCGCGGCTATCGAGAGGGCTCGGCGCCTGCGCCCGCCCTTGCGACTCGACTGCGCCTCGGCCTGCACGCGCGCCACGTCAACGACGATGCGGCTCCGGCTGCCCCCGCCCCGATGCGCTTGCGACATTAGCTTCCCTCTCCCCCCTTGACCTCTTCCACGCGGCAGCGCAACGCGCCCTCCGACAGACGAACGCTTAACACCTCGCCTTCCGTCACCTCGCGCGCCGAGCGCACGACCGCGCCTCGCGAGTCGCGCACGAGCGCGTAGCCGCGCCCGAGGACGCCGAGCGGCGACAGCGCGCCGAGCGACGCGGCGGCCACCGCGAGACGCGCCCGCCCGTCTTCGACCGACGCGCCCGCCGCCGACTCCAACCCCGCCCGCGCGACCTCAAGTCGCACGCGCGTGCGCGCGGCCCGCGCCGTCATCCCGGCCGGCGAGAGCCTTGTCACGGCCGCGCCCAAACGCCTGCGCGCGCCCCCGGCCAAGTCCGAGGCGCGGCATTCGAGGCGGCGTCGCACGTCGTCGGCCTCGGTGCGCGCGGCGCGCAGTCGCGCCCTCACCTCGTCGAAGCCGGACGACATGGCCGCCTCCTGCACGCGCGCCCGCTCCATGATGACGCGGTAGCGCGCGGCGTTGACGAGCGTGTGCGTCAAGCTATCGACGTAAGAGCCGACTTCGTCCTCGCGCTCGGCGACGAGTTCGGCGGCGGCCGTCGGCGTCGCGGCGCGCACGTCCGCGGCGAAGTCTGAGATGGTGAAGTCCGTCTCGTGCCCGACGGCCGAGATGACGGGCACGCTGGAGGCGCGGATGGCGCGCGCCACCTCCTCCTCGTTGAAGGCCCACAGGTCTTCGGCCGAGCCGCCGCCGCGCCCGACGATGATGGCGTCGAGGCGACCCTCCCATCTTCCTTCGGCGATTGATTTCAGATGGTGTTCGTTCAGGGCGCGAAGGGCGGCGGCTATCTCGCGCCCCGCGCCCTCGCCCTGCACGCGCGTCGGCGCGAAGAGGACGCTGACGGTGCGCGTGCGCCGCTCGATGGTGCGGAGGATGTCGCGCAGGGCAGCGCCCGTCGGGCTCGTGACGACGCCGACGCGGCGCGGCAAGAGCGGCAGCTCGCGCTTCAAAGATTCGTCGAACAGGCCCTCGGCCGCGAGCCGTTCCTTCAACTGCTCGAAGGCGACGCGCAGGGCGCCCGCGCCGACGGGGTCCAGAGCCTCGACCGCCAGCTCGTACTCGCCGCGCGGCTCGTAGACTGTCAGGCGCCCGCGCGCCCGCACCAGCAGGCCGTCGGACGGGCGGAAGCGGATGCGCGAGTTGACGCCGCGGAAGCACTTGGCGCGGAGCTGAGAGCCCTCGTCCTTGACGGTGAAGTACCAGTGGCCGGAGGCCGCGGCCTTGAAGTTCGATATCTCGCCCTCGACCCAGACGGACGAGAAGCGGCCCTCGATGGCGCCCCGCACCTCGGCCGTCAGCTCCGACACCGAGAGCGGCCGGCGCTCGGCCTCGTCGAACAGGGACATGAGAAGCGGGCGTGCCATACGTCAGCGGAAGGATGAGGGATGAGGGGGTGAAAAGGCAAGTTACTGGCTACTGACTACCCTCTTCGCGTAGTAGCCCTGGCGGTAGAGGAGGCGGAGCTTCTGCTTGCGGAGGTCGGGGTTGGTGATTTCGACGGCGACGCGGCGGAGGCCGCCGTCCTTGGCCTTGTTCGACGGCGAGTAGGTGATGAGGTATTGCGAGCGCAGCTCGGCCGCCACCTGGGCGAAGGCGGCGTCGAGTTCGGCGCGGTTCTTGGGGAAGAAGGCGCGCCCGCCCGTGTCCTCGGAGACTTGGCGGAGCCAGGAGCGGCGCAGCTCGCCCTGGTCGATGTCGTCGTCGCGGATGCCGATGGAGTAGACGACGACGTTCTCGCGCACGGCCTCCTCGACGCTGCGGAAGCGCGAGACGCGGCTGCAACAGTCGTCGCCGTCGGAGAGGAGGATGACGGCGCGGCGCGTCGTCTGCGGCGTGCGCGCCAACACCCCGCGGGCCGCCACCAGCACGGCGTCCCAGGCGCGCGTCTCGCAGCGGATGAGCACCTCGGGCGGCGAGTCGCGGTCGCACTCGGGCGCCCCGAACTTGAACTCGGTCTTGAGCGTGGCGATGGCCGCCCGCAGCCGCGCGAGGTCGCCCGTCGGCTCCTGCTCGATGCGCGTGAGGCCCGTGAAGGAGAGCACGGAGGCCGTGTCTTTGCCGGGCCGCAGAGTAGACTCGACGAAGGCGAGCGCCGCCTCGCGCTCGTCCGACATGACGCCGGCCTGCGAGGCGCTGGTGTCGACGAGGAGGACGACCGAGACGGGCAAGTCCGTCTCGCGCTGGAAGGAAGAGATTTGCTGCTCGACGCCGTCTTCGAGCACGCGCACGTCCTCGCGCCGGAGCGTCGTCACGAAGCGCCGGTTCTTGTCCACGGCCGTCAGCAGGACGTTGGCGAGGTCCGTGTCGATGCGCTCGACGCCGTCCTCTTCGGTGTCGGTCTCGGGCGCGGGTGTGGGCGTCGGAGTCGGCGTCTGCACCGGCGGCGGCTCGCCCTCGGGCCGCACGCGACCCGACTGCGCCAGCGCGGCGCCGCACAACAGAAGCGCCGCCATCAGGGCCGCGAACAACCTCGGGCGGTCAGGCGAAATGTAAGAAGACAACTTCCCTTCCTCGCTTCTCGACTTCAATCTTTCGTGGGGAGTGTTCCTTACGGTTTGACGCCGCCCGAGGCCGCGACGTTGACGGCCGGGCTCAGGGTCACGGAAACGTCCGGGCGCGAGACGCGGACGCGGACGCGCGAGTCGCGGCGCGAGCCCTGCGGCGTCTCGTAGGTGACGGTGTACGAAGTGCGGAGCTGCGCCACCACGTCGTCGTACGCCTTCTGCAACTGTTCGAGCCGGGTGATGGGGTAGTAGGTGCCGCCCGACGTGGCCGCCAGCCGCTTCCCTTCTTCGTCGGCGCGCGAGGTCAGCGTCAGGTAGCGCGAGCGCACGGGGTCGAGCGTCGTCGCGGCCGTCGGCGCGGACGCCAGCGACGCCGGTATCAACCCCGAGGGGACGTAGAGCGGGAAGACGACGGCGCCGGATTCGACGACGGCTTCGAGCACGGAGGGGAAGGCGAGGAAAGAACGGTTGTCGTCGCCGTCCGAGAGGATGACGAGCCCCGTGCGCTGCCCGCGCAGGGGGCGCAGCGTGTGGACGAGCGAGTAGGCCGCCGCGTCGTAGAGGGCGGTGGCGCCGCCGGCCTGAATGTCTTTGATTCTCTCGGCGAGCAACTGCCTGTCGGCCGTGAAGTCCGAGACGAGCTGGATGTCGTCGCGGAAGGAGACGATGGCGATGCGGTCCTGCGGGCCGGCCGTCTGGAGGAAGTTGAGCGCGGCCTTGCGGATGAAGTCGAGCCTTTCTTCGACGCTGCCGGAAACGTCTAAGAGGAGGACGAGGTTGAAGGGCGCGGTCGCCGGCTCGACGCTGCGAATAGTGCGCTCTGAGCCGTCCTCGACGACCGAGAAGTCGGCGGCCGTCAGTCCCGCGACGGCGCGGCCGTTGCGGTCGGTGACGCGCGCCTGAACGCTGGCGAGCCCTCCGGCCGTCACCGTCTTCACGTCTAAGGGGCTGCGGCTCGCGGCGAAGGTCGGCTCGGCCGTGCGCTGCGGAAGCGTCTCGGCGTACTCGCCGACGAGGCGGGGCGCGACCTTGCGGATGGCGTCAATCAGCGTGGTGTCGCCGCTGCGGATGATGGCGCGGGCGGCCTCCGTGAGTTCGCGCTCGCGCAAGTCGGAAGGGACCTGGCTCTCGTCCTTGACGCCGAAGAGGACGACGCCGCGGGCCGTCTCCAGGTCGAGGCGGATGCGCTCCTCCTCCTTCGCCTTCTTGTCGCCGAAGCGGCCCTTAATCTCGAAGGCGCCGCTGCGCTGCCGCTTGATTTTGGGAAGCTCGACTTCGCTGAAGAAGCGCGGGCGGCTTAAGGTCCAGCGGAAGCTGTAGCGCAAGGCGTCCAGAGGCACGTCGGCGCGGATGGTGCCGGTGTCGGTGCGGACCTCGGCCTCGGCCGGGTGGCCGAGAACGTCAACGGCGCCGGCTTCGGTCTCGACGCGGACGCGCGTGCGCGCGGGGACTCTGAGCACCACGTCGATGCGCTCGCGCTCGGCTTGCAGGAGGTTGCCGGAGAACTTGCGGCCGTCGGAGATTCTGGCGGCGTCCGCTTCGCGCTCGACTTCGACGTTGACGGCGCCGCCCGAGTGCTCGACGCGCACGTCCTTTTCGCCGAAGGGCTTCCCCGGCGAGGTGGCGCGCAGCGAGACTTTCTTCTGCTCCTCCTCGGCCAGCACGGTCACTCGCCCGAGGCGGTTTCGGACGCGCAGCTCGACGGCGCCCGAGGCGTCAAGCTCGCGCTCGTACGCCTGCCCCTGCCGCGCGCCCGCGGGCGGGACGGCGCACAAGGCGGCGAGCAACACCCCGCATAAGAAGTGTGCCGGATTAAGAGACGGGACGGCGCGCGCCGCGGAGGGGACTCGGTACTGCATACGACGAAATCTTGCCCCGCCTCCCCCGCGGGGTCAAGCAGGGGTGCCGGGTTGACGGGTGTCGGGTGCCGGGGAGACGAACTCTTAACCGTCACCCGTCACCCTTTCTCACCCTTTCCTCTTATGTATGTACTCGGCGAGGGCGTCGCGGAGTTCTTCGACCTGCTCGTCGGCGAGCGTGCCGGTGACGGCGCGGCCGTCCTGAAGGCCGATGATGGTCAGGCGCCCGTCCATCTGGAAGTTGAAGGTGAAGGTGGCGCCGTTCTCAAGCTCGTAGTTGAGGGCCGGCGAGACGCTGGCCGCGCTGTTCGATTCGAGGGGCATCTTGAAAGTCTCTCCGTCTTCGTCCGTCCGGGAATTTACCGGCGCGGCCCCATTCTAGCAAAAGCCGGGACGGGCGCGCCCCTGCGCGGGCGGCCCGTCCCGGCTCTCGTTTCTCTCTTGCCGTGTCGCCCGGCGGGCGCCTTAGGGAGCGACGGTCGTGCCCGAGTAGGCCGCGCCGGCACCCAGGGCGAATCTCAGGATAAAACTGAGGATGAGCAGGGCGGTCCAGATCAGCATGATGTTGCGGATGCCGAGCCGGTTGGCGTTCATCCAGCCCCAGATGAAGGTGTAAAGACTACAGAGGAGGCCCAAGATGCCCTTGAGCGCGCCTTCGTTCTGGAACAGTTTAATCAGCACAATGATAAAGCAGATAATGGTCCCGAGCATGACCAACAGTGCCAACAGTCCGAGTGCGTTCATTACGCGTAGCCTCCTATATCGGGTTTAGACTTGAAGGGGGAGAAGCTTCATCCTCTCATGAGCCGGATGAACGCTTCCGGGGTGAAAATCAGGCGGGCCAGCCAGTAGCAGACGAGCCCGGCCGCCAGCACGGCCGTCACGCCCGTCCGCCGCTCGACCCTCTCGACGCCCGCCAGCAGCGCCAGCCTCCGCCCCTCGGGCAGCAGCGCCGCGCAGCCGATGACGGCGAGCGCCGCGGGCAGTATCAGCGCGAAGGCGTGCAGGCTGAGGGCGGCGGCGAAGTCACCGCGCAGCAGCGCCACCGTGGCCCTCGACAGCCCGCATCCCGGACACGGGACGCCGAGCCCGTGCATCATGGGGCACGGCCATCCCGGCAACCCCGCCGACACGAGCGCCACCTGCGCCGCGGCTATGGCCGACAGCGCAAGTGCCACGGCGCGGCTCCGCAAGAGTGGCGACAGGCAGAGGTTGGGCGCCGAGCGTTCCGACATCCTTAAAGTTGCGGGAGTTGCCAACCAGATTCCTCGGCCCGAAGGGAAGGGTCACGGCCGCCCTCGCGCGCGTGACATTGAAAGCGCGCCGGACATTACTACAAGCCGCGGCACGTTACAAGACAATTTTATTTAACCGACCATTCTGACCGTAAAGATTACGAACGAAGGTCTTGGCGGCCCGTGTACGGTGCTCGAAAACGCGCGGGCGCGTCGAACCGGCGGGCCATCTCGCGCATCTGATACACACGACGCGGGAAGAAACCTCACCCCTTTAAACAACAGTTTTCGAGACGGGCAATAGTCGAGCGGAATGCAAAACTACAGAACGCACCTCTTCGTGTTTTTCGCCGCCGTCGCCGTGCTCGGGGCCGCCGCGCTCCTCGTCGCCGCGCGCCCCGGCTACGGCCAGTCGCCCGCCGCGCAGAACCCTCCGACCGCCGCGCAGCAGACGCCCGAGCCCCCGCTCCAACCGACGGCGCTCGTCCGCGAGCGTCGCGCCGAGTCCGCCCCCGCTTCCGACTTCGCCAAGAATTTCGCCGAGGCCGCGACGCGCAACTCTTTGCTCCGCTACGAACTCACGTGGGCCTTCGGCGGCAAGCAGCAGCGCGGCTGGCACCTCTACACGCCGCTCATCTCGCGCCTCGTCGGCGCCGAGGGCGAGGCCACGACGAACGACTTCGCCTCGGCCCTCTCGCGCTGGCAGACCGCGGCCGGCCTCCGGCCCTCGGGCGTGCTCGACGACGAGACGCTCTACCAGATGGTCGCCGCCTGGCAGGGCGCGCGCCTCAAGGATAAGACTTACCCGACGCCCGACCGCCTCCTGCTCGCGCCCGCCTCGGACTTCTACGACCCGTCGCGGCCCGAGCAGTTGCGCCAGGTCGAGCGCGAGACTTACGCCGCCTACAAGCGCATGGTCGCCGCCGCGCTCGCCGACCCCTCGCTCGGCCTCAAGGGCACGGCCGAGGGCGGCCTCGCGCCCGAAGAGAAGTACCTCAAGCTCGTCTCCTCCTTCCGCTCGCGCGAGTACCAGGAGCACCTGCGCCGCCAGTCGCCCAACTCCGGCCGCGCCGGCCTCGCCGTCAACAGCCCCCACTTCACCGGCCGCGCCCTCGACATCTACGTCGGCGGCGAGCCGGTCGAGACCAAGGACTCCAACCGCGCCATCCAGGTCCAGACGCGCGTCTACCAATGGCTCGTCCGCAACGCCGACCGCTTCGGCTTCCGCCCTTACTACTACGAACCTTGGCACTGGGAGTACGTCGGC
>DASZEK010000106.1:0-39590 GCA_035941045.1 Pyrinomonadaceae bacterium | reverse complement strand
GCCCCCTCGGTCATCCGCCTCGTCGAGTACATCCACATCCCCTACAAGAGCCGTTCTCTGTCGAGGAAGAACATCCTGCTGCGCGACCACTCGACGTGCCAGTATTGCGGCCGCCAGTTCACGCCGTCGGATTTGACGCTCGACCACGTCCACCCGCGCTCGCGCGGCGGCGAATCGACGTGGGATAATCTGGTCGCGTGCTGCCGCCGCTGCAACCACCAGAAGGGGAGCCGGACGCCCGAGGAGGCGAGGATGCACCTCATCCGCCGGCCCCGCGCCTTCTCGCTGCACGTCAACCGGCAGATCATGCGCTACATCGGCCGCGCCGACGTGACCTGGCGCAAGTACCTCTTCTACGAGTCGGACGCCGCCGAGAGGTGAGCGAAGGAAAAACAAATGAACTTCGGCCCCTGGGAACTAATCATCATCCTCGTCATCCTGCTGCTGCTCTTCGGCAGCACGCGCCTGCCCTCGCTCGCGCGCGGCATGGGCAAGAGCATCAGCGAATTCAAGAAGGGCATCAGCGAGGGCGGCAAGGAGGACGCCGCCCAACTCGCCGACTCTCGCCGCTCCGAACTTCGCGACGCCGACCGCGCCCGCGCCGACGACACCGCCGACAGCTACACGGTCAACAAGCCCCGGACGTAAAGACAGCGAAAAGGGTGTCGGGTGTCAGGCGTCGGGTGCCGGTATAAGACGACCTCTTAACCGGCACCCGACACCTGTCACCCGACACCTTTTTCATTCCGTCTTGCGGCCGACGACGATGGTCGCTTTGACGGTGAGGACGAAGTCGGACTCGTGGCGGTCCTCGTCGATGATGCGGCGGACTTCTTCGAGGACGGAGTCGCGGGCCGAGTCGTCGGGGAGCGATTCGAGCCAGCGGCCGAGCAGGAAGTCGCGGACGAGCGGCGCCGCAAGGAAGTCCTCGGCCGACGGGTAGTCGAACTCCTCGATGCTCGTCCACGATTCGACATCTTCCAGAGCCTCGCGCCGCGCCATCTTCTCCACGTCAGAAACCGTCGGCAGCTCGTTTATCAGCGAGCCCACCTCGGCGGCCTGCTCCTCGTAGCCCGCGCCGACCAGCGCCTCCCAGAAGACGGAGAAGAACTCGCCGAAGCTCGAAGCCGACGCCACGTTCAGCGAGACGGTCGAGCCCGGCGCCGCGACCCTCACCATCTCCGACAGCATCTCCGGCAGGCGCTCCGGCGCCACCATCGAGGCGTCGCCGACGACGAGGTCGAACTGGTCGTCCTCGAACGAAAGCGCCTCCAACTGCTCGTGCCTGAACTCGGCGCGGCCCTCCTTCAGCACGTCGGCCTTCGCGCGCGCAAGCTCCAGCCGCTCCTCGCTCTCGTCCACGCAGACGAGGTCCAACTCCTTGCCGGCGCGGCCGACGAGCGCGAGCGCGTGCCCGCCCGTGCCCGACGCGACGTAGAGCGCCGTGCCCTGCTCGGGCAGCTTCACGTGCTCGTCAATCAGCACCCCGAACCTCAGGCCCCAGTCCGGCGCCACGTAAAGGTCGTGTAGGAAGGCGAGTTCCTTGTCAGTCTTGTTGGTCATAAAACGGCCGTCAGTTATCAGTTCTCAGTCGTCGGTTTTAAATTCTTCTTCGTCGAAGTATTCACGTCCCTGGAGTGATTCGGGGAGGCAGCGCATCTCCTTGCGGGCGGCGGGGTCGTCGTGGGCGTAGCGGTAGCCTTTGCCGTAGCCGGAGCGGCGCATGAGCGGCGTGACGGCGTTGCGGAGGTGGAGCGGGACGGGCTCGCGCGCCGTCTCGGCGGCGTCCTCGGCGGCGGCCATGTAGGCGCGCTTGACGGCGTTCGACTTGGGCGCGCGGGCGAGGTAGATGGTCGCCTGCGAGAGCGGGTAAAGCGCCTCGGGCAGCCCGATGAGCTGCGTTATCTGCGCGGCGGCGGCGGCCTGCACCATCGCCTGCGGGTCGGCGAGCCCCACGTCTTCGGAGGCGAGGATGCAGAGGCGGCGCGCGATGAAGACGGGGTCGGCGCCGCCCTCGATGAGTCGCGCGAGCCAGTAGAGGCCGGCGTTCACGTCCGAGTTGCGCAAGCTTTTGATGAGCGCCGAGGCGAGGTTGTAATGCTCCTCGCCGCCCTTGTCGTAGGCGTAGCGCGCGCGGCCCAGCGCCTCGACGACAGTCTCCTCCGTGACCTTGCGCGCGCCCTTCTTGTCGGGCTCCGTCGATTCGACGGCCGCTTCGAGCGCGGTGAGCGCGACGCGCGCGTCACCCGCCGCCGCGTGCGCGATGCGAGAGAGCAATTCATCCGAGACGACCGGCTTGAGCGAGGCCAGCCCTCGCTCCTCGTCCGCGAGCGCGCGGCGCAGGATGGCTTGCACGTCCTCCTCGTTGAGAGGTTCGAGCGTGAGGACGCGGCTGCGCGAGAGCAGCGCGCCGATGACCTCGAAGGAGGGGTTCTCGGTCGTCGCGCCGATGAGGGTGACGGTGCCGTCTTCGACGGCCGGCAGCAGAGCGTCCTGCTGCGCCTTGTTGAAGCGGTGAATCTCGTCGATGAAGAGGATGGTGCGGTGGCCGCGCCGCTTCTCCTCGCGCGCCTCGGCGATGGCGGCGCGCACCTCCTTGACGCCGGAGAAGACGGCCGAGAGCGGCACGAAGCGCGCGTCGCTGCGCCGCGCGAGCAGGCGGGCGAGCGTCGTCTTGCCCGTGCCGGGGCCGCCCCAGAGGATGAGCGACGGCAACAAGCCTTCGCCCTCGGCGATGCGGCGCAGCACGCGCCCCTCGCCGACGAGGTGGCGCTGGCCCGCGAACTCTTCGAGCGCGCGGGGGCGCATCCGCTCGGCCAGCGGGGCGCTCTCGTCGGGCGGCGCCTCCTCGGGCGCGACCTCGAACAAAGTGTCTTTAGTGCGGCGTGTCATAATTGGGATGAGTCGAGATTAGCACAGTTGTTTTGGGCTGGAAAAACGCGGCGCCGGGTGTAGAATCTTGGAGGGAACGCTCCCCGGCCGGGGTTCGTATAGGATGGCGTCGGAAGTTCCAGAGGTGAAAACATGAGAGACACAAAAGACATTCTACGCGTCGTCGCGATGGTCCTGCTGGGGCTCTTCGCCCTGACCGTCGTGCTGCCGCTCCTGCTGTCGGCCGTCGGCATCGTCGTCGGGACCGTGACGTTCGTCGCCATTAAACTCATCAAACTCGCGGTGGTGCTGGCCGTCATCTATTTAATACTGGCCGGCGTCCGCGCCCTCCTGAAGTAGCGAGCCCTTTCATCCGAGGCCAGCCCGCGCGCGAAAGCGTTCTCGGCGCTGGCCTCTTTCTCTATCTGCCTCCCAACTCGACGACGAAGAGGCGGCTGCGCGTCGTCTTCTTGACGAACTTCAAGCCGGGGTCCGCCGTCTGCTCGATGGCCGGGTGATGGGGCGAGACGTGCGCGAGGAAGCGGGCGCCGCGGCGCGCGAGGTCTTCCCTCTTAAGCTCGGGCGCGGCCGGCGACGAGACGGTCTTCAGCCCCGTCCGCAGGTGGACGAGCGCGGGGTTCTCCGTCGCCACCAGCGCGTCGGCCGAGACGTTGGCGCGCATCCAGTCAAGAACCTCCTCCGACTCTTCGAAGCCTTCCACCCAGTCGGGCCGCTCGCCCGCGACGCCGAACTTGCCTAACAGGTAGCGCGCGTGGTCGTAGCAGTTGAGCAGCACCGCGCACATCAGCAGGATGCGCGCCGGGGCCGTCAGCCCCCCGCGAACGACTTCGGCGTTGAGGCGCGTGACGAGCGCGCCGACGTAGTTGGTCCCGCGGACGAGGTAGAGGAAGATGAAGGGCGCGAAGGGAAGCAGGAAGCGGAAGGGCGCCCAGGGCCAGAGGAGTATGACGGGCAGCGTCAACAGCAGGCTCAGCTCCGACAGCCGCAGGCCCGCGCGGAGCGTGACGAAGAGCCCGGCGAGGCAGACGGCGCACAGGATTGTCGAGACGACCATCGGCGCGGGCGTCACGCCCATCGAGCCCTTCATGCCGAGCACTTCCTGCCCGCTCTCGTGCGCGTCGCGGTAGAGCGCCGGCACGATAAGGCCGCCCGCGTCCCTGACGAAAATCTCCTTCAAGTTGTCGGCGACCCTCGCGGGCAAGTCGCCCGCCGCGACGGTCCCGGAGTCGCGGTCGCCCGCGGCCTTCTGCCAGAAGCTCTCGGCGTAGGTCTGCGAGATTAAACCCTGCTGCTCGAACTTCTGTTCCGGCGTCGGCGCGTGCGCGCGCGAGTACGCGAGCCACGGCCCGACGCACAGCAGGACGACGGCCGAGAAGATGACGGCGTGGACGACCCGCCTGTTAAGAAGCAGGAAGAGCACGGCCGCGCCGACCGTCCCGACGGCAATCGAACGCGTGAGGAACGCCGCGGCCGAGAGCCCGGCGCCCGCCAGCAGCGCCGCGAGGGCGAGCCTCCCGTCGTCGCTTTTAATGCTCCGCTCCACGCAGACGACGGCCGCCAGTTGGACGAGCGTGAAGAAGCACTCGGACATCACGGTCGAGGTGGCGAGGAAGACGAAGGCGGGCGTGAGCAGCGTGAGCAGCGCGACGGCGTGGGCGAGGGCGGGCCGGGCGCCGTGGAAGCGAGCGAGGTAGTAGCGCGCGAGCGCGGCCGCGGCGAAGACGGCGGCGACGGAGACGGACTTCAGCAACCAGACGTTTTCGGGGAAGGCGGGAGCGGCGCGGAAGACGAGCGAGAGGAGGGCAGGGAAGGCCGGCGGGTAGATGGGCGTGATGCCGGGCGAGGGCGAGTTGACGACCGTGAAGCCGTGCCCCGAGGCGAGGGCCTTCGCGAGCAGGACGTACCAGGCGTCGTCCACGAAGGCCCCCGCGACCGAGTCGAGGCGCAGCAGGTAGACGGCGAGGCCGAGCGCGTAAGCCGGCCAGGCCCACGCGGGGCGGGCGTTTGTCGCGTCATCAGCCGGCAAAGTTATCCCGCGCCGCTCACTTGCCCCAGAACCAGACCTTCTTCGGCTTCGGCCGGCTGCAACGCACGCCCGCGCGCTGCGGCGAGCAATCGGTGCCGTCCTTCTTCGCCCTCGCGTCCGCCTGCGCGGTCTTGGCCTGCGACGGCTGCGTCTGCGACGTGGTCTTCGCCGCGGCCGGGACCGAAACGGCCGCGAGCACGAGAATCAAGCTCAGCCTCTTCATCAAAATAAACCCTCCTCGGTGTCTGAAAAGTCGGTGATTTCTCAAAGCGGTGTCGTCAGGTTACGCCCGCCGCGCGGCCGGGGTCAAGACAGGTCGGCGCCTCGCCTTCGGGCGTCGGAGCGTGCGCCCGGCGGATAATTATATTGCCCTCGGTCTGTTTCTGTGGTATATGCGCTAACGCACCTTTTACTTGACACCTCACCGCACGCGGTCAAGGTTCACGCCTCTTCGGAGGCTCACCTGACCTTGACACTCCGGCCTTCACTCTCAGGCCGGCGGCGGGTCATCTCACGAACTCGACACACACACAGTTACGGAGAACATATGAAGAACAGTCAGAAAAATGCCCCACTCCTGTCCGCCAGAAACGGCGGGCTGCTGGCCGCCTTTGTCATCGCGCTCGCGGTGTTCGGCGCCGCGCCGAGCTCGGCCAACCACCCGGTCCTCGTCGAAGGTAACTGCGACAGCCCCGTGCCCGGCACGACCATCGTCGATAAAGGCACCTGCGGCGACTTCGACGGCGACGGCCGCATCGGCACGGCCGAGGACACCGACGGCGCCGACCGCATCTTCGGCACCCTCAACGCCGCCCTCGGGCCCGGCACCGGCGCCGCCGCCGGCACGGGCGCCAACCAGAACGGCCGCATCATCATCGTCACCTCCGGCCGCTTCTCCGAGCCGGTCAGCGTCTCGACCAACGCGATGCTCAGCATCCAGTCCACCGGCCACGTCCAGATCGAGGCCGCGCCCGGCGTCGAGGCCAACATCGACGCCGTCTACCAGGGCGACCCGGCGGGCGGTAACAACGTCCGTCAGGAAGCCATCGGCCTCCTCGTCTCGCTCAGCAGCGGCGCCACCGCCACGCTGCGCAACCTGACCATCCGCAACTTCGCCATCGGCATCAGGCAGCAGGGCTCGGGCCGGCTGCTGTTGGAGAACTGCCGCATCGACAACAACCGCGACTTCGGCCTCCAGGTCCTGAACGAGTCGAAGGTCGTCGTCGAGCGCAGCGTGATTAACGCCACGGGGCGCCGTGTGGGCACGGCCAACAACACCACCGCCTTCGGCCACGGCGTCCAACTCGCCGACCTGGCCACGGCCATCTTCAACAAGTCGTCCATCCTGAACGCCACCGGGGCCTGCGTCCAGAACAACTCCTCCAGGGGCAGCCTCAAGTTCGAGACGCTGATCGTAGAGTGCGAGGGCGGCGGCGTTATCGGCAGCCCCCTGATTAACGGCACCTACTAGCGCGGCCACGCACCGGAGAAGCCGCTTAGAATGTTGGAGCCCTGAGAGGGCGGGATATAAGCCCGCCCTCTCAGGGCTCCACGCATTTCCGGGACGTTGCCTTCGGGGCGGCGGGGCTACGAATCGCGCCCGCGGCGCGACCTCCCGAGCCTGCGCCGCCTCCTGAGGATGACGGCGACGACGAGGCCCAACCCGACGGCCGCCGGGATGAGATAAAACAGCAGGGTCGTGAACCCCGAAAGGTTCTCGGTCCCGGACTGTAGCAGGGCCGCGCCCACCTACGCGCCTCCGTCAGATGCGTTTCGTCAGCAGCAGGATGATGACGATGAGCAGGATGAGGCCGATGACGCCGCTCGGCGCGTAGCCGTAGCCGCGCCCGCCGCGCCAACCGCGCGAGTATCCCCAGGTCGGCAGCCCGCCGATGAGCAGGATGACCAGGATGACGATGATGACGGTGGTCACTTCCACACCTCCTTAAGTTGCGACTTCCCGCGAGGACAGGGGGCGGCGAACGGGCCGGACTCAGACGTTGAAGCGGAAGTGTACCACGTCGCCCTCGCGCATGACGTAGTCTTTGCCTTCGAGGCGGAGGAGGCCCTGCTCGCGGGCGGCGGCGTGCGAGCCGGCGCGCAGGAGTTCGTCGTAGCCGATGACCTCGGCGCGGATGAAGCCGCGCTCGATGTCGGAGTGGATGATGCCGGCGGCCTGCGGGGCGCGCGTGCCCTGCTGGATGGTCCACGCGCGCACCTCCTTCTCGCCCGCCGTCAGGAACGACATCAGGCCGAGCAGCCGGTAGGCGCTCTTGATGAGGCGGTCCACGCCGCTCGACCCCACCCCCAGCTCCTTCAAGTAACTCAATCGCTCCTCGGGCGCGAGCGCGACCAGCTCGGCCTCCAACTGCGCGCAGATGACGACGTGCTCGGCGGCTTCGGCCGCGGCGATTTGTTGAACGGTGCGGACGTGCGGGTTCGAGTCGGGGTCGGCGAGCGTGGCCTCGTCCACGTTGGCGGCGTAGATGGTCGGCTTCAAGGTGAGCAGGAAGAGGCCGCGCGCTATCTGCCGCTCGGCGTCGTCCAGCTCGACGACGCGCGCCGGCCGCCCTTCGGAGAGCACGGCGAGCAGCTTGTCAATCACTTCGATCTCGGCGCGCGCCGTCTTGTCGCCGCCCTTCGCGGTCTTCTGCGCCCGCTCGCGCCGCCGCTCGGCCGACGCCATGTCGGCCAGCGCCAGCTCGATTTGAATGGTCTCGATGTCGCGGCGCGGGTCAACTGAGCCTTCGACGTGGTGGACGTTCTCGTCCTCGAAGCAGCGGACGACCTGAATGACGGCGTCCGTCTCGCGGATGTTGGCGAGGAACTGGTTGCCGAGCCCTTCGCCCTTGGAGGCGCCGCGCACGAGGCCGGCGATGTCCAGGAACTCGACCGTGGCGGGGATGATGGTCGTCGTCTTGACGAGCTTGGCTAGGGGCTCAAGGCGCTCGTCCGGGACGGCGACGACGCCGACGTTCGGCTCGATGGTGGCGAACGGGTAGTTGGCGGCGAGCGCCGCCTGCTGCGCCGTGAGCGCGTTGAAGAGCGTGGACTTGCCGACGTTCGGGAGCCCGACGATGCCTGCACGAAGCATAACGAAAGACCTCTGGAAAGGATGCCGGATTTCGGTTTGATGCTATTGACCGAACATCTAAGCACCGCCGCGCCCGCTTGTCCAGCGCACCGCGCGCCGCGTAAAAATTACTCTTGACTTGCCTCGCCCGTGCGAGTAGATTGCACGCCACCCCCGGTTCACTCGTCCGTCAGAAGTAGTAACGCTTAGACCGCCGGACAGTCTCCCGCAGCGACAACCTGACCCCCTTTCGGACGCCCTTAACCTCTCGGCCGACGTGTCTTCAACCTTCCGCGGAGCCCTCGCCTGAAGCTCCGCCATATCTCCTTCTGCCCGGCGGTGGCGCCGGGAATGTAACGCCTCTTAACCCACGACCCGTAACGCCCGGAACCTCGCAGGACTCCACGAACCAGCGTCCCACCCAACACCTTTGAGGGGGACGGGTCAACCCCAGAGGAGAGAACATGCGAAGCCTCAAGATACTCGTCGTCGCGTTCTTCGCGGCGGCGCTCGCCTACACCTTCACTCCCACGCGGATAGCCAAGAGCCAGGGCGGCGCGACCGAGGCGCCCGCCGTCTTCGACAACCAGACCAACGGCTTCACCACGCAGGCCCAGTTCGACTCGGACCGCGCCGCCTTCGAGGCCCGCGAGGAGCGGGCGGACGGACTCGGCCCCGTCTACAACGCGCAGGCGTGCGTCGAGTGCCACCAGAACCGAGTCACCGGCGGCAGCAGCCAGGTCATGGAGCTGCGGGCCGGGCACACGGGGCCGGACGGCTCGTTCGTCAACCCGCCCGGCGGCTCGCTCATCCAGTCGCGCAGCGTCGGCTGGCGCATCCAGGAGCGCGTGCCCGACGGGCCGCGCATCGCCTACAGGGACGACGCCAAGACGCTCCACGTCATGGGCCTCGATGGCGGGCAGTTCGGCGCCATCGGCAACACGACGCAGACCGGCGGCTACCCCTCCTTCTCGCCCGACGGGACCAAGCTCACCTTCAACAGCAACGCCAACAACCTCCGCAACATCCTCACCATGAACAGCGACGGAACGGGCGTGCAACAGCTCACCGCGACCAACGTCGATCAGGGGCCGGCGTGGTCGATTGACGGCACGAAGATCGCCTTCCACAGCCAGCGCACGGGCGTCTGGCAAATCTTCACCATGAACGCGACGAACGGCGCGAACGTGGCGAACATCTCGAACAGCCCCGCCACCGACGACACCTTCGCCGCGTGGTCGCCCGACGGGACCAAGATCGCCTTCAGCCGGCGGCTGCCGGGCATCTCGCCGCAGGTGAACATCTGGGTCATGAACGCCGACGGGACGGGCCAGGTGGCGATCACCAGCGGCATCGTCGTCGACGAGCGCCCCACTTGGTCGCCCGACGGGGCGTGGATCGCCTTCCACTCGAACCGCGACGGCAACTGGGAGATTTACAAGGTGCCCTCCGCGCCGGGGATTTCGATAATCCCGCCGACGCGCCTGACCAACAACCCGGCCTGGGACGCCAACCCCGCGTGGGCTCCCGACGACTCGGCCATCGCCTTCACCAGTCTGCGCAGCGGGGCCAACCACATCTGGACCATCGAGACCGACGGCAGCCGCCCCTCGCAAGTCACCGGCTCGACGACGGGCGACCAGGCCGCCTACTCGAAGGACCAGGGCGAGACCATCCGCACCTTCCGCGCCTCGCCCCACGTCCTCGGCGCCGGCTTCGTCGAGGCCACCGACGACAACACCTTCCGGGCCATCCGCGCCGCCCAGCCCCCGCTCATGCGCGGCACGGCCATCGACGTGCCGCTGCTCGAAGCGCCCGGCCAGACCCGCCTCGGCCGCTTCGGCTGGAAGGACTCGGTCGCCAGCCTGCTCTCCTTCTCGGCCGGCGCTTACTTACTTGAGATGGGCATCACCAGCCCCCTCCAGCCGAACGAGTCCACCTCGCTCGGCCGCAACGTCATGGCCTTCGACCTGACGCCCGACCCGGAGGACACCGGCGGGCCGATGGGCTTCGGCGAGGACGTGGAGGCGTTCGCCCGCTTCATGCGCTCGACGAAGGCCCCGCCGCGCGACCGCGAGACCGTCCCCGACGACACGACCGACCCCGGCTCGGCACTCTTCGATTCGCTTAGCTGCTCGGTCTGCCACGTCCGCCAGATTACGACGGCGCCTCCGGGCACGGTCTTCAACGGCGGCACCTTCGTCGTGGACACCACGCTCGGCAACAAGACTTACCGCCCGTTCAGCGACTTCCTGCTGCACGACGTGGGGACCGGCGACGGCATCGCCGAGGCCGGCGGCGAGCCGACGCGCAATATGATGCGCACCGCCCCGCTCTGGGGCCTGCGGACGCGCGACAAGTTCATGCACGACGGCGGCTCGTCGAGCCCGCCGACGAACAGCGGCGCGCAGTCGTTCACCCTCAACGAAGTCGTCCTGCGCCACGGCGGCCAGGCGACGGCGAGCCGCACGGCCTACCAGGCGCTGACGGCGCACCAGAAGGCCCAGCTCATCAGGTTCCTCAAGTCGCTCTAAGCGACGAGGAAACTTAGGTGGCCCGGCATTGAGCGCGGCGAATCATCATTCGCCGCGCTCAATGCCGGGCCGCTGTTCGAGTATAATCGGCGCGTCTTTTTCAGCTTGAGACTGTGCGGAGCCCGACGCGGCCCGCCCACTTTGCTATGGCCTTCCTGCTGGCGCTCGCAGCAATCGCCGGCGCGACCCTTCTGACTTACCTCTACGACGAGGACGCGCTCTTCTGGTCGCGCCTGTGCGCGGGCGTGTGCGTGGGGCTGTCGGTGCTCGGCCTCCTCGGATTCGTCGCGGCCTCGCTGCTGGGGATGACGCCCGCGGCGCTCGCGCTGGCGGGCGCGCTCTCGGCGTCGCCGGTGCTGCTGCTCGCGCGCGGCCGGATGAGGAGGCGAGTAGTCGCAGACGCCGCGGAGGGGTGGGAGGCGGTGCGCCGCGCGTCCACGCGGAAGGGCGGGACGGGCGTGCTCGTCTTTTACGTGTTGACCGCGCTCCTCTTCTACTTCGTGTTCGCGCGCGCGATGTTTGAAGACCCTTCGGGGGTCTACACGGGCGTGGACACGAACATCGGCGATTTGCCTTTCCACGTCGCCATCATCTCGGGCTTCGTGCGCGGCGAGAACTTCCCGCCGCAGCACCCGGAGTTCGCGGGGGCGCGGCTGACTTATCCTTTCATCGTCGATTTCGTGACGGCGATGTTCATGCGCGCGGGCGCGGGCCTTCAGGGCGCGATGTTCTGGCAGGGTTACGCGACGATGCTGGCGCTCGTCGGGCTCCTTCACCGGTGGGCGCTGAAGCTGACGCGCGACCGGGCGGCGGCGCTTTTGACGGTGGCGCTCGTGCTGCTGAGCGGGGGGTTCGGGTGGGCGCATTTCCTGAGCGAAGCCTTGAAGGGCGGGCAGGGTGTCTTTGGCCTACTCTTTAACCTCGGACACGATTACACGAGGGCCTTTCACAATTACCAGTGGGCCAACGCGGTAACGGCGCTCTTCGTGCCGCAGCGCGGCATCCTGCTCGGCGTCGCGCTCGCCGTCGCGGTCTTCACGCTCTGGTGGCAGGCGTCGGGGAAGATTGAAGAGGCCGGGGAGGGGAGTCAGAAGAAGGCGGGCGGGCGCGGCAACAGGGCCGCGCGGAGGGGCGCGGCGAAGGGGAAGGTAGAAACGGGGGATGAGGGGGAGGCTTCTTTCGCGTTCTGCCTGTCGCCTTTCGCGTTGCGGCCGTTGGTCGCGGCGGGGTTGATGGCGGGGCTGCTGCCTCTGATTCACGCGCACAGCTTCGTCGTCGTGATGCTGACGGGCGCGTGCCTCGCTTTGATTCAGGCGGGCGTCGCCTTCTTCAGTCCCGGCGGAGACGTGGCGGCGTGGCGGAGGGCTTGGCGGACTCTGCTGCCGTGGCTGGCTTTCGCGGGCGCGGCGTCGCTGCTCGCGGTGCCGCAGATGCTCTGGGCGACGCGCGGGTCTGAGGTGCGCGCCGGCCAGTTCTTCGGCTGGCAGTTCGGTTGGGACCACGGCGAGGAGAACGTCGTCTGGTTCTGGCTGAAGAACACGGGGCCGTTCATCCCGCTGCTCGTGGCGGCGCTGCTGTGGCGAGGGCGGCGCCCGCTCGTGAGCCCGCGGCTGCTCTACTTCTTCGCGCCGTTCACGCTCTGCTTCGTCGTCCCGAACGTCTACAGGCTCTCGCCGTGGATTTGGGATAACATCAAGGTGCTGTTCTACTGGTGGGTCGCCTCGGCGCCGCTGGTCGCGCTCATGTTGGCGAGGATGTGGCGGCGGGGCGGCGTGGGGTGGCGCGCGGCGGCGCTCGCGCTGCTGCTGGCGCAGACCGGGGCCGGCGCGCTCGACGTGTGGCGCGTCGCGTCGGGCGCGACCCAGCACACGACATTCGAGGCCGAGGGCGTGGGGTTCGCGCAACTCGTCGAGCGAGAGACGCCCCCGCGCTCTTTAATCCTGCACGCGCCGACATATAATGACCCGGTCTACCTGACGGGGCGGCGCACTTACCTCGGCTACCCCGGCCACGTCGGGTCGCACGGACTCGACTACACGGAGCGCGAGGCCAACGTCAGGCGCATCTACGCGGGCGGGGCCGACGCCGCCGGCCTCATCGCGCGCGAGCGCATCGAGTACGTCGTGGTCGGGCCGCTCGAACGCGAGGAGATGCGGAAGTACGGCGTGCCCTTGAACGAAAGGTTCTTCGAGCGGTTCAGGAAGGTCGGAGGAGTAGGTGAGTACCGACTCTACAAAACGGCCCCGTAAGAAGGGGCAGCAGCCGGCGGGCCGGGGCGCGAAGCCCGAGCCCGCGGCCGAGGAGGTGCGCCCGCGCCTCGGCGACGAGGTGCCCGAGCGCGTGTGGCGCTGGGCGAGCATCTCGATACTGATGCTGGCGACGGCGTTGCGCTTCTACGCGCTCGACCTCAAGCCGCTTCACCACGACGAGGGCGTCAACGGCTTCTTCCTGACGAACCTGCTCAACGGGCTCGGCTACAGGTACGACCCGCAGAACTACCACGGCCCGTCGCTCTACTTCCTGACGGCGCCGCTGGCGAAGCTGGCGGGGTTGAAGACGTACGCGGTGCGCATCCCCGTCGCGCTCTTCGGCGTCGGAACGGTCTGGTTGGTGCTCGCGCTCAGGAGGAACCTCGGCGCCGTCGCGGCGCTGGCGGCGGCGGCGCTGGTCGCCGTCTCGCCCGGCGCCGTCTACTACTCGCGCTACTTCATCCACGAGACGCCCTTCGTCTTCTTCACGCTCGCCATCGTCGTCGCGGCGCTGCGCTTCCACGAGACGGGCGGGCCGGGCCATCTCATGCTCCTCGCGCTCTCGGCGGCGCTCCTCTTCACGACGAAGGAGACGGCCTTCATCTCGGCGGGGACGCTGGTGCTGGCGGCGCTCGTCGCGTGGTCGTGGGTGCAATTGACGGGCGGCCCCGCGGCGGCCGTCACGCGCGCCGAGCGGCGCCGCAAGGGCGAGGCGACGGGCCTGACCGCGAACTTCTTCCGGCGGCACGACAGGATGGCGCCGCTCTACGTCGCCGTCGCGGCGTCCCTGTTCGTCGCCGTCTACGTCCTCCTCTACACCTCGTTCTTCACGAACTCCAAAGGACTCTCCGACTCCTTCGCGGCCTTCGACGTGTGGAGCAAGACGGGCGCGAGCGACTTCCACGCCAAGCCGTTCTACACGTACGTCAAGTGGCTCTTGCAGGAGGAGGGGCCGATTCTCATCCTCGCGGCGGCGGGCGCGGCCTTCGCGCTCTTCGAGCGGAGGAAGAACCGCTTCGCCATCTTCGCCGGGGCGTGGGCCTTCGGGCTCCTGCTCGCCTACTCGCTCATCAAGTACAAGACGCCGTGGCTGGTGCTGAGCTTCATCGTCCCGCTGTGCCTCGCCGCGGGCTACGCCGTGCAGGCGCTCGGCCGGCTGATCTGGGCGCCTCTCTCAATAATCCTCGCCGCCGCGGCCCTCGCCGTCTGCCTCTATCAGTCCGTGGTGGTGAACTTCGTCCGCTACGACGACGACCGCTACCCTTACGTCTACTCGCACACGCAGCGCGAGGCGCTGGAGATGGTGCGCGAGGTTGAGCGGCTGCGCGACCGGCTGCGCGAGCGCACGCGCGCCGACCGCCCGCCGCGCGTCACCATCGCCTCGCCCGAATACTGGCCGCTGCCCTGGTACTTCCAAGGGATACCCGGCGTCGCCTACGAGCAGAAGGTTAACCCCTCTTACGACCCGCTGACCGTGGACGCCGTCATCGGCCGCGAGAGCGACAACCCCTCCGAGGACCAGACGGCCAAACTCCGCGCCGCCCTCGGCGCCAACTACCAGAAGGTCGGCACCTACCCGCTGCGCCCCGGCGTCAAGCTCGCCCTCTTCGTGCGCAAGGATTTGGCGCCGTCAGACGGCGGCCGGTGAAGAATCCCCTTCGGGGCTTTCGGGCCCGCCGACGCCAACTACTATCGGCCGCCGTTTTTTTGTTCCTTCACGGCGGCGGCTGTGATATAAACTTCGGCGTAACGTCTGCCATCCCGATAATTTAAATATTTATTGACCCGCTCTGCGGTCGTCTCCGGAGCAGCATCTTCTGCCGTGCTGCCCACCTGAACGCGTCCGGCATCGCCTTGGCCCGGACGGGTCCCTGCCTGGAAGGAGTTTGTCTGCCATGAGGAACGAGGAAGCGTCTTTCGAGCTGGAGAAGCACGGGCCCCACCGCCCGCACCGCGAATCTAACCGCACGTCTAAGAAAAGAGGCTTTATGAGGGCTCGACGCTCCTTGTCCCTCGCCCTGTTGTTCGCGCTCGTCTCCGCGGGCCTCGTCGCGCCCGCCTCCCCGTGGCGCCCGGTGAAGGTGGCGAAGGCCGCCAACCCCGCCTCCGGCGCCTTCGGCCCGACGGGACCCGTGATTCCCTTCACGGGCACCTGGACGGGGACGGCCGTCGGCTCCGGCTCGGCCGGCGGCGAGACGACCTGCGTCGAGGGCGCCAACTGCGACACCTTCCGCCTGACGGTCCTGCCCGGCGACTACACGGCCAAGTTCATCGCCATCAGGATAAGCTGGGCGATACAGACCAACGACTACGACCTCTACGTCCACAAGTGCCCGAGCGCGGCCTCCACCAACGCCCAGTGCAACGCCACGGCGCCCACTAGTCAGGACGGCGGCAGCGTCCCGCAGACGCAGGAGAACGCGGCCATCGACCCGAACTCGACCGGCGTCGGCGACTACACCGTCCACGTCGTCTACTTCGCCACGTCGGGGGCGACGGACCAGTATCAGGGCAGCGCCACGCTCAGGGCGGCCACGGCCACCCGCACGGCCAACTACGTCTCGGGCGGCATCGCCTTCACCCCGAACGTCACGGTCAAGGCCCCGGCCGCCTCGCGCGACGGCGAGCCTTCGAGCCGCACCGACGTGTTCGGCAACTTCTACGTCGGCGGCATCCGCGGCGTCCCCGCCGGCAACGACCTCTGGTACGTTGACCTGCGGCCCACCCTCGGCGGCGGCGGCGCCAACCCGTCGTACGACCCCTTCATGCGCAACTGGTCCTACCGCGGCCAGCCCGATTCCGTCACGGGCAATCAGGGCGTCGGGGCCGGCGCCGAGGGCGGCGGCGACATCGACCTCGCCGTCGGCCTGCCCGACCCCACGACCGGCGCCATCTCCGACCCGCCGACGCTGGCCGCCACGAGCCTGCTGGTCACGAACATCTCCTCGCAGCGGTCGCAGGACCGCGGCGTCACCTTCGCCCGCAGTCCCGTCGGCAACCTGACGGGCGGCCCTCCGGGAGACGACCGCCAGTGGAACGAGTTCCACGGCCCCTCGAACGTCTACCTGCTTTACCGCACGGCCGCGCCGACCGTGACGCAGATTCAGCGTTCGATTGACGGCGGCCTCACCTACGGGCCCGCCCAGACGGCCGGCCTCATCGGGCAGGTCGGCAGCATCGACGTGCACCAGAAGACCGGCACCGTCTACGTCAGCGGCGACACGGGGCAGGTCTGCCACAGCACGGTCCTGGTGCCGGTGACGAACGAGGCCGCCGTCTACCAGTGCACGCAGGCCGCGACCGACCCGAACGGCGTCGGCCACATCTTCTTCCCCGTCAAGGTGGCCGACGACGGCACGCCCAACGGCACCGTCTACGTCGCCTACTCCAACGACCACGACATCTTCCTCGTCCACTCGACCGACCGCGGCGTCACCTGGAGCGCGCCCGTCCGCGTCTCGAACGGCCCCGAAACCAAGACGGCCCTCTTCCCGTGGATGGAGACCGGCCCGACGCCCGGCTCCGTCGGCATCGCCTGGTACGGCACCGACAGCGCCGCCAACAACAACAGCGCCAACTGGAAGGTCTTCTACGCCCAGTCGTTCAACGCCACGTCCGACTCTCCGACCTTCCGCCAGACGACCGTCAGCGACCACTTCATCCACGGCAGCAACATCTCCGAGATGGGGCTCGACCCGACGGGCGAGGGCGCCAACCGCAACCTCATCGACTACTTCCAGGTCTCCTTCGACCCGACCGGCGCCGCCGTCATCGGCTACACCGACGACCACAACGACTTCGACGGCCACACCTACGTCACGCGCCAGATGTCCGGCCCGAGCATCAAGGGCGACGGCAAGACCAACGTGCCCAACCCCGGCCCGCCGCCCGCCCCGCAGTCCGGCCCCGTCCCGCAGGCCGACACCGTCGGCGGCCTCGCCGGCTCGCAGGTCACCGACTTCGCGCAGGACGCCACCAACGCCGCGCTCGCCACCATCCCGGCCCCCGACCCGGTAGACATCGTCTCCGTCAGGTACGCCTCCGAGACGGCGCCCACGGACCTCGTCATCTCCGCCACGATGAAAGTCTCGCTGATGCCCGACGTGATACCCGCGGGGCACAACTGGCGGATGCACTTCGCGGCCAACGCGCCCTTCGCGGGCCTCTCGCCCACGGGCGACTACAGCTTCGCCCTCTCGGACCGCGGCGACCAGTTCTACTTCCGCGCCAGCACCGACTCGGGCTCTCCCGTCTTCACGTGGGGCACGGCCGTGCGCAACTCCGACGGCTCGATCACCTACACGTCGCGCGGCACGGCCGACTGCGGCGCGATAGACCCGGCCACCGACACCATCACCATCAAGGTCCGCGCCTCGCAGCTCAACGCCTTCGCCCCGAAGGGGGCCATCGCCAACGGCTCCGTGCTCGCCGGCCTGCGCGGCTCGACGTTCTCCACCGGCGTCAGCGTCAAGGACGACATCACGCGCGGCGGCACCGAGTACACCGTCAGCCCCGTCTCCGTCGGCGCGCTCGTCTGCGCCGCGCCGGCCGCCACGCCGACGCCAACGCCCGAGGCCACTCCGACGCCGACGCCCGAGGCCACGCCCACGCCGACGCCGACGCCAGTCGTCACCCCGACTCCGACTCCCGAAGCGACACCGACCCCGACTCCGACGCCGGGCCCGACGCCGACGCCCACTCCCTCGGCGACGCCGACGCCCGCGGCCACCCCGACGCCGACGCCCGCGCCGACCCTCCAGTTCACGACCGGCAGCCAGGTCGTCAACGAGGCGGTCACGGCCGTCAGCGTCACCGTCACGCGCACCGGCCCGACCGACGGCACCAGCACCGTTGACTACCGCACCGACAACCAGACCGCCACGCAGCGCGGCGACTACACCTACACCACCGGGCGCCTGACCTTCGCGCCCACCGAGACGACGAAGACCTTCAACGTCCCCATCAGCGACGACTCCTACGCTGAGGGCACGGAGGCGTTCGCCGTCCTGCTCTTTAACGAGACGGGGGCGGCGCTCGGCTCCCCGCCGGGGCAGACCATCGTCATCGTCGACAACGAGGGCTCGCAGGACCGCCCGACCAACGTCATCGACGAGACGCCGACCTTCGTCGGCATGCACTACCACGACTTCCTCAACCGCCAGTCCGACCCGACGGGGCAGGCGTTCTGGGAGAACACCATCAACCAGTGCAACGGCAACGCCCAGTGCATACAGGAGCGGAGGGTGAACGTCTCGGCGGCCTTCTTCCTCTCCATCGAGTTCCAGAAGACGGGCTACTACGTCATCCGCATCTACAAGACCGGCCTCGGCGACCAGAAGGGCAACCCGCGCTACCTGCCCTTCCTCTTCGACACTCAGGAGGTGCAGCGCGGCGTCATCGTCAACCAGGGCGACTGGGAGGCGCGTCTGGAGGCCAACAGGCAGGCTTACGCGCTGGCCTTCGTCCGGCGGGCCGACTTCCGCTCGCAGCACGAGAGCCAGACGGCCGAGCAGTACGTGGACTCGCTCTTCGCCAACGCCGGGGTCCAGCCGACGACCGAGGAGCGCAACTCCGCCATCGCCGCCTTCGGCTCGGGCGGCGACGCGGGCCGGGCCGCCGCGCTGCGCAACATCATCGACAGCCGCTCTGTCTTCAACAAGCTCTACAACGGCTCGTTCGTCTTGATGCAGTACTTCGGCTACCTGCGCCGCAACCCCGACAACCCGCAGGACGCCGACTTCAGCGGCTACGACCACTGGCTCCGCCAACTCGACGCCAACACGCAGCCCGGCGAGGACGCGCGCGACGAGCAGGTGGCTCTCAACCGCGTCCGCCGCGCCGAGATGGTCCGCGCCTTCATCGAGTCAATCGAGTACCGAGGCCGCTTCGGCGGCGAGGCGGACCGCGGCAACCAGCGCGGGACCATCGCCTCCGTCCGCGGCACCTGGACGCACGACCTCGCCGCCGCGCTGCCCCTCGTCGCCGACAGCGTCACCGGCGTCCGCTGGTTCTCCGACTAGAACGACGGCGGACAAGGGGTTTTCGACACGGAGGGCACGGAGTAAGACATAAGGTCTTCTCCGTGCCCTCCGTGTGTCCTCCGTGCCCTCCGTGTTAAAGCTTCCGGCCCGCTAACTCCCCTGCCTGCTCCACTAACCCCCGCCCGCTTAAAGTTTCGGTTTGACAACCCCGTTTCTGCAACATATAGTGTGCCTCTCCCGCACCGGCTCTAGGGACTGTGTCCCGCTGAGACCCCCCGGCTGGAACCGTAGCGTACTCATGTTCAAACTTCAGAGACTCGAAATCACCGGCTTCAAGTCCTTCGCCGACTACACCGAACTCGTCTTCACCGGCAACGGCATCACCGCCATCGTCGGCCCCAACGGCTGCGGCAAGTCCAACGTCGCCGACGCCATCTCCTGGGTGCTCGGCGAGCAGAAGGTCAAGAACCTGCGCGGCGGCGAGATGAAGGATGTCATCTTCCAGGGCTCGCGCAACCGCTTGCCGAGCGGCATGGCCGAGGTCGTCCTCCACATGGTTCGCGACGAGAACGCCGAGGAAGAGCCGGACATCGACGACATCGACGCCACGCTCGAAGAGCTTGACGACCAGGCCGGAGCCGTCGAAGAACGCCTCGCGCCCGAACTCCTGCCCGAAGCGACCGGGGACGCCGAAGCCGCCCTCGTCGCCGCGCCCGACGCGCCCGCCGCGGTCGTCCCCGAAATTCTTGACGGCACGGCTGTCGTCAGTGAAGTCGGGGCCGCCGAAGGCTCGGATGCTCAGGCCCTCGTCCCCGCGAAGTCTCGCACGCAGCACCGCCGCCACTGGCGCCCGCGGCGCATGGCGCTCGACTTCGCGCCCGGCGAAACCGTCTCCGTCACCCGCCGCCTCTACCGCTCCGGCGAGAGCGAGTACCTCTTAAACGGCCGCGTCTGCCGCCTCCGAGACATCCAAGACCTCTTCTCCGGCACCGGCCTCTCCGGCGCCCACTACGCCATCATCGAGCAGGGGCGCATCGGCCAGATTCTTTCGGCCAAGCCGATGGACCGCCGCACGCTCATCGAAGAGGCGGCCGGCATCACCAAGTTCCGCGTCCGCCAGCGCGCCGCCGAGGCCCGCCTCGAAGCCGCCCGCTCGAACCTCAGCCGCGTCTCCGACATCATCAGCGAGATTGAGCGGCAGGTCGGCTCGCTCCGCCGCCAAGCCGCCAAGGCCCGGCGCTACCACCAGATTCGAGATGAGCTGCGCGACCTCCTCCGACGCGTCTACGCCGCCGACGAGCGCGCGCTCACCTCCCACCTCGCCGAGCTGGCCGGCCGGCTCGCCGACGCCAACGAAGAGGTTGACCGCCTCGCGGAAGACTTGGAGGAGCGCGAGGAAGAGGCCCGCCGCGCGACCGGCGAAGCCAGAACGCGCGAGGAGGAGTTGTCCGAGGCCCGCGCCGCCGTCTCGGAATCTGCCCTGCGCCGCGACCGCCGCGAGCGCGAGCGCGCCTATCAGGAGGAGCAGTCGGCCGCGCTCCGCCGCCGCATCGAAGAGGTCCGCCGCGAGACGGAGGCCGTCCGCGCCCGGCTCGGGGCCGTCACGAGCGAGAGCGAATCGCTCGTCATCAAAGACGTTCAGATGCGCGAGGCCAGCGAGGAGAGCGCGCAGCGACTCGCCGAGGCCGAAGCCTCTTACGCCGCCCGCACCGCGCAGGTCTTGGAAGCCGAGTCGGCCATCGAGTCGGCGCGCGGCGAGCTTTTGACGCACACGGCCGTCAGCGAGCGTTTGATGGAGATCGGTCGCCAGCTCGACTCCGCCCTCGAACGCCTCGCCGTGCAGGCCGAAGGGCTTGAGCGCGAGGGCGAGCGGGCGCGGGCCGCGCACGCGCAGGCGGGCGAGGATTACGAAAAGCTGCGCGCCGACATCGAAGTCGCCCGCGCGCGCATCGACGCTCTCATCCGCGAGCGCGAGCAGGCCGCGCAGAGCCTCGCCGACGCCCGCGAGGTCGCGGCGCAGGCGGCCGTCGCCCACGCCAGTGTGCGCGACGACGCCGCGCGCGTCCGCCACCGTCTGGACACGCTGGCCGAGATTGACGCCCAGCGCGCCCTCTACTCCGAGGCCGTCCAGCGCATCTTCTCGAACGAGGGCGGCGCGGCGTCGGCGCCCAAGGACTTCCACTTCCGCGGCACGCTGGCCGACGTGCTCCGCGTCGAGCCGCGCTGGGAGCGCGTCGTCGAGAGCGTCTTCGGCCCCTACCTGCAATCGGTCATCGTGCCGACGCCCGACGACGCCGTGCGCGCCGCCGCGTGGCTTCAGGCGATGGGCGCGGGCCACGCCACCTTCCTCGTCGCCGGCCTGCAAGGCGGCGCGGAAGAAGGGGAAGAACCGCAACGTAAGCCTTCCGCCGTCGGCGACGATGACGACGGCGAGGGCGTCAAGGTCGCCGACCTGCTCGGCGCGCCGCGCGAGATAGTCAACGTCCTCAGCCGCACGCTGACGCGCGAGATGAACGCGCGCGTCGCCGACGACTTGGACCAGGCGACGATGCGCTCGCTCGCCACGGGGCGCATGTACGTGACGCGCCGCGGCGAGTGGGTCGCGGGCGGTCAACTCGTCGGCGCCGGCCAGCCGAAGGGGTCGCAGGAGGGCACGGGCCTTTTGGCCTTCAAGCGCGAGATGCGCGAGCTTGAGGCGCGGGCCATCGAGCTTGCCGAAGAGTTGGGTTTCGCGGAGGCGCAGGTCGCGCAGGCGCGCACCCGGCTCGGAGAGCTTGAAGACGCCTACGTCTTCCTCAACGAAGCCATCGGGCGCGAGGAGCGCGAGCACGTCGCGCGCGAGCTTTCGGCCGCGCAGCTTCGTCAGGAGATTGAGCGCGCCGAGCGCCACATGCGAGTCGTGGCAGACGACGCCGCGCGCCTCGCCGCCGAGCGCGCCGAGCTTCAGTCGCGGCGCGAGCGGCAGACGGCCGAGGCCGAGGCCGCCGAGTCGGCCCGTCTGGCCGCTCAGGCTTCCGTCGCCGCCGCCGCCGAGGCTCTGGCCGAGGCGCGGCGCGAGGCCGAGGCCGAGAGCGAGAACCTGAGCCGCCAGCGCGCGCTCGCCGCCGCCGCCGCCGAGCGCCGCCGCTCCGCCGCCAGCGAATTGCGCCGCATGGAGTCCGAGACAACAGAGCTTCGCGCGCGCATCGAGCGGCACGAGGCGGAGATGGCCGGCGCGGGCGAACGGCTCGAACTGCTGCGCCGCTCGCTCGAAGAGTTGAGCCAGTCGGCCGAGGGCGTCGAGGACGAGCGAGCCGCGCTTGAGAAGAGCGTCGAGGAGGCCGCCGCCCGTCTGAACGAAGCCCGCACGCGCGCCGACTCGCTCTCTTACGAAGTGACCGAGTTTCACCAGCGCGCCGCCGACGCGCGCGACGCGCGCGCCGCGCTCGAAGTCCGCAGGGCCGAGGCCGCCGCGCGCCTGACTTTCGTCCGCGAGTCTTGCCTGAACGAGTTGAACCAGCCGCTCGAAGAGGTCGCCGCCGCGCACCCGCCCGAGCAGGGGTTCGACCTTGAGGCTTCGCGCGCGCACCTCGAAGAGCTGCGCGCCCGCGTCGAGTCCTTCGGCGCCGTCAACATGATGGCGCTCGAAGAGCTGGCCGAGGCCGAGGAGCGTTTGACGTTCCTCACCGCGCAGCACCGCGACATCACCGACGGCATCCACTCGACCGAGGAGGCGCTCAGGGAAATCAAGCGCCGCTCGCGCGAGCGTTTCCGCCACGCCTTCGAGGAGATTAACCGCAACTTCGGCCAGTTCTTCGTCGAGCTCTTCGGCGGCGGACGCGGCGAGATGAGCCTGATTGACGGCGACGACGTTTTAGAGTCGGGCATCGACATCATCTCGCAGCCGCCGGGCAAGCGGCTCCAGAACGTGCTGCTGCTCTCGGGCGGCGAGAAGGCGATGGCGGCGCTCTCGCTCGTCCTCGCCATCTTCAAGTACCGGCCGTCGCCCTTCTGCCTCTTAGACGAGGTGGACGCGCCTTTGGACGAGGCCAACGTCGGGCGCTTCACGGCCAAGATTAACGACATGAGCGTGGACACGCAGTTCCTCGTCATCACGCACAACAAGCGGACGATGGAGACGGCGCGCGCCCTCTACGGCGTGACGATGGAGGAGCCCGGCATCTCCCGCCTCGTCTCCGTCAGGTTCGATTGAGCATGAAGGGCAAGCTTCTTTCGCGCGTCGTTCTGGCGGCCGCGCTCGTCACGCTGATGACGGGCGCGGCCCTCTCAACCTCCGCGCAGCGCAAAGTCACCAGGCGGCCGGAAGAGGCGCAGGCCACGCCGACGCCGAGCCTGCCGCCGCCCTCGCTCAAGTCGCCCGGCTCGCCCAAGGTTAAGGAAGACCCGAACGCGTCGAACTACGCCTACGAGTTCAAGCACCCGGATTTCTTCGTCTACTTCATCCACATCGAGCACGACGACCGAGGGCGCGGCCACATCCGCTTCGAGCGGCGCACGGACACCGAGCAGTTGACCGAGCCGCTGGAGCTTTCGCCGGCCGTGCTCGGACGCCTCAAGGCGCACTGGACGAACCTGCGCTTCCTCGAATCGGACGCGAGCTATCAGGGCGAGCGCAACTACCCGAGCCAGGGGATGTCGAAGCTGACGATGCGGCAGGGCGCTCGCTCGCGCACGGCCGAGTTCAACTACAGCCAGGACCCCGACGCGCAGGGGCTCGTCAACGAGTACCGCCGCGCCGCCGACCAGGCGCTCTTCGTCTTCGACCTTCAGGTCGCGCTCGAAAGCCAGCCGCTCGACACGCCCAAGCTCATCAACCGCCTCGACTCCCTCGTAGACCGCGACCAGCTCTCCGACAAGAAGCAGCTCATCCCGCTCGTCAAACAACTCACCGAAGACGAGCGCGTCCCCCTCGTCGGCCGCAACCAGGCCGCGCGCATCCTGAAGAAGCTCGAAGAAGAAAAGAAGTAACGGGCAGGTCGTCAGTCGAAGAACTTCCGGCCGCCCTTCTCCTTTTTCCAGGTGCGGAAGAAGATGACGACGGCCGCGACGGCGATGACGAGGAGGCCGGCCATCGCCAGCAGGACGACTACCAGCTCGTTTGTCCCGACGTTGTCCATCAACCCTCCCTCGCGAGCAGGCGGCAGAATTCGACGACGCGGTTCTCGGCCCAGTGGCGGTCTTCGCCCGCGGGCGCGCGGCCCGCGTAGAAGCCGACGTGGCCGCCGCGCTCGGTCAGGACGAGCAGCACCGAAGGGTTGCCCAGGACGGCCGGCGTCGTGAACGGCTCGGCGGGGATGAGCGGGTCGTCAATCGCGTGCAGTATCAACGTCGGGACTCGGATGCGGGGGATGACGGGGAGCGAGCTGGTGCTGGCGTAGTAGTCGGCGGCGTCGCGGAAGCCGCCGTGCGGGGCGGTGAACCGGTCGTCGAACTGGCGGATGGTGCGGACGCGCCAGAGGCCGCGCAGGTTGAAGGCGCCGGGTTGGAGGCGGTTCTTGCGCCGCAGCCGGCCGCGCAGGTGGCGGATGAAGCTCATCTGGTAGATGAGGTTCGACGGGCGCTCGATGCGCTCGACGCAGCCCGCGAGGTCTATCGAGGGCGAGACGGCGCAGACGCCCGCGAGCGCGGCCGGCGGCTCTTCGCCGTACTCGCCCGCGAGCCTCAGCATCATGTTGCCGCTCATTGAGAACCCGGCGAGGAAGAGTTCCCGAAGCCCTTCGCCCTCGGTCAACTCCGTGACGACGCGGTGGATGTCGCCGGTGAGGCCGTTGTGGTAGAGCGTCGGGGAGAGGTGTTCGGTGCCGCCGCAGGTGCGCATGTTGAGGCAGGCGACGTTGAAGCCCGAGGCGAACGCCTTGCGCGCCGTGCCGCGGACGTAGAGCGAGTCGGTCGAGCCTTCGAGGCCGTGCATGACGAGGAGCGTCGGCGCCTCGCGCCTCCGGGGTTGCCAGCGGCATTCGACGAGGACGCGCGTGTCGGGCTCGACCTCGACATAACGTTGCTCGTAGAGGGCGCGGTCGGTGCGCAGGTCGCGGAGGCGGACGGGGTGTTGCGAGGCGGCGATGGTCTGGGCGTGGCCGCCGCGGAAGAGCGGGTGCGGCTCGAAGGGCTTGGCGCGGACGGCGCGCGCCGCCCGCTCAAGGCGCGGGTCGAGCGGCTGCGCCGGGACGTGCCCGGCGCCCGCCACCCCCGCAACAACGCTTTCGTTAACCCTCTCCATCCTTCTCTAGACGAGTCGCGTCGGCTCGGTCGGCGCCGGGTCGCCCGCGGGGACGGGCGTGCCGGGCTCGCGGACGGGGGCCGAGGGGCTCGGGTCGGCGTCGGGCGGGAGCGGCGACGGCTCGGGCTGTGCCGGGTCTTGGGGTTGAGTGGGGGGCAGTTCGGGTGCGTCGGAGGGCTGCGGCGGCTCCGTGTTCGGGTTGCGTGTCATGCGCCGATGTTCGCCGAAGGGTTAGCAGAATGCAAAGGCGCGCGGGGGCGGTAGGCAAGGCGCGAGGCGTCGCATGCGAATTCCTCAGCGATTTAATCGGAGGCGGGGCGGCACGGCGGTTGAAGAGGTGAAGGGCGACGGTAATCCGGGAATGAAAGGAGACGAGACAATGAACACCATCGTCGTCACCTATCTCACATACCTGCTGGTGAGCGTCGCGCTCACCGTCTGGGTCGCGCAGACCTTGCACAAGAACGGGCGCGTCTTCCTCGTCGATGTCTTCCACGGCAACGACGCGCTGGCCGACTCCGTGAACCACCTGCCCGTCGTCGGCTTCTACCTCATCAACTTCGGCTACGTGACGCTGGCGCTGAAGATCGGCTACGCGGTCGAGAACGCGCAGGAAGGCATCGAGGCGCTGTCGTGGAAGGTGGGCCTCGTGCTCCTCGTCCTCGGCGGGATGCACTTCTTCAACCTCCTCGTCTTTAGCCGCATCCGCCGCCGCACCCCCTACGGCCGCACCGTCGCCTACGCCGGCACCGAAACCTACAAGGGCTTCAACGAGACGGTCGAGGAGTAAAGCCCCGAAGGGGCGTAACGCAAGAGCCGGGGGCGGAGCGAGTGCGCAGCGCGAGCGCCGCCCCTGGAACATGCGTGGAAATATGTGGAGCCCTGAAGGGGCGGGATAGGTTATCCCGCCCCTTCAGGGCTCCAACATTATTCGGGACGTTGACCTGGGGCGGTGCCCCAGGCTTTTACATGGCGCCCCTTCGGGGCTGAGGCCGCGCCTCATCAGTCATTAGTTTCGTCCGCGGGGCCGAGGCCGGCGGCGCGTTGGAGGTCGGCGACGACGAAGCGAATCATGCGGTAGGTGACATGGCGCGGGAGGGCTTCGCGCAGGGGCTTTAGGCGTTCGGTGCCGATGCGGGCGGCGGCCTGCTCGATGAGGGCGCGGTCTTCGGCCGTCACGTGTTGGGAAACGTCGAAGGGTCGGCCGCGGAGGATGCAGTCGGCGAGGTGGCCTTCGACCGTGATTTCGGTCAGGCCGCGTTGCGCGCAAATCTCCTCGACCGTGAGGCCCTGCTCGTAGAGCGCGTAGGTCTCGTCAATCGTGTTCGTCTTGGGAGCCGCCGCGGGCGCGCCTGTCGAAGCCGCGCGCGGGCGCGAAGACGACGAGACGGGCGTGGGCGTGTAGGGCGGCGGCAGCGGGAGCTTAACGGCGGCGCGCTCGCGCATGACCTCGGCGCCGAAGTCCGTGAGCGAGACGGTCGGGTAGGTGCCGCCCGCGACGTGGAGGCAGCCTGCGGCGACGAGCGCGTCCACGTAAAGCATGATTTCGTCCTGCGTCTGCCCGGAGAGGATGCCGTAGGTCGAGAGCTGGTCGAGCCCCGCCTGCGAGAGCTTGGTCGAGCGCGAGCCGCGCAGCACGGAGGCGAGCATCCCCTTGCCGAAGCGCCCGCCCATGCGCGCCGCGCAGGCCAGAATCTTCCTCACCGTCAGCGACTCTTCCGGCGACAACTCGCGCGGCTCGTTGACGGCGACGCCCCCGACGGCCGCATCTTCATCCTCGCCCCGCCACCCTTCCGCCGCCTCGCGCCTGCGCCGACGGCTCGACTGCCCGGCCAACTCCTCATCCAGGTCGAGCCCCGCCGGGACGTGCTTCATGATGAAGCGGTCGAGCTCGCCCGCGGGCGCGAGGGGCGGCTCGGCACGGCCGCCCTCGAAAGCGTCGTCGCCTTCCTGCTCCTTCCGCGATTGCAGCAGGCAGTTGCCGCACTTGCCGCAGTTCTTCGAGCCGTGCGAGCGGTCGCCGAAGTAGTCGAGGATGAAGGCGCGGTAGCAACGCTCCGTGTAACAGAAGGATATCATCTCGCGCAGCTTGCGCTGTTCAAGCGCGGCGCGGCGCGCAAGCTCCTCGGGCCGGATGCGAAGGCGCGTGGCCGGCGGGTCGTCGAGCATCATGACGCCGCGCGTGCGGCGGGCGGGCTTGTAAGTGATGACGCCCGACTCGGCGAGCTGGTTGAGCACTCGGCGCAGCGCCGGCAGCTCAAGGCCGAGCGTGGCGGAAACGTCGTTTAGGTCAACCTCCGTCTCGGAGCGGTCGTCCACCTCGTAGCCGCCGAGCAGGCCGTAGAGCGCCTGCTTCATCTGCGTGCTCTTGCGGGCGGCGACCGCTTCGCGCGCGAGGTGCGCGGGCATCAGCAGGCGGACGTTGGCGCGATTCTCGCCCGCGCCCCCGCGCTCGATGTGGCCCGCCTTCTCAAGCGTGATGAGGGCGGACTGGACCGCCATCTCGTTGCGGACGGCGGCGCGCGCGGCTATCTCTTTCGTCGAAAGCTCGATGCGCTGCTCGCCCGTCCCGACGAGCGCCTCGTAGACTTTCGCGATGAGTTCGGGCGGCGGGTACGAGCCCTCGATGAAGTAGTCCTGCGTCCGCTTGTCGGCGTAGTTGAAGAGCAGCAGGCAGACCGAGGGCAGGCGGTCGCGGCCCGCGCGCCCAATCTCCTGATAGTAAGCCTCGATGGAGCCGGGGAGGTGGAAGTGGACGACGAAGCGGATGTCGGGCTTGTCGATGCCCATGCCGAAGGCGTTGGTGGCGACGATGATTTGCGTGCGGCCCGACATGAAGTCTTCCTGCGCGCGCACGCGCTCGTCGTCCGTCATCCCGGCATGGTAGGCGACGACCGACAGCCGCGCCTCCTTCAACTTCTGCGTTATCTGCTCGACGGACTTGCGCGTGGAGGTGTAGACGATGCCGGACTGGTCGGCGTACTCCGAGGCGAGCTGGCGGATGCGGGCGAACTTCTCGCGCTCGCGCTCGGTGTGGACGACGCCGATGGAGAGGTTCGGGCGGTCGAAGCCGGAGACGAAGGCGCGCGGGTCGCCGAGGTTTAGTTGCTCGATGATGTCGGCGCGGACGTAGGGCGTGGCCGTCGCCGTGAGCGCGATGGTCTGGGGGCGGCCTATCTTCTCGCGGAAGGACTGGAGGCGGAGGTAGTCGGGGCGAAAGTCGTGGCCCCATTGCGAGATGCAGTGGGCCTCGTCCACGGCGAAGAGCGCGATTTCGGCGCGCTGCAACGTCTCGACGAAGTGCGTGCTGCGGAAGCGTTCGGGCGCGACGTAGAGGAGCTTGAAGCGCCCGGCCCGCACGCCCGCGATGCGCTCCTTTTGCTCCTCGAAGTCGAGCGAGCTGTTGATGAAGGTGGCCGGCAGGCCCCGCGCGTGCAGCGCGTCCACCTGGTCTTTCATCAGCGCGATGAGCGGCGAGACGACGACCGTCACGCCGCCCTTCATCAGCGCCGGCAGTTGGTAGCAGAGCGACTTGCCGCCGCCGGTCGGCATGACGACGACCGTGTCGTGGCCTTCGAGGACCGACTCGACGACCTCGCGCTGGCCCTCGCGGAAGTCGTCGAAGCCGAAGAAGTTCTTGAGGGCCGCCAGCGCCTCGTCCATGTTTACAGCGGTGTGAGCCATTCTGAATCCGGGTGGAAGTGAGATTGTACCGCAAAGGCCGCGGGCGCTTAAGCCGCGGGCGCGGGCCCTCCGACTTGTCAGCCTTCGGGGCGGCGTCGTAATCTCGGCCCCGTGACGAGCAGGGACGAGTGGAAGGCGCGGACGAAGCGCGACTTGATGATCGAGGTGTGGGAGCGCCTGGATTGCGAGTCGGTGGGCGCGAAAGAGCTTGAGGCGGTGACCGAAGCCGTGCGCGGGCGCTTCGGCGAGGGCGCGGTGGAGAGTCCCGCGTCGGTGGCGCGCGTGCTGGCCGACGAGGGGGCCGAGCTGCGCCACGCCGAGGTGCTTGAGATGGACGCCCGCTGGCGCACGGCCGACCCCTACGAGGCCATGTTCCGCAACGTGCTCAAGTTCTCGACCTTCGAGGAGGCGGCCGGCTCCATCAAGCGGCTCGATAACCTGCGGAAGCAGTTCGGGCGCAAGGGCGACCGCGAGGGCCTGCGCCGCGTGAAGGAGACGGTCCTGAAGGGGAAGCAGCGCGCCGAGATGATTTCGCGCAATCAGGCCGTCAACGAGCGCAAGCGGGCCGAGAAGGCCGAGATCGCCGAGTGGTTCACGGTCTGGCTCAACCAGCCGGAGATTTTCGACGACTGGCTCAGCCTGCGCCGCGCCTCGAAGGATTTCCGCGAGCGTTTTGAGGAAGGGAAGAAGGACGGGGGCGAGGGGACGAAGAAGAAGGGATGAGGGACAGCGTTTCCTTCATCCCTCATCCCTTCGCCTTCATCGCTTAATTGGCTGGCCGCTCCCAGGTGGTGCCGTCGGCGTAGAGGATGCGGGTGACGCGGATGCGCTCGGCGTACTTGTTGCGCATCTCCTGCGCGGACTTCTTCGAGTCCTTCACGTCAACGACCCGCGCCGGGGGCGCGTCGGAGAGCCCCATCAGCTCGACGCTCTTGCCGGGGCGGAGCTTGACCTTGTGGATGTAGGAGTGGCGGCCGACCTCGGCCTGCGTGCCGGGGTCCACGAAGGCGTACTCCCATTCGAGCCCCTGAATCGCCTTCTCGCCCGTGTTGCTGAACTTGGCCTTGTAGAGATAGTAGACGATCTGGCCCGCGAAGTCGGAGCCGCCGGCCGCCCTCGGCAGGGTCGGGGGCAGCGCCTCCTGATTAGACTTGCGCCTCATGGCGTTCTGCCTCTGCACCTCGCGCTGGGCGAGCAGCCAGTCGTTGTGCGCGTCGTTGGCGCGGAAGGGGTCGTCCTCCATCGCGGGGTTGCGGACCTCGCGCCGCCAACTCTTTTCGACCACGGACACGCCCGGCGCCTCGTCCGCGGTCTGCGCCGCGGCGACGCCCGCCAGCGTTAAAAAGAGGAGCATCACGCTCAGGGCCTTCATCGCTCTCACCTCCTTACGAACCCCTCGTCTGTGGTCTAGCGGCGGGTGCCGGTGTTGATGCCGTCCCAGAGGATGTGGCGCCTCGAAGGCGCGCAGCCGCCCCGGCGGCCGGCCACGCCGAGCACGGCGGCGGCCATCCCGACGCGCAGCAGCGTCCCGCCGAGGCTCCGGCGCCCGGCCCTCGGCACCTCGCCCGCGGCGCCCGAGCCGGCCGCCCGCGGGCGCGACAATACGCCGCGCGGCTGTGAATCGGAGTAGCCCGTCTCTTCGTCGGGCTGAGAGACGCGGCGGGGCCGGGTCTGCGACGAGAGCGGTGTTGCGGCGGCAAAAAGGGCCGCGAGCAGGAACGCGGCGGCGGTAATCTTTCTCATGTCATCTGCCTCCTCTACGGGCGGGCCGCGCGAGGAAAGGGGAGAACGTGCGGTGTGTGGAGGATGCAACAGTTGGCGGAGCGGGGTCAAGGAAAATCGCGCCGCCCCGGCTTCAGTCGCCGAGCGCCGCGCGGACCAACCAGCTCGCGGCGATGAGCACGCCGAACAGCACCAGCATGACGACGAAAATCCAGTTGTTGCGCCGCCCCGTCTTGATTTGATAGAGGCCGCTGACGATAGCCATCAGGCCGAACGTGATGACGAGGCCGAAGATGCCGAAGATGAGCAACGCCTGCTCGCCGGTGCCCGAAAACCTCCCGCCGCCCGCCGTCTCCTCGCCCGGCCGCAGCATGAGCGGCGCGACGTTGTAAGTGACCGTCCCCATCAGCCCCGTGATGAAGACCCCGCACGCGAGCTGGAGCCAGCCGAGCCGGCGCACCTGCCGGGCCGAGCGCAGACTCTTCCCGCACTTCGGGCACTTCTCGACCGGCTCGGCCGTCACCTGGCCGCACGAGAAGCAGCTTCTGACCTCCGCCTCCGCCACTCAGTCGCCCTCCTTCAACGTCTTCATCCTCAATATCAGAAAGCTTGAAGTCGCGCCGCACAGGCAGAGCATGACATCGACGGCGAGGATGTCCACGCTGTAAATCGAGAACAGCAGCGACGCCCAGAGGAGCGCGATTGTTCCGACCTTCGCCCTCAGGGGAATCCCGCGGCCCCTCTGAAAATTCCTGATGTAAGAGCCGAGCACGCGGCTCTCCATCAACTTCCGGTGGAGCCGCTCGGACCCGCGCAGGTAGCAGGCCGACGCCAACAGCAGGAAGGGCGTCGCCGGCAGCAGCGGCAGGAAGACGCCGAGGATGCCGAGGCCGAGCGAGACGGTGCCGGCCACGTTCAGCAGCACCTTCAACGCCGGATTCGTCCCGCGCCGCACGCCCATAAAGCCGGCCGGCCTTTCTCGCCCGAAGCCCTTCAAGACTTCTCGCGCGGCCGGGCCGCGTCGAGGTGTTTGGTCGTCCCTTCGGTGACGCTGTCGCGCGGCGGTTGCAGTTCCGCCCCCCCCGCTTCGGCCAGCGCCGCGCGTCTCCCCGCGGCCGACAGGGCGCGGCGGTAGACGAGGTAATACCAGCCGCCCCAGAAGAACAGGGCGAGGGCGAAGACGAACGTGAAGCCGACCGTGAACGAAAGCCCCTCGCGCACGAGGTGGAAGAGGCTCAGGAAGAGGAAGACGGCGCCGCTCACGCCGGAGACGATGCTGTCGCGCCGCAGCCGCTCGTCCTTCCATTCCAGGTACGAGTCGAGTCTGGTGATGAGCCGGGCGGGCAGCCTCTTCTCCAGCACGAGGGCGACGACGCTCAGGTTCTCGCCGCAGGCGCGGCAGTATTTCACGTCGTCGTTATTCTGCGCGGCGCAGCGGGGGCAGTACATACTCTTCACCCGATGAAACGGCGCGGCGTCTGACGCGCGTCGTCCACGCCCGAAACATACACCTAAAGGGGCGGGACGGGGAAGCGCATCACTTCGGGCTGACGGCCCCGCCCGCGGGCCAGTCGGTGTCGCCGACGCGCTTGAGATTCATCTCGAAGAAGCGGACCGGCTCTTTGCCGGGCGCGACGCGGTCGCCGACCTCGCGCCAGGCCCCGTCCTTGATGGTCGCCGTGTAGCGAATGGTCATCGGGCCGGCGGGAATCTCCCAGACGTAGCCGTCGGCCGTCGGCGTGAGCACGAAGTCGCCGACCTGGCCCTGCGCGTAGGAGTGCAGCGTGTAGGCGCCCTTGGCGGGGTCGTAAGAGACTGTGCCGAAGGCGTTGAAGGTGACTTTGCCGTCGGCGTCGTAGCCGCGGCCCTCGATGACCTTGACCGAGCCGTCGAGGAAGGGGCCGATGCGCTCGGTCTGCGTGATGGTGTGTTTCTCGCCCGACGGGAGGACGGTCCAGGCCGGCCCCCTCCACACGCCGTCCATGAACGAGAGCCGCTTCATGGCCTCGCGCTGGGCCGCGATTGAGGCCGCCGGGTCGTGTCGCCCCTGCTGCCCGAACGCGCCCGGCGCCGGGCCCAACATCAACAGCAGCGCGAGTGCCGCGAGCGTGTGTCTTAACATCCCCTGTCCTCCTGTGGTGTGTGGAAGAACGACGGCACATATTAGACGCGGCCCCCGGCGGCCGTAAAGGCGCGGGCCTTGCCACGGCGGGCGGCGTTGGGGCATGATTAGGCCGCGTTTTCTCCTTCTCTCGCGCATCAACGGTGATGCGCCCCGCGCCTCGACGAGTTGGGCGGCGGCGTTCTGGATGGTTCGAGAGTGGGCCGACTTTAACCGAATAGAAGCCGCTCCCCGAGAGCACCCCGGCGCCGATGCCTTCGCCGTGACCGTTACGCCGAAGCACACTCCACCGGGGAAGCTTCTCCCAGCAGACCCCTTTGACACAGAAGGGCAGAGGAACACAGCACATGTCCATGAAACTTTACGTCGGCAACCTCTCGTTCCAGACTTCGAGCGACGAGCTACAGCAGCTCTTCTCACAGGCGGGCACGGTCGAGTCGGCCTCGGTCGTCGAGGACCGCGAGACGGGCCGCTCGCGCGGCTTCGGCTTCGTCGAGATGGCCTCGCGCGAGGAAGGCGAGGCCGCCATCAATCAGTTCAACGGCAAGGAACTCAACGGCCGCACGCTGACCGTCAACGAGGCGCGGCCCCGTGAGGACCGCGGCGGGCGCGGCGGCGGCGGTGGCGGCGGGCGCGGCGGCTTCGGCGGTGGCGGCGGCGGTGGCCGCGGCGGTTACGGCGGTGGCGGCGGCGGGCGCGGCGGCGGTGGCGGCTACGGCGGCGGCGGCGGTGGCCGTGGCGGCGGTGGCGGCGGCGGCAACCGCGAGCCCCGCTGGTAACGGCGTCCGGCCCTTAACACCCGAAGAGCCCCGGCGAGTCGAGATGACCGCCGGGGCTCTTCGCGTCACGAGAGGCCGTTTGAAAACTCTCCTGCCGCCCGCCTCCGTGGTGGTACAATCCCGCGCGCATGAGGTGTCCTTCCTGCGCCACGGACATTGAAGGGGGCGGCGCCGACTGCCCCTCCTGCGGCGCCCCGCTCGGGGCGGCCGAGGCCCAGACGCGCATCCTCTCCGGCCCGTCGAAGCCCTCCGCGGCCAAGTCTTTCAACTCCAGAGTGTCAGGCATCCACAGCACCGACTCGCTCGACCGCGCGCGCTTCGTCGCGGGCGAGATGATCGACGGCCGCTACCGCATCGTCGGCCTCCTCGGCCGGGGCGGGATGGGCGAGGTCTACCGCGCCGAAGACCTGACGCTCGAACAGCCCGTCGCGCTCAAGTTCCTGCCCGAGACGCTCTCGATGGACGGCGCCGCGCTCGCGCGCTTCCACCGCGAGGTCCGCGTCGCGCGCCAGATTTCCCACCGCAACGTCTGCCGCGTCTACGACATCGGCCACCACGCCGGGCTCCACTTCCTCTCGATGGAGTACGTCCGCGGCGAGGAGCTGTCTTCCGTCCTTAAAAGATTCGGGAGGCTGCCCAACGACAAGGCCGTCGAGATAGCCCGCCAGATGTGCGCCGGCCTCGCCGCCGCGCACGACGCGGGCGTGCTTCACAGGGACTTGAAGCCCGCCAACGTCATGATTGACGAGAACGGCGACGTGCGCATCACCGACTTCGGGCTCGCCGGACTGGCCGAAGAGTTCCGCGGCGGCGCCGCCCTCGAAGGCACGCCCGAGTACATGTCGCCCGAGCAGTTGAAGGGCGCGGAACTCACACCGCGCAGCGACATCTACTCGCTCGGCCTCGTCCTCTACGAAGTCTTCACCGGCAAGAAAGCCTTCTCGGGGAACACGCTGGCCGACGTGCTGCGGATTCGCAGGGAAGTCGCGACTCCCGACAGCCCTTCCTCCATCGTCCGCGACCTCGACCCCGTCGTCGAGCGCGTCATCGACCGCTGCCTCTCGGCCGACCCGAAGGAGCGTCCGGCCACGGCCTTGCAGGTGGCGGCGGCCTTGCCCGGCGGCGACCCTCTGGCCGCCGCGCTCGCCGCGGGCGAGACGCCCTCGCCCGAGATGGTCCGCGCCGCGCCCAAGCACGGCTCACTCAAGCCCACCGCCGCGCTCGCCATGCTCCTCGGCGCCTTCGCCTGTCTGGCTTTGGCGCTCTTCCTCTCGGGGAAGGTCCTGCTTCACAGGCAGGTGCCGCTGGAGAAGTCGGCGCAGGGGTTGAGGGAGCGCGCCGCGGAGATAGTGCGCGGCTTCGGCTACGAGACGGCCGTGGACGACGCCGACGGCTTCAACGCCAACGGCGAATACCTGAGCCACATACGCGAGCACGACCGCTCGCCCTCGCGCTGGCAGAGGTTGAAGACGGGCAGGCCCATCGGCATGCTCTTCTGGTACAGGCAGAGCCCGCGCTACCTCGTCCCGCTCAGCCGTCAGGAGATTACGACGCAGGACCCGCCGCGCCTCGTCTCCGGCATGGCCGGCGCGACGCTCGACATGCGCGGGCGCCTCCTCTACTTCTACGGCGTCCCGCCGCAGGCGATAGAGCCGGGCGGCGCCGCCACGCCCGAAGACTTCGACTGGTCGAAGCTGTTGGCCGCCGCCGGACTCGACCCGGCCGCGCTCAAGCCGACGGAGCCGCGCTGGCTCTCGCCGCAGCCCTTCGACCGGCAGGCGGCGTGGGAGGGCGTCCACCCCGAGCAGCCCGGCGAGCCCGTCCGCGTCGAGGCCGCCGCCTTCCGCGGGCGCCCCGTCTACTTCCAGGTCATCAACCCCTGGAACAAGCCGATGCGGCAGGAGGAGGTTCAGGAGGAGCACGGCGCGAAGGCCGTGCAGGCACTCTTCATCACGCTCTTCCTCGTGATTCTGCTCGGCGCGGCGTGGCTCGCGCGCCACAACCTCCGGATGGGGCGCGGCGACCGCCGCGGCGCCTTCCGCCTCTTCGCCTTCTTCTTACTCGCCGGCTGCCTCGCGCCCTGGCTCGTCAGCGCGCACCACGTCCCGACGCTGACGGGCGAGTTCGTCATCTTCTTCGAGAACGTGGCCTACTCGCTGCTACTCTCGGCGATGCTCTGGCTGGCCTACATCGCCCTGGAGCCGCTGGTCAGGCGGCGCTGGCCGGGGATGCTCATCGGTTGGAGCCGACTGCTGGCGGGCGACTACCGTGACCCTCTTGTCGGGCGCGACCTGCTGCTCGGCTCGCTCTTAGGGTTCGCCTTCGCCGCGCTCTACTACGTGCAATACCACGTCCCGCCGCTGCTGGGGCTGCCGCCCGCGACGCCGACCCCCGTCCCTTACAACGGCCTGCTCGGCATGCGACAGGTGCTCTACCTCTTCGCGGAGCAGGTCAACGGCGGACTCCTCTCCGGGATGGCGCTGCTCCTGCTGCTGCTCTTGCTGACGCTCGTCCTGCGCAGACAATGGGCCGCCGTCGGCGTGCTGTGGCTCATCATCGTCCTGCCGTCGGCGGCCGTCGAAGCGAGCGTCGCCTCGGTCGGCTACAGCGCGCTGGCGGCGACGGCCGTGCTCTTCGTCCTGAAGCGGTTCGGGCTGCTCACGCTCTGCTTCATGCAGTTCTTCGTCAACCTCTTCTTCATCTTCCCCATCACCATCGACCTCTCGGCGTGGTACGCGGGCGGCCCCGCCTTCGCCCTCGCCGTCGCGGCCGCCCTCGCCGCCTACGGCTTCTACACCTCGCTCGCCGGCCAGCCGCTCTTCCGCGGCTCGCTCGTCGAGGACTAGGCGCGAGGGAACACGCCGTGCTATCAACCCGCCGAACACTCCTGTCGCTGACGATAATCCTGCTGGCCTCCCACGAAGCCTTCTCCTGCTCCTGCGCCGACCCGAGCGTGCGCGAAAAGTTCAGGGCCGCCGACCTCGTCTTCCTCGGCCGCGTCGTCGAGGTGAAACGCGCGCCCGACAACGCCGGTGAAATCTTCGACCACGTCACCTTCGACGTGGAGAAGAGGTGGAAAGGCCCGCGCGGCCCGAGGCTCACGCTCGCCTGGGGCTTCGACAACCCCGGCATGTGCAACGACCTGCCGCTCACCCCCGGCGAGCGATACCTCATCTACTCCTCCCGCGAGACGATTGATTACCGAGGCCGCCGCCGTAGCGAACTCACCATCCGCCCCGACTGCGGCCCCCACTACCTCGCCCAACACCGCGAGGCCGAGATACGCAAACTCGACCGCCTCTGGTTCCGCATCTCCGCCCGCCTCTACCCCTTCCCGAAGCCCTGACGCCGCGTCTAAACCATGTCAATCCTGATTACACGCCTATTCGGCCGGAATAAAAACAAACGCGCCCAAACGCGCGTCTTTACCGGCGGCAAATAGTCCGCTTAACATGCGTTAGATCGCCGTTGTGTGGAAGTGAGCAAACATGTATCTATTCACTATCCGCTCCAAGATTAAGCCGAAGTCGGAGGCGGCCCGGCGACTCCCCGATGTCGCCGGCGCCTACGTCAACGCATGGATTCAATTCAAAGATTATGATGCCGCCGAGAAGTTAGCCAGGTTACTGATTAGGGAGCGGGGGTGGATACCGGAGGAGACGACGGATGCGTCCATAATCCAGAAGAAGGGGCTGAAGAAGAAAAGGGATAAGCAGTTTTATGCCGAGGCCATCAAATATGGCTACACACTCGTCTTCAATATGTGGTTGAAAGATGCCGCAGATGCGGGCATTAATTACGAGGCGCAAGCAAAGTAGCCTTTAATCTCGGAGGCGACCTAACAACGGCATGCGCCCGGCCGCCGACACGACGGCTGTCATCTACTCTCAGTCATGCAGCGCGGCGGGTGATGCCGGGCGTTAGGATGGTTCCTTGGCGTTGCAGGAATAGACCTTTTAATAGCTTCGCACCTGAAATGGAAACGCTCACGGGTTTGAGTCCGTGAGCGTTTCTCTATTAGCACAGAAGGCGGAAGCTGGAAGGGTTTACTCTTCCTCTCCGGCGCGTCGGACGAGGGCCGGCGATTATTTCTGACGCGGCTTCGGCGGCGGGGGCAGGTCGGAGTCGTCGTCCTTATCTGACCAGTTGGGGTTCCAGTGGTTGTTCTCTTTCTGGGTGACGGTGGTGAGTTTGCCGCCGAGCGTGATGGCCCAGAGCTGGGCGACGCCGTTGTTCTGGCCGGCGGCCGCCAACTCGTAGGAGGGCGGGTCGAACCCCTGACCGGGCGTTTCCCAGCCCCGCCACGAGTTTTGGCCCGCCCCCTGCTGGAAGTTGGAGGTCACGCGGTAGTTCTCGTCCTGCCCGACGATGATGGCGCCGTTCATGCCCTCGACCGCCGCGATGTTGCGAAGCTTCGGCGCCCCCAGCCAGTTCGGCCCGACCCACGGCCCCCACTTGCCGCCCGGCGTCTCCTGCCCCGCGCCCCAGAGCTGCCGCTTTTCGTCGAGCGCCCAGACGGCCGCGCGCCCGTCCTTCTGCTCGCACGCCGTCACCTCGATGAAGCGCATGTCTTCGGGCGTATTGGGGAAGTAAGCCCACCCGCCGAAGGCGCCGGCCGTGGTCGAGTAGCAATAGTGGAGGATGCCGTTGACCGTGATGGCGAAGAGGACCATGCCCTGGCCGCCGCCCGCGCGCACGGCGGCGAGCTTCTTCGGCCGGTGAGGCCCCGGCAGCCCGGCGAAGTTGTGTTGCCACGGCGACCAGTTGCCGCCGGGCGAGGTCTGCCACCGCGCCCACATCTCGCCCTTCATGTCGAGCGCCCAGAAATAGACGCGCCCGTCCGGCTGGTTCTGGGCGGCGGCCAACTCGTAAATCGCCTTCGGCTCTTTGGGGTCTGACCAGCCGACGCCGCCCCAGTCGCTCCAGCCGCCGCCGGGCGAGCCCTGATAACAGGTGTAGAGTTTGCCTTTCATATCGACGCCCCAGAGCTGCGCGCCGCGGTTGCCTCCCTGCTGCGCAGCCGTAAGCTTGTTCAGGCGGGGAGCGTTGTTCCAAGACATAGAGCGAGTCTCCTTTCCACGTTTGCCGTGCGGGGCAAGAGGTGAATGCGTCCTGAGATAGCGAGGCCCGTAAAAAACGAGAGAACGACCGGCTTGAAGTTATCTGGAAGAGAGGCCGCGTGGAGGCGAGGTTGGATGGCGAAATAGCGGATTCCCAGGGCGGCCACCCGGATGATAGTCGCGGCGGCGCGCGCCGGTCAACGCAAAAACGAAAGGCGCCCAGGGCCGCGGCCCCGAGCGCCTTTGCTGATTACCGGACGAGGCCGAAGCTTACTCTTCTTCCTCGGCGCGGATGCGGCCTTCGGCGCGGGCTTGTTCGACTATCTTGTTGGCGATCTGGCCGGGGACAGGGTCGTAGTGTGAGAACTCCATGTGGTAGCTGCCGCGGGCGGCGGTGATGGAGTTGAGCTTGGATTGGTAGTCGAGCATCTCAGACATGGGCACCTGGGCTTTGACGACCTGATTCTTGCCGCGCATCTCCATGCCTTGGACGCGGCCGCGGCGCGAATTCAAGTCGCCCATGATGTCGCCGGAGCATTCGACGGGGCCGACCACTTCGACGTTCATGATGGGCTCCAGGATGGTCGGCTTGACCTTCTCGACGGCGTTGCGGAAAGCCTTGCGGCCGGCGGCGCGGAAGGAGTGCTCGTCTGAATCGACGGTGTGGTAGGAGCCGTCGATGAGCGTGACCTTGAAGTCTACGAGCGGGTAGCCGGCGATGGCGCCGCCCGAGGCGGCCTCGACGATGCCTTTCTCGATGGCGGGGCGGAACTGCTGCGGGACGGCGCCGCCGAAAATCTTGTCCTCGAAGACGAAGCCGCCGCCGCGCGGCAACGGCTCGAAGACGACTTTGCAGTCCCCGAACTGGCCGCGCCCACCGGTCTGCTTCTTGTGGCGGCCCTGCACCTCGGCGCGCGCCGTGATCGTCTCCTTGTAAGGGACTTTCGGCGGGTGGAGCGCGACCTCGACGTGATAACGATCCTTCAATTTCTGCACCACCGTCTCGACGTGCAGTTGGCCCGAACCGGAAAGGATGAACTCTTTCGTCTGCGCGTCGCGCGTGAAGTGGAGCGAGGGGTCTTCTTCCAGAATCTTGTGCAGCGCGACGCTGATCTTCTCCTCGTCCTGCCGCGACTTCGGCTCGATGGCGAACGAGATCGCCGCCTCCGGGTACTGGATGGGATCGTAGACGACGGGCTGCGCCCTGTCCGAGAGCGTGTCGCCCGTCTGCGTCTCCCTGAGCTTGAC
>DASZEK010000105.1:0-135146 GCA_035941045.1 Pyrinomonadaceae bacterium | reverse complement strand
GGCGCCCCGGCATACTTGATGCCGCCTGAAGTTTCCGAGCGATGATTCCTTCGAGCCTTTTCCCGCACACCCCGAGAAGAACCTTTCGCGCGCTGGCCGCCGCCCTCGCCCTCTGCCTCTGCGCCGCGGGCGTCCCGCGCGCGCAGCAGCAACAGCCGCAGGACGACGACCCGGTCGAGAGGGTCAACACGAGCCTCGTCCTGCTCAACGTCGGCGTCGCCGACCGCAAGGGCCGCGCCGTGACCGACCTCGCGCGCGGCGACTTCGCCGTCTACGAGGACGGCGTCAAGCAGACGATAGTCAACTTCGAGCCGTCCGCCTCGCCCTTCAGCCTCGTCCTCCTGCTCGACATGTCGGGCTCGACGCGCAACTTCCGCACGACCCTCAAGCAGTCCGCCTTGCGCTTCCTCGACGCGCTCGGCCCCGACGACCGCGTCTGCGTCGTCTCCTTCAACAAACAGATTAAGACGCTCTCCGGCTTCACCAACGACCGCCGCAAGACGGCCTTCGCCATCACCGAGCTCGCCGAAGGCAGCGGCGACACGAACCTCTACGCCGCGCTCAGGCACGCGCTCAAGCAACTCGCCTCCGAGGGCAAGCGGCGCAAGGCCATCGTCGTCCTCTCGGACGGGCTCGACACCGAGCAGAGCGCGCAGGACCGTAAGACGACGGCCGCAGCCGCGACCCCCGAGGAGGCCGTCGCCACCGTCAAGCCGGACGAGGCCGCGCCGCTGCGCGCCGTCCTCGACGCGGCCGACCGCCAGGGCGTCACCGTCTACCCGCTGGCCCTGCCCTCCGGCGACCCCAAGAAGCTGCTCCCGCTCACGCCGCAGCAGGCGGCCGTCTACGCCGCGGCGCGAGTCCGCATGAACACGCTCGCCAACCGCACGGGCGGGCGCCTGCACGAAATCAACCGCCTCGAAGACATGGGCCGCCTCTACGCCGAAGTCGCCGCCGACATGCGCGCCCTCTACAGCATCGCCTACCAGTCCTCCAACCCCCGCCCCCGCGACGGCAGCTGGCGCGCCATCAACGTCGAAGTCACCCGCGCCGACACCATCGCCCGCTCCCGCCCCGGCTACTACGCGCGCTGAAAACCCGACCGCCGACGCCCCCGCTTGACACCCCCGGCGGCGTCACTTTATAGTTTTTTCACCTTATCCAAAGGCTCGCACCCGTAGCTCAGTTGGATAGAGCGTTTGACTACGAATCAAAAGGTCGCACGTTCGAGTCGTGCCGGGTGCATCAACTGAATCAACAACTTACGGGCGCATCACAAGCGCCCTTTTTGCTTCACACACACATTCACACACAAACCCGAGCCACAAATAAGGCTAGGCAGAGCATTTGTTGTTGTGCTCGCCTAGCCTGTTTCAGTGCGATTGTTCGTTATACCGCTGGAATAGTCTTGCCGCCGCTCGATGCCAGCAGGGTTGACCGTTCGCGTATGCCTTGCACTGGCAAGCGCCGTCCGCGTCATAGATTTCTCCCGAGGGAGAAAGGATCAGAAGCGATTGACCGTTAAAGTGCATGAAGGGGTTAGACTCAATTTCCTGCTTGGCTTTGGCAATTGCTGTCTGCCAGCGGCGCGAGCCAGAAACCTTGTCAAAAGCCGCTTGAATCACGCTCTGCATTCTGCCTTCATCTACGTTCATCATCTCAACTCACCTCTTTTGCCAACATCCAACAGCAGGGAAACTATACCGCAAGGGAATAGTTTAGTCAAGAATTTTATTCCTTTGAGGAATAGTTATTCTTGATGTATAAAGGCAGCATGGAAGACGAGGAGATGTTGACCACGAGTGAAGTTGCGGAAAGGCTTAATGTGAGTATGCGCCGCGTGCGTGCGCTGATTGAAGCTGGGCGCTTGCCATCAAAACAATTTGGTCGCGATCACTTGATAAAGGAAAGTGACCTCAAACTTGTTGCCGAGCGAAAGCCTGGCAGACCCGCCAAAGAGGCGGGAAAGAATGTCTCAGAGGGCAAGGGCCACAAATAGAAGCAACTCTCACTACAAAGCCTTGTCACAATAAATAGCCATGACTCCAGAACAACTTGCACGAATCGAAATTGATAGGTTGTTGGCGTCCTGTGGTTGGATTGTTCAAGACCGGGCGAAGCTCAATCTCAGCGCAGGGATGGGTATCGCTGTCCGTGAATGGCCTTTAGAAGTCGGGCCTGTTGACTATCTACTTTTTGTAAACCGGAAACCGGTCGGCGTTATAGAAGCGAAACCGATTGGAACAACATTGAGTGGAGTAGCTGAACAATCTACGGGCTACTTACAAAGCACTCCCAAAGGAATCCCGTCACTAGCAAAACCTATGCGCTTTCACTACGAAAGCACAGGTGAAGAAACTTTCTTTAGAGACATCAACGACCCCAACTCTCGCTCGCGCAGGGTATTTGCGTTTCATCGCCCGGAAACGCTCCTATCATGGTTTGAGCTACCAACCACACTACGCGGAAGGTTAAAGAAGCTTCCCTTACTCAATAAGGATGGGTTGAGAGACTGTCAGATAGAAGCGATTGAGAACCTTGAGGAATCTTTCGCCGCCGACAGGCCACGCTCGCTCCTGCAAATGACGATGGGTAGCGGCAAGACCTACACTGCTGTCAGCTTTGTCTATCGCCTAATCAAGTTTGCCGGGGCTAAGCGCATACTCTTTCTAGTTGACCGCCGCACGCTGGGCAAACAAGCCTTCACAGAGTTTGACCAGTACCGCACGCCTGACGACGGACGCAAGTTCACAGAACTCTACAACGTTCAGCACCTCAGATCGAACACGCTAGACAGTGAGGCGCAGGTCTGCATCACGACGATTCAGCGTCTCTACTCCATGCTCTGCAATGAACCTGAATTTGCGGAGGAGAATGAAGAGAAGCCGCTTGAGGAAATAGTTAACGAAGAGGCTAAGCCGTTCACGGTTTCTTACAATCCGAAGATACCGATTGAAACCTTGATTTCATCGTGACGGATGAGTGCCATCGTTCAATTTATAATCTATGGCGGCAGGTGCTTGAGTATTTCGACGCTTCTTTAATCGGTTTAACGGCGACCCCCTCGAAGCAGACCATAGGCTTTTTTAATCAGAATCTCGTCACTGAATACAGCCACGAGCGCGCGGTCGCGGACGGCGTCAACGTTGGATATGAGGTTTACCGCATCCGCACGAAGGCGACGGAAGAGGGCGGGAATGTTGAAGCGGGATTCTATGTTGATGTTCGTGATCGGCAGACACGAAAAGTGCGTTGGCGGAAGTTGGATGAGCCGCTAAGGTACGAAGCCGCGCAGCTCGACCGCAGCGTGGTAGTCCCGAGTCAGATTAGAAAGGTCATTCAGACTTTCAGAGACAGATTATTCACTGAAATCTTTCCGGGCCGCGAGGAAGTGCCGAAGACTTTGATTTTCGCAAAGGATGACAGCCACGCTGAAGATATTGTGCATATCGTTCGCGATGTCTTCGGCAAGGGCAACGATTTCTGTAAGAAGATAACTTATCGCACGACTGGTGAAAGTCCCGAGACGATGATTTCGGATTTTCGCAACTCTTATAACCCGCGCATCGTCGTCACGGTTGACATGATTTCGACCGGTACGGACATTAAGCCGCTCGAATGTCTACTCTTCATGCGTGATGTGAAATCCGGCGTTTACTTCGAGCAAATGAAGGGGCGCGGGACGCGCGTTATTAGCGAGACCGAGTTTCATAACGTAACGACGGACGCGCCGGCCAAGACGCATTTCGTGATTGTTGATGCCGTCGGGGTCTGTGAAGGTGACAAGACGGAATCACGCCCATTAGAGCGCAAGCGCGGCGTTTCTTTTGAGAAGTTGCTTGAATCCGTCCAGGTTGGTTTCAGAGACGAGGATACTATTTCATCGCTGGCTAATCGGCTGGCGCGGCTGGATCGAAAGCTGAAGGACGAGGAGCGCAAAGAGATTGAGAAGGCGTCGGGCGGCGTACCTCTGCGGTCCATAGTAAACACCCTACTGCAAGCGATCGACGCGGACGCGCAGGAAGACAAAGCCGCTGCGATGTTCAGTACGAAGACGCCCACCGAAGAACAGGTTAGCCAAGCAGCGGAGAAATTGATCGAAGCCGCTTGCGCGCCGTTCGATAATCCCGACCTGCGCGAAACGATTAAGCGGCTCAAGCAACAGAGCGAGCAGATCATTGATACCGTTACGCAGGATGAACTTCTCGGCGCAGGATTCGACGAGGCGGCAAAAGAACATGCGCGCTCGACCATCGAGACGTTCAGGAAGTTCATTGCTGAAAATCGTGACGAGTTAACGGCGTTGCAGATTTTCTACGGCCAGCCTTACGGGAAGCGGCGTTTGACGGAGATAGCTATCAGAGAGCTTGCCGAAGCGATTGCGCGCCCGCCATACAATCTAGCGCCGCAGAAGGTCTGGGCGGCTTATGAACAACTCGAAAAGGCAAAGGTGCGCAGCACCGGAACGCAGAAACTCTTGACCAATCTCGTTTCGCTATTGCGCTTCGAGCTTGGCGAGACTCCGGTTTTAGAAACTTGGGATGTGACGGTTGAGGTGCGTTTCAATGAATGGTTGAAGCAACAAGAGAGAGCGGGACGGAATTTTATACCTGAGCAGTTGGAATGGTTGCAAATGATTCGCGAGCACATCGCTAACGCGCTGACGATTGAGATGGAAGATTTTGAGAACGTGCCGTTTTACGAGAAGGGTGGCGCGTTCAAGGTCTATCAGCTTTTCGGTGCAGAGCTGACAACGATTCTTGACGAACTGAACGAGGCGTTGGCTGCGTGATGAATGAAACAAACAGTCTGCCTGAATCACCAGAAGGCTGGATTAACGTGAGTCTAGGCGATGTGGTAGAAATTATTTCTGGCTTTGGCTTCCCCGAAAAATATCAAGGTAAGACGGAAGGCGACGTACCATTCTTCAAAGTTGCAGACATATCAAGCGCAGTCAAAAGTGGTGGCTCATATCTGACTTCAGCTAAGCACTACGTTACATTCGATGAATGCAAAGAGCTTAAAGCTACACCACTAAAGAAAGGAACTATCGTTTTCGCTAAAATTGGAGAAGCAATAAAGCTAAATAGACGAGCTATTCTCGGGCAAGATTCTCTCATTGACAATAATGTTATGGGCTTGTTTAGCTTCTCCGAAGGTTTGAACAACTTATTCCTTTTCTACTTCTTTCTCACTGTCAAGTTAGGCGACATTAGCCAAGCCACAACAGTTCCTTCTGTAAGGAAAAGTGATGTTGAACAAATCCTACTCCCACTTGCGCCGCTTCACGAACAAGAACGCATCGTCATCAAGATTGAAGAGCTTTTCACTAGGCTGGATGCGGGAGTTGACGCACTCAAGAAGGCACAGGCGCAGTTAGGACATTACCGGCAAGCGGTACTGAAAGCAGCAGCCACAGGCGAACTCACGCGCGAATGGCGCGAGGCGCACAAAGGCGAACTTGAGCCGGCCGCAGACCTGCTTGAACGTATTCTCACTGAACGCCGCGCCAAGTGGGAAACAGACCAACTCACCAAGATGCAAGCCGCAGGCAAACCGCCGAAGAATGATGGTTGGAAGCAGAAATATCAGGAGCCCGTTGCGCTCGACTCAAGTGGCCTGCCGGAACTGCCAAATGGTTGGATGTGGACAAATGTAAATTGCATGATTGTAGAGCCAATCTGCAATGGAATTTCAATCAAGGGGACAGATACTCCGCCGGGCATACCAGCATTGAAGTTGAGCGCCATGAGTGAGCGTGGGTTTAAGTATGAATACATCCGATACCTCCCATTAAGCGAAGCTGAAGTTGAAGACTTATATATCAACGAAGGTGATTTCTTTGTTTCTCGTGGTAATGGGAGCAAAAAGCTCGTAGGAAGAGGAACACTCGCACAAACACCACCATTCAAAATCATCTTCTCTGACTTGATGATACGATTACGCCTAGCTTCAGAGTTAAGAGCGTCGAGATGGCTCCCAGCGATTTGGCCTTCACCTATTGTACGTCAGCAAGTTGAGCGAAAAGCAAAAACAACAGCAGGTATCTGGAAAATTGCTCAACCTGATGTTGCCTCTATAAGCATCCCTTTCCCCCCATTTGCCGAGCAAAAACAAATTGTCTCCGAGGTTGAACGCCTGCTTTCCAATGTTGATGCAATGGAGCACACCATCGAACAGAGTCTCAAACAGGCCGAGCGGCTGCGTCAGTCAATCTTGCAGCAGGCTTTCGCCGGGAAGCTTGTGTCACAAGACCTGAACGATGAACCGGCGTCCACTCTGCTTGAGCGTATCCGTGAGGAACGGGCGAACAAATCGACAGCCGCCCCCAAGCAGAAGCGAAAAAGCAGCAAACACAAGCAAGCCGCGCAGACTACGTTCTTCACTTAATCTCTGAAAGGAATCCTCATGGCTTTATGGCTTGTCCGTGCGGGTAAATACGGTGAACACGAGCAGCACTTCTTAGACATGAACCGCGTCTATCTGACTTGGAGCGGGCTTCATAACACCGACCTTACGAAAGCTAAAAACTACGAAGACATCAAAGCCATAGTGCGCGAAGCCGAATCGCCCGAAGCCACAAGAGGAAAGATTGCCAACAACGCCGGCCAAGTATGGGCTTTCGTGTTAAGAATGAGCGTTGGAGATTGGATCGTGCTCCCGCTCAAAACGAAGTCAGCTATTGCAGTTGGCGAAATCAAAAGCGAGTTTACCTACGACGCTAATGCGAGCGTACCTTTTCAGTCTTGGCGCGACGTGCAATGGCTCGCCAAAGATGTCCCACGCTCGGCCTTCGACCAAGACCTCCTCTACTCTTTCGGCGCATTCCTGACCTTCTGCCAGATAAAGCGTAATGACGCCGAAAGGCGCGTCCGGCAGATGGCACAAAACAACTGGCAATCAACCGCCCCGGCCTTCACACCGGGCAAAGACGTTGTTACCGATACAGACGCGCCGGAAGAGATCATTGACCTCGAACGCCTCGCGCGAGACAACATCGCCCGTCTCATCATCGGGAAGTTCAAAGGGCATGGCATGGAGCGTCTTGTAGAAGCCATCCTCAAAGCGCAGGGCTATACCACCTACCGCAGCCCCGAAGGAGCCGATAAGGGCGTAGACATTCTCGCCGCTCCCGGCCCTCTCGGCTTCGGCCGCCCGCGCATCTGCGTTCAAGTGAAATCGCAGGAGAGCCCGATAGACCGCCCGACTCTCGACCAGCTCATCGGCACCATGCAAAATGTTCAGGCGGATCAAGGCTTACTCGTTTCCTGGGGCGGCTTCAAATCATCCGTTGATCGCGAAATCGCAAGTCAATTCTTCCGAGTGCGCCTGTGGGATCAAGATGCACTTATCAAAGAACTCCTCGACAACTACAGCCAACTAGACGAAGACCTGCGCGCCGAGATTCCTTTAAAGCGTATCTGGACCGTGGCAACACAAGAAGAGGGAGAGTAAAAACAATAGATGGCTAATGATGCTGCCTCCATTGTCAATCGTGTCTGGAATTATTGCCACGCGCTACGTGATGAGGGCATTTCTTATGGAGATTACGTCGAGCAGTTGACTTACCTGCTTTTTCTCAAGATGGCAGACGAAGGCTCGAAGCTCCCCCCACCGCTCGTCAAGCCTTCAACCATCCCAGCGGGCTACGACTGGCACAGCCTATGCAATAAGGTCGGCGATGAGTTGGAAGTCCACTACCGCCACATCCTCGAAACGCTCGGCAAGGAAAAAGGCTTGCTCGGCATCATTTTCCGAAAGGCACAGAATAAGATTCAAGACCCCGCCAAACTGCGCCGCCTCGTCGCTTTAATTGACGGCGAGACGTGGCAAGGGCTGGATATAGACATCAAAGGTGAAATCTACGAAGGCTTGTTACAGAAGAACGCTGAAGACACTAAGAGCGGCGCGGGCCAATACTTTACGCCTCGCCCACTCATCCGTGCCATTGTCGAGGTCATGCGCCCACAGGCCAGTCAGACCGTCTGCGATCCCGCAGCAGGAACAGGCGGATTTCTACTCGCCGCGCATGACTACATATCGCGATTGCCAAATCTGACGCGCCAGCAAAAGCAGTTCTTACGCGACGGCGCCCTACACGGCTGGGAGATCGTAGATGCGACGGCGCGACTCTGTGTGATGAATCTCTACCTACACGGTATCGGCGGTGAAGACAGCCCCATCAATGTAGGCGATAGCCTTGCTACTCCCCCCAGCACGAACTATCAGATGGTCTTGACGAATCCTCCGTTCGGCAAGAAATCAAGCATCACGATCATCAATGAAGAGGGTAAGGCTGACAAGGAATCCGTAGTCTACGAACGGCAAGACTTCTTCGCCACTACTTCCAATAAACAGCTAAACTTTCTCCAACACATCTACACGCTTCTTGAGACACATGGCACCGCGGCTGTTGTAGTGCCCGACAACGTGCTTTTTGAAGGTGGCGCGGGCGAGCGAGTGCGTCGCCGCCTGCTCGAACGCTGCGACGTTCACACGCTCCTACGTCTCCCGACCGGCATCTTTTACGCACAAGGCGTCAAAGCCAATGTGCTCTTTTTTGACAAGAAGCCCGGCCGCGAGCAAGCTTGGACAAAGAAGCTTTGGATTTATGATCTGCGTACCAACAAGCACTTCACGCTAAAAACAAATCCTCTGCGCGAAGACGACTTGCAAGACTTCATCGCCAGCTATCACCCGCAGAATCGCCATGAACGAGAAGAGACTGAGCGTTTCAAATGCTTCACCTACGAAGACCTTTTGCAGCGTGACAAACTAAGTCTAGACATTTTCTGGCTTAAAGATGAGAGTCTAGAGGATTCCGCCAATCTTCCAGCGCCCGACATTCTGGCGCAAGACATCGCGGAGAATTTAGAAGCGGCTCTAGAGCAATTCAGTAGTATCTACGAAACACTTACTGTTAAGTGAGTGCTATTGGGCATACAGCACAGCGTATCTTAACGCTAGGATTCCCTAGGTAGGGTTTCCACCTAACTGCAGTAGGGCCGCGTACGCTCGGCCCCGCGGCACAGCCCTGCTCCTGCCTAGGGGTAGGCGTGTTTGCCAGTTCGGGAATGCGGTTCGGAGCAAGACACGCACGGCCAAAATTAACGAGACGCTGTACAGGTGCTCTGCCACAACATCTGTTGCCTGATACAGAGTAAGTATGAACTCGGGCTTAAGCCTAAGTTCTGGAAAGTGGCGGCGTAAGACGTAAGCCCCGTTGGGTAACGGGGTTTACTCATTTTTAGCTGCTTTGCCTTCTTCCTTGTTGGCTGAGGGGAACAGCCACTTAGCGACAATGACGAATAGGCCGATTACGGCTACCGTTGTTGATGTAATGAATGCGATGAGGACGCCATCAGGAAGGTCGAAAGATGCTTTACGCGTGGCGGTTAGAATCACATACACATTTACCGCTATAAGCCATAACACAATTACCCAAAATAGCCTGCTCGTATATCGCTTGCGATACTTGTGTAGTTCTTTGGCTTCTTGGAGTTCATCTGTTAGCCGCTTGTTTTTTAGTCTTAACTGTTCAGCCTTAAGATGCTCCTGTTCCGCAATAAATAGTGACGGATTAGCCTCGGCCCTTGACGCTTCCGCTTGAGCAACCCTCTGGATGTCCTCAGCGAGGCCAGGAGGGGTGAGGCCGCTAGGTTCCTCTCTGTCCTGATCTTCGTTGCTCATTTAAAAGGTCAAGATAGTGACGCGCGATGAGAGCATTCGGGATAAGGTTATATCGCTCTTTATTCCAAGTCTCATACCACGGCGTACCCGCTTGGTGTGTAATACCTGAAAGCTGCATGGCAGAAAGATGTCCATAGGCTTTCCATACCTCCCTGATGATAGCCATTTCTTGGCTACTCGGATCAACTTCTTCATCAGTAGGTATAGGCTCTGTAACCACACCCGCGCCATACTTCTTTAGTGCCTCATATAAAGATGGGATAACAGGCCCCCACTGCCAAGCATTAACCCCGTTATAAAACAAAGGTCTCCCGAGTAGCGCCAAACTCCAACCGTGCGCTATGTAAACCAATTTCTGCAACTGCATATTAGTTAGCCGCCGGCCATCCCGTCTAGCTAAGGCTAAGAAGGCATTGGCAACAGCTAACGCACTAACTGGCATATCTTAAACACTACCCCCTGCGTTTCGCCCGTGAAACGCTGTACATACTATAATACATCGTTGCATTCGTGAAACATTCTATAACGTTTCGGTCAAAAGTCAATAGTTTTGGCAGGATTTATGGGGGTGGACTGTTTCAGGGCCGGTGCTAAGACTTCGCAGGCAGCTTGTCAGGAAGGTTCAACGCATTATCGGCCAGAACGTCTATTGTCACCCCAGTCAGGCGTAACGTAGCAGCACCAACAGACTCGGCTCCCGCTCGCTTAGCTCAAGCTTCGAGACGTGCTTCGCGTTGATTATGGGCGCGCTCACTTTTCTGGGTTTTCCCGCCCACGCTTCTGTGCCTGACTGAGGACGCTGCGCGGGCGGGGCTTGGCGGGCGTCCTCAGACTGAGCAAATCCCGGTGGCGTGTTTCGAGCAGGTGTGTAAGTGTCTGATGCCTGACGCCTAATCTCTTCGCGGCGCGGGAGACGCTGCCCTTTTCGAGTCTCAAAGCCTCCCTAATGAACTTTGCTTCAAACGCTAGAACCGCTTTCGGCAGCGAGAAATCTTTCGTGCCTAGTCTCGCCCCTGCAAGCCTGCGCGTCACGATGCGGGCGCATGCCCTGAGCCTCATTATGTCCTCTATGTCCTGCGTATCTTTTAGGAGGTTGTCGGCGCGGCGATAAATGGTATAAAGCTCCGTCTCCGAGAGGCGGGACGCGCCGTGTTCTTCGATGAGGGTTAAGGCCGCCTGCCCCGCGTTCGGGAACGCGCCCGAATCCTGAGCGACGGTAATCGCGCGGTGCAGGATGTGGATGGAGCTTTCATGCACGCTGAGCCGCGCCCACGCGACGCCCTGGATCGTCATCGCGTCCGCGAGTAATGCCCGCTCGCCGCTCTTCTCGAAGGTAGGGATGACGCCGGCGATAACACGGTTAGCTTCCTCGTACCGATGCTCCGCGACGAGGACGCGCGCACGGGTCTCGTTCACTTGCGCGAGGTTGCCGGGGTCATTGTGTCGCTCGAAAATCCTCTGAGCGCGGTCGAGGTTTTCGTGCGCCTCGGCGTATCGCCCCATTTGATAGAGCAGCACGGCGAGGTTGTTGTGATTGGTGCCGCAGTACCTTTCGTGTCCCGCCCGCTCGTAGTGAAAGATGGCGGCCGTGAACTCGATGATAGCCCGGTCGGCGTAGTCAGGCCGCTTCTGCGTCAGAGCCAGCTTTAGCAGGACAATAGCCTTCTGGCCGTGCCACCTTCCTTTGAGCGCGTCCCCGCTCGCCTCGAAAAACTCTCTCGCCCTATCGAGGATGCCCCACGCTTCGTAATAGCGGCCCGTCCACACTTCGACGAGCGTTTGCCTTATCAGAAGTTTCGCCTTCAGCTCCGCGTCCTGCTCGCCTAACCCTTTGAGCGCGTCATCCAGTACCTCACGCGCCCTGTCGAACGCGCCGAGCCGCCAGTAGCACATGCTGAGCGCATACTTAACCTCCGAAACCTTGGAGGGCTGACGTAGAGACTTGAACGTGCGCAGAGACTCAAAGAGCAGTTCTATGGCTTTCTCCTGCGCGCCCGAAATGTTCCGTGCGCTGCCGAGACACCCCGAGAGCATACCGCATTGAAGCAGCACGTCGGCGGCGACTGCGGGCGGAAGCCCCTTCAGGTCCGGGTGTTTCCCCACACCTTGCCACAACTCGCCCAAAGCCTCGCGGGCGGTCTCATATTGCCCTTCGTGGATCAACCGAGCGGCCAGACGGCAGCGAAGCAGAACCCGCTCGTTATCGGTGAGGGAAGGGTCGTCTAGTTCTTTCAGGTAGTCGTCTGTAAGATTCACGTGAGGGAAAACCTTTCTCTATGTATGCCAGAGTGTGGCATACGCATCAAAGCCGCCGCCCCTCAACAAGATGCGGCGGCGGCAATGGCTTAAACTCCACAAAAACGAGAGGTAAGAGCGATGAAAGCTGTTAGAGCGTTAATGCTTGTGCTGGCCCTGTCTGTCTGCGCCTACGCTGGGATTATGCCGAACGGCGATAGGCCAGAGCCGCCGCCCACTACCTCCACGACAACGGCGGAAAGCGACCCCGACTCAGCCAGCGTATACGGCCACATCGAGACTCCGGCAGATGATACGGACATCACGACGGATATGGCACTGAATTTAATCGGCGCCGTGCTCGCGCTCTTCTAAGAGACGCGCTCGCCTGTCAAGCGGTGTTCGCGCTGCCATGAGAGTGGTCACGGCGGCCCGGTATTCGTGTGCTTATTTTAGAGTGTCAGAAGTGCCGTGAGTCCGGCGAGGTGACACTCGCGGCGCAAGAGTAACGCCGTGCAAGGGTTATTGCAATAGAATTTTTAAGCTAGGCGCCTTCGGGTTGATGCTCTCCGCACAGAACATAGGTAAGTAAGCCGACGTTCTGGGAAGATATTGTGTGAAGTGATATAGTGTAGGCACCCACCCGAGAGAGCGGCGAGCCACCCCTCGCCGCTCTTTTCTATTTCAATAAGCTGTGCCGGATGTAGTCTAGACTATATGTGTTGAATCTAACCCTGACTTGGGATATAAGGCGCGCTAGACTGGATAACAGACCGTGTCCCCGACAAGCTAGCGTGGAACTGCTCTAGCCTGCTGTATTTCCGCGAAAGACTTACGTGTCTTTATGCGCGGGCTTCCGTCGGTCTCACTTAAGTGTAATGACCAACGATAATTGCCGCTCGTAGGAGCGATTAGGCCGCGTGATTCGGTATAAAGTCTGGGATTCCCAGATTAGAACATTAACATACTTGATTCACCATTACATTGCTTAAAGCCGAAATAGCAGAGAATTACGGCGAGTCCTGGGATGAGTAGCGGATGGGTCACGTATGCTAATGCCCTGTAGCAAGCCTCTCGGATTAGTTGCGCCGGGCGGCGCGTTATCCGCGGCGTTGGGCTGTACTGAGTGGAGTCATCTGAGGCTCTTATGACAGAACCTATACTGGAAGTACGTGACGTTGCGGAGCTGCCTGACCTTGCGCGAATCGCCTTTGGTGCCCGCTGCGTGAGGCGTGTTCATCCACTGCTTGCAGTTGCTTGCCCGTTTACGCCGACATCTTTCTTGCAGGACATCGACCACTTCATATCGAACGCAGAGCAATATGCTGGGACGGGCAATTACATGTTCTACACGCCGGTTAGTCACGAACGGGACCGGGCCTGGCTCAGCATGAAATTGGAAGACATGCCCGCGATGGAACGCCATGGGAGCAAGGGTCAGGGCGTTCACATCGACATGAGGAAGAATAAGATCGGGGACGATATCTTGAACGCCGCGATTGCCATCCGAGGGGCGGCGCACTATCGGGCAAATTCTTCCGATGACTGGTTCTACTGGGTCACGCAAGCCATCGCCTTCGCGTTTCGCGCTTATGCCAGGGGATATGAGACAGGCCTAATGTCGTCACGCATCGAGGACTTCAACAGTTACGTACTGCGAGATATACGTCTCTTGCGCAATGCGGCTCAGCGGGACCATTGGGATAGCGAGACCCCAGTTGCTCCTCAGTTCTTCTCCCTTCACTCGGAGTTTGAGACCGAACGCATCGTGGGAGGGCAGACGATCATCCAGATTTCCGAATTCCTCACAGCGGAGATTGTGAAACACTTCCTCGCAGCCCCCCAAGATCTATTCCGCATAACGCCACGACAGTTTGAGGAGTTAGTGGCGAAGTTGTTCGACGGATTTGGTTATACGGTCGAATTAACCGCACCAACCAGGGATGATGGACGAGATATTATCGCCGTCAGGCACGATGTTGCCAACGCGAGGTACTTGATCGAATGTAAACGTTACTCTCCGGGACACAAGGTGGGTGTTGCGGCAGTTCAGAGGCTTCAAGGCATCACTCTGGCAGAAGGGGCAAACAAGGGCATTCTGGCAACGACCTCCGAGTTCACCGATCCTGCTCTCGCAGCCATGAAGAAAACACCTTGGCTGCTTGAGGGACGCGATTTCTATGGAATTCTTCAGTGGCTCGATGAGTACCAGAAGCAACAGATGAACAGACTCATTAGGCCGTTCTGACTCTCGGCACGCTACGTCCTTGAACACGGAGACAGCTCAACAAGTTGGATGCACGCGACGGCTTATAGCCCCGCGTGATACGCATCGTTGGGCTGCTTCGCCTTAAGACTGAGCAGCATTAGCATAAGTGCTAAAATCGAGCCGCAGCGCAGCTTGAAAGATCACGTCGCGCGGGCTGCCCAACAAGCCAATGCAGCCGACCGCGAATAGCGTAGCTCCTATCGAGAACTTGCCGGTAATCACGGCCCGTCGCGTCGGGTGATGTCGGGCGTTGGGCGCAAATCGTGATGTGGATTTAAAACCATGAATCAAGAATGTCTTATCTGCAAAAGCCCAGTACCTCCCTATAGCTGGAATCATCCAGAACCAGGAGCGCGCATAAAATGTGACTTGTGCGGAGAGTATCGTCTGTCGGAGCGTTTGGCGACGGGCATATATAGCAACCTATTGAACATCAGTTACATATATTCAGGGGCTATACGCGAGCATTATGAGCAGGGCATAATTCTTTTGGTAGAAGACCTGGAAGAACTTATCGACTCTGTTGTAGTTCCTAAGAATCCGCTTGAGTCTATAGACCGGATTCTGTTGTACATTCTGCGAAAGATAAATTCAGCAGACGAAGGTATAGAACTACAGCAAACCGACCGCTCGATAGCGTATGCTAAGAATCCTAATGAATTCTCATACTTTCTATGGAAGGCGCGAGAATTAAACTACCTGGAAGAACATCCATCTAACAAAGGTAAATACCGATTAACCCTAAATGGCTGGAAACATCTTGCTGAGCTTCCTCAAAATGAAAATAGACCGAGGCAAGCCTTTGTAGCAATGTGGTTCCATGAAGACCTTGATGCTTTATGGCAGGATGGATTTAAACCCGCTCTCGAACAAACGGGTTATGACCCAATCCGCATTGATCGCACAGAGCATAATGAAAAGATTGATGACAGAATTATTGCTGAGATTCGCAAGAGCGGGCTTTTAGTTGCTGATTTTACCGGACAAAGAGGCGGTGTCTATTTTGAAGCTGGCTTCGCTATGGGCTTGGGAACTCCTGTAATCTGGACTTGTAGAAATACGGATATAGAGAAGCTACATTTTGATACGCGCCAATATAATCATATAGTCTGGACAGATGCCCATGATTTGAAAGAAAAGCTTATCAACCGCATTGAAGCCACTCTACCAAATAGACCAAAACCGAAACTTGTAGGGCTTCGATGAGGGATGCGCCCAACAACTCATTCAATCCGGCCGCCCGATAACGTCACTTTCATCGGCTTTCGTGGTAAGTCAGGCAACCCTCACACCCTTGATAGTCTTCGCCCTCTCCCGCCGCCTCATCCGCGCCGTCTTAGCACGCACCAGCCGGATGTTAGCTAACTGCCGCGCCGCCCTCTGGAAAGCCTTCTGGCACAACTCGACGAGTCGGAAAGCCTGCTCGATTGCTTCCGCCGTCTGCTGGTAAGGAATATCCCAATACCCCTCCCCCCATTGCTTCGCCTGAATCTTGCGCTGCTGGGCGTACTGGCGATATTCGTAAGACTCGACGCGCGGCTCTGTCTGTGCCCGCCGCATCGCCTCCTCCGTCCAGTGAATCTGCATCACATAAGCCTGAGTCATCTGGTCTATCAGGATGAACTCTGACGCGCCCCGCGGCTTCCACTCTTCTATCAGGCCGTCGCGGATGGCGAGGTGCTGTGCCCGGTCGAAAGCCTTGTGCATGTAGTCGGCCGTCTCGAAGACCCGAGCCGCGTAGTGGCCCGAGATGAACTCATCGCGTGCCTCCTGGCGGATGTTCATCCAGAGGTGGATGGCGTCGAGCGGGGACGCGTTCCATAATCTCCCGAGGTCGCCCCAATCAATGTATTGGGTGGCCTTCCGCTTTATGTACAGTATGTCTTCATCCAACTCCTCCTGGGGCTTTGGCTCCCACTTCTTCAGCCATAACTCACGGCTCCGCGCCCTGATCGCCTTCTCCCGCTCCCAGGACTCTTCGTAAGTCGTGGCCTCTCCCGGCTTCTTTAGCTCGCCGCGTAGCTGCTCCTGTTCAAGCTGGAAGGCCGTTACCGTGCCCCAATGCTTGGACAGCTCTCGAAGGAGCGAGCAGGACTCGACGCCGGCCGCCCGCGCGTAAAAGGAGGTTGGGTCAACGCTGAGAGGCGGCAACTCTTCAGTGAACTGCGGTTCCTCTTCCGGCCGCTCCTCCGTCTTCTCGACGGCCTTTAGGTTCGTGCTCATATCTTCACCCCCACTGTGGAAGACATCAGGCGGCGCAGGAAGGCCCGCGCCTGGTTAAGTTCGGAGCGCCACTGTGCGCGCCGCATGGCCCTCGCTTGGATTACCGCGCGCACGGCGGGCACGTCCGCACGCCTCACGTAGACTTTGAATTGCTGCCCGCCGACGCGTGTAAAGAAGTAGTGATAGCCTTCATGCAACTGGCCGCGGGCACACCGGCAATTAGCCTTGCCGCATCGCACGCGCTGAGTTTGAAGTGAGCCGTTACCACTGGCGAGCCGCAAAATCTTAGGTAACATTTCCGCGGATTTTTTCGACTCTCGTCCGCGCGAGGCATTTTTGCGAGGCGTAACGTCTTTTGATTTATTGCCGCGCGCCCGCAACCGCTTTTTATTCATGGCCTTACCGGTCACAATGTCGTATCTTCACCGCTATAACAAGCATTTTCAGCTTTGTCTAAGAGCCCTATAAAGCTTGCTTTCTAGGTGGATAACGCGCGAATCGGATGCGCCAACGCCATGCACCGCTGAGGTACGAATTACACGAATTTTACGAACTTAATCCACTAGCCCCGCCATTAACTTCGTTAAATTCGTTAAATTCGTTAGTCATAGAAGACTGGCCGACAGTTGCAAACCATCGCTCGACGGGACGTTTAGCGTGTTCCGTCCGCTCGTTTCTGGAATAGGCAAGCCCCGCTTCGGCCAAGCTCGCAAGCGCGCCGCTGATGCGCTCTGCGTTCACATTTCGCCCACACAGGTTACTAATGTCCGTGCGAGTTAATCCGCCACCTTCGGCCCCGCGCAAGCCGCTCAAGATGTCGTCTGCAAGCCGGTCGCCTGTCCTCTCGCCGAAGATGTAACGCGCCGAGTCCTCGCAATACTTCCACAGAGCCAGCGCCGCCCCCAGATGCTCGCGCCGCACTGTCCCCGCGCAATCGAGCAGCGCATAAAGGCAAGACAGGCGCAGGACATACGGCGAAGCCCGCTGAGTTACCTTCCCTAGCAATCCCGTCCGCCCTGTCTCTAGGCCGACGTATGCCGCATCCCACATCACCCCGGCCGCTTCATCAAACGACATCTCGCCGGCCCCGCGGGAAAAGTCTACGGACTCCCGCAGGCGGAGTATGAGAGGGGCGAAGTCCACCTTCGAGAGTTGGCCGCCGCGCGGCAGGAATTTTGATCGCCGCGTACAGACCCACAGGAAGCGGTTGACGTACCCATTGACCGAGTCAACCGCATCGAGACAGGCCCGCAGCTCGTCTTTGGTGATGTGCCCGATGATGGAGACGTGCGCGCCTGTGGTGCGTGTCGGGGAGTTCTTGACCATCGAGCGGGTGTCGCCCGTGTCCCACAGGTTGCGGATGACCATCGAGAGCGTGTTGCCCTCGCGCCCCTGCGCCCGCAGGACGGAGGCAAACTCGCCCTCGAAGACCAGGAGCCTTTTATCCTCGACGCCCTTATCCGTAATAACAACTCCGTCCACTCCGGTCGCGCGCCCGTCAGCCTTGATCGGCTTCGTGGAGTGCACGGCATCACGCACGTTGTAAATCAGCCCTTCACCGGAAGACATACCCCCGGCGATGCAGTCACGCGCCCAGGCGTCATCAAGCGCCTCAAAGATGCGTTTTACCTGCCCCCAAGCCGTGCCCTTGCGCCCGGTGCTGGTGCCCCCGACCAAGACGGCGAAGAGATTCGTGAAGTGCTTGTCGGCTTCCGCGACGAAGTGCGCGCCCCGGCCTATTAGGTTGCCGAACGCGATTAGGAACTGTACGAGCAGGGCGACGGGATCGGCTTCGCTATGCGGCTCAACTAGACGGACGAAATCGCCCGCCACTCCATAGAGGGCCGCTTGATGCAGTTCAGGCCATGCACTTTGCCCAGCAACTTCGCTGGATTTCTCTGAAGCTGGGGTACCGCGCAAGTCCAGCCACTCGCGCACCTTGTCAACAACACGCGGGTCAATGATCTTGGCTAAAGTCGGCCAGCCTGTTGCGTGAGCCCCAGCAGTTAGCTTCCGCAACGTGTAGCGGGCTGTTTCCATGCGCGAGCGCGTCTCTTCGTCGCCAGCCGCAACACAGATGGCTTTGATGAAGCGCGCTGTTTCGTCATCTGACCATTCTGCGCGGAGCAGCCCGCCTGCTAGGGAGAGCGTGGCATCTTGCCTGCTGCCCTTCGCCGGCCAGTGGCGGGCGAGCAGTGTGGCTGCCGCCAAGCGTGCCACGGCGCTCTCCAACTCCTTCGCCTCCACTCGCGCGAGGTCTCCGTCTGCGTCCCAACTAATAGCCTCGCCTGACTCATGTACGCTGCCCGGAAAGATGGTCTGCCCGCCGGTCGAACGTAGTTCGACAAGCATTGCTTTGTCGCCTTCAGTCTTGTCCGCAAGCTGTTCTTTCAGCGGGTCACGAAACTTTCTTGTAATAAGACTTGAGTAGTAAAGCCAGTGTGAGCGGCGTTTAGAATCACGTCCGAAGATCGCGCCGGTATGAGGGAGAAATATCGGCGCAAGGGTCACGGCTGCATGGCAGTCAAGGTCAACATCTACAAGGCCGCCGGACGGCTCGCCCAGCAGCACACCAATATTTTGCGGCTGCCCGTTGAAATAGGCGGGTAAGTCAGTTTCCTTTATAGCGAACTGCTGCCAGCCCCTAAAGCCAGGGTTCTTAGACTTAGATGGAACAGGTATAGGCATCCATCCCCTGCGTAAATAGTTGCGAGCAACATCCAGCGGCCTAGCGTCCATCGTCGTTACGCCTTCCCTATCTTTAGCTGGTTTTCCTTCGCTCGCCTGCTCTCCGCTCAACACCTTCAAGGAAGGTGCGGAGATGATCCTCTGAGAAAAGCACTCGCGTTCCTATTCTGAAGAAACTGATTCGATTCGCGGCCCTCATTCTCAGTAGCGTTATGCGCGAGATACCTAACCTCGCTGCCGCCTCTTTCTCTGACAACAACACTTCTTTATGCGCTCCGGTATCGCTCATCCTTAACCCACCAACCTTTTGAAAGATTCTGAGCCCGCTAGCGTGTGTGAACGCTAGCGGGCTCAGGATAAAATGCGATACAGGCTGGGTATAGTAGAGTTGAGAATATTATTGATTGATTGCGGAATCGCGATTCCGCAATCAATCATTCGGAGGATTCAGTGACGGCGAATCAACCTGTTTGCTGTCACTCATTTGAGGGCTTTGGTTGCATTCAAGCAGTTTTTCTCCCCGCCGTCGTAGTCTGCTCAACTGGCTTTCACTACAGCCTGTCGCCGGGATGCCGGACTCACGGGCTTTAAGCGTCTCTTCATCACAGTTTTCGGCTCTCAGGATATTCGCCCGGCGCGCTGCATGTTCATGGGCTAATTTGGAAGCTTGGCGGGTGTAAGGGTCAAGATCATCTAGCTTATCCAGCAAGTCATCAGGGGTATCGGCGTTGTCAACTTTAGCGTGTCCACGCCAGTTTCTATCAAGGTGGGATTTACGCCATTTGATTACCTCCTGCCAATGCTTCAAGAGTTTTGGATACTCTCCCGCAAAGGTCATTAACTGCTCGTTCGTAGCAACGACATCTGCTTTACTTCCACCGGGCGACGGCATGTTCCAGAGTCTCTTAATCTCAGCGACATAATCGTTGAAAAGATTTGTCCGAAACTCGTCTTGATTCTTATAGCGCAGAGGTATTCCCGCCGCCCGATATTGCTCTTCATCCCAAGCACGGAGTTCAATATTTCTCACTTCAGTGATTTCATGCACCATGTTGCCAAGAGACAAGTCAACTCGCCTTTGAATAAAATGCAGCATGTAGCGCATCATTAGGACAGCATTATCAAAAATCACCTTTTCTCGCTGTTCATCAGTGAGTTTGTAACTTTCAGCCCGCCAAGTAATCATTATGCGTGCATGTTCAAGGAAGATTTGAGCGGGGTAGAGAGGATAAAAGATTGCTTCCGCCAACGCTCTTTTTTCGTCATGAAAACTTATCCAGACGCCTGGACCTTCTGGACACTGTACCTTCAATATGGTTGGCTTCGGGCGTTGAGACCCATTCTCTTCACTATATTCGGAATAATCTTCTACACGTTCTACTTCAAGTGCTTTAGCAATTACCTCATTTGCCTGCTCAACAGTCACCCTCCCCAGATCGTCCTGCTGCGCCTCAGTGCTCATCATCTCTCCTAATGGACTGTGTCCGTCTTCGATTCCGTCCCACCCTCGCCGTGGAAAGCATCCAGTGCTGCCGCCGCGCGTTTAGCCGTTTCAATGTTTGCATTGACGTAGCGGTATGTGGTGTTCGCCTGTGTGTGTCCCAACACACGACCGACCTCAGATAAGGGAATGTGTGCACCGACTAGCCGCGTCGCTGCTGTGTGGCGAAGATCATGGAAGCGCAGGTTTTCGAGACCCGCTGCGCGCCGCACGCTCTCGAAACCATGCTTCACATTATCAGTGATACCGAAAACCAGCCCTTCCGGGTGCTTAGGTGATTGTCTGTAAATCCTTTCAAGCTCCTCTGCCAGCCGCATTGTCATGCTTAAAGTACGTTCCTGCATGGTCTTAGTATTAAATGCGGCGACAGTGATGATAGCGTTCTCAAAATCCACATCACGCCAGCGCAGCTTCAGCATTTCGCCTTGCCTCATGCCTGTGTCAAGAGCACAGATGATGATTGCTCTCAGATGCTTACACTTTGGCGTGTCACATGCGGCAAGCAAAAGCTTCTCTTCATCCTTGGTAATGATACGCTCCCGCTTCCGCTCATCGGCCAGACTGATTAACGACTCCCCCACGCTGAAGGGATTCTTCACAATCCAGCCCTCACGCTGCGCCACATTCAACATTCGACGCAGTAATGCTAGCTCACGGTTTACCGACGCAATGGCGCGGGTAGAACGAAGCTCCGCTTTAGGATCATCTTTTAACTCTCGTTCGTGGCGGGCAATATCGCCGCGAGTAGGAGCATTCAGCCTCTCTGCGCGGAAGGTGCGAATGTCGCCATAAGTAAGTGAGCGCACGCGGCGATTACCAAAATACTCCTTGAGGGTATTTAGCTGCCCCTGAACAGTAGCCAGCGAACGTAGGCCCGCCACCTTCCGCCCGTTAACGTATTCAGGCTCCTTTGCGTAATGCTTTTCGTAATGGTCAGCCAAGTCTTTAAATGTTTTTAGCTCATGTGCGAGGCTGCGCCCGTCTGTCTTGTCGTACTCCTTCAGTAAGTCTTCAAGCAAATCTTTCGCGTGCGCTCTGCTCTGCGCTCTACGCTGGCGGTCGTGTCTCTGTCCGGTCACGGCATCAACGTATGTAACGCGTGCCCACCAAGTAATCTGCTCTTTGCCGTTTTCGAGCTTCTTTACTCTCTTGAAAATCGAGCCTGAACGTTCCCTTGCCATCGCTTTTTGCCTCCGCATCAAGGCCCGCTAAATCTGCGCCCGCACACACATTCACACACAAAGAAGGTGCTACTGCGTGATTATCGCAGATACCGTGCGAACCGTGCACATTTGATTTTCCCAGCAAATGCGCGGGTTTGTGTGGAATGTGAGTGTGTGAGTTAACGCTTGATACTGCCCTCTGGGCGACTACGAATCAAAAGGTCGCACGTTCGAGTCGTGCCGGGTGCATCAACTAAATCAATAACTTACGGCCGTTTACTACGAACGGCCGTTCGTAGTATTAGCCCCTGATAGCCCGAGCGTCCACCCACGCGGAAATAGTGGAAAAGATGGACGCGCCCTCCCAACAGCAGAGAACCTGCTCACGCTGCCTACTCGCCAAGCCCGTTTGGGAATTCAACTTCAAACAGCGAGCGCGCGGCATCCGTCACCCTTACTGCCGCGACTGCGGTAAGGAACTGACGCGCAGGCACTATAAGCTCAACAAGAGAGCGTACCTGAACCGCAACACGCGCACCTATGCCAGACACAGGGAGATTATCCGTAAGGCTAAAGCGCGCCCGTGCGCGGACTGCGGCGTTCAGTACCCTTACTACGTGATGGATTTCGACCACCGAGACGGCGCGACAAAATCTTTTATGTTAAGTGAGGTGTCGCGCGCGACTAGTAAATCTCTAATGCGCGAGATTGCGAAGTGCGACGTGGTCTGTGCGAACTGCCACAGGGAGCGTACTTTTCAGCGCATCGTGGGGGTTGTCGCTTAACGTTCGGGGGGGTCGGCGACGAAGCGGTAGCCGACGCCGCGGACGGTGAGCAGGTGGCGGGGGCGGGAGGGCTCGTCCTCGATGTATTTGCGCAGGCGGGCGACGAAGTTGTCGATGGCGCGCGTGTCGGTGTCTTCGCGCAGGCCCCAGACCTCTTCGAGCAGCGACTTGCGCGAGACGGCGCGGCCGGCGTGGCGGATGAGATGCCTGAGAAGCTCGGCCTCCATGAGCGTCAGCCGCATGGCGCGGTCGCGCGTGCGGAGTTCGAGCGTGTCGAAGTCAATCGTCTTGCCGTCGAAGGAGAAGACGCCGTCGTCGGTCGGCGCCGCCTGCTCGCTCGCCGTCGGCGCGACCGCGCCGGCCGCGGTGTCGTTGCGGAGCCATTCGCGGCGGCGGAGCAGGCCCTTGATGCGGGCTATCAGGACCGTCAGCTCGAAGGGCTTCGGCAGGTAGTCGTCGGCGCCGGACTCGAAGCCGCGCAGCACGTCTTCGGGGCGTCCCCGCGCCGTCAGCATCAGGACGGGGACGAACTCGCCCGCCCCTCGCAGTTCCGCCGTGACCTCGAAGCCGTCCTTGCCCGGCAGCATCACGTCCAAGACGACTACGTCGAAGCGGCCGCGCGAACCCAGAAGTAAAGAGAGGGCCGCCTCGCCGTCGGCGGCCGTCTCGACCTCGTACCCTTCCGCCTCAAGGTTGAAGCGGAGGCCGTCGGCCAGGTGTTTCTCGTCCTCGACTACGAGCACCGTGCTCATCTCGGCGTCAGGCCCTCGGGAGTTGGATGGTGAAGGTGCTGCCGCGCCCGAGGCCCGCGCTCTCGGCGAAGACGCGCCCGCCGTGCTTCTCGACAATCGAGCGCACGATGAAGAGGCCGAGCCCCGTCCCCTTGAAGCGGCTCATGAGGCCGCCCTGCACGCGGTAGAAGCGTTTGAAGATGCGCTTGAGCTGCCCCTGAGGGATGCCGACGCCGCGGTCGGCGACGCGCACCGCCAAGAGCTTTTCGTCTATCGCGGCGACTTCGACGGAGATGTCGACCTTGTTGTCGGAATACTTCACGGCGTTGTCGAGCAGGTTCGTCACGGCGGCGCGCAGCTCGTCGGGGTCGCCCGCGACGCGCGCGCCCTCGGGGCCGATTGCCTCGGCGTAGCGGAGCGAGTCGGGCGCGAGGTTGTGGCGCAGGCGCGTCAGGTCGAGGCACTCGCGCACGGTCAGGGCCAGGTCGACGGCCGAGGTGTGCGTGCGCTTCTGCTTGTGCGCGAGGCGGCCGGCGTGGAGGACCTGCTCGACGGTGCGGAGGAGGCGGTCGTTGTCGGCGAGCATCACGTCGTAGAACTCGCGGCGCTGCTTCTCGTCCACGTCGCGCGTCTTGAGGGTTTCGAGGTAGAGGCGGATGGAGGCGATGGGCGTTTTCAGCTCGTGGGTGACGGCGTTGATGAAGGCGTCGTGCTGCTCGTTGCGGCGGATTTCGCGGATGAGGAAGGTGGTGTTGAGGACGAGGCCGGTGATGATGAGGCCGAAGAAGACGATGCCGAGGACGAGCAAGGCGACTTCGCGCCAGTTCAAAAGAATCCAGCCGACGTTGAGGGCGAGGGCCGCCGCCACCAGGCAGATGCCGAAGATCAGGAAGAAGACGACCGATTTTTTGCGGCGACCGCTGGTGCGCATGACGCTGATTTTAAAAGAAAGGGTGACGGGTGTCAGGTGTCGGGTGACGGTGGAAGACAAGTTGTCTTTCGCCGTCACCCGACACCCGTCACCCGTCACCCGCTTTTATGCGGCGCGGCGCAAAGGGGCCGGCTCCTGCCGGACGGGTTCTCCGGCGCGCGTGATGAGCTTGATGTCGCGGGCCAGGCCGAGGGCCTTAAGGGCGCGGATGCCGTACCAGTTGAGGTCCACTTCGTACCACGTGAGGCCGTGGCGGGCGGCCGTCGGGTAGGCGTGGTGGTTGTTGTGCCAGCCCTCGCCGAAGGTGAGGAGCGCCACCCACCAGAGGTTCGTCGAGTCGTCGGTCGTCTCGAAGCGGCGCGAGCCCCAGAGGTGCGTCGCCGAGTTGACGAGCCACGTCGCGTGCAGGCCGAAGGTGACGCGGAAGAAGATGCCCCACATCAGCATGCCCCAGCCGCCGAAGGCGAGCAGCGCGAGGCCGACGACGACGAGCGGCACCCAGTAGATGCGGTTGAGCAGGACGTGGAAGCGGTCGCGCATCATGTCGGGCGCGTAGCGCATCATGACCTCGCGGCCGTGCTGCTGCGCGGTGCCGCGCAGAATCCAGCCCATGTGCGCCCACCAGCGGCCGTCGCGCGGCGTGTGCGGGTCGCCGGGGGCGTCCGTGTGCGCGTGGTGAATGCGGTGGGTGACGACCCAGTCTATCGCCCCGCCTTCGAGCGTCAGCGTCCCGCAGACGGTCAGGAAATACTCGACCGCCTTCGGCGTCTTGTAGCCCCTGTGCGTCAGCAGGCGGTGGAAGCCCATCCCGATGCCGAGGCTGCCCGACACCCACCAGAGGACGACGGTCGCCAGAAGCGCCTGCCAACTGAACATGAAGAGCGCGGCCACCGCGCCGATGTGAAAGACGACCATCGCGATGGCCGTCGGCCAGTTGATGTCGTCGTCTTGCGCCTCACGCCCCTTGATGCTCGTCTCTCTCTCCATCTACGCCCTCTTGTTGTTATTGGATTTCCGTCCGCCTTCATCCTAGCAAGGCGCGGCGACACCGTTTGTAATAGTTGTGTAATTCCTCACCGCCTCGGAAATGACACGAAATCGCCATGACACGGCAACAGACGAGGGCTCGGTAAAAGTTTGAAGGCCGCCCCGACGCGGGACGGCCTTCGCTCAAGATTTAATTTGTCGGGTCGGCGCTTTCAGCCGGCGGCGAGGGCGGAGGAGGCGCGGTCGTAGAGGCGCAGGAGGAAGTGTTGGCCGGGCGCGGCCGGGGCCTCGGCCTTGAGGCCGACGATGCCGCTACGGCGGATGTGGACGAGGCGCGCGCGCAGCGGGATGATGCCTTCGTCGGCGACGAGCGTCACCCAGAGCTGGTCGCCGATGGCCGCGACGGGGTCGCCCGCCAGCCCCGAGAGCGCGAGCCCCAACCCGCTGAAATCGACCACCTCGGCGAAGCCCAGCCGCTCGTTCCGGGTCGCGTTCTCGACAGCCGCCCAAATCCTCGCCGTCGGCGCCACCCGCGCCAGCGAACGTCTCTCCAGCGCGTTCAATTCTTCGTGAAAGTCTTCCAAGGTTCTCTTGTAGCCCCCTCTTCCGTAACGCCTTTCCCCTTATAAACGCCTAATGGCCGCCACTTTCCGGCCGCCGCCGAACGACTTCGGGGCGGCCGGCCTCAAGTCGCCTCAAGTCCGCGAAAATCGCCTCTCAAGTATTCCTCAAGCCGCCCTTGTTACCTTCACACCGTACCCACACCTTGACCCTTTGAGGAGCTTAAATAGATGCGCTTGCGGAAAGTTCTACTCACCCTGACGGTCTTCATGCTCGCCGCCGGCCTGCTCGCGTCGAGCGCCATCTTCCCCGGCCAGCACACGGCGGCGGCGCCCGCCGCGCCCGCCACCGGCTTTAACATGTACGCGCGCCCCGCGCCCAACTTCGACCTCAACCTGTCTCGCAACCTCGGCGCCCTGCGCCGGGCCACGGACGCGCAGCTCGCCGCCGTCGAAGCCCTCAAGTCCAACTCGCAGGCGCCGAACATGACGGTGCGCTGGAACGACTTTGGCGGCTCGCCCGACGTGCTCATGGACTTCGCCAGCGCGCCGCTCGCCGGGAGCCCCGAGGAGGCCGGCCGCTCGTTCCTCGCCGCCAACGCCGCCGCCTTCGGCATCTCGAACCCCGCCGACCTCCGCCTCGTCTCCGACGTGTCGGCCCTCGGCGGCCACCTCCTGCGCTTCCAGCAGACCTTCAACGGCATCGACGTGAAGGACGGCGGCGTCGGCCTCGTCCTCAACAAAGACAATCAGGTCGTCATGGCGAGCGGCCCCTTCTTCCGCGACGTGAACGTCGGCACGACGCCGACCCTGACCGCCCAGCAGGCGACGCAGGCCGCCGCCGCCGACCTCGCGCGCTTCAGCGTCAAGGTGCCCGACTACATCAACAACCTGCTCAAGACCGGCCTCGACAATTTGGCGAAGCAGGCGGCGGTCGTCGAAACGATTCAGCCCAAGCTCGGCATCTACCCGACGGCCGACGGCTACCGCCTCGTCTGGAAGGTCGCCAAGTTCTCCACCAACCCCTTCGGCCTCTACATGGTTTCAATCGACGCGCACACGGGCGAGACGGTCGCGCGCAAGGACTTCGTCAACTTCCAGAACGCGCCGGAGGTGCCGCCGCCCTTCACCGCCGACATCTACCCGAAGTACCCGACCATCACGCAGGAGCTGAAGGACCAGGGCAAAATCAGCGTGGACTCGAACGGCACGCCGCTCGGGCAGGAGCGCGTCAAGCTGCGCAGCTTCGACCCGTCGAACCTCGTCACCGGCGTCAACGGCACGCTGACGGGCACCCACACCGTCGTCAACAACGCGCTCGCCACCAAGCTCCCCTTCGCGCAGGCCGCCAAGGGCACGTGGCACTTCCGCGTTGACGACCCCACGAACCTCGAAGCGCGCACCAACGAGGTCAACCACTACGGCCCGGCCTCCGAGCCCGCCGAGCACCAGGACGAAATCAACGCCTTCTTCTTCGTCACCTACCTGCTCGAATACGTTGACTACCTGCACGTCGCCGGAGACAGCATCAACAACCGTCTCGGACAGGGCAGCTTCCCCGACGACTACCCGAACAAGACCGTCCCGCTGCCGGCCACCGTCCACATCCCGAACATCTACATCGCGATTAACGCGGCCAACGGTACCCTGCCCAGCCCGACCGATCCCGAGCTGGTGGACAAGGTGCTCGGCCTCGACAACGCGCTGGCGTTCAACCTGACCTCGCTCATCGAGGGCGTCACCGGCTCGAAGTCGCCCGTCGTCGTTAACCCGACCGTCTACGGCCACGGCTACCTGCTGAACGACCTCGCGCTCGAAGGCACGGTGCCCTACCACGAGGGCATGCACGCCATCACGAGCCCCATCGCCGGCCTCGAAGGCGACCCCGAGGGCAACGCCATGAACGAGGGCCAGGCCGACACCTGGGCCTTCACCATCACCGACAACGCGAGCTTGGGCGACTACGTCGTCAACGCCTTCAAGTACCGCCAGCGGTTCCGCGACACGGGCCGCGACCCCGACTCCATCGCTTACATCCGCTCGGCCCGCTCGACCCTGAAGTACTCCGACATCGGCACGCTCAAGGAAGGCTCCTCCTACATCTTCGAGGAGCACTACGACGGCGAGATTTACATGTCCACGATGTGGGACATCCGCGAGATGCTCGGCCGCGTCTACCCGTCCGCCACGACCTACAAGCGCCCGGCGCCGGTCGACGGCGCCCCGACGAAGTCCATCAAGAAGGGCACGGAAATCTTCGAGCGCATCTTCCTCGGCTCGATGTACCTGCTCGGCACGACCTCGCCCGACACCTTCGTCAAGTCGCGCGACGCCATGCTCGTCGCCGACCAGATGCTCTACCCGACCGACGCCACCGACCCGGACGCGCCCGGCCAGCACCGCGCGCTCATCGAGCAGGTCTACGCCGCGCACGAGCTGGGCGTCAACGCCCGCGAAGTCACCGGCGGACGCGCCACCATCTCGACGCAGGTCACGCCCTTCGTCGGCGAGCAGGCCGGCCCCGCCGTGCCGCGCGGCGTGAAGGTCGCCCCGGCCTCGGCCAAGTCGAACCTCGTGAGCTGGCAGCCCGTGTCCGGCGCCGTCGCCTACGAAGTCCTCAAGCGCAAGAAGGGCTTCGAGGGCAAGCGCCAGCCGAACGGCAAGCGCGAGTTCGCCGACGGCGACGCTTCGACCACGGGCTTCCGCCACGTCGCCTACGTCTCGGGCTCCGACACCTCTTACGAGGACCGCGGCCCCGTCCACGAAGTCTTCGCGCCCGAGGGGCTGAAGGACCTCTTCGACAGCGAATACTCCGTCCGCGCCGTCGCGGTCAACGACACCAAGCAGCTCGGCTTCTCGTACCTCAGCGGCCCGGCGCAGCCCCTGACGGTGGCTCAGGACGTGACCTCGCAGGTTGACACCGCGGTCTCGAACGTCACCTTCTCCGGCGGCGTCTTCGCCTTCGACCAGGTCATCAAGAACTCGCGCGGCGCGCTCTCCGACCTCGACAAGACCATCTACGGCCCCGTCGAGTTCCAAATCAAGAGCATCAGCGACCCGACCGTCAGCGTCCGCAACGCCGACGCGACCACCGGCGGCCTCCCGACCTTCCTTTACGCGGGCGCGCTCCCCTTGGGCGCGACCTCGAAGGCGCGGCGGCTTGAGTTCAACGACCCGTCGGCGAGGCTCTTCACCTTCGACGCGCTCGTCACCGGCCAGGCTTACGTCGGCTCGACGGGCGGCATCGGCGCCCAGCCCGACGACGGCACCTCCGAGCCGCCCCAGCCCGTCACCTACTCGCTCTTCCGCGAGACGTTCACGGGCGCACTCCCCGCGGGCGACCCGACGGGCCTGACGCACGGCGGCGGGCTCGCCAAGGAGGACGGCGTCGCCGACCCGAACTTCAAGGGCGTCACCTACGCCGACATCGAGGTGACGACCAAGTCCGACGCGCTCTTCATCGACGCGGCCCTGAGCTCGACGGCGGCCGTCGACATGGACTTCGAGCTGCGCACGCTCGACGGCCAGCTCATCGCCCGCTCGGCCACGACGACGCCGAACGAGCGCGTCTCGGCGGCCGTGCAGCCGAACACGAAGTACATCCTGCGCGTCGTGGGCTGGGCCAACGGGCCGGCCGACTACCGTGTAGTCAGCGACCAGTTGCTCCCGCAGGGCTCGCCCAACGGGAACTCGGGCGAGGTGACGCCGGGCTCCGGCGGGCTGGGCGGCACGACCGCGCTCAAGACGCCGACCGCGCTGGTGACGAGGCTCGTCCGCTTCACCGTCAACCCGCTGCTCAAGACCGTCACGGTCAGCCTGCTCAAGTAGCCGGCCGCCGCGACCGGGAAGAGACTCCCGCCGCCTCTCTCGAAGGGGCGGCGGGAGTTTTTACGTGCGCGGACTTGCCGAAGCGCCCCCGAAGGGTTAATTATCTTCGCCGGACTCTACTTAAACGGAAAACCGGACGTGGAATTTTTCGCCGCACTCGTCGTCGCGCTCGTGCTGCTCGCCGTGGCGGGCGTGCTCTACTACTACGTGATGTTCCTCGAAGGCCGCGCCCGCCTCATGCGGCGCCGCATCGCCGAACTGGAACGCGCCAACGCCCTCCTCCTCGAAGAACTGAGAGGCGCCGCCGAGACCCCGGAGCCCGAAGACGACGACGCCGAATCCTGGCCCGAAGTCCTCGACGCCGGTGACGGCCTCCCGCGCGGCTGAGTTACGGCGGACATAAAACTTAAGGGCGCGCCCCTCATCTTGAGGGGCGCGCCCTTATTTATCTCTTCCTTCGACTTACTCAGGGCCGGGGCGGGGTGGCGCCGGGCGGGACGATCCAGAGTTGGGTTGATGCCGCGTCGCGCGTGCCGCCGTCTACGGTGACGATGCGCGAGGCGTCGATGCCGCGGGTGGTGACAAGGTAGTCGCGGGCGCGGTCGGCGCGCTGGCGGCCCGAGCCGTAGCGCGAGCGGGAGCCGCCGTAGGCGATGACGTAGCCTTGGGCGCCGGGGCTGTTCTGCAACTCGATGGCGAACTGGTCGAGGCGCGCCTTCTCGTCGTCGCGCGCGATCTCGCCGAACTCGTCCGCCTTCACGGGCTTGGGCGGCGCCGGCACCGCGCTCTGGCAGGAGGCACGGCACTCAAGGTTGTAGCCCGCCACCTCGACCGTCGCCGTGATGGGCTGGCCGCCTAAGCCCGCCGTGTCAACCGTGATGGTCTGCGTGCCCTGCCCTGAGAGTATCTGGCCGGCCGAGACGCGCCAGTTGTAGACGGGCGTCACTCCCGGCGTGCCGCCGCTGATGCTGGCGGTGAACGTGATGGGCGAGCCGGCCTGCTGCACGTCCGGGCACGACATCACGACGTTAGGGCAGATGGGGCGCGGCGGCGGGCAGTTGCGCACCACCACCTTCGTCGAGGTGAAGGCCGTGCAGAGGGGGTCGCCTCCCGGCGGGCCGCTCTCAAGGGTCACGCCCGCGTTGTAGACGCCGGGCGGCACGCCGGTCAGGTCCCAGACCACGTCCGTCCCGTCGCCCTCGATGCGCCCGCCGCTGGTCTGCCAGCGGTAGCGCAGGGGGTTGCCGTCGGGGCTGAAGCCGGTGGCGCGGAGGCGGACGCGCGGGTTCGCCATCGACTCGGCCTCGGGGCAGAGCGTAACGACCTGCGCGTCGGAATCGAGCTTGATGGTCGGCGGCCTGTAGTCGGTGGCCGGCTGCTGCGTCGCCTTCTGCTGGGCGCGCGAGGGGCCGTAGAGGAAGGCCGAGGCCAACAGCAGAAGCACTCCGAAGGCGAGCGCCGTGCGCTTACGTGCGGGCATGTCCGAACTCCTTGCTGCGTTTGTGAACGGCTTACGGGCTGACAGGGTAAACCAAAACTGTTGCCGCCACAAAGGTTTTTTCACCCTCTCAGGAAACGGTCAATCCCGCCCCGTTTCCAACGCCGCCGCATAAAACCGCCCGGCCGCGCCCGCTCGTGTGGTAAAACTGACCCCGCCCGCTGGCTTCACAGACGAACATGAACCGGAGAAGGGCCATGTCACACCGCACCGAAGCGAGCCTGCTCGTCGCCGCCGCCTTCGCACTCTTCATCTCGAACGCCGCCGCCCAAACGCCAAAGCCCGCCGCCGTCCGCGGGCTGCCTTCGCCCGCGGCCGCGGCCAGCGGCCAGCCCAGCCTCTTCGCCGGGCCGCGAGGCCGCGTCTACCTGAGCTGGGTGGAACGCCTCGCAGGCAAACGCTTCGCGCTCCGCTTCTCGGCGCGCGAGGGCGCGGGCTGGTCGCCGGCCCGCACCGTCGCCGAGGGCGAGAACTGGTTCGTCAACTGGGCCGACTTCCCCTCCGTCGTCGCGCTGCCCGACGGCTCGCTCGCCGCCCACTGGCTCGTCCGCCGCGGCGCGGGCGTCTACTCCTACGACGTTAAAGTCTCGCGCTCCTTCGACGGCGGCCTGACGTGGGCCGAGCCCCTGACGCCGCACCGCGACGGCACCGAGAGCGAGCACGGCTTCGTCTCCATGTTCCCCGCGCCCGGCCCCCTCCTCGGCGCCGTCTGGCTCGACGGCCGCGAGATGAAGCAGCCCGAGGGCGGCGGCCACGGCGAAGGGCACGCGCACGGCTCGATGACGCTGCGCTACGCGGCCGTCGCGCGTGACGGCCGGCTGACTTCCGAACAGTTGCTCGACGCGCGCGTCTGCGAGTGCTGCCAGACTTCGGCGGCGACGACTTCGGAAGGCACCCTCGTCGTCTACCGCGACCGCTCCGACAAGGAAGTGCGCGACATCTACTACACGCGCCTCACCCGCGACGGGCGCTGGAGCGAGCCGCGCGCCGTCCACGCCGACGGCTGGCGGCTCGACGGCTGCCCCGTCAACGGCCCCTCGGTCGCCGCCCGAGGCCGCCACGCCGCCGTCGCCTGGTTCACGATGGCCGACGGCTCGCCGCGCGTCCGCGTCGCCTTCTCGAAGGACGCGGGCGCGACCTTCGGCCCCCCCGTCGGGGCGGACGACGGCGACCCGCTGGGCCGCGCCGACGTGCTCGTGCTCGAAGACGGGAGCGCCGTCGTCTGCTGGCTCGAAAGGACGAAGGACGGCGCCGAGGTGCGCGCCCGCCGCCTCCGCCCCGACGGCACGCGCGGCCCTTCGCTGACGGTGGCCGCGCCCGGCGCCTCGCGCTCAAGCGGCTTCCCCCAGATGGCGCCCGACCGCGGCCGACTCCTCTTCGCCTGGACCTCGCCGCAAGGCGTCATGACGGCCGAAGCCGACGTGCCGCGTTAAGGAGCGGACCCATGACTCAGCCCGTGTTGCGCAAGCCCGCCGAGATGCCGTTGATGGTGGCGGCGAGGGCGTAGTTGAGTTCTTCGGTGTCGTGGCCGGCGCGCTTGCGGCGGAGGAGTTCTATCTGGATGAAGCTCATCGGGTCCACGTAGGGGTTGCGGCGGGCGATGGAGTTGGCGAGGACGGGGTTGCGTTCGAGCAGGTGGCGCTCGCCCCTCAGACGTAAGACGGCGCGGCGCGTGCGCTCGAACTCGTCCTCGATGAGCGCGAAGACGCGCGAGCGCAAGGATTCGTCCTCGACCAACTCCGAGTAGCGGCGCGCGATGCCGAGGTCGGCCTTCGCCATCCCTATCTCCACGTCGGCGACGAGGTTCGAGAACATCGTGAAGCCCTTCATCATCTCCGCCAGCAACCCCGCGCCGCCCGCCTCCTCCTCGACGAAGCGTTCGAGCGCGTGGCCGACGCCGAACCACGCGGGCAGGACGTGCCGGCTCTGCATCCACCCGAAGACCCACGGGATGGCGCGCAGGTCCGAGAGCCCGCGCCGCCCGCCGCGCTTGGCGGGCCGCGAGCCTATCTTCGCCAAGTCGAATTCTAAGACGGGCGTCGCCCCCTCGAAGTAGGGCACCACGTCCGGGTCTTCCGCGACGTGGCGGCGGTAGAACTCGAAGGCGTCGCCCGACAGGCGTTCCAACGCCCGCTCCCACTCCTCCCTGTGCTCGACGCCGCCGGGCCGCGCCAGTGCTTCGAGCGACGCCGCCACCATCAGCTCCAGATTCCTCTCCGCCAGCACCGGGTCCGAGTACTTCCAGTTGAGGACTTCGCCCTGCTCCGTAATCTTGAGCGAGCCGCCGAAGGCGCCCGCCGGCTGCGCGACGATGGCGTGATGAGTCGGGCCGCCGCCCCGGCCCACCGTGCCGCCGCGGCCGTGGAAGAGTTGCAGGCGCACGTCGCACTCGCGCGCCGCCTCGTGCAGCGCGCGGTGGGCCTTGTAAATCTCCCACGTGCTCGTGAGCATCCCGCCGTCCTTGTTCGAGTCGGAATAGCCGAGCATCACCTCCTGACGCCTCCCCCACGAGTCGAGGTAGGGCTTGAACTCCTGCGAGGTCCAGAGAGCGCGGCAGACTTCGGGGCAGTTGCGCAGGTCTTCGATGGACTCGAAGAGCGGGACGGGCATCAGGCCGGGGTCGCCGCGCCGCCCGTCGGCCGCGACGCGGACGCCGCAAGTCTCCGCGAGCCAGACGAGACGGAGCACGTCGGACGTGTCCCGCGCGCCGCTGATGACGTGGCTGCGGACCGACTCGGGCGGGAACTCGCGCTTCAGCTCCGCGACGGCGCGCAGCGCGTCTAACAGCGCCGCCGTCTCCTGCGAAGGTGCCTGCGGAAGATGAGAGACGGCGTTCCCGCCTTCGTCGTTCCCGACGGCAAGGCCCTCGTCAATCGCCGCCCCGCGCGCGAGTTCTTCGACGGCGTGCGTGTGGACGCGCGCGTGCTGCCGCACGTCGAGCGTGTGGAGGTGGAAGCCGAACGTCTCGGCCTGCCTGATGAGAGGGTCGAGCAGCGTGCGCGCGACCCTCAAGCCGGCGTTGGCCGCGAGGCTCTCGCGCAGCAGCCGCAGGTCGGCGACGAAGGCGTCGGCGTCCGGGTAGGCTTCACGGTCGCGCGTGCCGCCGCGCGCCGCCCGCAGGCGATGAAGCACGAAGGGCAGGAAGCGGCGGTAGATTTCGGCCTCGGCCCGCACGCGCTCTTCGAGTCGCACGGAGGGGAACGTCTGCTCGTAGACTTGGAGCTTCGCGAGGAGCGCGGCCGACGCGGGCGCCTGGAAGGCCGAGGGGCTGAGGCGTTCGAGCAGCACTTCGGCGGCCGAGATGTAGAAGTCGAAGACGTGCTCGCGCGCCATCGCGAGCGCCTGCCGCGTGCAGTCGGGCGTGACGAAGGGGTTGCCGTCGCGGTCGCCGCCAATCCACGAGCCGAAGCGCAGCACGCGCGGCACGTCGCGCGCTCCGAGGTCGCAGCCGTAGACCTCGCGGAAGGCCGAGGCCAATTCTTCGTAAAGCTCGGGCAGCGTCTCGAACAGGCAGGACGGGTAGTAGTCGAGCCCCATCTTGATTTCGTCGCCGACGGTCGGCTGGCGGCGGCGGACCTCGTCGGTCTGCCACAGCGCGGTGATTTCGGCGGCGATGCGGTCGGCGGCCTCGCGCGCGTCGCGGCGCGAGAGCGGGAGGCGGTCGAGCCTTTCCAGCTCGCGCGCGACGCGGCGGCGCTTGAAGAGGACGGTGCGCCGCGCGACCTCCGTCGGGTGCGCGGTGAAGACGGGCACGACCTCGACGCGCGAGAGCAGGGCGAGTGCTTCTTCGAGCGTGGCGCCCGAGCGGCGCACGCGCTCCAGCGTGCCGCGGAAGGTGCCGGGCTGCGGGGCCGTGTTGTTGACCTCGGCGGCGCGGCGGCGGCGCTGGCGGTGGTTCGTCTCGGCGAGGTTCGTCAGCTCGAAGTAGGTGGCGAAGGCTTTCGAGAGCTGGTAAGCCTCGACGACCGAGACGCGGCGGACGACGCGGTCGGCCTGCTCGTTGAGCGCCGCCTCCTCGCCCTCCTCCGGCGGCTCGCCCTCGCCCGCCTCCAGCTCGCGGCGGCGGATGGAGAGGCGGCGCAGCTCCTCGACGGCGTCGAAGAGCCGGTCGCCCACCTGCTCCTTCAGCACGTCGCCGAGCAGGCGGCCGAGCGAGCGCACGTCGCGCCTGAGCGGCGCCTCCTTGGCGTCGCCTTCGCGCGCCGTCAACTGGTCGAGCCGCTTATGCTGGTCGATGACTTCCCACAGACGTTCTTCGTCGGCCACTTACAAGCCCTTCCCTTCGCTGTTGGTGGAGAGACTGTTTTAAGCCTCTTCGCGCGGAAAGACAACGGCCCGCGCCTTTGTCGGGCGCGGGCCGTCGTCTACTCGGGGCAACTTCTCGGGTCAGGCTGCGGGGATTCTTTCGTCTACCGCACGGGCGGCAGCGGGGGCGGGGGCGGAAGCTCCGCGACGGGCAGGACGACGGTCGGGGGCGCCTCGGCCGCCGCGCCAATCGCCTCGAAGCGGACGTTGCCGTTGACGCGGTTGATTTGGATGGGCGTGCCGCCCGCGCCGAGGCGGGCGCGCGACTCGCGGCGGCCTTCGCGCTCCTGCGCCGTCACGTTCGGCACGTCGAGCGTCAACCGGCCGTTGTGGCGGTCGGCCTCGATGTCGGCGTTCAAAGCCTCGCGCAAGCGGACCTCGACGTTGCCGTTGACGCGGCTCAGCTCCATGCCCTCGTCGCCGAGCGCGGCGACGCCGACTTTGATGCCGCCGTTGACGCGGCGGGCCGCGAAGTGGCCGGAAGTCTGCGCCACCGAGACGCGGCCGTTGATTGACTCGACGGTGACGGGGCCATCGACCTCGCCGACCTCGACGTTGTCGTTAATGCCGGACGCGAAGACCTCGACGCGGCGCGGCACCGTCAGCGTCACCTGCTGTCGGACCTGCGTACCGCCTTCGAGCCAGCGCCAGAAGCCGCGCGCGGCGTCGCTCTCGCCGCGGACGACGACGCCCGACGGCGACAGCTCGACGTTGACCTTGCCGAATTCGAGGTCGCCCGTGCGGACGATTCTCACCTCGGCCGTGTCGGTGTCGGCCGTCCTCACCTCGACCTGTCCGTTGATGCCGCGCACCTCGATGCGAGCGCCCGCGTCGAGCCTCTGCGTCTGGCGCGTCTCCTCGCGGTTGCTCGCGGCGACGGCCCCGGTCCTTCTCATGTAGCGCCCGACGAAGAGGGCGACGAGGACGAGGACGACGGCGAAAAAGATGCGACCTTTCATCTGCAAACCTTCCGGCGGCTCGGCGTCCGCCCGCTCTAAACGAATTTTCGGCCGCAAGGGAAAACGACGCGCGCGGGGGCGAAGTTCGGAGTTTTATCGGCGGGCGGCGAGCGCCGCGGCGATGCGGGCGGCGACGCGGGCGTTGTTCTCAAGCAGCGCCGCATTCGCCCGCAGCGTCGCGCCGCCGCTCGCGTCCGCCATGCGCGAGAGCAGGAAGGGCGTCAGCTCGCGCCCCGAGACGCCGCGCCGCTCGGCCTCCGAGAGTGCGGAGTTTAAGACTTCTTCGAGCCGCCGCTCGTCGGGCGCGGCCTCCGGGGGCACGGGCACGGCGACAATGAGCGCCTGTTCGAGTCCGAGCGCGTCGCGCGCGGCGGCGAGGCGGGCCGCCTCCTCGGGCGTGTCGGCGCGCGCGTCCACGGGCAGGCCGCTCGTGCGCGCGTAGAAGGCGGGCAGCTCGTCGCATTGGTAGCCGACGACCGTGACGCCGTGCGTCTCAAGCCACTCGCGCGTGGCCGGGAGGTCTAAGACCGACTTGGCGCCCGAGCAGACGACCGTCATGGGCGTGCGGGCGAGTTCCGGCAGGTCGGCCGAGACATCCGGCAGAGGGCCGCGGTGGACGCCGCCGATGCCGCCCGTGGCGAAGACCTTGAGGCCGGCGCGGCTCGCAATCCAGAGCGTGCCGGCGACGGTCGTCGCGCCGTCCTCGCCGCGCGCGACCACGGCCGCCAAATCGCGCCGGCTCACCTTGCGTATTCCTTCACCGAACGCGAGCCGTTCAAGCTGTCCTTCGTCGAGGCCGACGCACAGTCGCCCCTTGATGACCGCGACGGTCGCGGGCACGGCGCCGCCCTCGCGCACGGCCGTCTCCAAAGCCCGCGCCGTCTCAAGGTTCAGAGGCCGCGGCAGCCCGTGCGAGATGACCGTCGATTCGAGCGCGACGACCGCGCGCCCGTCGGCGAGAGCCGCCCTGACCTCGTCTTTAACGTCGAAGAGATGCTGTTGAGGCATGCGGCCGAGACTAACACAACTAGCGGACGCGGACGGCGAAGCCGATGCTGCCGGCGTTGTTGGGCGAGTCTTGGTTGAGGCTGCCGGCGAAGGTCCAGCGGACGTGCGTGACGGTTCGGTCGTAGCCGGCGGGGGCGCCGCCCGCGGCGCTGGTCGGTGTGTAGGCCCAGGTCGTGCCGCCGTCGTTGGAGTATTCAATGGTGACGGTGAGGCCCGTGGTGCCGAGTGTGGCCGAGGCCGAGCCGACCTTGAAGTCGGTGTCCGACGGGATGGGGTCGAGCAGGACGAGGTTGGAGGCGGGCGCGCCGCCGCCGTTGGTGAAGGCGATGGCGTAGGTGAGGTCGGAGCCGGGGAGCACCGTGCCGGTCGGGCTGACGGTCTTGTCGAGCGTGATGCTGGGCGGCGTGCGCGAGACGGTGGCGCTGGCGGGCGCGTCGTCGGTGGGCGTCTGCGTCGTGTCTATCTGCGTGTACTCCAGGAACGCGACGGCGCTGTTGGCGTAATTGCCCGGCTTGTTGGGGATGGTCATCCGGTAGGTGAGGTCGCGCGACGCCCCCGCGGGGATGACGAAGGCGCCGCTCCAAGTGAGCTTGCCGCCGGAGGAGGTCGGGTTCGGGATGGCCGCGCCGTTGAAGGTCGAGGAGCCGGAGACGTAAGTGGTCGCGGCGGGCGAGGTCGGGGGCGTGTCCACGAAGTCGTTGAGCGTGACGGGGCCGGTGCCCGCGTTAGTGGCGCGCAGGGTGTAGGTGACGGTCGCGCCGCTCGCCGTGACGGTGGGCACGCTCGCGGTCTTGACGATGCTGACGACCGGGCCGGTCGCGGTGATGGTGGGGGCGCCGCCGCCGGTGCCGTAGTCGTTGTTGTAGTGGTAGCTGCTGCCCGAGAAGTCGAGGATGAGCGCGCCGGGCGTGGTCGTGCCGCCCGACAGAATCTTGACGGTGTAGACCGAGGTCAGATTGCCGCCGACCTTGCCGCCGGGCCAGTTCACGGGGCCGACGCAGGCGCGGTAGTTCGCCGTGCCGGGGACGCTGTTCCAGCCGCAGGCGTCGGCGTAGAACTTGTCGTTGGTGGCGCCCGCGGGCGCCGAGTAGGACGTCTGGACGGCGACGACCTGGAAGACGACGTTCGGCAGGTCGAGGAAGGCTTCGAGCTGTTCGTAACCTTGCGTGGCGGTGCTGGCGACGAGCGTGTACTGGTAGGTCTGGCCCACCAGGACGGAGGACGGCCCCGTGATGCTCGTCACGGTGTTGCGCCCCTGCGAGATGAGCTTCTCGACGTAGAGCTCGCGCGGCGACGGCGTGCTCACGGTGGCGGCGCCGTCGGCGCTCGCCGTCATGCGGTAGCGCCGGGTCGTGTTGTAGGCCGCGCTCGTGCGCGTGACCGACACGGGGTAGTAGAAGTCCAGGCACGCGCCCGCGGCGAGGAAGCGCGCGCGGTTGGTGGCCGAGCCGTTGAGGTTGACGTAGATGTTCGACGAGTCCCAGACGAAGTTGCCGACGACGTTGTCGAGTGCCGTCGCGCCCGTGTTGCAGACGCGCGAGCCGACCTGGAACGTGTTCGGGCCGATTGACGGGTTGTTGCTGTCGAGGCCGATGATGTCCCAGGTGACGGTGCGGATGGTGAGCTGCGCGCGGGCCTCGGCGGCGCCCGCGACGCAGACGAGGAAGGCGAGCGCGACGAGGCGTGCCGCGAACCTTGGGGCGAGGCTTCTGAGCGTTGTGTGCAGGCTGCTTCTCATCGAGTAAGGTGGCGGGCCGGGGCGGGTCCGCGCCGTCTTGTTACTCTTTCTTCGGGCCCTCGGCGGGCTGCGTGGCTTCGGCCTCGGGCGCGGCCTCGCGCGGGGTGCCGAGCAGGTCGAAGAGGTTAGTCAATTTCGAGGAGATGGTGAAGTAGAAACCGCGGCGCGCGCCCTGGAGGCCGGAGCCGAAGGGCTCGCGCGCGCCCGTCCAGTTGTAGCCGCCGCCGAGACGCAGGTCGGGCATCGCCCAGAAGCCCAGTTCCGAGCCGAAGGAGGCGCGGCGCGTGGCGCTGGCGGGCTGCGCGAGCCAGCGGCCTTCGCCGGCCACGTCGAAGTAGCGGCCGAGGCGGTACTGTGCGCGGCCTTGCGTCATGTAGGTGAGCGAGGAGACGCGGGCCAGACCTTCGGAGGCCGTGTCGCCGAAGCGGAAGGCGAAGCGGCCGTAGAGTTCGAGGTCGCGCGACGCCTGATAGTACCAGTCGGACGAGAGCGTGTCGGAGCGGTCGCGCGTCTCGGCCGAGCCTTCGTAGCCGCTCTGCGTGAGGTCGCGGCGGGTGTAGCTGAAGAGCAGGCCGTAGCGGTCCGATTCGAGCGGGCGCCAGGCGAGGGCGGCCGTGGCGGAGAGTGAGGAGCCTTCGCGGCCGAGGAAGCTGGTGCGCGCGCGCTGGAAGCGGGCGAGGCTGGTGAAGCCGTCGAAGAGGCGCCCCGCCGCGCCGAGCGTGAGGACGGAGCCGAGGCCGCCGCGGTCGCGCAGGTCGTAGCGGCCCGTGGCGCGGAAGTCTTCCGAGGGCGTCCAGCCGAAGCCGAGGTGCGCGGCGTTGAAGCTTTGGCCGTCGCCGTCGATGTGGAAGCCGCGCTCGTAGCCGAAGTCGAGCGAGAGCTGCTTGTTGAGAGGCAGCCTGTTCTGGAGTCCGATGACGGCGAAGCTGTCGGCGCCGTTGATGCCGTTCTCAAGCTGGTAGCGCGTGTTGAGGTCGCCGAGGCGGCCGAGCCGCGTCTCGACGCCGATGGCCGTCTCGCGGCGCGCGCCCGTCATGACGAAGCCGGTGGCGGCGGCGTCGCTGATGGGCGTGATGGGCGCGGAGGCGAGGCGCTGGGTGAAGAAGACTTTCGTGTAGGGGTTCCAGCGGTAGGTGGCGCCGAGCGTGGTCTGGTTCGGGTAGGTCGGGTCGGCTTCGGTCAAATTCTGCTCGCGCTTCACGGACAGCTCGACCTTGTCGGTCGGCTGCCACTCGGCGCCGACGGTGACGAGGTTCGAGTCGGTCCCGCGGCCCGACGTTTCGTCGGCGAAGCGGCGGAAGTCGTAGCCGACCGAGGCGCGCAGGCGCTCGCCGATGTTCTCGGTCCACAGGACGGAGGCCGTCTGCCGCCGGTTGTCCACGTTCGAGGTCTTGTTGCGCTCGTCCATGAAGCCGAGGCGGAGGCGCGAGGCCCCGCGCGGCTTCAACTCGACCGACGCCTCGGCGCGCTGCGAGCCGGGCGTGACGGTGCCGCCGAAGGGGTTGAGGAAGCCTTCGTCGGCGCGCGAGTAGCTGGCGCGCAGGGTCGCTTCCTTGTATTCGAGCGGCTGCTCGTACTCGACGCGGTAGGCGTTGCCGTCGTGGCGGTCGCCCGCGGCGGTAGAGAAGAGGTTGCCGCCGAAGGCGACCCGGCCGCGCGAGGTGGCGAACTCGGCGCGCACCACGCCGCCGTTCGGCGTCTTCTTCTCGGCGTCCACGCCGCCGACGACGAAGGAGCCGAACTCGTCCTGCTGTTGGTCAACGAAGGAGACGCCGACCTTCAGGCCCGCCTCCTCGAAGTTCTTGACGGCGCGGCCCGTGTAGACGGCCGAGGACATGCCGTCGGCGCGGTGCTCGTAGGTGGCGACGAGCTGGACGAGGTTGAAGTTGAAGTCGAAGGTCGAGACGGGGCGAAGCAGGAAGAGCTCGCCGGTCGCGGGGTCGAGGTTGTAGTCAACCGAACGGATGAGCGTCTCGCGCGAGATGATGGCCTCGGGGTTGCGGCGGTCGCGGACTTCGATGAAGACGGTCTCGGAGCCGGGCAGGATGTCGGGGTGCGTGAGGCGCGCGAGGGTGAACGAGCCGGCCGGGAACACGTCGCGCGCGAACGTGGTGTCGGGGCGCGCGCCCGTGACGGAGACGAAGTCGCCCTTCGAGTTCTCGACGTGCAGCTTGACGCCCGTCAGCTTGCGCGTGTAGGAGGCCAGTCCGGCGTTGCGGTTCTCGGTCTCGAAGTCGCCGAAGAGGAAGTAGGAGCGACCGCGGTCGAGACGCGCGTAAAGCTTCGAGTTCGACTGCGCATCCTCGAAGCGCGTGGAGGAGTCGCCGAAGAGCGGGTAGGCGCGCTGGAGCGGGTCGTAGTTGAAGAGGCGGTCGCGGCCGGCCGTGCGGTTGAGCGCGCGGTTGCTGTCGTAGGCGAGCGTCAGGAGGTTCGCGCCGAGCACCTGTCCGCGGTAGAAGAAGGCGAGGCGCGTGCGCGTCGCGGCGTCGGTGCCGCCGGAGGAGAGTTCCGGCGCGTTCCTGCCGACGGTGACTTCGGCGAGGCCGACGAGGATGGAGGAGCGGACTTCCGGAGTGATGCGTATCTGCCTCTTGGTCTCGACGGAGCCGGTCGTGGCGTGAATCTCGGCCGAGCCGGGCTCGTTCTCCGCGACGAGGAAGACGAGCCCCTCGCCGCCGACGAGCGGGACAATCTGCTGGCGGCCTTCGCGGTCCTGCTGACCGGCGATGTCCTTCAGCCCGTCGTTCTTCTCATTCTCGGAAGCCTTCCTGTCAGCGTTGTCGTCGGCGCGCATGAGGCGCCCCGAAGTGACTTCGATGGCGACGCTGCCGTCGGCCGCGGGGCGGCCCCACTGGTCGAAGGCGCGGACGCGCACCTGCGCGCGGTCGCGCCCGCCCGCCGAGACTTCCTGCTTGTCGGTGACTATCTCAAGGCGCTTGGCGGGGCCGCGGCCGTAGGCCGTGAGCTCGACGGCGCGGCCCGACTCGCCGTTGGGGCCGACGGGTGTGACCCGGACGCGGTTGGGGCCGGGGACGACGTTGAGGCCGACGAAGGTGTAGGTGGCGAGCTCGTTCTTGCGGTCCACGCGGCGCTCGCCGATTTTGGATTCGGGAACGCGCTGGCCTTCGACTTCGACGGCGACGGACCACGCGGCGTTGACGCGCGCCTCGACTTCGAGCGCGGCGCCGCCGACGGTCTCGTCCGGGCGCGGCGAGATGATTTTGACTTCGCCCGGCGCGACGCGCTCAAGCGTCTCCGTCGTCGTCAGCTCGTACGTGCCGGCGCCGCGCGTCTTCGTCTCGCCTTCAGTCTTGGAGGCAGTCTCGCCGCTCTGCTTCGTCGAAGAGTTATCGACCGAGCTTTCAGGTTTGCGGCGTCCGCTCTGCGTGTCGGCGTTCTTCTCGGGGGCGAAGGCGTTCTTTTGCGCCGAGGCGATTGACGAAGGGTCGCCTGCCCGGAGCGCGAAGTTCTGGCGGAGGAGGGCGCCGCCGCCCAAGGGGGTGCGGAGCAGGCGTGCCCAGCTCTCGCCGTCGCGGCGCCCCGAGGCTTCGAGCGCGTAGCCGCCGGGCAGCGTCACGGGGTCGAGCGAGAGCACCTGCGCGCCTTCGTTGACGACGGGGAAGCTGTAGAGACCTTCGGAGTCGGTGATGACCGACTGGCCGTTGTTCAGGTAGAGGCGGACGCCCGCCATGCCGCGCTCGCCCTTGTCGAACTGGCCGTCGCCGTCCTCGTCGGCGAAGACGCGCCCCATGATGATTTGCTGCGACGAGAAGAGGCCGCGGCGGACGCGCACCGAGGCGCGCGCCTGCGCCGTCGAAACCCGCTCGCCCGTCGAGAGCGAGCCCGAGGCGGCGGCCGTGTTGAACTGCTCGCCCTCGACGGCGTTGGCGCCGACGCGGACGCGGTAGATGACCGTCGCGCGCCCGCCCGCGGCGAGGCGTCCGATGCGGAAGAGGAGCGAGCCGTCTCCTTGCGTCTCGGGCTCGACCTGACGCGGGGGCGCGGGCGGGGCCTCGACGCGGCCGGTGCCTTGGGCGAAGTGGAACGACTGCGGGAAGCGGTCGGTGACGACGGCGTCTTCGAGCGCGACGGGCGTCGCGTTGTGGACCTCGATGCGGTACGTGACCACGTCGCCTATCTCGACGGCCGGGCGGTCGGCCGACTTCGTTATCTCAAGCGCGGTGGTCTCGAAGAGCGGGACGTTCAAGGCGAAGGCCGCGAGGCGTTCTATCTCGACGGCGCCCTCGGTCAGCTCGAAGCCGCCGGAGCGGGCGACGGGCTGGCCGTCGAGAGCGCGCACCGTCAGCGTGAAGAGGCCGGAGGCGGGTTCGGGCGTGACGGTGACTTCGATGAGGCGCGCGCGGTAGCCCTGGGCCGTGACGTTGAGGAAGTAGCGCGCGGGCGACTGCGGCGTGCCGAGCTGGGCGTTCGAGAGGGCGAAGCTCCAGCGGCCTTGCGAGTCGGCGACGAAGGGGTTCTGGTTCGAGTCGTTGGGCGCGCTGCCCTGACCGGCGAGCGGGAGGCTCGTGCCGTTGGTCGAGTCGGTGACGAGCGCGACGCGGGCGCCGGGGACGGGCGTGCCGGCGTTGCGGCCTTGATAGACGAGGCCGAAGGGGTTGACGACGGCCGTGGCGGAAGTGCTGTTGGCGGCCGCGGCGTTATCGGCCGAGAGCGTGGCCGTGTTGACGACGCCCGCGCCCGGCGCGACGCCGCCGCCGACGCGGGCCTCGAAAGTGACTTCGACGGACTGGCCGGCCGCGAGCTGCCCGGCGCGCACTTCGATGCGGCCCCCGCGGACCATGCCCTCGTCGGCGTCGTCAGCGTCGGTGAGCGGGCGGGCGCCGAGGCGGAGCGTGCCGGGGATGTAGTGGAGCCCTTCGGGCAGCTCGTCGCGGAGGAGGACGTTGTTGGCGGGCACGTCGCCGCTGTTGCGGAAGGCGATGCGGAAGGAGAGCGGCTGCCCCGGCGAGGCCGTCACGCGGTCCTTGCCTTCGACGGTCTTGACGGGCGGGAGCAGCGGGTCGGTGGGCGCGGTCAGGCGCGCGCCGTTGCCGTAGACGTTGACGATGGTGCCCGCGTCTTCGACCGCGCCGGAGGCGGAGTCGAGGACGCTGGAGCGGGCGCTGACGCGGATGTCGAACTGCTGCCCTTGCGTGCCTGCGCCCGTGTCAACGGTAGCTAAGAGGCCGACGCAGTTGCCGCGCGTGAGGCGGGGGCTCATCGTCTGGCCGAGGGTGACGGGGCGGTCGGCGTCGGTGAGCGTCCCCGTAGCGTCGGTGTCGAAGTGGAGCGAGACGAGTGTGGCGGGGGCCGAAGAGGCGGCGGAGGTGATGGTGTAGAAGTCGGGGGTGTTGCCGGCGTTGCAGACGCGGAAGAGGCGGACGACGCGCTCCTGGGGGGCGACGGTTGAAGAGGGGTCGGTCTCGTCGGGCGTGACGACGACGGAGGCGACGGCGCGCACGGTGACGGTGACGGTCGGGGAGACGGTCGAGAAGCCGACGCCGTTGTTATCGATGTAAGTCGCTTCGGCGCGGTTGGAGATGACGGTGCCCGCCTCCGCCCCCCCGTCGCGCGCGCCCGCGTCGCGGCCCCCCGCCAGGATGAGGGCGAGCAGCGCGAGGGCGAGCGAGCGGACGTGAGAGCGGGGGCGGGTCATAGTTTTTAGGAGAAGACTGCGAGAGGGTTTGGGGTTTCAGGTGTCGGGCGTCGGGCGCCTCGCATTAATCGGCGCCCGACACCCGATGCCCGCTGTTAGTTAATCTTGCGCCTAAAGGTGAACGTGCCTGAGGCGCCGGGGGCGACGCTCGGGATGGAGTCCTTCAGGTGCGTGGTGGTGGCGGTGACGGCGCCGTTGGTGTCGCCGTCGGTGATGGCGCCGGTGGTGGAGTCGGCCGGCGCGGGCGAGAGCACCTGCGTCGTGGTCGAGCCCCAGTTGTTGGGCGAGGCCGAGCCGTTCTCGGTGATGACGACCGAGGAGGCCGTCAGGTTGACGCAGCCCGCGCCGCCGCCCCCCGCCGAGACGTTCGTGTACGTGATGGTGTAGACGATGTCGGCGCCGGGGACGGCGTCGGTCGCGGCGCCGACGCCCGTCGCGTTAATCACCTGATACGTCTTGACGAGCCTCAGGAAGCCCGTGTAGACGCGGTTGATGGTGTCGTTCGACTGCGAGCTGGTCAGGCCCGAGGTGGCGCGGATGACGGTCGAGAAGCCCTGAAGGACGGCCGCGTTCGCCGTCGTCGTGACGCGGACGGTGAAGTTGGCCGTCGCGCCGAAGGCGACCGCGACGGTCGGGTTAGAGGAGGCGGGCACGAAGGTCGTGCCGCCGTCCGTGCTTATCTGGACGGTGAAGCCGGCGGGCACGGTCGGCGCGGAGAGCGTGAACGTGTCGTCGGCGTTGCCGGTGTTCTGGACGGTGTTGACGAAGTCCACGCTCACCGCGCCCGTCAGCGTGTCGAGGTGCGAGAGGCCAGCGATTGCCGCCGGGGCCACCGACTTGTTCGTGTAGTCGTCGTTGTTGTCGGTCGGGCCGACGGCCGAGGGCGCGCCGGAGGGTCCGAGCAGGACGGCGCCGGTCTGCGTCAGCAAGGTCGGGAGCTGGAAGCCCTGCGTGGCCGAGAGCGCGTCCACGCCGAAGCGCGGCTCGTTGAAGTTGGCGTTGCCGTCGCCCTTGTTGACTACGGCGTCGCCCGACTGGTCGGTGAGGTTGGTGCCGATGGAGTTCTTGGCGAACACGTCGCCGATCTCGTAGAGCGGCAGCGAGGCGTTGATGCCCGTGTTGACCGAGACGGTCATCCCCATGTTCGTCACCGAGCCGCCGGCGGCGAGCGTGGCGCCCACGAGGTAGGCGACGCGCACGGTGTTGCCGGCGACGGCGGGCGGCGAGGTCGTCCACGTCGCGCCCGTCAGGGGGTCGCTCGTCATGGGCGAGGTCGAGTAGAGCACGGTGACGCCGGCCGGCGGGGCGGCCGAGACGAAGGTGGTGCGCGCGGGGACGGGAGCGATGACGAAGACGCCGGAGTTCGAGCCCGCGGGCGCGTTCGTCAAGGTCTGGGCGGCGGCCGGGCGGGCGCCCGTGTTGTCGAGGCTCCACGTGTAGGTGATGTTGGAGCCGAGCGCGACGGGGCCTGCGGGCGCCGTCAGGTTCAGGCGGAGCTGCGCGTCGTTCTGGACGGTGGTCGAGATGTCGCCGCGCGCTTCCGATTCGCCGTTGACGGGCGCGGTCGTGCCCGTGGGGACGGAGGTGCGGACTTCGGCGGCCGACGTGTTGGCCGTCTGGTTGTCGAAGGTCGGGCCGCCCGACGCGGCGTCGCCGAGGCGGACGCTGATGGTCGCGCCGGCCGAGGCCGCGGCGTTGACGCTCGCGCGGACGACGACCGTGATGGAGGCGTTGCGCGCCACCGAGGCCGAGAGCACGTCGGAGGCGTTGCCGAGGATGTCTGTGTCGCCCGCGCCGAGGCCGTTGTTCGTCAGGTCGATGACGGCGGCCGTGACGGTGGCGGGGCCGGACAACTGAACGGACGCGCCCGAGGCGAGGAAGCGGACCTGCGTCGGGTAGTTGCCGGTGTTGGTGACGGTGAAGGTGAAGTCAACGCTCGTCTGGCCGGAGACGACCGTCGGGACGGAGCCGGCGTCGGGGGTGATGGCGAGGCCGGAGACGTTGGCGACCGTGACGGTGACGGTGTTGGAGACGACCGAGTAGTTGTTGGTGCCGTCGGAGTAGGTGGCCGAGGCGCGGTTCTGTATCTGCGTGCCGCCGGCCGTGGACTGGGCCGCCGCCGGCAGCGCCATCAGGCACAGCGCCGCGAAGGCGGCGACGGCGCCGGCGAGCGCGCGGAGCGGCGTGGGGGTGTAAGGTCTCTGTTTCATCTTTCGTTATTCCTCAATATGTAGGTCGGCTCGGTGGGCGGCGCCGGTGTCTTCGCTGGAAGGAGTTCGCAAGGGACCGTTAAGGCGGGATGGCTGTCAGGCGGTCCTTGCGTGAAGACTCGCGGGGCGCCGCGCGCGGGACTACTTGACGCGCACCTTGTAAGAGGCGGAGAGCTTGCCGCCGGCCGCGAGCGCGTCCGACCACTCGTAGCGCAGCTCCGTGTACATCGAGACGGGCGCGGGCACGCGCTTGACCGTGCCGTCCGCCTGACGCTCCTCGACGACGGGCTGTGTCGAGTAGGTCCTGCCGCCGTCGATGCTGTAGGTGACGACGGAGCCGTTCTCGGCGAGGGCCGAGCCGGGGACGAGGACGGTGCCGGCCGGGATGTGGCCGACGGCCTTGTAGTCGCGCGCCGGGGCGTCGCCGTCGTTCGACGAGGCGATCTGCCAGTCGATCACGTCGCCGGGGCGGACGCTCTCGACCTTGTCCAAGGCGAGGCGCTCGCCCGCGCGCTCGACCGTGCCGGCGAGCTGGACTTTGACTTCGGGGCGCCCGCCGCCGGAGCCCGCGAGTTGCCGCTGCGCCAGCGCCGCCGCGCCCGTGAGGACGACGGCCAGGGCGACGAGCGGGAGGGCGCCGAGTTTCTTCTTAAGGGTTTTCATCTTGTGTCTTCTCCTCCGAGTTTTGATAGCGGTTCGTGGGACCGGAAAAGCGGGCGGGCTTCTGAGTGTTGCCCTCCAACGAGGCTGCGTACCGATGAGGTGTGAGTCCCTGAGGGGCTCTCCAGAACTTCTTCAGACGCGGTCGGCCAGCGCCGGCTCCTTGAGGGCGCAGGCGACGGCGTACATGAAATCCTTGACGCGGACGGGGCGCGGAAGCACCGCGGCGAGGCGCGCGTGGGCGGCCGCCCGCATAATCTGGGCGGGGCGGTCGTGGATGGCGATGAGCGAGGTCTGCGGCGCCAGCTCGCCGAGGGCTTCGACGGCGCCCGCGCGCCCGAAGCCGGCCATGTCGAGGCCGAAGGCGATGAGGTCGAAGCGGCCGTCGGCGGCGGCGCGCAGCACGTCCATCGTGTGATTGCAGGTCTCGGCCTCGTGCCCGGCGGCGCGCAAAGCGGCCACCAGCCCCTCGGCCATCGCCCTGTCGTCGTCGCAAATCATCACGCGCGCCATCCGTGTTACTTCCTTTAATTCCGGGTCGGGTTCGTTCTCGCTGCCGCCGCGCACACAGACGCCCGGCACGAACTCCTTTTCAAGACCCGTACCGCTCGCCGCCCCCGGACCGGGGCGGGAGCTAAACTGTCAAATAATTGACACTTGCCCTATCGCGGCGTGACGGGGGGCGAGACTCTCCGACGCCCCGGCTGCCAACCGGCGCTGACAAAATGGCCGCCGACTGACGTTTTGTCAGCGGCGCGGGGCGTGGAGTTTTGCGGGTTTCGGCTGAGTTAGCTCTCGGCTTCGGCGCGGGCTTCGGCGGCCTGGGCGCGCTCTTCTTTGAGGAGGGAGGTCTCGTATTTCACGTCGCCGACGAGGGTGTCGATGACGGCCTTGGCGAAGCCGAGGATGGCGGGGCCGAGGACAATGCCGGGGATGCCGAAGGCGTAGACCCCGGCGACGAGCGCGATGAGCATCCAGTAGAAGTTGAAGGCGCCCGCGCCGCGCGCGGCGAGCTTCGGCCGCAGGACGAGCGAGGAGGCCGCCGTCATGGCGAAGCCGATGAGGAGGTAGACGAGGGCGGCGTTGGGCTGGTCGCGGAAGACGAGCAGGTAGACGCTGATGGGGATGTAGATGGCCCACTCGCCGAGCAGCGGGAAGAAGCCGACGAGGAAGGTCAGGAGCGCCAGCGCCACCGCCAGCGGGACGCCGAAGGCGAGGTTGAGGGTGAAGATGACGAGCGCCTTCATCGTCTGGTCAACCATCACGGCGAAGAGCGCGCCGCGCAGGGCGCCGCCGACGTTCTCCGTCAGCTTCTCGTAGAGCGGCAGGAACTCGCCCGGCACGCGCAGCTTGATGTAAGCGGCGAGGCGCACGCGCTGCGTCAGCACGTAGAAGACGGTGAAGAAGAAGACCGTCGCCGAGACGAGCAGCAGCGCCGCGCGCCCGCGCACCTCCTCTATCATCTCGGCGCCGCGCGTCAGCGCCTCGGCGAAGCCGGCCTGGAGCGCGGCCCGCGTGTTCTCGACGCGGACGTAGTCGGAGAGCGAGCGGCTGATGCCGGCGATGATTTGCTCGCGGTGGCCCTCGTCGCGGACGGCGGACGAGTAGCCCGAAAGCTCGTACCAGCCGTAGCCGACGAAGGCGATGAGCGGGACGACGATGAGCAGGATGGTGATGAAGGCGCTGCCCGAGCGCGCGTGCAGCCGCCGCTCAAGCCACTCCTGCACGGGCAACAGGTAAGCGCCCGCCACCGCCCCCAGCAGCAGCGCCACCATCACCTCGCCCAGCAGCATCAGGAACAGGAACGCCGCCAGCAGCACCGCCGCCGCGTAGACGAGCGCCCGCCGCGCCTCGCCCACCGTCAGCTCGCTCAACCGCCTCGAATCGTCGCCCTCGGCCATTGCGGCAAATGTAACACGCCTCCGCTCGTTTGTGCCTCGGGGCGAAGGCGGTTAAACTCTCCGTTTCGGCCACCCGTCGAATTTCATCGAGGTTTTTACTGAGGCACCATGAGCGAAAAGAACTTGACCCCTTTAGAGTCCTTCCTGAACGAGCACGACGACGCGGCGTGGCGCGAGACGGTTAAGGGCCTCCTGCCTTCAATCCACGAGGTTGACCGCACCGCCGCCCAAATCTGGTTCCGCTTCTTCCCCCTCGAACTGCTGCGCGCCTTCGAGCAGTCGGACGACCCCGACGCCCTCGCCCGCGACCTGTTGATGCAGGGCAACTGGCGCCTCGCGGAGCAGGTGGACACGTCGCACACGTTTCTTTACGGCCACCGCTTCTGGCCCGAGGTCAAGCGCGCCGTCGTCGAGGCGGCCGGGCGGGCGGCGGCGCGCCCGCTCTCCGAGACGGTCCGCGACGTGTCGCGCCGCGTCGCCGCCGCCGCGAAGACGCAGGAGTCCTTGGCAATCGGCATCGTGATGATCGGCCTGATGACGTTGCAGCAGGTCGGGCTCGAACGTTTCAAGCAGACGCCGGGCGAGGTCCACATCGACAGGAAGCACCTGCGCCGCACGCCCGACGAAGTGCTGCGCGAGCGCGCGCGCGACGACGACCAGGGGCTCTTCAGCTTCCTCCGCACGGCCGACAAGCGTTGGACCGTCGTGTGGGACGAGAACAAGGACGACCGGCGTTTCAAGGTCATCGACCGGCAGGAGTTGGCGTCGGGCGCGGCGACCGACAAGCGTCCGTGGCACGAGGTGGACACGCGCTGCACGGTTGACGAGGGGCCGATTCCGGTCCAGTGTCGTTCCGCGTCTTGCGGCACGTGCTGGGTCGGCGTCCTCGGCGGCGCGGAGAAGCTGACGGAAGTGGGGCCGCGCGAGCGCCGCATGATGCCGCAGTTCGGCTACATCGAGACGGACGAGGCGCGCCCCCTCATCCGCCTCTCGTGCCAGGCGCAGGGGACGGGCGCCGTCTCCATCGTCATCCCGCCGTGGAACGGCTACTTCGGCAAGTACCTCAGGAAGCAGAAAGAGGAGCGGGCGGGCGAAGCGGTGGCGGGCTAACGTTTATGTCGAAGCCGACCGACAGGGGTAACGGAGACGCGCAGTCGCCGCCCGCGCTGGCGCGCGACGCGGGCGGGCGGGTCGAGCCGGCGTCGCTCGCCGCGCTCATCCAGTGGTTTCTGGATTACGACGAGCGCGTGGCGGTCGTGCGCTTCCCCGTCGTCGAGGCGCTCTTCCAGTGGAAGCAGCAGGAGACGATGCGCGAGCAGCCCGGCGCGGTCGGCTTCAACAGCGCCGAGGACCGCCTCGCGGTCGGCGTCATGCAGGCGCTCGTCTCGAACGACACCGAGCGAGGGCTGCACGAGTGGATTCGGGAACTGCTCGGCGCGCTCGACGACGCGACGAAGACGAACGAGGCGATTGCCGAAAGTTACGGGCTGAAGCCGGGCGAGGACTCTTCGCCGGTCGAGGAGTCGGAGAAGATACCTTCGCGGCGCGAGCGCGAGGTCTACCTGACGTGCTGCTGGCTGGAGACGCTGTGCACGGCCGAGATACGTGTGCTAGGCTGGGCCTATAAGGAACTTTACGGCCGACCTTTTCATCCGGATAATTTTTAGGCCGAGGACATCATTATGGCCGAGACAAGACCGAACTATACGAACAACTCGCAGACGGTGGTGGTGGACGCCGCCACCTTCGAGTTCGAGACGCTGGAAGAGACGAACGGCCACGCCACGGTCGTCCGCTTCCGCGTGGACAACCCCGACGTGCGGGCCGGCGACGTGCTCCTCGTCCTCTCGGGCAGCGACATCCACTTCCACGGCATGATCGGCATCATCGAAGACGGCCAGGGCGTCGCCACCGACCGCCGCGGCTCGCTCCTGCCCGCGACCGTTCAGTGAATTTAGCGGGCGCCGGTTTCGACACAAAGAACACAGAGGGCACAGAGGACACGGGGAATTGTCTTTCTCCGTGTCCTCTGTGCCCTCTGTGTTCTCTGTTTTAAATCCCGCCTTACGTCTTAACGCCCACTTCCTTCTTGAGCACGAAGACGGTGCCGCCGCCCTCGCCCTTCTTCCATTCGACCTCGGCCTCGATGAGTCCGGCGCGGGCGCGGATGCCGGCGAGGCCGCGTCCGCGCTGCTCGCGGCGGTTCATAGTCTCGAAGCCGCGGCCGTCGTCTTCGAGGCGGATGACGAACTCGCCCTCGTCGGACAGGTGAACCGACAGGAGCGCGCGCGTCGCGTTCGCGTGGCGGCAGACGTTGCTGACTGCCTCCTGCACGATGCGGTAGACCTGCATCTGGACGGCGGGCGTGAACGAGAGCCGTTCTTCCAAATCCTCGTCGCAGACGAAGTCGTAGGAGAAGCGGCAGTCGGCCGGCAGGTGCGCTATCGCCGAGGCGAGCGCCCATTCGAGCGCCGCCGCGAACCCGACGTTCTCCAACACCGAAGGGCTCAGGTCCTCGCAGATGCGCCGCACCTCCTGCGAGATGGACTCTATCTCGTCGCGCAACGCGGCCGGGTCCACGGCCGCCGTCTCGACCATCGAGGCCGCGCCTGCGGGAGTGACGACGGCCGCGCCCTGCTGCATCTCGTCGGTCAGGAGGAGCAGGCGGCGCAGGTCGGCGAGCGTCTGGTCGTGGAGGTCGCGCGCGATGCGTCGGCGCTCGGACTCGGCCTCGTTGGCGAGCTGCAAGCGCGCGGCGGCGAGCTGGCTGTTGGCCTCGCGCAACTCCTCGCCGCTGCGCACGATGCGGCGGTGCTGCACGTAGGCCCACACGAGCGCGACGAGCGCCAGAGCCAACAGCACCGAGAGCGCGACGGTCGTCCGCGGGAAGGGCGCGCGCGCGACTTCAAATTCAAAACTGATGGGGTCCGAAGGCGTGAGGTCCAAGGCGTAGGCCCGCGCCGTGACGCGGTAGGTGCCGGGCGCGAGCGCCTCAATCTGGAACTGCGAATCGCGCGAGAGCTTCTGCTTGATGGCGCGGCCCGCGGAGTCTTCGAGGAGGAAGGCGTACTGGAACTGCTCGGGGAAGGTGCGCGTGGCGGTCGCGGCCACGTCAACGACGAGGTTGTTCTGCGGGTATTCGAGCCGGAGCGCGGCGCCGCGCTGTAGCGCCTCGGGCTGCAAGGAGCGCGAGGCCGTCGCGCGCGTCAACCTTAAAGAAGGAGGCAGGCCGCCCGGCTCGTATCGCGCCAGCCCGCGCGTCGTGCCGACGAGGAGCGAGCGGGCGCCCTCCTCTTCTTCGGCCAACAGGACGGCGAAGGCGTTGTCGTTCGGGAGTCCCTGCTCGGCGTCGAGCCGCGCGGTCAGCGCGCCGAACTGCCCGTCGAGCGCCGCCTTGACGACACCGCCGCCCGCCGTCGCGCACCAAGCCTGCGGCGTGCCCGCCCCGTTCTCTTTAACGGCGACGACGCCGCGCGCGTCCAGCCCCGGCGCGACTTCGACGAGCTTCTGCCCTTCCTTAAAGGCGTAGAGGCCGCGGCCCGTGGCGACCCAGAGCCAGCCGTCCGAGGCGCCGAAGCCCCAGACCGTGCTCCGGGCGAGGGGCGCGAGCGCCGCCTCCGTCTTCACGCCCTGGCCGTCGAAGTAGAAGGCGCCCGCGTTCGCGGTGCCGACCCAGACTCGGCCGCGCGACTCGTCGGCGTAGAGGCTGACGACCTCGCGGCCCCGCGCGTCGTCGCCCTCGCGCGGCCAGACGAGCGTGCGGCGGCCCGGCCCGTCGAAGCGTTCGAGCCCGCGCCCGAACGTGCCGACGTAGACCGCCTCGCCGAGCGCCGCGATGGCCCGCACGCTGCCCTTCAACGCCGGCTCGGCCGACTTCTTGACAGCGGCCTTCTCATCCTCCGCCTCGGCTGGCGTGCCCTCTTCCGCCCCCTCCTGCTTCGGCGTTTGCCCGGCGGCTTTCCCTCCGTCTTCGGACTGCCCTTCGGCCTTGGTCGCTTCGCCCTTCTCCGCCGAGACGGCCGCGTCTTCCTTCCCGGCCTTCTCTTCCGGCGCGAGCTTGACGGGCGCCGAACGCGCCGCGTGGCCCTCGGCCTGCAAGCCGACGTAGAGGCCCGCGGACGTGCCGACGAGCAGCAGCCCGCCGCGGTCCTCCGAGATGGCGTGGACCGTGCCCGCGCCGACCTCTTCGACCTGACGCCAGACGGGGCCGCGACGGTCGCGCGCGTAGAGTCCGGCCGACGTGCCCGCCAGCAGCCGGCCGCGCGAAGTGCGGTAGAGCGTGCGGACGAAGTTGCCGTCGGCCTCGGTCGCGACCTGCTCGACGCGCACGCCGCGCGGGTCGTAGCGGCAGACGCCGCGCGGCGTGCCGAACCAGACGACGCCCTCGCGGTCAACGAAGACGGCGCCCACGCGGTCGGACCTCAAGGCGCCGGCCGTGCCCGCGAAGGTGAAGTGCTCGACGGCGAGCCCGGCGCGGTAGCGGAAGACGCCGCGCCCGTCCGTCGCCGCGTACAGGTCGCCCGAAGGCGTGGAAGCGAGCGCCTTGACCGTGCCCGTCGGCGCCGCCGCAACCTTCGATGGCCGCGCGAACCGTTCGCCCTCGACGCGGTAGAGCCCGGCGTCGGCCGCGGTCGTCTGCGCGCCGAAGAAGAGCTCGCCCGACGCGCCGCGCTCCAAAGCCTCGACGAAGAAGACGCGCGGCCGCCCGACGACTTCCTTACCGACTCCGTCGGCCTCGATTGTCAAAAGCCCGCGCCCCTTGGTGCCGACGATGAGCGTGTCGCCAGACGCGGCGAGGCTCGTCAGAGCGAGCGGCTCGGTCTTGCCCGACGCGACCGTCAGGCGCTCGCCGAGTTGCCGCGCCGACGCCTCGCCGCCCTCGCCGACCTGACAGTCGAAGACGAGTCCGTCGCCCGTCGCCAGCACCGCGCGCCGCTCGCCCCGCGCGAGCACGGCCGTCACCTGCTTGCCCTTCGTCTCGGGCACGGCCCTGAAACTCCCCTCGCCCACGCGCACGAAGGCGCCGCCGTCCGTCCCCACCCACAGCGCGCCCGCGCCGTCATCTCTCAAAGCCAGCACGCGGCGCGAAGCCAGCCCTTCGTCCGACACGGTCTGCACGCGGCGGCCGTCGTAGCGCGCGAGCCCGGCGTCGGTGCCGAACCACATCACGCCTTCGCGGTCCTGCGCGATGGCGTGAACCTGGTCCGAAGGCAGGCCGTGAAAAAGTGTGACGGCTCCCCAGCGATGAAGGCTCGCCGTCTCGGTCTGTGAGCTTGAAGAATGTTGGAGCGCGAGGGGCAGAAGGCAAAGGGCAAGAAGGAAGGCGACTCGCTTGAACGCCTTCCTTCTCGTCTTCCGTGCTTCGTCTTTCGCCTTCACTTCGGCTCGTCGAGGAAGCGTTTGCGGTCGCGCTCTATCCAGTTTTCGAGGTCGGAGGAAGCCTTCTCAAGCTCGTCGGAGTTGATGAGGCCGCGGCGCAGCGCCTCGAAGAAGGCGCGCGTGCGCATGTTGTAGGCCAGCTTGTCGTACGCCTCGTTGGGCGTGCCCTCGGGCGTCGAGACGAACAGCTTCTCGTAGAGCGTCGCCAGCCGGCTCTCGACGCCGCGCAGGGAGAGGGCGCACTTGCGCGCGATGGCCCAGTTCGAGAGGCCGAGCGCGAGGTAGTACAAAGCCTCGGCCTCGAACTCGGTGAGCAGCGGGCGCTTGAAGGAGTCCTTGAAGGCCGGGTCAATCATGTCGGCGCCGTCTTCGAGGACGGCGGCGACGAAGCGGAGGAAGCGACTCTCGGGGTTGTTCTTGTGGATGAAGCCGTAGGCCGGCTGCGGCTCGACGGAGCGGACTATCTTGCGAATCTCGTTGATGTAAATCTCGTGCGGGAACTGCGTCCAGAAGATGATGCGCGCCGAAGGGAACTCGCGCCACACGGCGCGCGCCGCCTTCACGCCCGACAGTCGCGGCATCTGGATGTCGAACACGCAGAGCTGCGGACGCTCCTTCAAGGCCATCTGCAAGGCCTCCTCGCCGTCGCCGGCCTCGATGACGGGCGCGTGCGCGGAGAACTCGCGCTCCAGCAGCTCGCGCAGGTAGCGCCGCTGCGCCACGTTGTCTTCGGCAATCAGGATGGACATAAGAGTTGGGTGCCGGGCGTCGGGTGCCGGGTGTCAGGTCGGAGACGCCGGATAGTGTAACCCCGGCCGAGGAAATTTTAAATCAAGTGCCGGCACCCGACGCCTGACACCTGACACCTGCTTTATCTAACACCCGGCGGCGCCCCTTTTGAATGTGGTTATCCACACACGGGCGCGTTGGGAGAGACACGTGGGGGGCGGGCGTGGCGCGCGGCGTGGGGACTGTTGTTGGCCGCGTCGCCGCGCTCAGGCGTCTCGAAGATAATCGGCGGCAGATGGCGGATCGGAGTCAGTCAGTTCTTACCGAGACGCCGTCTCTCGTGCCACGGAAGCGGGGCGCGCACTGGGGAGGGTGCGCCCCGCGCTCTCTTATGAAGACGCGAAAATTTTTCGGGGGCCGTCGCGGCGCGCTCAAACTCTTGGGCGCGGCGCTGTGCGTGGCGGGCGCGGCGCTCGTCTCGGCGGGATGGCGCCGGGCGCACGGGCCGCGCGCGTGGCAGCCCGCCGAGGTGCCGGTCGCGTTCTGGTCGTGGAGGACGGAGGCGCCATCGGAAGAGGAGTGGGCGCGGGCGCGTGAGGAGACGGGCGCGCGCGTGCTGTTCCTGCGCGCGGGGCAGTTGAATTGGTCGGCGGGGCGCGTGCGCCGCATACGCGCCTTCGAGGGGCGTCCGCCCGCGGGCGCCGAGCTGCACTTCGTCTACAACGCGACGCCCGCGCTGCTCGCCGAGTTCGAGAAGGTGGATGAGAAGGAGCTGGCGGGCGCGCTGGTCGAAGCGTTCAAGGTTGACGCGGGGCGCGGCGGCGGACGAGTAAAAGTCTCGGGGCTTCAGTTGGATTTGGACGTGCCGACGCGCCTGCTGCCCCGCTACGCGCGCGTTTTGAGGGAAGTGCGCGGGCGTCTCGACGAAGGCGTGCGGCTCTCTTTGACGGGGTTGCCGACGTGGATGGAGTCGTCGGCGCTCGGCGAGGTTTTGGATGCGGCGGACTTCTGGGCGCCGCAGTTCTACGGCGCCGAGATACCGCCGAGCGTCGGGCGCGCGGTGCCCATCTCTTCGACGGCCTCGGTGGCGCGCGACGCGGCGAGGGCGCGCGAGTTGGGCGAGCCCTTCTACGCGGGCCTCGCGGCTTACGGCTACGCCCTCCACTACGACGAGAAAGGAAGGCTGCTGGCCGTGCGCGGCGATTTGGACCCGGCGCGCGTGGCGGGCGGGCGCGACTTCGAGTTGATAGAGCGGCGCCCCTTCGGCCGTCGGGAGGCGGGCGACCCGGCGCGGCTCGAAGCCGAGTGGCGGTACGTCTTCCGCGCGCTCTCGGACGCGGTGATAGACGAGACGGTCGTGCGCGAAGGCGAGCAGCTCGTGCTCGACGTGCCGAGCGCGGCGAGCCTGCGGGCGAGCGCCCGCGCCGTGCGCGAGTCGGCGGGCGAGAGATTGCTCGGCGTCTGCCTCTTCCGACTCCCGGCGCGCGGCGAGCCTTCGACCTTGAGCCTCGCGCAAGTTGCGGCGGCGCTCGCGGACCGCGAGGCGCGCGCCTCGACGCGGCTCGGCGCCGACGCGACCGCCGACCGCTTCGTGCTGACCGCGACGAACGACGGCGAGGCGGGCGCCGTCTTCGGCGACGACGCGCTCGCCGTGACGCTGCGCGTCCCGCGCGGCTCCGTGCGCGGCGTGGCCCGCATGGAGGGCTTCACTTCTTTCGAGACGCTGTGCGAGCAGGGCACGGCGTTGCGGCCGTGCGGGGCGGCGCGCGCGGGCGTCGTGCGGCTGCGCGCGCGGAGTTGGCTGGCGGGGGCGCGGGCCGAGGCGGCTTTGAGTTTCGAGGGCGAGGCGGCGGGGACGTTCGCGGCGACGGTGTTGATGAGCGCCGACGACGGGCGCGCGTGGGAACGGACAGGGCTTGTCGAGATTGGGGGCGGGCGATGAGAGGAAGGCTGAGAGCCGTGTTGACGACGCTCGCGGCGTGCGCGGCGGGCGCGGGCGTGGCTTTGGGTTGCGGGTGGACCGGCTTCGACAACTCAATCCGCTTCGGTTACGGCGCGACGGACCTTGAGCGCATGAGGCTGCCGCCGCTGCCTTCGGACCCGCGCGGCGCGAAGAAGAAAGTTGATGACGAGGAAGTCGTCTCCTCCAGGCAGCTCGCCGACGAGGCCGACAAGGTCTGGGATGAGGCGGACGAGGCCGCGAAAGCCGGCGAGCTGCCGAAGGCCGCGAGGCTTCTGCGCGACTACCTCGCGCGGACCGACGCCTTCGCACAGAACTCCGACTGGGAGGAGCCCATCAACTTCCGCGAGCGCCGCTCGTCAGCGCTCGACCGCCTCGACGCGCTCGGAGCACTCGAAAGCGGCTCGACGGCGCGGGCGGTCGGTTCCTACCTCGCGGCGCGGCGCCGGTTCGACAACTGGCTCGACGCCACGGCCGTCTCGCCCGACGTGAGGCAGTACGCCACGTTCACGTGGCTGCCCGACAAGAAGAAGGAGGCCGACGAGCAGATCGCGCGCAAGCAGTCGGAGCGGCAGGACGGCTTCCGCGAGTGGGAGCGCGAGATTGAAGAGAACCTTGCGTCGCTCGCGCGCGACGCGAACCTCGCCGACAACGCCGACTACCTGCGCGCGGCGGGCACGTACCGCGCCGGATTCCTCGACCAAGCGGCCGAACGTTTCGAGGCCGTCGCCGCGAAGTACCCGCGCGGCGAGAAGCGCGAGGCCGCGCTCTTCACGGCCGGCCGCGCCCTGACGCGCGCGAGCCGCACGCACGCGGGCGACGGCGAGACGGCCACCTCGAAAGACCCTTGCCGCGAGGAGGGCTGCCGCGACGAGGCGTGGTCGCGGGCGAGGAAGAATTTCGAGCGGCTGATAGAAGACTACCCGCGGGGCCGTTTCGCGGCGGACGCGCGCGGCTGGCTCGCCTACCTCTCGCTGCGCGTCGGCGACACGGGCGGGGCGCTCATCGAGTATTACCGGATGCTCGCCGACGCGGACCGGCCCGCGGGGCAGGAGGCGGCCTTGCGCTCGCTGCGCCTCGTGCGCGGCCGGGCCGGCGAGGCCGACATGGACGCCGTCGAAGCGCGACTCGAACGCGAGCCGCAGGCCGCGCTCGCCTACGCCTACCACAACCTCTACAACTACTCGGCCGGCTACTACCTCGGCGTGCCCGAAGTGGCGGAAGAGAACCCTTACGCCGGCTCGGCCAAATACTACGTTGAGCGTTCCGACTGGCAGGAGCGCAAGGAGCAGACGCTCCGCGACCGCGCCGAGCGCAGGGAGTTGAGGCGCGTCGCGGACTTCGCCGCGCGGCTGATGCGCACCCACCCGCGCGCCGACGTGGGCGGCGCCTTCGCCGTGCGCCTCGCGGGGGCTCAGTCGGAGCTGGGCGACGTGCGGGCGGCCCTGCAAACGGCGCGGCGCGCTCTCACCTCTCAGCTTCCGCCGGCCGAGCGCGCGCGGGCGCTCTGGATTGTAGGCGCCTCCGAGCACCGGCTGAAGGACAATACGTCCGCGCGCCGGACGCTCTCGCGGCTCGTCGATGAATTCCCCGAGGGCGACCTCGCGCGCGGCGCCCGCGCGATGCTGGCGACGGCGGCCGAGGATGAAGGCGACCTGTCCGGCGCCCTCGAACAGTACCTCGCGCTCGGCTACGAGCCGGACGTGGCCTACTTCCTCGACGTGCTGATGACGCCCGACCAGCTCTCCTCCTTCGTCGCGTCTCACCGCGACTCGCCGCGCTCCGACGAGCTGCTCTACGCCCTCGGCCTGCGCATGATGCGCGCCGGGCGCTACGGCGAGGCGCGCGACGCCTTCACGCGCGTCCGCACGGCGGCCGACTCGGACGACTACGCGAGCACCCTCTACAACTACTCCTACAACCCTTACGGCGAGGACAAGCCCCGCCACCCGAAGCTCAACTTCCGCCACACCTTCTGGGACGAGTACGGCGGGGGCGACGGCGAGTACGTCGCCCGCACCGAGGCGCGGGCCGCGTCCGCCCCGCGCGACACGCGCGTCTACGCCGACTGGCTGCTGCGCGACCTGAAGACGCTGGACGACCTTGAGCGCCTCGGGCGCGAGGCCGAGCGGGCCGAAGGAGACGAGGCGAAGGCCGAGGCCCTTTACCAGTTGGCGAGCTACTTCTACGAGGGCAACCTCCTGACCTACAACCCGGCGGCGTGGCGGGCCATGAGGGCCGAGATGCTGGACTCGCTCGACGAAACCGAGTACCGCGCGCCGGCCGAGGCGCAGACCATCTGGCGCCACGCGCAGGACCACGAAGCGCCCGCGCGCGCCGTCGCCCTCTACCTCGAAGTCGTGCGCCTCTACCCGCGGGCGCGCGCCGCGCCCGACGCGCTCTACACGGCCATCCTCTGCCACCAGCAGCTCGCCAACTTCAACGGCTACTGGCGCGGCGTCTACGACAGGGGGCTGCACGCCGGCTCGCGCCTCGTGACGTTCGCGGACCTGCGGCGCGAGTATCCGAAGTACCGCCCGCCGACCGAGGTGGGGCGCTGGCAGCCTTCGACCCGCACGGTGAGCGGCGGGCCGGCGTGGCCCGAGCCGCCGAAGCCGAGGAGGCTGACCGGCATGGAGCGAGCGCGGCTGAAGCTGAAGCGCGCCGAGCTTCGCGTCGTGCAGGGCTGGGAGCTGTTCGGCGAGGTCGCGGGAGGGCGCGCGCGGCGTTGGACGCTGAAGGGCTTGCGCTGGCTCTCGGTCCTGCTGGCGGGCCTCTTCGTGCTGCGCGTCCTGCGGCGCACGAGGCGGACGCGCCGCTTCCTCTACCGACGCCTCGTGCGCCGCCTCAAGCGCGGGCGCGAGACGCGGGCGCACGAAGTCTACGCGCCCAAGTCCTCCTACGCCGCCCACCTGCCCCACGCGCGCGGCGGAACCCTTTGGGCGTCCGTCTCCGACGGCGCGGGGGCTCTCGCCCGCCTCGCCCTCCACGAGCGGGGCCGCGCCGCGCTCGCCGTCAACCTCTTCACGCACGGCCTGCTCACGGCCCTCGTCTGGGCCTGCGCCTGGGCGTTGAAGGGGTGAAGGGCCCTCACCGCATCCACGTGTCGCGGTCGTCGAAGTAGGTGGGCGAGACCGAAGGGTCGGGGTGGTGGCGGCGGAACTCTACGAAGCGCGCGACGAGCTTGCGGTAGCGGGCCTCGGAGGTGCGCAGGCGCCGGTGGGGAATCTCCTGGAGGTGGCGCTCGACCTTCCAGACGTTGCGCGTCGAGAAGCGCCAGTCGTAGCCGCCCAGCTCGTAGAGGCTCGTGACGCCGTAGCCGGTGATGCGCGCCGTGCGGTCCACGTAAGGGTCGAAGTAGCTGTTGGCGAGGAGGCGCAGGTCGCGGAAGACGGGGCGGCGTCCGTGCAGGCCGGTGTCGCGCGAGCGGCCGAGTGCGCCCCACAGCCCGCCGCGTTGGAAGACGAAGACGACGTGGTCGAGCTTGTCCTGCGACTCTAAAGACATCAGCAGCGGCGGGTAGCCGTGCTGTTCGAGGATGACTGCGGCCGTGAGCGCCGCCTCCAGACAGTGGGCCTCGCCCCTGCGGATGACGGCGCGGAAGGTGCGCAGCGACGGCCCCTCCCGCTCGCGGTTGTAGGTGAGGCCGGAAAGAAACTTCTGGACGCGCGCCGGGGTGCGGTGCGACCGGACGACATCCCACTCGCGCCCCGTAAAAGCCTCCCTCTCGGGCCTCTCCGTCATCCACCCAGCAATAGCAGATGCGGCCGGCAAAAGGCAACGCGGCCCCGCTCCGTACTTGAAATGGGTAGTGTCTTTGATGTAAGACTTAGGGGAGGCAAAAATCTCACAGCAGGTTTTTGTAGGAAGACTCCTGCCCCCGGCCGGGAGTCGTACATTATTTCGTCAGACCGGCAGGGTAAATTTTGTGAGCAGCAAAGGTTCCACCTCCTCGAAGAAACCGCTGACGCGCGCCGAGCAGGAGGTGCAGTCGGGGGCCGAGCGCCTGACTGTCCAGATTAACGACGCGCTGGCGGCCGTCGCCGCCCGCTCGCGCGACGAGGGCGGCGAGCTCGAAGCCGTGGCCGAGCGGCTGGAGCGCGCCGCGCGTGATCTGGCCGTCGCGCTGCGCGAGCTGGCCGAAGAGCGCGGGCGGCGGGACGAGTAGTCGAGCCCGCTGAGCGGCCCCCGCTCGCATCCAAGGCTTTTCGCGGGAGCGCCCCCGCGGACTTCACGAAACGGTCCGTCGGGCTCGCGCTCCCCTCGTGTGTCAGGCTTCAATTTGTTCGCACCACCAACAAAGGAAGTGACGAGTGGCGAGTGAATGAGTGACCAGAAAGAAGCTTTTTAACTTGTCACTCGTCACTTCCTTTCAGGAGCATTCATCTATGACCGCTACCAAGCAGCGCGCGTCCGTCGAGCACGGGCGCAGGCGCGCGGCCGCGGGGCTCGACGCCCACGGCATCAAGTCCCCCGCCAACGTCTACTGGAATCTCAACGCGCCCGAGCTGTACGAGCTCGTGGCCCGGCGCGAGGAGGGACTCATCTCGGCCCACGGCGCCCTCCTCGTTGACACGGGCGAGCACACGGGCCGCGCCGCCAAGGACAAGGCCATCGTCCGCGAGCCCTCGTCCGCGGACAAGGTCTTCTGGGGCGAGGTCAACAAGGAGTTCTCGCAGGAGCAGTTCAACGCCCTGCGCGACCGCATGATGCGCCACGCCGACGGCCGCGACCTCTTCGTCCAGGACACCTACGCCGGGGCCGACCCGCACTACCGCCTCCCCGTCCGCGTCGTCACCGAGCTGGCCTGGCACTCGCTCTTCGCCCGCACCATGTTCATCAACGACGCCGAAGCGGGCGGGGGCTTCGAGCCGCAGTTCACCGTCGTCAACTTCCCCTCCTTTAAGGCCGACCCGGCGAAGGACGGCACGCGCTCGCCCACCTTCATCCTCATGGACTTCTCGCAGCGCCTCGTCCTCATCGGCGGCACCAGTTACGCGGGCGAGACCAAGAAGTCGGTCTTCACCATCCTCAACTACCTCCTCCCGCAGCGCGGCGTCATGTCCATGCACTGTTCGGCCAACGTCGGCGCGTCGGGCGACGTGGCCGTCTTCTTCGGCCTCTCCGGCACGGGGAAGACGACGCTTTCGGCCGACCCCGAGCGGCGCCTCATCGGCGACGACGAGCACGGCTGGTCGGACGACGGCGTCTTCAACTTCGAGGGCGGCTGCTACGCCAAGGTCATCAAGCTCTCGCCCGAGGCCGAGCCCGACATCTACCGCACCACGCGCATGTTCGGCACCGTCATGGAGAACGTCGCCTTCGACGCGGCGACGCGCACGCCTGACCTCGACGACGCCTCGAAGACCGAGAACACGCGCGCCGCTTATCCTTTGACTTCCATCCCCAACATCGTCCCCGAAGGCCACGCCGGCCACCCCTCGAACATCATCATGCTGACGGCCGACGCCTTCGGGGTGCTCCCGCCGGTCGCGCGCCTCACCCCCGAGCAGGCGATGTACCACTTCCTCTCCGGCTACACGGCCAAGGTCGCCGGCACCGAGCGCGGCGTCACCGAGCCGCAGGCGACCTTCTCGACCTGCTTCGGCGCGCCCTTCATGGTCCTGCACCCCGGCGTCTACGCCGACCTCCTCGGCCAGAAGATTCAGCAGCACGACGCCCGCTGCTGGCTCGTCAACACCGGCTGGTCCGGCGGCCCCTACGGCGAGGGCAAGCGCATGTCCATCAAGCACACGCGCGCCATGATTCGCGCCATCCTCAACGGCTCGCTCGCCTCAATCGAGACGCGCCCCGACCCCTTCTTCGGCGTCCACGTCCCCACGTCCTGCCCCGACGTGCCCTCCGAAGTCCTCGACCCGCGCGGCACGTGGCGCGACCCGGCGGCCTACGACTCGAAGGCCCGCGAGCTGGCCCGCCGCTTCAACGACAACTTCAAGAAGTACGAAGAAGGCGTCTCCGGCGAGGTGCGGGCCGCCGCGCCCAAGGGCGACTGAGGCGGCGACACGTCGCGCCGGAAAATATAAAGGGCGGGCACGAAGGTTCGTGCCCGCCCTTTCGCGTCGGCGCGCGGGCGCCGACTTACTTTTTGTCTTTAGACTCGCCGCGCGCCTTCCTTATCTCCTCGACGACGCGGGCGGCGAGCTTCGGCGCCGCCGCGTTGCTGTCGAAGGCCGTGACCTTGCCCGAGGCGAGGACGACGCCGGTCGCGCGGTGCGTTATCTGGTAAGTGAAGGTGTAGGTGAAGAGCGGGCGGTCAACCTCGACGAAGATGTCGGCGGCGTTGGCCTTGTCCCAGCCGCCGTCAATCAGCGCGAGTTGCCACGCCTCGGCCTCGGGACGCTTGAGCAGCGCGTCCCTCAACTGCACGGACTCGAAGAAGGACGTGCCCGACGAGACGTAGACGGTGCGGGCGCGCGCGAGCAGGGCGCGCGGGCTGGTCGCGGCCATCTTCGCGGACTCTTCCTCGGCCAGCTTCTCCTCGGCGGCCTTGCGCAGCGCCTTCTCCTTGAACTCCTCCGCGACGCGCTCCTCGGCCGTCTGCGCGGGCTTCACCGTGACCGTGACTTTCTGCTCCGGGCTTTGCGCCCGCGCCGCGCCCGCGCACGCCAGGGCGGCGAAGGCGGACAGCAATAACAGTTTGCGGCTCATGACTCCCTCCTCCAATCAGAGAAGTTCAGGACTCGCTCTCTTCGTCCTCGTCGCTGGAGCGGCGCGGCGCCTTGCGCCCGCGGTCGGCGGAGGCGCGCACGTCGCGGAGCTTCTTGATGATTTCGCGGCCGAGGTATTCGGCGGCCACCTGCCCGTTGACGGCCACGCACTTGCCGCTGGCGACGATGACGCTGGTGCGCGGGTCGGTGACGGTGAAGATGTAGTTCATGAGCGTCTTCTCGACGCTGATGACGAGGTCGGCGGCGCGCTCGTCCGAGACGAGCGAGAGGTCCCAGTCGCGCAGCTCGTTGTACTTCTGGAGCTTGTATTCGAGGTACGTCTTGTCGAGGTGCCGAGTCTCGCGGACGTAGACGGTGCGCGCGGCGCGCACGATTCTGACGGGGTTGGTCTCGGGTCGCTCCGAGGCCCCGCGCACGCGCTCGCGCGTCACGCCCTGCTGCGACTGAGCCTGCGGGGTCGCCGCCAGCACCGCGTGGCCGGCGAAGGCGAAGAGGGCGACCGCCGTGAGCCACCCGACAACTTCCAGAACCCTTTTCATGATGAGCCTTCTCCTTGCTTCTCTTCGTTCCAAATCGGTTTGTGCCAGTAAGTCTTCCATCGTTCGGACACCACCCGTCGCCTTGCTATGGCAACGGCCGTGCCGCTGCCGTTTGGCGCGAAAAAGGCTGACGCGGGACGAGGGGCGGAAGCCGGTGCGTAAGGACGCGGCGCCATGTGAAAGAAAAATGCGGCTAGCGGCGGCGGGAGGAAGACGGCGTCGGCGCGGGGCCGGAAAACGGCGGGCATCAGACGTTTATCTGAGAGGCAGGGCGCGTTCAGCCGGCGCCCCCTTTCTTGACAAGGCCGGCGCGCGGCCATAGAGTCTTTTCAGTTTTCGTTCATCAACGGCTCGGGCGCGCAGCTCGGCCCACCGCGACTACGCTGCCGCGCTTCCCTTTATTAACCGTCGAAGCAGTTCCGCCGCCCCGTTCGCATTTCGAGGGCGAGCACGTATGCCCCCACTCAACCCCCCCGACCCGTCGCCCCTGCGCGCTTGCGCCGCGCTGCTGCTGCTCTCGCTCGTGCTGCTGCCGGCCTTCGCCCCCGCGACCGCCCGCGCTCAGACGCCCCAAGAGCCGCCCGCCATCGAGCGCGACATCACGGGCGGGATGGTCCACACCTTCCGTCTCAACCTCAAGCCCGGCCAGTTCGTCCGCGCCGTCTTCGACCAGCGCGGCGTGGACGTGGTCCTCGCACTCGTCGGACCCGACGGCCGCCGGCTCCTCAAGATTGACAGCCCGGTCGGCGAGTGGGGGCCCGAGCCCATCTTCTTCGAGATAGAGGAGGCGGGCTATTACACCATCGAGGTGCGCGCGCGCCGCGAGTGGGCGCCGCCCGGCCGCTACGAGTTTCGACTGACCGCGCGCCGCCCCACCGAGCAAGACCTCCGCCGCTTCCCGGCCGAGCGCGTCTTCGCCGCCGCGACCGCCCTGCTCACCGACGGCGACGCGCCCGCCTACGAGAAGGCCATCGAGAAGTACGAGCTGGCGCTCGAACACTTCAAATCCTTGGGCGACTACCGCGGGCAGGTGACGACTCTCGGCACGCTCGCCTCCGTCAGCCTCGCGCTCGGGCGCGGCCGGCAGGCGCTCGACTACTACACGGACGCGCTCGCTCTGCTGCGCACCTCGAACGACTCGCGCGAGGAGGCGCGCGCCCTCTCCGGCGTCGCCCGCGTCCACTTCGCCCTCGGCGACCGCGAGCGCGCCCTCGCGCACTTCCGGCAGGCGCTCGCCCTCTTCCGAGCCTCGGGCGACACGCGCAGCGCCGCCTACGCGCTCAACCAGATAGGCCACGCGCACGGCACGCGCGGCGAAGAGCGTCAGGCGCTCGAAGCCTACGAGCAGGCGCTTAAACTTTTCCGCCTCGTCGGCGACAAGCGCGGCGAGGCCGTCGCCCTCAACAACATCGGGCTCACCTACGACGCGCTCGGCCGCAAGACCGAGGCGCGCGCCTCCTTCAAAGGCTCCTACGAGGTGTTCGAGGCGACGGGCAACTGCCGCGAGATAGGGCCGTCGCTCTCTAACCTCGCGGGCGCCGCGCTCGAAGAGGGCGACGCGAAGAAGGCGCTCGAATACCTGAACCACGCGCTCGGCGTCCAGCGCGGCGCCGTGGACCGCGAAGGCGAGGCCACCACGCTCAACAACATCGGCTTCGTCTACCACTCACTCGGCGACCACCCGCGCGCCCTCTCCCACTTCAACCAGTCGCTCGCCATCCAACGCGCTACGGCCAACCGCAAGGGCGAGGGCGACACGCTCTCGAACCTCATGCTCTCGATGCGCGCGCAACAGAAGCCCGGCCCGGCCGTCTTCTACGGCAAGCAGGCCGTCACGGCTTATCAGGAGGTGCGCGCCGCGCTCCCCGAACTCGACCGCGAGGCGCAGAAGAGCTTCCTCAAGTCGCGCGAGTTCACCTACCGCCAGCTCGCCGAACTCCTCATCGAGCAGGGCCGACTGCCCGAGGCGCAGCAGGTCATCGGCTTCCTCAAGGACGAGGAGTACTACCAGTTCGTCCGCCGCGACGGCACCAGTTCCGCCGCCGCCCCGGCCGCGCTCACGCCCGCCGAGGCCACCGCCGACAAGCAGTACAAAGAAATCTCCGAGCACGTCGCCACGCGCGGCCGGGTGCGCGCCGAGCTGTTGCAGAAGACGGCGCGCACGCCCGAGGACGAGAAGCAGCTCGCCCTGCTTGATACCGAGCTGGCCGCCGCGAGTCAGGCTTTCCAGACCTTCCTCGACAAGCTCTCGGCCGAGCTGGGCGACACGCGGCAGGGCGCGCGCGTCGAGGACGTGCGCGAGTCGCAGGCGCTCACCGACGGCCTGCGCGAAGTCGGCGCCGGCTCGGTCGCCGTCTACACCATCGTCGGCGAAGAGCGGTACAGCGTCATCCTCATCACGCCCGACGTGCAGGTGGCGCGCGAGTACACCATAAAGGCCGCCGAGCTTAACAAGAAGGTCGCCGCCTTCCGCGAAGCCTTGCAGAACCCCGCGGCCGACCCCCGGCCCGCCGCGCAGGACCTCTACCGCGTCGTCGTCGGCCCCATCGCCAAAGACTTGGAGCAGGCGAAGGCCGAGACCATCATGTGGTCGCTCGACGGCGTGCTGCGCTACGTGCCCGTCGCGGCGCTCCACGACGGCAGGCAGTACATGGTCGAGAAGTACCGCAACAGCGTCTTCACGAAGGCCAGCCTCTCTCACATCAAGGACGAGCCGAGCGCGCGCTGGCGGGCGCTCGGCTTCGGCGTCTCGAAGTCTTACGGCGACTTCGCCGCGCTTCCGGCCGTCCCCGAGGAGCTTCGCGGCATCATCAAGGAAGAGGCCGCGACCGCGTCAACGTCGGGCGTGCTGCCCGGCAAGATTTCCCTGGACGAGGCTTTCACTGCCGACACCTTCAAGACTTCGCTCCGCCAGCGGTTTCCGCTCGTCCACGTCGCCAGCCACTTCCAGTTCCAGCCCGGCAACGAGACCGACTCGTTCCTCCTCCTCGGCGACGGCAGCCGCCTCTCGCTCGCGCAGATTAAGACGGCCTTCAACCTCTTCAGCGGCGTCGAGCTTTTGACCCTCTCGGCCTGCGACACGGCGACGGGCGGGGCGGGCGCCGACGGCAAGGAGGTCGAAGGCTTCGGCGTGCTCGCGCAGCGGCAGGGCGCGAAGGCCGTCGTCGCAAGCCTGTGGCCCGTCGCCGACGCCAGCACGCGCCGGCTCATGCAGGAGTTCTACCGCCTGCGCGACGAACAGCCCGGCCTCCCCAAATCGGAAGCACTCCGACAGGCCCAGCTCTCTCTGCTGCGCGGCACCCTCGGCGCGGCGGGCGAGACGACGCGACGCGGCCTCTCGGCCGACGCCTCCGCGCCCGCGGGCGGCAAGTCCTCCTTCGCCCACCCATACTTCTGGGCGCCCTTCATCCTCATCGGCAACTGGCGCTAAAGCCCTTACACTTTTCAGACCCGAGCGACTTTTGCCGACGATTCTGGCAAGATATGGGCGATGGCTGAAGGCGACGAAAACGTTGGCAGCGCCGCGACGCTCAACACGGTGATAGAAACCGTCAGGTGCGCGCTGCGCGCCGACACGGCCAGCATCGCCAGCTTCTCGCTCGAAGACCGCCGCATCACGTGGCTCGCCATGAGCGGCTTCGAGAACGTCGGCGCGGGAGACGGCCCCGTCGTCACGCCCCTGCGCGGAGAGTTCGCCGAGCGCGCCGCGATGGTCACGGACCCGGTCATCGAAGTCCGCGGCCTCGCGGGCGACCTGCCCGCCAGCGAGTTCCCCTTGCACAGCGCCGAGGGCGTGCGCGACCTTTTGCTCGTCCCGCTCGTCGCGCGCGGCGAAGGCTTGGGCGTCCTCGCCGTCGGCTACCGCGCGCCGCACCGCCTCAACCCGGAAGACCGCCGACAGCTCGAAGGCTTGGCGGGCATGGCCGCGCTCGCGCTCGACAACGCGCGGCTGCTCGAAACCCTCGGCACGGCGAAGCGCGTCTGGGAGCAGACCTTCGACGCCATCCCCGACGGCATCATCGTCCACGACGACCGCCTGACCGTGGCGCGCTGCAACGTGGCCGCCGCCGAGGCGATGGGCCTGCGCCCCTCCGAGGTCGCCGGCATGTCCTGCGCCGAGGCGTTCGCGCGCCTCTTCGGCGAGCGCGCCGCCGCCTACCACATGAAGCCCGGCCCCGCGCGCACCACCAGCTCCTTCGAGCTACAGGCCGAGGACGGCCGCCGCTACCTCGTCGCCGTCGCGCCGCTAACTAATCCGGGTGTCGCGTATCAGGTGCCGGGTGCCGGTGAAGTCGAAACCTCCGACACCCGACACCCGACACCCGACACCCCCGCCTCGTGGAGCGTCATCACGTGGAGCGACATCACGGCGCTCTCCGAGGTGCAGGAGCAGCTCGCGCGCTCGCGCCGTCTCGCCACCATCGGGCAGCTCGCGGCCGGCGTCGCGCACGAGATTAATAACCCTCTGGCCGCCGTCATGACCTGCGCCGAGGCGACGCTGCGCGACCTGCGCTCGGCGCCCGAGACGAGTTCGCTGGCCGACGAGCGCGGCTGGACTTACTACCTCGAAGAGATAGTCCGTCAGGCTTTGCGCTGCAAGCAGATAACGCGCGGGCTGCTCGACCTCTCCAGCCAGAAGCGCCCGCGCCGCGGCGCCGTCGATTTAAATAGATTGGTGGAGCAGACGGCGCGGCTCTTCGAGGAGCGGGGCCGCGAGGCCGGCGCCGGCCTGCGCCTCGCGCTCGACCCGCGGGTGGGCGAGGTGGCGACCGACGAGGTGATGGTCCGTCAGATTCTCGACAACCTGCTCTTGAACGCGCTCGACGCCGTGCGCGGCCGCCGCGGCGACATAGAAGTCAGGACCGCTCTCGACGGGGGCCGCGTCTTCGTCGAGGTCTGCGACGAAGGGCCGGGCATCCCGCCCGAGGTCCTGGCGCGCGTCTTCGACCCCTTCTTCACGACGAAGGAGCCGGGGCGCGGCACCGGCCTCGGCCTCGCCATCTCGCTCACCTACGCCGAAAGTATAGGCGGCGCGCTCACCGCCGAGTCCAAGCCCGGCTCCGGCTCGCGCTTCCGCCTGTGGCTGCCGCGCCGCGCCCCCGAAAAGCAGTAGACACCGCGGCGCCGACAAGTGTTAATATGCCCGTCCCGACTTTAGACCAACTTGCCCTCCGTCTGGTGAGGTAGCGTCGCCTCCGCTATGAGCAAAAAAATTCGCGTCCTCGTCGTGGACGACGACTCGGTGCTGCGCAAGCTCATCACCGACCAGGTCGGCCGCATGGGCTTCGACTCACACCCGGCCGCCTCCGGCGAGGAGGCTTTAGACACCCTCTCGAAATCCGACTTCGACGTGGTCCTCCTCGACATCCGCATGCCCGGCCTCTCCGGCCTCGAAGCCCTGCGCGAGATACGCAAGATGGAGGACCCGCCCGAGGTCATCATGCTGACGGCCGACACCTCTCTGCCCACCGGCATCGAGGCCATGCGGCTCGGCGCCTACGACTACTTGACGAAGCCGGCCGCGCTCGAAGAGATCGAAGCCGTCATCCGCAAGGCCGACGAGAAGCGCAAGCTCGTCCGCCAGAACGCTTCGCTCAAGGACGCCGTCCGCCCGGTCTCGGCGGAAGACACCTCCGCCCTCGTCTACCGCAGCCGCGTCATGGAAGGGTTAACGGCTTTGGCGGAGACGGCCGCGCGGTCGGACTCGACCGTCGTCATCACGGGCGAGTCGGGCACGGGCAAGGACGTGCTCGCGCGCTTCATCCACGCGCACTCTTCGCGCGCCGACTCGCCGATGATAGCCGTCAACTGCGCCGCCCTGCCCGAGTCCCTTTTCGAGTCCGAATTTTTCGGCCACGAGCGCGGCGCCTTCACCGGCGCCACCTCGACCAAGCGCGGACTCATCGAAGCGGCCGACTCCTCGACGCTCTTCCTCGACGAAGTCGGCGAGATGCCGCCGCAGACGCAGGTCAAGCTGCTGCGCTTCCTCGAAGAAGGCCGCTTCCGCCGCGTCGGCTCCACGCGCGACCGCGCCGCGGACGTGCGCGTCATCGCCGCCACCAACCGCAACCTCGCCGAAGACGTGACGGCCGGCCGCTTCCGCGCCGACCTCTTCTACCGCTTGAACGTCATCTCGCTCCACGTCCCGCCGCTCCGCCACCGCCCCGAGGACGTGCCCGCGCTGGCCGAACACTTCCTCACGCTCTACCGCGAGCGTTTCAACCGGCCCGCCCTCTCCCTCGCCGAAGACGCCCTGCGCCGCCTCTCGACCTACGACTGGCCCGGCAACGTCCGCGAGCTGCGCAACGCCCTCGAACGCGCGGCGGCCCTCTCGGGCGGCGACTGCATCGAGGCCGACCACGTCCTCCCCGCCGCGGCGGCCCGCGCGCAATCCCGCGGCGACGTGACGCAGCCGGAGTCGGACGGCGGCGCCCCCGTCACGCTCGAAGAGCTTGAGCGCCAGCACATCCTCCGCGTCGTCGAACAGGCCGGCGGCAACCGCGAGCGCGCCGCCGCCATCCTCGGCATCTCTGCCCGCACCCTCTACCGCAAGCTCCGCGAATACGAAGGCTGAAGACGGGTGTCGGGCGTCGGGTGCCGGTTAAAGACAAGCTCTTTACCGGCACCCGGCACCCGTCACCCGTCACCCTGTTTTGTGATTAGCCCGGAGGCCAGGAGAGGTGGCGGCCGGCGAGGACGTGGACGTGGATGTGGAAGACGGTCTGGCCGGCGTCGGCGCCGTTGTTGATGACGGTGCGGAAGCCGCCCTCGGCGTGGCCTTCGGAGTGGGCGACCTGAGCGGCGACGCGCAGGAGGTGGCCGAGCAGCGCCTCGTCGGCCTCGCCGGCCGCGTCGAGCGAGGCGATGTGCTTGCGCGGGATGACGAGCGCGTGCGTCGGCGCCTGCGGGTTGATGTCGCGGAAGGCGAAGGCCCGCTCGTCCTCGTAGATTTTCTTCGACGGTATCTCGCCCGCCACTATCTTGCAGAAGATGCAGTCCTGACTCATCGCCCCTCACACCTCTTCGAGATATTCCGGCCAGTCGAGTTCTTCGCCGCCGCCGCCGCTTGCCCTCTCGTCCGGCAGCACGCGGCGCGGCGCCCGCGCGGGCGCGTAAGACGGGCTCACGTACGTGTACCAGACGAGCACGGCCGTCAGCACGAAGGCCAGCACGTACTCGTTCAGCTCGTCCCTCATGCGACCACCGTCTCCACCGGCGGGAGCTGCGCCGTGACCGACTCGCGCAGGCGCTCGATCTCGGCCCCGACCGCCCGCAGCTTGTCTTCAATCTTCTCGTAGCCGCGGTCGATGTGGTAGACGCGGTCGATGGTCGTCTCGCCGCGCGCCGCGAGCCCCGCCAGCACCAGGCACGCCGAGGCGCGCAGGTCCGAAGCCTGCACGCGCGCGCCCGCCAACGCCGACGGACCCTCGACGACGGCCGTGCCCCCTTCAATCCTGATGCGGGCGCCCATCCTGTGCATCTCGGAGGCGTGCATGTAACGGTTCTCGAAAATCGTCTCCGTCACGCGCGACGCGCCCTCGGCCTGCGTCATCAGCGCCATGTACTGCGCCTGCATGTCGGTCGGGAAACCCGGATACGGGTCGGTCGTCACGTCGCGCCCCTTCAGGCCCGAGGCCGAGCGCCGGACGGCGAGAGTCGTCGGGTTCACCTCTTCAATCTCGACCCCGGCCTCGCGCAGTTTCTCGACGACGGCCGTGAGGTGTTCGGGCTGGCAGTCTTTAATCTCAAGCTCGCCGCCCGTGATGGCGGCGGCGACGATGAAGGTGCCCGTCTCGATGCGGTCGGGGATGATGGTGTGCTCGGCGCCGCCCAACTGCTCGACGCCTTCAATCGTTATCGTCTCGGTGCCGGCGCCGCGCACGCGCGCGCCCATGCGGTTGAGGAGGTCGGCGAGGTCGCCAATCTCGGGCTCGCGCGCGGCGTTGTGCAGGCGCGTCGTGCCGCGCGCCAGCGTCGCCGCCATCATGAGGTTTTCCGTCCCCGTCACCGTCACCTTGGGGAAGTGAACGTCCGCGCCGAGGAGCCTCCCGCCCTTCGGCGCGCGCGCGATGACGTAGCCCTCTTCGAGGCTGACCTGCGCGCCGAGCAGCTTCAACGCTTCGAGGTGCATGTCAATCGGCCGCGTGCCGATGGCGCACCCGCCCGGCAGAGAGACCTTCGCCTTGCCGAAGCGCGCCAGCAGCGGCCCGAGCGCGAGCACCGACGCCCGCATCGTCTTCACGAGGTCGTAAGGCGCCTCGAAGAGTTCGATGTTGGAGGCCGCAATCTTGTGCGTCCGGAGGTCCGGCACGAGCACGGTGGCGCCCAAATCTTCGAGCAGGCGCCGCTGCGTCAGGCAGTCGCGCACGTAGGGGACGTTGTGCAGCGTCACGGTCTCGCCGGTCAAGATGGCCGCCGCGATGCACGGCAGCGCCGAGTTCTTGGCGCCGCTGATGGTCACGCGCCCGCTCAAAGGTCGGCCGCCGCTGATGCGAAATTTATCCATAGGTGATGTCGTCGGCTGTCGGAATTTTTCGGCAGATTCTAGCACGCGCCGCCGGAGGCGGGCTACAGCCTCCGGCGGAGGGCGACGGTGCGCGGGATGCCTTGCAGGTCTTCGCGGATGCCGAGCAGCGCCCACGCGCCGGGGTCCACGAGCGAGCGGACGCGCTCGTGCTGGCCGTAGCCGATTTCGACGAGGAGGTGGCCGCCGGGCTTGAGGAAACGGGGCGCGTCCGCGACGAGGCGGCGCACGATTGAGAGGCCGTCGCCGCCCGGCGTCAGCGCCGCGCGCGGCTCGTAGTCGCGCACTTCGCGTTGGAGAGTTTCCATCTCCGCTTCGGCGACGTAAGGCGGGTTTGAGGCGATGAGGTCGAAGCGTTCGTCGCTGCCGCGGAGGGCGTCGAAGCAGTCGGAGACGAGGAAGCGGGCGCGGTCGGCGACGTTGTTGCGCGCGGCGTTGCGCTCGGCTACCCGCAGGGCGGCGGGCGAGATGTCGAGGGCGAGTGCGCGCGCGTCGCGCCGCTCGGCGAGGAGCGCGACCGAGATGCAGCCCGAGCCCGCGCCCACGTCGCAGAGGTAAGGCGACCGAGTGTCCTTCAAAAGTTCTAGCGCCGTCTCGACCAGCAGCTCCGTCTCGGGCCGCGGGATGAGCACGTCGGGCGTGACCTCGAAGTCGAGCCCGTAGAACTCCTGTCGGCCGCGGATGTACTGCGAGGGCTCGCCCGCGGCGCGGCGCGCGACGTAGGAGCGGAAGAGCGAGAGTTGTTCGGCCGAGAGCGCGTCGTCGGAGTGCGTGAAGAGAAACGTCGTGTCGCGCCCCGTGGCGTGAGCGAGGAGCGACGCGGCCTCCCGCCGCGGCTCGGCCACGCTTGAGGCGCGCAGCCGGGCCGCCGCCTCGCGCAGCGCGCCCGCCACAGTCTCCGCTTCGCCCGCCTTCCCTTCCAAACCCTTAGAAGCCTCCCGCGCGTGGCTCGCGCGCCGCCGCGTGCGATATAATACGCGCCAACAGCTCGAAGGCAACAATCAGACTTGAGGGGGAGCCGAGGGATGAAGGCGGAGTTCCACATCAAGGGCATGCACTGCGAGTCGTGCGCCGAGGATATCAGGGAGGCGCTCGAAGACACGGCCGGCGTGCAGAGCGCCGACGTGACCTACGGCGGCAAGACGGCCTACGTCGAGTTCGACGAGAACACCGTGCAGCAGGCCACGCTCATGAAGAAGATTCAGGACCTCGGGTACACGGCGACCGAGGGGGACCAACAACAGGGGGCACAACAGAATGGCTGAAGCGGAGAACCAACTCGACAACCAGCAGAACGCGCTCGACGACCGCGGCTTAGACGTGCAGGGCGGGCTCGCGCTCTTAAGGAGGCTGCGCGACGGCGGCTTCGAATCCGACAACGAGAAGTTCGCCGTCGCCCTCGGCCGCCCCGTCGAAGAGGTCGCGGCCTGGATGGACGGCACCGAGCCGCCCGACGACGACATCATCATGAAGGCCCGCGGCATCGCCCAGGAGCGCGGGGTGGAAATCGAATAAAGTAGACAGCAGTCAGTAGCCGGTAGACGGCAGGCTCCGCCTTTCTTCTACCGGCTACTGACTACTGTCTACTGTCTACTGTACGAAATGAACGATAAAGTCAGCGAAGCGGCCCGCCGGCTCGTCGAATCCTACTCGGGCGAGGGCGTGAAGATTCACCACCTCGACCGCCGGCCGCTGCCCTCGCGCGCCGACGCCGTCCTCATGCTCGACGCGCTTCAGGAACTCCTCTTCCCCGGCTACACCGGCGCGCAAGGGCTGACGGGCGCGAGCCTCCGCCTCCACGTCGAGTCGCGCATGGCCTGGCTCTACGAGACTTTGACGGAGCAGGTCGGCCGCGCCGTCACGCACGGCGAACGCCTCGACGACGCCTGCCCCGTCACCGAGCGGCAGGCGACCGAGTGCGCCGAAGAGTTCCTCGCGCGCCTGCCGGCCGTGCGCGAGCTGTTGGCTTTAGACGTGCAGGCCGCCTACGAGGGCGACCCGGCGGCCGTCTGCTACGACGAAATCATCTTCAGCTACCCCGGCGTCTACGCCATCACCGTCTACCGCCTCGCGCACGAGCTTCACCGCTTGGGCGTGCCCCTCATCCCCCGCATCATGACCGAGCACGCGCACCACCGCACCGGCATCGACATCCACCCGGCGACCACCATCGGCCCCGGCTTCTTCGTTGACCACGGGACGGGCGTCGTCGTCGGCAGCACGGCCGTCATCGGCGCGAACGTCAAGCTCTATCAGGGCGTCACGCTGGGAGCCTTCTCCTTCGACCGCGATTCGGAAGGCCGCCTCGTGCGCCACACCAAGCGCCACCCGACCATCGAGGACGACGTGGTCGTCTACGCCGGGGCCACCATCCTCGGCGGCGACACCATCATCGGCCGCGGCTCCGTCATCGGCGGCAACGTCTGGCTCACCCACTCCGTGCCGCCCGGCACCCGCGTCCTTCAAGACTCCCCGCGCCTCCGCATCATCACCCCCGAGGAGGCCGCCGCCTCCTAGAACCTTTCGAGACCCCACATGCGAAGCAATCACAAGTTCGCCGCCAGACTTTTCCTCTCGCTCCTCTCGTGCCTCATCCTTTCGTCGTCGGCCGCCGCGCAGGGGTTCGACCGGGCGGAGTTCGCGGCGCGGCGGTCGCGTTTGTTCGAGCGCATCGGCGACGGGCTGGCGCTCGTCGTCGCGGGCGAGCCGCACGTCCACGCGGTGAAGTTCAGGCAGTCGCCGGACTTCTTTTACCTGACGGGGATTGAGGAGCCGGGCGCGGTGCTCCTGATGGTGGGCAAGACGAAGCAGGCCCTCGTCTTCGCGGAGAAGAGGGGGGCGGTGAAGGTGATGGTCGAGGGGCCGGGGCTGCTCGAACGCGGGGGCGCGGCCGAAGCCTACGGGCTGACGGGCGTGCTGCCGCTCGAATCCCTGACGGCGACGCTTACGTCGTCGGTCGCGGGCGCGCGCAAGGTCTACCTGCAACTGACGCCGCCCGACTCGCTCCAGATGGGCCGCTCCGAAATCGTCTCGCACGAGCGCGCGCTGGCGGCGCACCCGCTCTACCGCTTCACTCCGCCGTCGAGTCAGGTGGCCGCGCGCGTGCGCGAGCTGCTGCCCGGCGTCGAACAGACGGACGTGAGCCCGCTGCTCGACCAACTCCGCTGGGTGAAGACGCCCTACGAGATTGAGCGCCTGCGCAAGAGCGGGCGCATCGGGGCCGAGGGCGTGAAGGCGGCGATTAAGGGCACGCGCCCCGGCATGTACGAGTACGAGGTCGAGGCCGCCGCTCACTCCGAGATGACGAGGCTCGGCGCGCGCGGACACGCCTTCACCCCCATCGTTGCCTCGGGGCCGAACACCGTCACCTGGCACTACGAGCGCAACGACCGGCAGATGCAGGCCGGCGACGTGGTCTTGATGGACTACGGCGCCGACTACGACTACTACACCTCGGACATCACGCGGACGTGGCCGGTGTCGGGCGCCTTCACGCCCGAGCAGGAGAAGATGTACCGCTGCATCCTCGAAGCCCGCGACCGGGTCATCGCCGCGATTAAGCCGGGCGTCACCGTCAAGCAGCTTCAGGACGTGTCCGAGGCCGTCTACAAGAAGCACGGCTTCCTTCCCCAGTTCATGCAGCTCGGCCGCTACGTCGGCCACCACGTCGGCCTCTCGGTCCACGACGTGGGCTCCGAAGCCGTCGACCAGCCCTTCCGCCCCGGCGTCGTCTTCAACGTCGAGCCCCTCATCGAGTTCCGCGACCGCCAGATTCACATGCGCCTCGAAGACACCGTCCTCGTCACCGAGACGGGCGCCGAGAACCTGACGGCCGGCGTCCCCGCCGACGTGGCTGCCGTCTACGCGCTCATCAAGCAGAAGAATTGACGGCCGGCCGCGCCGCGCCTGGAACTCGGCGCCCATTGTGACTATCATCCCCTCGTAGCGTTAGAGAGTTCTGCTTCTTCCCTTGGTGCGACGCGAACCCCCCGTCTCCGGACTGGGGGTTTGGTCGTTTCAGGGGGCGAGAGTTAAACGGAGTTGGCCGCGGAGGGGAGCCAAAACCTCGATGAGCGCCTTTTCGAAATGCCTGCTGCTCTTCTGCCTGAACTGGCTCGACGCCCAGCTCACGCTCCTCTGGGTGCGCTCGGGCGCGGCCACCGAGGGCAACGGCCTGATGGCCTACCTCTTAAATTTGGGCGACGCCCACTTCCTCTTCACGAAGCTCGCCGTCGGGGCGCTGGTCGCCTACACGCTCTACCGCTTCTCGCACGTCGCGCTCGCCCGCCGCGGCCTGCGCCTCGTCCTCGGCCTCTACCTCGCGCTGATGCTCGTCCACCTCGCCACCGGCATGTCGGCGGCCGGCGTCCACCCGCCCGAATCCCTCATGGCCTTCTTCTCGAAGCTGTTCTAACGGCCGCACTCATTTAAGTAAATCCCGCCGGAACTTTTTCGCCCCGCCGCCGGAACTCTTACCGGAAGTCTTTTCGTGTGCGCCGCCGGCCCCGCCGGGGACGGCCGGAGAACCCGCGCCGCCCGCGCGACGTAGTAGAATTCGCCCCAGACGGACTGAAGACCACGGCCGGAGCGGCGCGCAACGGCGTCGGCACCGCCGGGCATCTCAGTCGCGAATACTTTCTTCCCGGTGAATTATGAACCACTCAAGGGACAAAGCCATGTATCGTCTTTCAGCGCGCCAAATCATCAGCATCGCGCTCCTGTCCGCACTCTTCGCCGCCGTCACGGTCGCCTGCTTCGACCGCTGGGGCCACCGCCTCCAGCCGCCGACCTTCGCCGACGACCCCGGCGCCGCGACCGCCAGCGTCGCAGGCATCACCGACCCCTCGGTCGCCACCGACGAGCAGAACAACATCGAAGTCTTCCGCGCCATCTCGCCCGGCGTCGTCTCCATCAACACGACGACGAGGCCGCGCGGCTTCTTCGACACCGGCGGGCAAGGGTCGGGCTCCGGCTCCGTCATCGACGCCGAGGGCCACGTCCTCACCAACTTCCACGTCATCGAGGACGCCGACACCGTCACCGTCAGCTTCGGCGGCGAGAAGGCTTACCCGGCCCGCGTCGTCGGCCGCGACCCCGACACCGACCTCGCCGTCCTTCAAGTTCAGGCGCCGCGCGAAGTCTTGAAGGTCGTGCCCCTCGGCGACTCCGACCGCCTGACCGTCGGCCAGAAGGTGCTCGCCATCGGCAACCCGTTCGGCCTCGACCGCACCTTGACGACCGGCGTCATCTCCGGCCTCCAACGCCCCATCCAGGCGCGCAACGGCCGCGTCATCGAGGGCGCCATCCAGACCGACGCTTCGATTAATCAGGGCAACTCGGGCGGGCCGCTGCTCGACTCCCAAGGGCGCATGATAGGCATCAACTCGCAAATCATCGCGCCCTCGGGCGGCTCGGTCGGCGTCGGCTTCGCCATCCCCGTCAACATCGCCAAGCGCATCGTGCCGCAGCTCATCCGCGACGGCCGCGTCGTCCGTCCCAAGCTCGGCATCTACCCGCGCGCCGTCTCCGACCTGCGCGGCATTCGTCTGCCGGTGCAGGAAGGTCTGTTGATACTGGAGCTCGAACAGGGCGGCTCGGCCTCGGCCGCCGGCCTGCGCGGCGTCTCGCAGACCGAGGCCGGCGACCTCATCCTCGGCGACATCATCACCGCCATCGACGGCGAGAAGATCGCCGACCAGAACGACCTCTACAAGGCGCTCGACAAGCGCCAGTTCAACGACGTGGTGCAGGTCGAAATCTACCGCGACGGCCGCCGCCAGACCGTTCCCGTCCGCCTCCTCCCCGAGCAGCGCCGCGGCGTGCTGCGCAGGTGAGACGTGGCCGAGCACTTCGTCAACGACGGCTTCGGCTGGGCTTGCAGGCGTTGCCGCGAGTCGCGGGGCGGGTCTTCCGAGGGGGGCGCGGCGGCGGCGACGCTGCCGCGCTTCTTCCGCGAGGGCGAGGCCGAGGAGGGCGGGCCGCGACTCTCCGAGGACGCGCTCGCGCGTTGGAAGGACGGCGAGCGCCGCACGCTCGTCTGCCCGCGCTGCGGCGCCGAGGAGCGCGTGGACGACGGGCAAAAAGCTTGACTTCACCGACGCGCGCCTCTATCGTTTGCGCTCGCAACCCGACTTGCCGACCCCGATAACGCGAAACTGCTCCACCTCGCCCCGATTTTTCACCGGCGAATCCCGACACGGACAATCATTGTAAGGATGGATAAAGGGATGAAACGCCCGCCCGTCGTCGTTCAGGGTGTGAACCTCAATTCGGGTCGGAAGCCGACCGCGCCCCCGGTCTATCGCCCGAACCCGACGCCGAAGGTCTTGCAACTAAAGAAGGCCGTCATTCAGCCCCATCGCGCGAGCGTACCGCGCCACCCACCGGCCGCGCCGCAACCGCCTCGCCCCCCGCAGCCGCGCCCGAACCCCGACGCCCCGCGCGCGTTCGCCCCGAGGCCGCAGGCCGCGCCGTGCAGGCCAGCGCCGCCGGCCGCGATTCAGCGCGCCATCGTCATCGGCTCCCATCACCTGCCGCGTAAGCTGGACGAGAAGAGGCTGGCTAAGGATTTCAGCGGGTATCAAATCAAAGACATCGTGCGGGCGAATGCGAAGCGGGACAGAATCTACTTCTTCGACGACAAGCAGCATTTCGTGGACTACTTCAAAACCGGCCACCCCAAGCCGTTTATCGAGAAGGTTTCCGACGAAGACCTGGAGCGGGGCCACAAGACGGCCAGCCTGATGCGGTTCGGCACCATCTACGAACCGTCGCCCAACCAGATTCCGGGCCACGCCCCCGGCGGCCACAACATTCCCGAGAAGCAGTTGCCGCCCTCCGGCTTCGGCCACCACTGGGCGCAGACGCGCAGCGGCAAGAAGGACGAGTTCACGCTCTGGCAGAATAAATTCGAGCAGCCCGACCTCAGCACCGAAATCCACACCTTCGGCAACCCCAACGACCCGACGATGCTCACCAGCTACGGCGAGTACAACATGGGAGGGCGCGTCAACCCCACCCCGCAAAGCAAGTACCTCGACCCGCTCAAACGGAGTGAGACCACCTACGGCGGCCTCGACACCGAGACGCTGCGAGTCAGGGGGCACATGTTCGCCTTGAGGCAGAACCAGAAGAGCACCGACCCGAAGAGCGACGAGACGCTCGACAACTGCACACTGAGCTACACCAACGAGTCGGACGGCACGAAAGGCGGCTTCTCCACGTTCCGTTATAACCAGATTGAGAACCCGGCCATCAAGAACAAACTGCCTTTCAATCAGGTGAACGAGAACAAGCACATGAAGTACAGAGATAAGGGGAAGAGCAAGGCCAAGGACCGGAAGAAATTGCAGAAGGCGACCGGGATGGGCATCCCCATGACGCACACCATCTACATCAGCCAGCAACAGCCGGGCGGCAAGTGCGACGAGTTGAAGTTCGACAACGAGAAGGACTACCGGACGGAGGTCAACAGGGGCAAGGGCTACAGCAAGAGGCTGCACACCCACGTGACGAAGAAGAATTCATTCCCCTACGAGCCCGTGCACAAGAAGACCAGGACGTTCGAGCCCGAGGAGAGGGAACACTATAAGGGCTACCAGAGTCCGCCGCCGACGCCCCTCCTGACGCGTGATTATCTCGACGTGGACGATACGGTCATTCTCAAAGGGCGTCGCCACGTGAACGAGGCGGAGTTTTATAACGGCGACCTGTGGTTCATCAGTAAGGCGACCTACGACCCCGTCAAGGATGAGACGACCTGCAAGCTCATCAAGCCGTCCTCCGACACTTTCAACTTCTAAAGGCCCCGCCCCTCACTTCACGCCGCCCGCGAGGAGCCGGCGCAGCTCGCCGACCCGGCCCTCGGGCGCGCCGAACCGCGCGCGGTAATCCTCGAAACTCGCGCGGATGGCTTCGAGCGCGGCCTCGCGGTCGTACACCTCCGCAATCTCGACACGGCGCGGCGACTCCTGCGGCAGTTGCTTGTAGCTCAAAAAGTAATGTTCGAGCCGCTCGACCAGGCCGGGCGGCGCCTCGCGGATGTCCTTGATGTGGCCGTAGGAAACGTCGTTCTCAAGCACGGCGACTATCTTGTCGTCGGCCTCGCTGCCGTCAACCATGCGCAGGCCGCCGATGGGCACGGCGCGCGCGAGGAAGCCGCCGTGCTGCGCGGGCCGCTCCGTCAGCACGCAGATGTCCATCGGGTCGCCGTCGCCTTGAATCCGGCGGCCGTCGCCGGGGCCGAGGCACTTCATGCAGAGGTCGGCGACACGGTCGCCGCAGAAGGTCTGCGGGATGAAGCCGTAGAGCGTCGGCGGGAACGACGAGAAGCGTTGCGGGCGGTCAACGCGGAGGTGGCCGGTCGGCTTGTCCAGCTCGTACTTGACGGCGTCGGTCGGCACGATCTCGATGTAGGCGTTGACGACGCCGGGCGCGCCCGCGCCGGGCTCGACCCCGTGCCACGGGTGCGCCTGGAACATGAGCGAGAGCAGGTCGTGGAGGTCTTCTTCGTCGCGCATCGGCCCTGATTCCCCCCGCCGCGCGTGCGCGTGATAAAATCCCCGACGCCCCGCCGGCCTGAAAAGTTTTTCGGATTATGTGCCGGGCCGCGCGCCCTTGTCCAAGCCCCGCTGAGTTTGCCGCCCATGTCAGCCGCCACCACAGAGACGAAAGCGACGAAAGCAACGCCCGTCGCCGCCGCCTTCACGGCGCGCTGGATCATCAGCCCGCGCGAAGACCTCGTCTGGTTCGTCGGCTCGGTCGCGGTCAGCTACCTGCTCTTCGCGCTCTACGTCGGCGGCCTCGTGCCCCTCATCCCGATGGTTCTGGCGTGGGCCGTCCTCATAGACGGGCCGCACGTCTTCGCCACCTTCACGCGCACCTACTTCGACCGCGAGGAGCGGCGCGAGCGCGCCCCGCTCCTCTGGTGGTCGCTCCTCTTCTTCGCGGCCGGCCCCGTCGCGGTCCTCGCCCGCGCCGGCTACGCCTTCTTCTTCGTCGCCGCGCTCTGGGCCTACTACCACCTCGTCAAACAGCACTACGGCTTCATGGTGCTCTACAAGAAGAAGAACGGCGACTTAGACAAGACGGACAACGCGCTCGACCGCGCCTTCCTGTTCGCGGCCTTCGCCTACCCCTTCGTGCGCTTCGCCGCCACAGACCCCGAGGCGCTGCGGCGCGTGCCCGCCTTTATGCACGCCGGGCTCGGCACGCTGGAGCCCGTCGTGCTCGTGCCGACCGTCATCCTGACGGCGCTCTGGCTCGGCCGTCAGGCGCAGCGCGCCCTGAAGGGGCTCCCTTTAAACGTCCCGAAGTACCTTCTTCTGCTGGCGGCCGTGCCGATGCACTGGGTCGTGCTGCTGACGCCGATGGAGCACAAGCCCATCGCCGTCGTCGCCATGCTGACCGTCTACCACAACCTTCAATATCACCGCCTCGTCTGGTTTCATAACCGCAAGTACACGCGAGACGACGCCTGCGGCGAGCGCCACGGCGCGGCCCACTTCCTGAGCCGGCGCGTCTTCCACTACGCCGCCTTCGGCCTCCTCTTCGGCCTCTGGTATCAGATGCCGCGCCAGTACGTTAACCATGCCGCCAACCCCGACTCCTTCTACACGCAGCTCGCCTCCGGCTTCCTCTGGGGCTACGCCTTGCTGCACTACCACCTCGACTCGAAAATCTGGCGCGTGCGCCGAGACCCCTCGGTCGGCCGGGCTTTGAAGATGAGTTAACGAAAAAAAGAGGGGCCCGCGTCCGGCCTCTCCCCTTGCCGGACGTGGACCCCTCGCTCTCGCCGTGTGCCGGCGAAGCCTTATTACTTCTTGTTCTCTCTGTTCGTGTCGGCCACCGACTTGAGCGCCTGAAAGGTCGGCGGCCAGAGCCCGACGAAAATCGCCGCCTGCCTGTTGCCCGCGAAGTAGAGCGCCAGCGAGGCGCCTATCGAGCCGAGCGTGAGGATGTGAAAGAGGCTGACGCCGGTCGCCTTCTTCGTCGTCTGGTCGATGTCGCGCAGCATCGACTCCGCCATGTCTTTCTGTCCGCCCGCTGCCGTCGCATCTTCCGTCCCGAGCCTTGCGGCTGTTGCCATCTGTGCCATCTCGTTTATCCCCCCTGTGTTATTGATGAATCTACCTGTCTTTGACGCGCCCCTTCAGAAACGCGAACCCCCAGAGCAGCGCCAGCGACGCGGCCGCGATCAGAAGCCCGCGCGCACGCTCACCCACAACGACGCCCTTTGTCACGAATACACCTCCCCGCCCGTTAAGAGCGGCCTTCAAGACGAATACAGAATACCAGATTCGCTCAATCCGTTCATCACGGATTCATGGCAAACGTGGGACTTTATTATTTTTCGCGGAAAACTTTGAAACCCGGCGGAGTTGGCGTATCCTAGAACGCTCTAAACGCTCATGGTCCAACCCTCTAAATTTCTGACGACGCGGCAGTTGGCCGGCCTCTGGATGGTCAGCGAGGCCACCATCAAGCGTTGGGCCGACGCCGGGCAGCTCGGCTCGACGCGCACCGTCGGCGGCCACCGCCGTTTCCCCGTCGAGGAGGTCGTCCGCTTCCAGACCGAGCGCAGCCTGGGCGCGGGCGCCGTCGGCGCGTCGAAGGCCGCGGCGGTTTCGGCGGAGGCCGGGCGGCTCGACGAAGGCGAGTTGGCCGAAGGCTTCTTCCGGGCCGTGACGCGCGGCCACTCGGCCGAGGCCGCCGCGACGCTCCTCGGCGCGCACCTGAGCGGGATGCCGCTCGGGCGCCTGCTGGACGTGGCGTTGGCCGGCTCGATGCGCCGCGTGGGCGCACTCTGGCACGAAGCGGAGCTGTCGGTCGCGGACGAGCACGTCGCCACGAGCGCCGCCGCGCAGGCGCTCCGCACGCTCTCCGACTCGACGCGCCGCGCAGCCGAGCACGGGCGCTTCGCCGTCTGCTGCGCGGCCGAGGGCGAGATGCACGTCCTCGCCGTGCTCTGCGCGCAGGCGATTCTTGAGAGCGAAGGCTGGGAGGTCTTAAACCTCGGCCCGCACACGCCCTTCTTCGCGCTCGCCGAGCTGGCCGAGCGGCGCCGCCCGGCGCTCGTCTGCGTCTCCTCGACCGTGCAGCTTGAGCTTGAGCACAACGCGCGCGACTTCGGCCGGCTGCGCGAGGCGGCCAAGGGCTGCGGCGCGCGCGTCGTCCTCGGCGGCGAAGGCTTCAAGGACGGGGCCGTCCGCCGCCGCTTCACCGCGGACCTCCACGCCGAGAGCTTCGAGGAGTTTGAAGAGTTCCTGCGGCGGGCCGGGTGAGGATTTGACTTGGCGCGGGGTTTGGCGTAACAAGCCGAGGTAAGGAGTCAACCGAAGATGTCAGGTGTCACCACACGCGCGACCGCACAAGGCGACCCCGGCGGGGGCGGGCAGGAGGTTCTCACGCTCGGCGGGCTGGCGGAAAAGGTCTCGGCCCTGCGGGCTTCGCCCGCGCTCGCGGAGGTCAACGCGTGGCTCGGCGCGGTCGTCGTGACCGAGGACGAGTTGCGCCCCCACGTCTCCTTCAAGGAGGGGACTTACGCGCGCCACCGCGTCCGACTCTCGGACCACGCCGAGCTGCTCGTGCTCTGCTGGCGTCCGGGCCAGCGCACGCCCATCCACGACCACGCCGGCTCTTTCGGCGCCGTCCGCGTGCTGCGCGGCGTGATGTGGGAAACCATCTTCGAGTTGGAAGACGACCGCGGCCTCGCCTACGCCCGCTCCCGCGAGTGGCTGCCCGGCGACATCACCGGAGCCGACGTGCCCGACATCCACCAACTCGGCAACCCCGACATCAGCGGCCAGGACCTCGTCACCCTCCACCTCTACGCCCCGCCCCTCACCAGCCTCAACGTCTACAAGGTCGGCCGCAAGGACTCCGTCAACACCCTCTGGATGAGCTCGTGGAACCCAACCATCTGAGGAAGCCTCTTCAGTCTTCTTCGTGCTCCTCGCCGTTGTAGTGGAGGCGGACTGTCTCGTCGTCAACGACGGTTTCGAGGTGGACGGGGCGGCCCCAGAGGGCGTGGACGTGTTCGAGCACCTTGCGGGCGTAGGTCGTATCAAGCTCCGAGCCCTCGTACTGGTGCTTGAGGTATAGCTCGCGGTTGCGGTTGTAGTCGCCGTCGGCGACGACGATGTAGGGGAAGCCGAAGTTGGTCATGTTCGAGACGAGCTGGTCGCGGACCTTCTTCCAACGCTTCTCCGTGACGGTCCACTCCTCCTCTTCCACCAGCTCGTAGACGTAGAGGTCCAACTCCTCGCACAGCTCTTCGGTCAGGTAGTTGCGCAGGAACGACACGTCGTTCTCAAGCTCCCTCACCTCGAAGAGTTTCGCCCGGCCCGCGCCCGGCTCGGCGCCCTCGGCCGCGTCCCACCGCCGCTCGATGTCCTCCAGAATCTTGTAGCCGAGGTAGTAAGGGTTCAACTGCCCCTTGTGCGGCGACACCACGCCCGCGTGCAGCTCCGCGAACTCCAACAACTGCTCGTCCGGCAAATCCAGCTCCCGCATGATGCGCGCGTGCCAGTACGACGCCCATCCCTCGTTTAACGTCTTGGTCTGCATCTGGGGGACGAAGTATTCCATCTCCTCGTGGACCATCGCCATCACGTCGCGCTGCCAGTCCTGGAGGGAGGGCGAGTTGCGCATGATGTAGTAGACGAGGTCCTTCTCGGGGAGGCGGTCGCCGCGCGGGCGGTCGTCCTCGGGCTGCGAGGGGTCCGCCGCGGGCGCCTTGCCGATGTCCCAGAGGTCGTCGTAGCGGCCGGGCGCCTTCTCCTTCCTCTTCGGGGCGGCCGGGTCGCGCTCGCGCTCTTCGCGGCGGATGAAGAAGTTGGGGTCGATGTGCTCCTCGATGGAGAGGACGGCGTCGAGCAGGCGCTCGACCGTCTTGCGGCCGTAGCGGAACTCGTACTCGCCCATCCGGCCCGAATGCGCCGAGACGGTCTCGACCATCCGGCGGTTCGTGCGCGAGAAGTAGGCGTTGTGCTTGAAGAAGTCCACGTGGCCGAGGACGTGGGCGATGACGAGCTTGTTCTGGACGGGGCTGTTGGTTTCTAAGAGGAAGCCGTAAGAAGGGTTGGTGTTGATGACGACCTCGTAAATCTTCGAGAGGCCGAAGTCGTACATCGTCTTCATGCGGTGGTAAGCCTTGCCGAAGGTCCAGTGCGAGTAGCGGCCGGGCAGCGCGTAGGAGCCGATCTCGTACATGACGGTGGCGGGCACGACCTCGAAGCGCGTCGGGAAGGGGTCGAGGCCGAAGCGGCGGGCGACCTCCCAAATCTGCTCCAGCGACTTTTCGAGTTCTTTAATCTCAAGGTCTTCCATAGGCTTCAGGCTTCCACGCCGCGGCGGCCGAAGAACTGCTTGAGGGCGGGGTACACGTCCTCCTTGTCGTCGATGCGGACGCCGATGAAGCGGTCCTTCTGCTTGAGGCGGTCGTTGAAGATGGAGAGCAGGGCGCCCGAGCTTCGGCGGTAGCCGCCGCCACCCTCCTCGCCGATCTCGCCGTAGCCGAAGAGGTTGCACGTCTTAATCAGCTCGTCGGCTAATCTGACGGCCTCCTCGTTATCCGAGTAGTAGTTGTCGCCGTCCGAGAAGTGGAACGGGTAGACGTTCCAGTCGCGCGGGTTGAAGCGGTCGCGGATGACATCGAGCGCGAGCTGATACGCCGAGGAGACGACGGTGCCGCCCGACTCGCCCTGCGTGAAGAACTGCTCCTCCGTTACCTCGCGCGCCTCCGTGTGGTGCGAGATGAAGACGATCTCGACGTTGTCGTACTTCGTTCTTAAAAAGCGCACCATCCAGAAGAAGAAGCTGCGCGCGATGTACTTCTTGAACTCGCCCATCGAGCCGGAAACGTCCATCAGCGCCAGCACCACGGCGTTGGACTCGTAGCGGCGGTCGTCCTCCCACGACTTGAAGCGGAGGTCTTCCTTGCGGACGCCGCCGAAGCGCGCCGAGCCGCCCGCGCGGGCGTGGCGCTTGATGTTCTCCATGATCATGCGCCGCTTGTCGAGGTTGGAGAAGACGCCGGTGCGGCGGATTTCGTTGAAGCGCGTCGTCTTCGAGGGGATGGCCTTGACGGCCTTCTCTTCGAGGAAGGGCAGTTGCAGGTCCTCGAAGATGAGGGCGGCGATCTCGTCGATGTTGACCTCGGCCTCGTAGTACTCGGCGCCGCCCTCGCCGCCGGCCGGCCCCTGCCCGCCCTGCCCCTGTTGGCCCTGCCCCTCGCGCGCCAGCACGTCGCCGACGCGCGTCTTGCCGTCGCCCTGCCCGACGTGCTTGCGCTTGCGGTGGTCGAAGCGGAACTTGTACTCGTCGAGCGAGCGGATGGGGACTTTGACGGTGCGCTTGCCGTCGGAGAGGATGATGGCCTCGTTCGAGACGATGGAGCCGAGGTTCTTGCGGATGGCCTCCTTGACGCGCTCGCCGTGCCGCTCCTGGTCGATGATGCCCTTGCGCTGCAACGACCAGTCGTTGCGCTGGATGGTGCCCGAAACCTGCGACTCGTTACTCATCGCGTGCGGCCTCCACAATCAGTCCGTCCTGCGCCGTGCAAAACGCCCGCGCCCCCGGACTGGGAGAGGCGCGGGCGGGTTTCAAATGACGCCGATGCGGCCCGCGCGCGTCAGCGCGAGAGCAGGGTGCCGACGTAGGTCAGCAGCTCGTTGGCGCAGACGGGGCAGTAGCCGCCGTCGCGCACGAGGCGGTCAACGACCTCGTTGATGCGGCGGAGCTGGTCGGGGTCGGGCGTCTTGGCGGAGGTGGTGATCTTCACCACGTCCTTGAGGTCGGCGAAAATCTTCTTCTCGATGGCCTCCTTCAGACGCTCGTGGGAGGTGTACTCGAACTGCTTGCCCTTGCGGGCGTAGGAGGAGATGCGGATGAGGATCTCCTGCCGGAAGGTGTTCTTGGCGTTGTCGCTGATGCCGATCTGCTCCTCGATGGAGCGCATCAGCGACTCGTCCGGCTCCATCTCCTCTTCGGTGATGGGGTCCTTCATCTTCTCCTTGTTGCAGTACGCCTCGACGTTGTCGAGGTAGTTGTTGCACATCGTGCGCGCCATCTCCTCGAATGAGTAGACGAAGGCGCGCTGGACCTCGATTTTCGCCAGCTCGTCGTACTCCTTGCGGGCGGCCGAGATGAGGTTGAGGTAACGCTCGCGCTGGTCGGGCGTGATGCCGGTGTGCTGCTCGAAGCCGCCCTTGATGGTGCGGAGCGCGTCGATGGGGTTGATGCAGGTGACGCCGTCGCGCACCAGCGCCGAGGACAGCCGGTTGATGATGTAGCGGGGCGAGATGCCGTCCATGCCTTCGCGCGCGGCCTCGTCCTTCAGCTCGCGCACGTCCTTCGACTTGTAGCCTTCCACGTCCTCGCCGTCGTAGAGCTTCATCTTCTTGACGACATCGACGTTGGCCCGCTTCGGCTCTTCGAGGCGGGTCATGACGGCGAACATGGCGGCGACCCTCAGGGTGTTGGGCGCGATGTGAACGTTGCGGAGGATGTCGGACTGCTTGAGGAGCTTGTCGTAGATGCGCTCCTCCTGCGAGACGCGGAGGTTGTAGGGGACGCGGACGAGGATGATGCGGTCCTGCAAGGCTTCCGACTTCTTGTTGCCGGCGAACGAGATGTACTCGTTCTCGTTCGTGTGCGAGAGGATGACCTCGTCGGCGTAAATCATGGCGAAGCGGCCGGTCTTAATCGACTGCTCCTGCGAGAGCGTGAGCAGCGAGTAGAGGAACTTCTCGTCGCACTTCAGCATCTCAATGAATTCCATGATGCCGCGGTTGGCGATGTTCAGCTCGCCGTCGAAGCGGTAGGCGCGCGGGTCACTCTCGACGCCGACTTCGCCGATGGTCGAGAGGTCGATGGAGCCGGTCAGCTCGGTGATGTCCTGCGACTTCGGGTCCGAGGGGCTGAAGGTGCCGATGCCGACGCGGTGTTTTTCGGAGAAGAGCACGCGGTGGACTCTCACGTCCTCGTGCCGGCCGCCGTAGGTGTGCTCTAAGGCGTAGCGGCACTGGGGGCAGAGGTCGCCTTCGATGTAGATGCCGTAGTGTTTCTCGATTTCGGGGCGGAGTTCCTGCGGGATGAGGTGTAGGGGCTCCTCGTGCATCGGGCAGTCCTTGATGGCGTAGAGGGCGCCCTCGTCGGCGCGCGTCCACTCTTCGAGGCCGCGCTTGAGCATCGTGACGATGGTTGACTTGCCGCCGCCGACGGGGCCCATCAGGAGGAGGATGCGCTTGCGGACTTCGAGGCGCTGGGCGGCCGACTTGAAGTACTCGACGATGCGCGAGATGGGCTCCTCGATGCCGTAGAGCTCGTTGGAGAAGAAGTTGTAGCGGGTCAGCTCGTCGCGCGTCCCCTCGTTTATCTTCTCGACGCCCGCGGCGTGAATCATGTCGTTGACGCGCGCGTGCGAGAGTTCCGCGAGCCGCGGGTTCTGCGTGACCAGCTCGAAGTAGTCGCGGAAGGAGCCCTCCCAGGCGAGCGCGGCGTGGTCGCGGCGGAGGGCTTCGAGACGCGCCGAGATGTCGAACTTGCTGCCATCTTGCTCTTGCATAGCCTCTCTTAAACCTCGTGTCGGCTTCGCGCGCGCTCACTCCCTTTCGGTCAAAGGGGACAGCGCCGTCTAATACTTCTAGCGGCTCGTCAACGTGAACAATTCTGTCAAAGGGAGAAAGGAAGTTTTCGCGCCTGACGGGCCTCGTGCTTCCAGAGACGACCGACCTCTGTTGGAGGCAAGTATAGCACAGCACACTTCGGTGCCCGTCAAGACTATTTTTCCGCCGCCAGCATCACGCGCGGTAGGAGCCGGCCGCGCTCGGAGTCGTAAACCGCGACCGCCAGCAGGCTTCCGCGCTCGTCGAGCAGACGGACGTGAAAGCCTTCGGGCCACGCGGCGGGCGCGGGGACGGCCGCGCCGTGGCGCACCTTCCGCTCGTCCTCGGCCGTTAGATGCGCGGCGGGCATCTCGGGGAGCGCCGCTTCCAAAGGGGTCAGAAATTCTCCGGCGGGTGTGCCGTCCTCGATTCTTTTTTGCAGCCCTTCGGGCGTCACGGCGGCGTCGATTGTAAAGGAGCCGGCGCGCGTGCGGCGCAGCGCGGCGAGGTGCGCGCCCGTGCCGAGCAGCCCGCCGACGCTCTCCGCCAGCGAGCGTACATAAGTCCCCGCCGAGCAGACGACGCGGGCGCGCAGGTCGCAAGAGCCTTCCGGGCCGGGGAGCATGAAAGCGTCGCCTCCGACAGCGACCATCTCAAATTCGCTCACGCGCACGCGCACGGCCTTGCGCTCGATTTCCTCGCCGCGCCGCGCGAGTTCGTAGAGCTTCTTCCCGCCCACCTTCTTGGCCGAGTACATCGGCGGCACCTGGTCTATCTCGCCGCGCAAACTTGAGAGCGCCGCCTCCAGGCGTTCGCGCGTGAGCGAGGCGCAGTCGGCCCCTCCGCCCGCGAGGCGCGCGCCCGTCAGGTCGCCCGTGTCGGTCGAGTAGCCGAGTCGTATCGTCGCCTCGTACTCCTTCTCGGCGCCCGAGAGGAACTGCGCCAGTCGCGTCGCCCGTCCGACGAGCAGGACGAGCACGCCCGTGGCGAAGGGGTCGAGCGTGCCCGTGTGGCCGATTCTCTTCTCGCGCAGCAGGCGGCGCGCCCGCGCGACAACGTCGTGCGAGGTCCAGCCCTCGGGCTTGTCCATGACGAGTAAGCCGTCCATCGTCTCGATTGTAGTGCGCCGCGTTTTGATTATTAAATGCGGGTGCGGGAAAATTGTAAGCGATGAGAAGGCGAGGACAACGAGTGAGGCCCCGGCCGGAGGGCGAGGGCGAGGAGCGCCCGCGGCGCCCGATGGACCCGGAGAAGGCGCGCGCGCGCACGCTTCAGAGGGCCGTCAAGCTTCTGGCCGCGAAGCCGCGCTCGGTGGCTGAGCTGCGCGAGCGGCTGATGGAGAAGGAGTGGGCGACGGAGGAGGCGGTCGAGTACGCTTTGGGGAAGCTGGGCGAGTACGGCTACGTGGACGACGAGCGGTTCGCCTTCGGCTTCGCCTCCTCGCGCGTCAGGCAGAAGCCCATCGGGCGCCAGCGGCTCGCGCGCGACTTGCAGACGCGGAAGGTACCGAAGGAGACGGCCGAGGAAGCCTTGAACCTCGTCTATCAGGAGACGCCCGAAGAGGAACTCATCGCGCGCGCCATCGAGAAGCGCGTGCGCCTGCGCGGACGCCCCACCACGCGGCAGGAGACCAAGAGCCTCTACGACCACCTGCTCCGCCTCGGCTTCTCCTACGACCTCATCATCCGCAAGGTGCGCGAAGCCTCCGACGCCGCGCCCGACGAAGAAGACGAATAACCCGCCTTTAATCTCTTAACAAATCGCCGCGCAGGAGCGGCTGACCCGCGAGCGACGTGTAGCAGCCGTAGAGGGCCGGCGCGGCGAGCAGCAGCGGCGTGAGCGCGGCGTAGGGCGCGTACCACGCGGAGAAGTCCCACGTCAGCGGCAGGAAAGTGAACGCGTTGAGCGTGAAGAAGGCGGAGGTGGCGAGCAGCCCGAGGCGGGTGATGGAGAAGATGCAGAGCGCCGTCAGCACCCCGCAGAAGAAGAGGTCAACGGCCGGGTGGCTCCCCGTCAGGCTCGCCACCAGCGTCAGCATCGCCCAGCCGACGAGGGTGCTCAGCCATTGTCTCCTTAAGACGATGAAGAGCAGCAGCAGCAGGAACAGGAAGGCGAGCGGGAAGACGACCGCGTCGTTCCAGAACGCGGCGAGGTAGGCCGACAGGTAGCCGCGCAACCCCATCAGGCCGCCCAACTGCTCGGGCGGCGCGGCCGGCGCCGAGGGCGCGCGCCCGAGCCAGCCCGGCGTGAGCCACCAGAGGCAGTAGACGACGTAGTAGCCGACGCCGAAGAGGCTGCCGACGAGGATGTCGCGGCCGACGAGCGGGTCGCGGAAATCACCGGCGAGGAGTCTGTTCCACGAGATGATGCGGTGCGGCCAGCGCGCCCTCACGAAAGGCTCCAGCGCGACGTAGAGCACCCACACGAGCCCGCCCCAGAAGAGCGCCTGCGAGAGCACCCGCAGGAAGAGGTTCAGCTCGGCGCGGAACTGCGGGACGTGGTGGTTGGTCAGCACCCAGTAGGCGAGCACGTTGACGACGACGATGAGCAGCGCGAGCCTCGACGCTCCGCGCCGGTCGCCGCGCCCGAGCCGCAGATTGCGCCGCGCGAGCAGCACGCCGCCGAGCATCGTGACGACGAGCAGCAGGCCCGTCAGCAAGTTGATTACCGTGCTCGGGCGTTGCGAGCCCTCCTGCCGCGCAGGCTTGTCCCACGGGAAGACGATTTCAAAGTAGACGGGGCGCCCGCGGAAGGAGGCCGCCTCGACGCGCACCGGAATCGAAGGCTCGTCGGGCCAGACGCCTTCCCACGCGGCGCGCGCGTCGGCGTAGTCGGGCGGCGTCCAGCGCGGCGTCGTCGCGCGGAACTCCGCCGCGTCGAGCCTCGCCTCGGCGAAGGGCACGGACCAGTCCGGCTCGCGCGCCGCCGCCCCGCCGCCCTCCTCGACCTGCGGCGTCACAGCGCGGAACGAACGCAGCCGCCCGCCCGCGTCCAGGCGGAGTCCCGCCGAGCCCGAGACGGTCCACGCCGGGTCGTCGGGCGTGACTCCGGCGAGGCCCGACGGCAAGAGGTAGCGCGGGCCCTGTCGGTACCAGTATTGAAAGACGGGGACGCGGCCCGCGCGCAAACTCTCCCAGCGCGCCGGGGACTTGTCGTGCTCCTGCACGTAACGCAGGTAAGCTTCGTCGTGCGCGAAGCCTTCGGCGCTGTCCGCGGCCCGGCCCTCGTAGCCGAGCCGCGCCAGCACCTCGCGCGCCCGCTCGCGCAAAACCTCCGGCGACTTCTCGACCGGCGCGACGTGGTAAAGCATCATCCGCTCCGACAGCAAAACGAGGAGCGCGAGCCCGAGCAGCACGCCCGCCAAATACGCCAGTGCGACCGCCGGCCTTAAAGTTCCTTCGGTCGGCGCGGCGGCGACCATCTCGGGCGTCGGCGTCTCGCCCATCGCGAGCGCCGCGGCCAGAGGGTCGCCGCCGGGCAGCGCCGCCGCCACTTCGAGGGCGGAGGCGGGCCGCCGCGCCGGGTCCAGCTCAAGGCAGCGGAGGATGACGCGCTCGACGACGGGGTCGAGGTCGCGGACGTGGCTCGAAGGCGAGGTCGGCGTGGCGTCCACCCACCGGCGGCGGATGACTTCCTGAGCGGTCGCGCCGTCGAAGGCGCGCTTGCCGGTGAAGAGTTCATAAAGGACGAGCCCCAGCGAATAGATGTCGCTGCGCGGCGTCAACTCCTTCCCCGAGAGTTGTTCGGGCGACATGTAAAGGGGCGTCCCCGCCAACTCGTCGCCGCGCACTTCCTCGACGAGTCCGGCCAGCCCGAAGTCCGTCACGCGCGCGTCGCCCGCCTCGTCAATCATGACGTTGGCGGGCTTCAAATCCCGGTGCAGCACGCCGCCCCTGTGCGCCGCGGCCAGCCCCGCGCAAATCTGCCGCGCTATCTCGACCGCCTTGTCCGCGGGGAGCCGGCCGAAGCGTTTGACGACCGACGACAGCTCCTCGCCGCGGATGAACTCCATCGAGAGGAAGTGCAGCCCGTCGGCCTCGCCGATGTCGTAGACGCGGCAGACGTTCGGGTGGGAGATTTGGCGCGCGATGCGCACCTCGCGGCGGAAGCGTTCGAGCGTGAGGGAGTCGCCCGCGACCGGCTCGGGCAAGAGCTTGAGCGCGACCGTCTGCCGCAGCGTCAAATCCTCGGCGCGGTAGACCTCGCCCATGCCGCCGCGGCCCAGCAGCCCGACGATGCGGTAGCGCCCGCCGAGCAGGTGGCCGGGCGCGAAGCGCGCGTCGTCAATCGTGTCGCCGGGCGCGGACGATTGGGCCGTCACCGCGGCCCTGCGCGCGGCGGGCGGCGCGTCGGGCCTGACGCGCGTCGGCATCATCGAGGGGTCGAGCGTCGCGCCGCAAGACGGGCACCAAACGCTCTCGCCCGAGACCTCCCCCGCGCATGATGGGCACTTCATTCGGCGCGGATTTTATCACCGGCCGCCCCGCGTGCGCCCGCTAATTTTGGCGTGTTAATATCGAAGCATTATGACTCGTATTATGACCGGCAACGAGATACGCGAACTCTTCCTCTCCTACTTCGAGCGCCACGGCCACAAGCGCGTCGCGTCGAGCCCGCTGCTGCCCGCCAACGACCCGACGCTGCTCTTCGTCAACGCCGGCATGAATCAGTTCAAGGACGTGTTCCTCGGCCTTGAGCAGCGCGACTACAACCGCGCCGTCACCCCTCAGAAGTGCCTGCGCGCGGGCGGCAAGCACAACGACCTCGACGAAGTCGGCAAGACCGCCCGCCACCAGACCTTCTTCGAGATGCTCGGCAACTTCTCCTTCGGCGACTACTTCAAGGAGGAGGCCATCGGCTTCGCCTGGGACTTGCTGGTGAACGAGTTCAAGCTCGACCCCGAGCGCCTCTGGTTCACCGTCTTCGAGGGCGACGACGAAGTGCCGGCCGACGAGGAGGCCATCCGGCTCTGGCAGAAGGTCGGCGCCCGGCCCGAGCGCATCCTCCGCTTCGGCCGCAAGGACAACTTCTGGCAGATGGCCGAGACCGGCCCCTGCGGACCCAACTCCGAAATCAACTACTACCTCGGCGAGCACCCGGAAGACCCCGAGTTCAACCGCCCCGAACACGTCAACGGCCCCGGCGACGCGACGGTCGAAATTTGGAACCTCGTCTTCATGCAGTACAACCGCGTCGAAGACGGCGCGGGCGGCTACCGCCTTGAGCCGCTGCCGAAGCCCTCCGTTGACACCGGCATGGGCCTTGAGCGCATGACCACCGTGATTCAGGGCGTCAAGACCAACTACGAGACGGACCTCATCCGCCCCGTCGTCGAGTTCACGGCCCAACTGTCGGACCGCCACTACGAGCCCGACACGCAGGAAGGCTTCGCCATGCGCGTCGTCGCCGACCACGCGCGCGCCACCGCCTTCTCCATCGCCGACAACATCCTCCCCGGCAACGAGGGGCGCAACTACGTGCTGCGCAAAATCATGCGCCGCGCCATCTACCAAGGGCGCCACACGCTCGGCTTCGACGGCCCCTTTCTCTACAAGGTGACGAACTTCGTCGTCGAACAGATGCGCGCCGCCTACCCCGAACTCGAAGCCTCCCGCGACTTCATCGAGCGCATGGTCCGCTTAGAGGAAGACCGCTTCGGCTCGACGCTCACGGCGGGCCTGCAAAAGTTCGACGCGCTCTTCGCCACGGCGACCGAAGGCGTGATGCCCGACTACAAGGAACTCGCGCGCCTCTACGACACCTTCGGCACGCCGCGCGACCTCATCCGCGTCGGCCTCGAAGAGCGCGGCTTCACCGTGGACGAGGCCGACTACAACGAGCAGTTCGACCGCGCGCTCAAAGAGATTCAGGGCGCGGGCGTCAAAGGCCACACGGCCGCGGCCGTCAAATCGAATCCGCTCTACGCGGCGGTCGGCGAGCGCGTCGGCCAAGTCCAGTTCACCGGCTACGAAGAGACTCGCACGGACGGCGCGAAGGTTTTGGCGCTGCTGCGCGGTGAGTCGGAAGTCGAAGAGTTGAACGAAGACGACGAGGGCGAAGTCATCCTTGACCGCACGCCCTTCTACGCCGAGTCGGGCGGGCAGGTCGGCGACACGGGCGTCCTGCTGCGCGGCGACACGCACGTGACCGTCGTGGACACGCCGACGGCGCCCGCCTCCGGCCTCGTCGTCCACCGCGTCAAAGTTGACCGCGGAAGCGTGCGCGTCGGAGACACCTTGACCGCGCAGGTTGACGTGGAGAAGCGCGACGCGACGCGGCGCAACCACACGGCGACGCACCTCCTGCACGCGGCGCTCAGGGAAGTCCTCGGCTCGCACGTCAAGCAGGGCGGCTCGGTCGTCGCGCCCAACTACCTGCGCTTCGACTTCACGCACTTCCAGCCCTTGACGCGCGAGGAGATTGCCGAACTCGAACGTCTGGTCAACTACCAGATTCTCCGCAACGAGCCCGTGCAGACGGACGTGCTCCCGCTCGAAGACGCGATGCGCTCGGGCGCGGTGGCGCTCTTCGGCGAGAAGTACGCCGAGCGCGTCCGGGTGCTGACCGTCCCCGGCTTCTCGAAGGAACTCTGCGGCGGCACGCACGTCCGCGCCACCGGCGACATCGGCCTCTTCAAAATCACGAGCGACGAGTCCATCGCCTCGGGGACGCGCCGCATCCGCGCCGTCACCGGCCGCGACGCCTTCAACCGCTTCCAGGAGACCGAGGCGCTCGTGGACCAGATTTCCGGCGAGCTGCGGACGAACCGCGGCGAAATCCCGGCCGCCGTCCTGAAGCTTCAGGACGAGCTGAAGCGCGCGCGGCGCGAGGCCGACGAGCTTCGTCTCAAGCTCGCGCTCGGCGGCGGGGCTTCCTCGGCGTCGAACGGCTCGGAGGCGCGCGAGGTGGGCGACGGCGTGACGGTGCTGGCGCGCGAGGCCAGCGACCTCGACGCCTCGGCCCTGCGCCAACTCTCCGACACGCTGCTCGCGCAGATAAAGACCGGCGTCGTCGTCCTCGGCCGCCGCGGCGACGGCAAGGCTTCGCTCATCGTCCGCACCTCCGCGGACCTCTCCAAGCGCGTCCCCGCCGGACAGGTCATACGCGAGCTTGCGCCCATCATCGGCGGGCGCGGCGGCGGCAAGCCCGACATGGCCGAGGGCGGCGGCCCCGAGCCCCAGAAGCTCGCCGAAGCCCTCGAAGCCAGCTACCAGATAGTCGAACGCCTGCTCGAAGCACAGGGCGCCTCCGCCTGAACCCTTCAAGCATCGGCACAGAACGCGGCGGCGACTCTTCTTGACGAAGGAGTCGCCGCCGTCGTGTTTGTCTTCAAGTCTGACGCCCGCTCAGGTCGTCTTCTGTTGAGCCTGCGCGGCCATCACCTCCTTCTGCCGGTCCGTCAGCGGCACGCTCATCTTCTGGAGCGTCGCCCCGTTCAGCGTGCCCGTGACCTTCAAGCCCTCCGCCTCCTGATACTTCCTGAGCGCGGCCCGCAGCGGCTCGTCAATCTTGCCGCTGACCTCGCCCGCGTAGAGGCCGCGCCCCTTGAGAAGCGTCTGCGCCTGCTTAATCTGCTCCTTGGTCGCGCGGAAGACGGGCGGGCGCTTTTTCTTGACGGTCGCCGAGCCGTTTTCCGTCTTCGTGGCAGGGTCGTTCTGCAAGGCGGCTGCCCCCGTAAAAGCGAACAGCGCCGCCAGAAAGGCGACGAGTAGTCTCTTCATGCTCTTCTCCTGTCGTAAGGTGAGGCGCGGGGTGGGATGGGTGGCGCGCTGTGGATTCTGAAAGCGGCCTACATCATACACGCCCTGTCAACCCCTACTCGCAAGTGAGGAAATAATAGGGATTAAACAATTTGCTAAATTACGTTGAACGCATCGACGCCGTGTGCTATTCTCGACGGGCGTTCCTGAGCTTGGAGCGTTTGAACAACTCTCCCTCTTCCCGCCGTGAAGCAATCATGAGAAAACTGCCTCTGCTCTGCGCCGTCGTCGCGCTCTTTTCGCTTCAGTCTTTCGCGCAGAGCGGCCCCCGCTACCACTTCGACAACTTCGACACGCGCGAAGGCGTGCGCGTCGAGACGCCCGCGTCGGCGCCCCGCGCCCTCAAGCCCGCGAAGAGGCTCAAGCTGACGGCGCGCACCTCGGCCGCGTCGCCGACGCCCGCCCCCGCGCCTTCGGCCTTGACGACGCCCGAGCCGGTGCCGATGTCCGCCGCCTCGAAGTCGCTCGACGGCTTCTCGACCGGCGACCCGAAGGTTGACGCCTTCATCGTCGATTCCGGCACGCGCCACGGCGTTGACCCCGTCCTGCTCTACGCCATCATGCACCGCGAGTCTTCCTTCAAGAAGCGCGCTCTCTCGAACAAGGGCGCGAGCGGCCTGATGCAGTTGATGCCGGCGACGGCCCGCCGCTTCGGCGTCAGCAACATCTGGGACCCGCGCGAGAACATCGAAGGCGGCGCGCGCTACATGCGCGTGCTGCTCAACATGTTCGACGGCGACGTGCGACTGGCGCTCGCGGGCTACAACGCGGGCGAGGGCGCCGTCCTGAAGTACGGCCGCAGCGTTCCGCCTTACGCCGAGACGCGCGAGTACGTGCGCCGCATCACCGAGCGTTACGCGATGATGCGCGACCCGGCGACGGCCCGCCGCGCGCCCGTCGTCACGCGAACGCAGATAGCCAAGCTCAAGGCCGCCGAGCAGGTCGCGCCCGTCTACGAGACGAACGTCTTCGCCGTCCGCACGCCCGACGGCAAGCTCCGCCTCGTCAGTCAGTGACGCCAAACAGATTCCATTTCAAAAAGCGTGCGGGACGGATTTAAACTCCGTCCCGTTTTCTTTTTGGCTGTGTGTGCCGAAAGGTTATGATGGCCCGCCGGATGAATCCCGCGATGGCAGAAGCAGACACTAAACAAGCCCGCGCGCTGCTCGTCGCCGACGGCGACGAGGACGCGCTCTCGGCCCGCCTCGCGTCGGCCGGCTTCGAGGTCGTGACCGCGACCGTCGAGGCGGCCCCGCGCGCGTCCGCGGACAACCCGCCTTCGGTCGTGCTCCTCGCGTTCGGCGCCCGCGAAGGCGAACCGCGTCTGGTCGCGCTCGCCCGCCGCCTGCGCCACGAGCCGCGGACGCACGCCCTGCCGCTCGTCTTCCTCTTCCGCACCGACGAGCGGACGCTCCGCAGCGCCGCGCTGCACGTCGGCGCCGACGACTACTTCTCCCGCGAGGCGACGGCCGAAGAGTTTCGCGCGCGCCTCTCGGCGCTCTCCTGGCGCGCGGAGGCCGGGCGCCGCCACGCGCCGACGGCGGGCGACCGGCGCTCCGAGATAGACGACTTCATCTTCCTCGTCGAGACGGTCGCGGCCTCCGCCGCTCGCGGCGAACGCGGCTCGGTCGCGCTCGTCGAGGCCGACGGGCTCGGCCCGGCTGCGGCACGCGCCCTGACGACGGCACAAGGCTTTCTCAAACTCAACCTCCGGCGCCGCGACGCGGTCGCCTTCTACGGCCCCGCCACGCTCCTCGTCTACCTGCCCGGCCTCGAAGCGCCGGCCGCCAGCGGAGTGCTCTCGCGCCTGCGCGAAGAGTTCAGGACGGCCGCGCACGGCTGCGACATCAAAGCCGGCGTCGCATCCTTCCCCGCCGACGGCGCCGAGGCCGAGAGCCTTGTCGAGAAAGCGCAAGCCGCATTGGTCAACGCTGCGCGCACGTCCGACACGTCTTCCCGCGTCCTCGCTTACGGCGAGGAGGAATCAGTCTCGAAAGGCCGCGTGTCCGTCCCGCCGCCTGCCCGTCCGCAGGAACGTGCCGAGGCGGCACCCGTGCCCGAAGCCGCGGCGCCAACGGTCCCGACGGTCGAAGTTGAGAAGGTCGCCCCCGCGGCCGACGCCGGTCCAACGGAACAGCGCGGGCGCGCTCGCCAGCGGCGTCTGATGCTGGCCGTCTCGGACGCGGCCCGCATGGCGCAGGTCAATTTGCTCGTGCGCTCGGCCGGTTACGAGGTGCGCGCGGCCTTCGACGGCGAGCACGCGCTCAGCCTCCTGCGCATAGACCGCCCCGACCTTCTGCTCCTCGACTACGAGCTGCGCGGGATGGACGGCGTCGAGACGCTGCGCCGCCTCGCCAAGCAGGCCGGCCCGGCGGGGCCGCCGCCCTCGCTGCTCCTCATGCCCGAAGGGCTCGACGAGCGGCGGCGCGAGGCTTTGGAGGCCGGCGCGCGCGGCGTCGTCCGCCTCCCCTACGACCCCGTCGAGCTTCTGGACGCGCTGCGCGAGGCGGGCGACGGGACGGAGTGAGGAAAGAGATGAACCACTGCACCAACTGCGGAGAGCCCCTGACCGGCTCCGCCCGCTTCTGCGCCGGCTGCGGCGCCCCGGCCGACACCGACCTGACGCGCCTCTCTTCAGGCCCTTCGCGCGCGCCGCGTGAGCGTGAAGAAGAAACGCGCGTCGCGTCGTCCGGGCCTTGGGTCTCGCGAGAGCCGCAGCGCGTCCGCCCGCTGCAACCCACCGGCCCGCTCGCGCGCCCGCTCGGCGGCGACGTACAGGACATCGAGAAGGTCGTCTTCCGCATTCGCCCCACGCTCCTCTTCGTCAAGGTAGGTTACGCCGCGGCCGCGCTCGCCGCCGTCCTCCTCTTCGGCCTCCTGACCTACGTCGGCGCCCCGGCCTTCGTCGCCATCCCCCTCGCGCTCGCGCTCCTGCTCGTTCCCGCCTACCGGCACCTCATGCGCAACACCGTCACCTACACGCTCACCGACTCGAAAATCGAAATCGAACAGGGCTTGCTCTCAAGAACCACGCGCAACATCCCTTTGAAGAACATACAGGACGTGACCGTCACCTCGACCCTCGCGCAGCGCGTCATGCGCTTCGGCGACGTGGTCGTGGACAACGCCAGCGACGCGGCCGGCGCCACCACCCTCGACAACATCCCCGACCCGCGCCGCCACGCCGACCTCATCCTCCGCGAGTTGCGCCGCTGGCGCTGAACAGTCGGCCGGGCTTATCATCACTAAACAGCCGGAACCAACACAACGGCGACGTTGTCTAACTCATCCAACGCCTGTGAGTTAGAAAGGATTTATCGTGCCCGCACTTTTGAGAAAAACAATCTCCGTCCTTGCGCTCCTGGCCTTCGCCTCGCTGTCGGCTCTGGCCCAGTCGCCCTCAGGCACGAAGCTGCTGCCGGAAAAGGTCGGCGACTTCACCGCCTCCGGCAAGCTGACCCTGCCCGACCCCGCGTTGCACTACAGTGCCGAGGATTTCCAAGTGGCCGAGACCGCCGGGCAGATTTATGCCGCGCCCGACGGCCGGAAGTTCGCCGTGGTCGTCATCAAAACCAACTCGTCCTCGGCCGCCTACTCGCTCCTCGTGCATTTCGCCCGCGGGCCGATCGGCCCCCTTGAAGGCATCGGCGCCCTCGGGATAGCCACACCGCCCGGCATCTCGTACGTCAAGGGCGCTAATCTGGTCACGGTGGAAGGCGTCGGGGAAGCGGCCGGAACCGCCGAATCCCCGCGCGCCTTCGCAAAGGCTTTCGCCGACACGCTCGAAGGCGAGGCGGGCGAGTTGCCCGTCCTCGTCCTGCACCTGCCCGAGTGGGAGAAGAAGGTTCGGGAGGGCGTCGGCTACGCCGTCACTCCGGGGGCTTTAAAGCTCGCGGCTGGTAGCCAGCCCGCGCTCGACGCCGTGCCCTTCGACGGCGGCACCGAAGCCGTCACGGCAACTTACGGCAACGCCCGCCTCGTCATCGTCGAATTCCCCACGCCGCAGCATTCGGTTGACGCCGACGCGGCTATCAACAACCGCATCAACGAGTTGCGTGCCTCCGGCCAGCCCACTCCGTCGGGCTACAAGCGCGTCGGCAACTACTCCGTCTTCGTCTACGGCGCCGCGGACGAGGGGGCGGCCGGGCAACTGCTCTCGGGCGTGAAGTACGAAAAGGACGTGCGCTGGCTCGGCCGCAACCCGCACGCGGAGGAGATAGCCACGCGCCATTACACCTCGACGATGGGCGGCGTGCTGGTCACGACGCTCATCACGACGGGACTCGCCATCCTCCTCTGCCTCGGCGTCGGGGCCGTGGTCGGCGGCGCCGTCTTCCTCCGCCGCCGCGCAAAGCAAGCCGAAGAGGAGGTTTACACGGACGCGGGCGGCATGCTCCGCCTCAACATCGAAGACCTGAACACGCCTCCTCCATCGACGAACCTGCTCCGGCAGGGCGAGGACTGAGGCGGGATTCTTCGGGCGAAAACATAAAAGGGCCGCGAGTTCAAGACTCGCGGCCCTTTTATGACAACAGAGTGATCGGTGACAAATTTGCGGGTTACTGACTTCTACTGCGGGGTTCCCCCAAAGCCCCTACAGAAACGTAATCAGTAACCCGCTAATTGAAGCCCTTCGACTGCTATGCTGGCAACTACTCCGTTCCCCCAAAGAGTCGCTGCCGGCAATTGAGCGAGAGAAAACCTCCCCCAAAGTTTTCACTCACTAGCCGTCTCCGAGCCTGACCCGATAACTCTATTTACCCCCTACATTTTAACTGCTCTCCCTTTGAGCAACGTCCGTGCCAGCAACGCTTTCCTGAACCTCGCCGAAACTGCTCTCGCCCGGTTTCTGACCGAAAAAGCGTCCAAACTTTTATTTTTCGAGCCCTGCCGTAAACCCTTTCCCCGGTAAAGTTTATGTAAAAAATGTGTACCTGATTAATACTCTCTCGAAGAAGGCTGTACGCTTGTCCTGCATTCAAAGTCGGATTTTACGCCCTCACGTCATGTTTAACTCAAACAAATGCTGAATTTGGCCGACAAAATCGCCCCGGTGATTCTGGACCGGGAAAGTTGAGTAAGGTGATAGCAAATTGAGGGCGTTCTTATCCAGTACACCGAGTTGTCTGAGGGCTTCGACGGCGACGACGGGACGCGCGCGCCGGTCTTCGCCGTCCTCGACCTTGAAGGCCAGCCCGAGCCCCTTCGGCCACTCGTCGCAGGGCGGCACCCCGGCCGTGTAGACGCCTTCGGCCCCGACCTTCGAGACGACCCGGCCGGGCGCGGCCCTCATCATCTCGGTGTCGAAACGGCTAATCGTGCCGCCGACGAGTTCCGGGTGCGAAGTCATGGCGGAGGCGAGGCGCGCGCAGGCCGTCCGCGTCGGGGCGTCGAAGGAGTCGGGCGGCGCGACCAGCCGGGCGTAGGCGAGGGCCATCGCGCGCACGGGGAGGGCGAAGACGGGGACGCCGCAGCCGTCAACGCCGACGTGAATCTCCCCGCGGGGGACGCCGGAAACCTGTGTGACTGCTTGAAGGATGGCTTGCTGGACGGGGTTGTCGGGGTGGTCGTAGGTTTCGTGCGGGGCGCCGAGGTGAAGTGCGAGGGCGAGCATGCCGGCGTGTTTGCCGGAGCAGTTGTTGCGGACCGCGCCGGGCCGCTCGCCGCGTTCGCGCAGGCGCCGGGCCGTCCGGGCGTCGAAGGGCTCGTGGACGCCGCATTTGAGGGCTCTTTCGTCGAGGCCGATTCGGGTGAGCATGCGGCGGGCAAGCTCGGCGTGAAGGTCCTGGCCGCTGTGCGAGGCGCAGGCGAGGGCGAGTTCGGGCGTGGTGAAATTGAAGCGGTCGGCGGCGGCGCTGGTGACGAGGGGGAGGGCCTGGAGCGGCTTGGCCGAGGAGCGGAGGTAGGTGACGAAGTCGGGGTCGCCGAGCGACGCGACGAGGCGCCCTTCGCCGTCCACGGCGGCGACGTGGCCGCGGTGGATTGACTCGACCAGCCCGCCGCGCCTGACTTCGACGAGGGGCGCGGGCGGCGCCTCTTCATGTCCGTCCGGGTTGTTGATGTTCATTTGGCGGCGGGATTTTAGCACCAAAAAGGGCCGGGGCCGCTGCCTTTGGAATGGCGGCGGCCCCGGCCTTTCGGGTCGAGTGTCCCGGTTCGTCTTATTCAGTTGTCATCTGGACGGCCTCTTCGCGGCGGCGCGCGGGCGCGGATGCGAGAGGACGGTTAGCTTGACGCCCCGACGGCCGAAGCGCATGGCCTCGCCGGTGTTCGGGACCCAGATGTCAATCTTTCGCCCGCGGACCGCCCCGCCCGTGTCGGCGACGAGGTATTCGCCGCTGTAGTGGCCGGCGTCAATCCGCACGCGAGTCCCGAGTGGCAGCAGGCGACGGTCCGCGGCGATGATGCCGCGGGCGACGCCCCTGCCGCTGGCGGTGCGTCCGCGGAGGCTGTAGGCGGTGGCCGTAAAGGTCAAGGTAGGGACCTTGAGTTGGACGCCTTCGGCGCCCGCGGCCTTGTTGCCCGCTCCCGCGTTTCGGTTGTCAATGTCGCCGGGCGGTGCCGGCGTCTCTTCGGACGCTTCTATAGCGGGGTTATCCGCTGCGTCTCCCTGAGTGTCAGGTTTCTTCTCGGTCTGTGGTTTCTGCGAGGTCCCTGCGAGGGTCACTGCGACTGAAGGCTGCGCATAAAAGAGCAGCGAAACGGAGAAGAGAGCGACGGCGGCCGCCGCACTCCCCCCCAAAAGGGGTCTACTCATTCGGTCCTCCTCCCGAAGTTGGGGTCTTTCGGCGGCGCGCGAGTAGGTTAGTTGCCTCCCATCCTCGACCTCCGGCTCTAGGAGTGAAGGAATCAGTCAGCCGGAGTGGGGAACAAATCGTCCTTGGTGCGGAGCGCCGAAAGAACACCGGAAAAAAAGGAATGACAAGCGAACATCGCTGTCCGCTTGTCACAGGCAGAATAGTACCAGCCGAGCCCTTTTTTGTCCAGAGGCGTACACTCGAAAAAAATTCTTCCGCGGCCGCGTTACGTTTCGCCGGGGCCGAGTCACACACAGACGTAAGCGCGGCGTGACGTTCAAAGTCGCGCGCGAATCTAGCCCCAGGAGAGTACATATGCTACGCAGAACACGCCTTGCGCTCGCCCTTCTGGCGACGCTCACTCTGGCCCACACCGCCCTCGCCTCCGCCTACCAGACCGTTGACATCAGCACCGGCATCAACGTCGGCCTGCCCGGCAACCCGCCTTACCCGTCTCCGGGGGGACGCGACGACTACTGGCGCGTCCGCTCCGTGCCGGGCACCTCATACCTGCCGACGCCCGTGCAAGGGTGGACAGTCTCGATGGGCACGGGCTGGAACACCATCCCCGGCGTCGTACCCATCTTCGGCAACAACACGCAGGTCGGCACCTCCGAGTACGAACGCTGCTTCTGCCTCCAGTCGCCCGAGAAGGCCCAGCTCTCGCTCGTGATGCGCGCCGACAACAAGGCGAACCTCTTCCTCAACAGCTACTTCGCCAACCCCATCGTGCAGGCGCTCGTCAACAACACCTTCGCCTCGAACGTCGCGCCCATGCAGTACACCTACACGCAGCAGACGGGCTTGAAGGCGGGCCTCAACTGCATCCGCGTTAGGGTCAACAACGAGGGCGGGCCGACCGGGCTGGCGTTGAAGGCGACCGTGCAGGGCTTCGGCGCGCAGGACGCGGCGCCGGAGGGGGGCTGTTGCAGGCAGGGCGGCCCCGTCTTCTCGGAGGCGCTGCGCCAGCGGCAGGGCATCGAGCTCGACCCGCAGCCGGACGCGGGGGCGCCGCGCCCCGAGGCGGTGTCGCCGGGCAGGCCCGTCGAGTTGAGAAGGCCGGACTGAGGACGAAGCCCCCGCCGTGAGAGATGAGAGAAGCCCGAGTTGGTAACGGCTCGGGCTTCTCGCTAACACCCCGCCTGAGCTATGCTGTCGCCGCTTCTGCTAAGACGCTCGGGCCGGGTCGTCCTCAAACGCCGGGAACACAGGTGAGTAAAGAAGTAACCCGAGAGAAATTTACGAACTTCCTCGAATGGCTCTCTCCCGGCGGCGACGGGGGCGAGGCTTACGAGAAGTTGCGCTTCTGCCTGTTCACGTACTTCGCGCAGCGCCGCTGCCCCTTCCCCGACGAGCTGGCGGATGAGACCATTAACCGCGTCATCCTGAAAAGCTCCGAGGAGCGGATAGAGAACAGGCTGGCCTACTGTTACGGCGTGGCCCGCAACGTCTACCGCGAGTCGCTGCGCAAGGCGCGCAGCCGAATCGACATCGAGGAAGTCTCGCTCGCGGCGCGCGAGCCCGAGGGCGAGAGCTTCTCCGGCGAGTGCCTCGACAAGTGCCTCGCGGAGCTTCCCGACGAGAGCCGCCGACTGATCATCGAATATTTTTCCGAGGACAAGGCGGCGAAGATTGACCTGCGACAACGCCTCTCGGGCAGTCTGGCGACGACGCAGACGGCGCTTCGGATGCGCGTGATGCGCATCAAGATAAAGTTGAAGGCTTGCCTCCGCGAGTGCATGGGCTGAGGCGATAAAGGCATGAGTGAAGCCTCCCCGACAGAAGAGACGATTCGCGGATACCTCCTCGGCCGCCTCGAAGACGAGGCGACGATGGAGGCCGTCGAGGAGCTTCTGTTCACGGACGACGAGTTCTCTTCCCGCGTCGCGCTGGCCGAAGACGGCCTCGTCAACGACTTCGTCCTCGGCCGCCTCGACGAGCGCGACGCCGAAAGCTTCCGCGCCACCCTCGCCGGCAACCCCGAGCGGCGCCTGAACGTCGAGCTGTCGCGCGCGCTGAGGCGGAAGGCGCTCGACGCCGCCCCGTCGAAGGCGGCCGAAGCATCGCCCTCTCTCCTCGACTCGCTCAGAGCCTTCCTCCGTCGCCCGACGTACGCGGGCGCCTTCGCCGCCCTCGTGCTCGCCGCCGTCGGAATCGCGGTCAACTTCGGCAGGGGCGACGGCCCCGGCGAGATGGCCGCGCTGCGAGAGATTTACAAGCAGGGTCGGCCGACCGAGGCGCGCATCTCGGGCTTCGACTACGCGCCGCTGGCCGAGCTGCGCGGCGAGCCCGACCGGCGCGAGCAGGGCCGGCTGCGCGGCATCGAACTCAAGCTGCTCGACGCCGCCGAGAAATCTCCGGGCGCGCGGTCGCGCCGCGAGCTGGGCGAGTTCTACCTGACGCAGCGGAAGTACGAGGACGCGGTCCGCGAGTTCGAGGGCGCGTTGAAATTCGACGGCGACGACGCGCGCATCCACAGCGACCTCGGCGCGGCCTACTTCGAGCTGGCGAAGTCTTCGGCGAAGGAGCGGAGGCTCGAACTGCTTTCCCGGAGCCTCGAAGAGTTGAAGGCGGCGACGCGGCTGGACGGCGACCTTTTGGAAGCACTCTTCAACAGGTCGCTCGTCTTACAGGAGTTGAGCCTGCCGCGCGAGGCGAAGGAGTCGTGGTCGCTCTACTTGCAGAAGGATTCGTCGTCGCCGTGGGCCGAAGAGGCGCGCAGTAACATCGCGCGGCTCGAACGCGAGCAGGCGCGCTTCAAAGGGGACGCGCAGGTGTTGGACGACTTCCTCGCCGCCTACCGCGGGCACGACGACGCGCGCGCGCGGAAGATTCACGACGAGACGAAGGGCACCCTCAAAGGCGTCGCCGTCCCGCTCCAGCTCTCGCGCCGCTACCTCTTGGCGACGAGGCGCGGCGACGGGGCGGAGGCCGCCGAGAGTGTCGCGGCGCTCGACTACCTCGGGCGCTACGAGCGCGAGGCGCATTCGGAGTTTTTTTTTCTGAGTTGGCCGACTTCTACGCCCGCGTGGGCGGCGACGAAGTCGAGCGGCTGTTAGAAGCCAAAGACGCCTTCGAGCGCGCGCTCCGCATCATCGAGGGCGATTACGCGAAAGGCATCTCGGAGTTTGAAAGGAGCCGCGACCTCTTCGCGCGGCTCGGCGACGACGCGGAGGCCGCCGTCGCCGAAATGTGGGCCGCGCAATTTCTGCCCGACGTGGCGAGGGTCGCCGAAGGCCGCCGCCGCCTGACGGCCTTGATTGAGCAGGCCGCCGTCAGAAAGTTCGGCGTCATTGCCGCGCCCGCCTACTACTGGCTCGGCGTCGGCGACTTCGGGCAGGGCGGCCTCTCGCGGACGAGCCGAAACTTTAAGGCCGCGCTCCGGCTGGCCGAGGCCGGGGCGAACGCCTTCGAGATGCAGCACGCGCGCGAAGCCCTCGCCTCCTACTACTCCGACCTCGGCGAGCTTGAGCCGGCCCTCGCCTACGCCGGCCTGATGCTGCCCGACGCCGACACCTACTACCAGAGCCCGCGCCAGTCGTGGCGCGAGAAGGGCACGCTCTCTGACCTCTCGCTGAAGCTTAAGTTCTTCGCCGCCTCGCTCAGCTTTTCCGAAGAAGCCCTCGCCATCGCGCGCGAGGACGCGCCCGACAGCAGCCGCGTGAACTCGAACCTCCGCCACCTCGCGGACGCCGCCGCCGCCATGAAGGATTTCGGCGCCGCGCTCCGCTACGCCGAAGAGTCGCGCGCCCTCGCGCTCTCGCGCGACGACGGCGCCGAGAACAGGCGCACGGCCGCCGAAGCCCTGACGCTGCTCGCCGACGTGAAGAGCGAGACGGGCGACTGCGACGCGGCGCTTTCCGACTACGACCGGGCGCTCGAACTCTACGGCCGCCTGCCGGAGCTGACCGCCGGCTCGTACCGGATTCACAAGGGCCGTCTCTTCTGCTTCCAGCGGCTCGGCCGTCACGAAGATTTCGCGGCCGAGCTGAAGACGGTGCTGGCGAAGTCGGAGGAGTACCGCGCCTCGTTGCGCGAGGACGAGTCGCGCCGCGCCTTCTTCTCGGACGAGCGGGCCGTCTTCGACGCCGCCGCGTCCGAAGCCCACAGGGCGGGCGACGCGCGCGGCGCCTTCGCCCTCGTCGAAGCCTCGCGCGCCCGCTCGCTGCTCGAATTCGTCGAGTCGGACCGGATGATGGAAGAGGTCGAGCGCGACTTCGCTTCGGTCGCGCGCCCCCTGTCGCCCGAGGAGATTCGCGCGCGGCTGCCCGAGGGCTTGCAGGTCGTCGAGTACGAGGTGCTGCCCGACAGGCTGTTGACGTGGGTCGTCTCGCGCTCACGCTTCGACGTTTACGAGAGGGCGCTCGCGGCCGACGAGCTTGAAGCGAAGGTCGAGGCTTATCGGGCTGCGGTCGTCGCGAAAGCCCCGGCCCCGGCGGTCGGGCGCGCGGCGGCGGAGCTTTACGAGATTTTAATTCCGCCGGGGCTCGACGCGGGTCAGGCCGCGTGCCTCGTGCCCGACAAGTCGCTGCATCAGCTCCCGTTCGCGTCGCTCGTGTCGCCGTCGGGGAAGTACCTGATAGAAGAGTTCGTTTTGTCTTACGCGCCGAGCGCGTCGGTGCTGGTGCTGGCGACGGAGAACGCGCGGCGGCGCGAGCGGGCCGAGGAGAGCCTTTTGAGCGTCGGCAATCCGGATTTCGACCGCGAGGAGAATCCGGGCCTCGCCGACCTGCGCGCCGCCGGGGAGGAGGCGAAGGCCGTCGCCGCGGCCGGCTACGCGAGGCCGACCGAGCTGACGGGCGCCGAGGCGACGAAGGAGAGATTCCTGCGCGGCTTCGAGGGCGTCGGCGTGATTCACTTCGCCGGCCACTTCGTCGCCAACCGGCAGTCGCCGGGGAACTCGAAGCTGCTCTTCGCGGGCGGCGAGCTGCGCGCGTCGGAGCTTGGCGCGCACAAGCTGCCCGTGGCGAAGCTGGTCGTGCTGTCGGCGTGCGAAACCGGCTTCGAGCGTTACGACAAGAGCGAGGGCGCCGTCGGCATCGCCCGCACCTTTCTCGCCCTGGGCTCGCCGCTCGTCGTCGCGAGCCAGTGGAAGGTTGACTCCGAGACGACGCGCGACCTGATGACCTCGTTCCACCTCAACCGCAAACGGCGAGGGCTCACGACCGCCGAGAGCCTGCGCCAGTCACAACTAGAAGCGTTAAGGGCGGGCCGGACGGCGGCGCCCTTCTACTGGGCCGCGTTCTCACTCTACGGCGGCCACGCGAGGTACTGACATGCTACGCACCTGTCACAAATGCGGCGCCTTCTACGGCGAAGGCGCCTCGGCCTTCTGCCCCGCCGACGGCACGCCGCTCGTTGACCTTGACCCTTCGGCCGAGACGTGGGCCGAGGCCGCGCGCGTCGTCCGCGAAAAAGAGCAGGTGGTCAGGAGGCATTCGCGCAAACTCAAGCGGCGGCGCGTCCTGACGACGACGACGACGGTGCTGTTGACGACGACGGTGATATTCGTCCTCGTCACCAACGCCCTCATCTACCTGAAGCCGGCGCGCGGGGACGACCCGCGGCCCGCACCCCCGAAGCTCGCGTCCGCGCTGCTGCCGACCGAGCCGACGCCCGACATCTCGCCGACGCCCGACGAGACTCCGAGCCCGACGCCCTCGCCGACAGATTCATCCTCGCCCGCCGACGCGCCGAAAGATTCACCGACCGATTCGCCCAAAGGTTCGCCGAAAGATTCCCCCAAAGATTCGCCGACGGATTCACCGAAAGATTCGCCTTCGCCGACGCCTGACATCACGCCGACGCCATCCCCCTCGCCATCCCCGTCGCCGTCTCCGTCGCCGTCGCCGTCGCCCACGCCGACGCCGCGGCCGTCGCCCTCGCCCTCTCCGTCGCCCGACCCGACGCCGACTCTTACCACGTCCGCGGCGCCGCCCCCCGACGCGACGCCGCCGCCTGCTCCGCCCGCGCCCCCGCAAAAGAAGAAGCGGCGCTCGTTCATCGTGCGCTTCGCCTCCTTCTTTGCCCCTTCCTGCACTCCCGGCAGGCATCAGTTGGAGCGGCGCTGACCCCGCGTTACGTTTCGCGCTCCTCGCGCACACTCAGACGAAAGTCATCTCGCCCCGAAAGGAGTCACCCCATGCCCGTCAGAGAAAGCTCCGCCACCGCCCTCGTCAGGTTCACCGGCCTCGGCATCATCGCCTTCAACGAAGACCACGGCCGCGGCGAGATAGCCGCCGTCCGCGACAGCAAGCACCAGCTCACCGTCAAGCTCCAACGGCCCGTCTTTCAGGAAGGCGCCGGCCACGACCTCGTCGTCTACCAGGACATCGCCTGCTACCGGAACCTCCCCAAAGAAGGCGTCGAGATTGAACTCAAGGCCACGCGCCGCCCCGCCGTCCAGGGCTTCGAGATTTATCAGGGCCGCGGCCACTTCGACCGCCTCTCCTCCGACGACCCGCAGGACTTCCGCTGGATAGTCAACATGAACGCCCTGCACGGCGGCGCCCGCCTCAACCCGACCGGCGCGCGCCACTACCCCTTGACGAAAATCTTCATTGCCAACGCCCTCTTCTACACGCACAAGCTCGACACCGACCTCTTCTTCGAGAAGGTCGAGCGGGGGCCGCACGGCGGCGAGTCGCGCGAAGTCTTCGGCAACGTCGGCGAGACCATCGGCGCCGCCGTCGAAGGCGACGAGGTCGTCTTCTCCATCCGCTTCGACGGGCGCGAAGAGACGCACACGCTCCCCCGCGTCGAGGGCCTGCCCTACCGCGTCGAGTTCAAGAACATGGACTACGGCGACGACGCCGTCTACAGCGACATGGCCGACTACTACGGCTTCCTCTCCAGCCCCGACGGCACCCACTTCGACCTCGCGCCCGTCGAAGAAGAGACCGGCGCCCGCGGCGGCTCCGTCAACCAGAAGCAGTTCTGCCACCCCGTCGCCGCCGACCTCGACACCGTCGAACAACTCTGAGGATTAAACCCATGCTCCTCCTCTTCTTCGAGAGACACCCCATCTTGTCGTGGCGGAACCCCGACGGCAGCGTGACGACGCGTTACTACGACGACAGGGTGACGTGGGTCGTCGCGGCGCTCGTCGTCGTCTGGCTCGCGTGGTTCTTAATCATGAGGTACAGGCGCGCGCGCGCCCTGCGCCGAACGCCGAGAAGCCGCGCCGACTCGCGCCTGCTCCAACGAGTCGTCAGGCGCAAGCGCGAATTGAGCGACAGATATCTGCTGCCCGGCCTCTCGGCCAACATCCACGCCGTCGGCGTCGGCCTGCTCGGCGCCGACTACTGCATACAGGTCTTCGTCGGCGACCCGGCACAGGAGCTTTGGCCCGGCACGACGGCCGCCTCGCCGCCCGCCACTTACCGCGGCGTCCCCCTCCGCGTCTTCAGGATGCGGCCCGCGACTTTCATCTCGGGCGCTGAGCCTTACTCGGGGGGCATCCGCGACCCGCAGGAAGTCATCGTCGGCGGCATCAGCGGCGCGAACACTAACCTGACGGGGCAGAGCGGCACCATCGGCTACTTCTGCACGCGCCGGAGCCGCTGGCCGCGCCGCCCCGAAGTGCTCATGCTGAGCAACTCGCACGTCTTCGCCGACCTGCGCAAAGGGAAGGTGGACGACGGCGACCTCATCGTGCAGCCGAGCCCCGGCGAGCGCGCCACGGGGCGGCCCATCGGCACCCTCGTCAACTTCGCGGAGCTGAAGTTCGGCGGCGACGCGAATCACGTTGACGCCGCCGTCGCCAAGCTCTGGGGGCCGCAGAAGCACGCGCCCGTCATCCCTTTAATCGGCGCCGTCAAGGGCCACGTCGAGAAGAAGGACGTGCGGCCCGGCGAGCCCGTGCGCAAGTTCGGCCGGACGACCGGCTACACGGAGGGCTGCGTCTTCTCCGTCTACCTCGACATCCGCGTCGGCTACGACCGCACGGGCCAGTCCGCCTTCTTCCGCGACCAGATTCTCGTCGAGCCGCGGCTGCCCGACCACACGCACTTCGTCCGCAAGGGCGACAGCGGCTCGCTCCTCGTGGACTCGGGCCAACACGCCCTCGGCCTCGTCTTCGCCGGCATGCCCGAGACGCCCGAAGCCCAACCGCCCGCGCCCGACCCGCGGGTGCCCGCCGTCGAGAACTACGGCGTCGCCAACCCCATCGCCGAGGTCCTCGACCGGCTCAATATTGAGTTGTTGATTTAAGTTGTGCCCTTCAACCACTCGCCGCGGTAGACGACTTCGGCCGTGCCCGTGAGGAGCACTTCGCCGTCTTCGCGCCAGAGGACTTCGAGGTCGCCGCCGGGCATTCGCACGGTCACGTGGCGGTCGGTGTGTCCTCCTATCATGGAGGCGACGGCCGCGGCGCACGCGCCCGTCCCCGACGAAAGAGTCTCGCCCGCGCCGCGCTCCCACACGCGCGCCTCTATCTCGGCGCGGCCCGCGACGCGTATGAACTCGACGTTGGTCCGCTCGGGGAAAACCGCGTGAGACTCTATCGCCCGCCCCAGACGCCGCCAGTCAACGGCCTCTAAGTCGTCCACGAAGACGCAGCAGTTCGGGTTGCACATCTGCAAGGCCGTGACCGAAAGCGTCTCGCCGCCTTCGAGCGCGAGCGGGTAGTCGCGCACCTCCGTCAAGGGTTCGAGCGTCAGCACGGGGACGGAGCCGCTGTCGAAGGCGGGCCGACCTATCTCCGCCTCGAAGCGGAACGCGCCCGGCCCCCGGCGCTCGCGCAGGCGGTAACGCTTGACGCCCGCCCGCGTCACGAAGCGCAACTCATCCGCCGTCCAGCGCCAGGCGTAGTGGAGGTAGGCGGCGGCGCAGCGCGAGCCGTTGCCGGACATGGCCGCCTCGCTGCCGTCCGGGTTGAAGATGCGCAGGACGAAGTCCGCCTCGCGCGGGTCGGGCACGGGCTCGACGACGGCGACGCCATCAGACCCGGCCCCGTAATGGCGGTCGCAGACCCGCCGCACGAACTCCGGGAACGGCTCGGCCGGGTCGAAGCGGATGAAGGCGCCGCGCCAGCCCGCGTCCCAAAGCTGCCCCGCCTCGAAGACGAGGTAGTCGTTGCCGTAGCCGTGGAACTTGACGAAGTTCATGGACGAAGCTTCCTTCAGGAGCGGCCCGCGAACGAGGCGAGGAGGACGGCGACGGCGTCAACGAAGCTGGTGCGGGCGTCGCCGTTGGGCGGCGGGTTGTTAATCATGACGGAGAAGGCGAGGCGCTCGCCCGCGGCGCTGAAGAGGTAGCCGGAGAGCGTGTTCGAGCTTGAGAGCGTGCCGGTCTTGGCGCGGACGTTGTTCTGCGCGGGCGTCCCCCGCATGCGGTTGCGCAGCGTGCCGTCCACGCCCGCGATGGGGAGGGCGGCGCGGAAGACGGCGCCGCTCGGGTGGCGGTTCATGTAGACGAGCAGTTGCAAGGTCGCGTCGGCCGTCACGAGGTCGGCGCGCGAGAGGCCGGAGCCATCGAGCATCTGGACGCGCCCGTCCTCTATCCCTGCGCGGCGCAGGAAGGCGCGGACGGCGTCGATGCCTGCGCGGTCGCTGCGCTGCTTCGAGTCGGTCGCGGCGGCCTTGCCGAGCGTGCGCAGCAGAAGCTCCGTGTAGAGGTTCTGGCTCGGCTTCATCGTCTGCGCGGCGATTGTCGAGAGCGGCGGCGACTCGCGCTTCGCCACTTCGATTAAAGAAGAGACGGGAAGCGGCTGGCCGTCGGCGCGCGCCTGAGAGTCAACGGTGCGCGTCTTGCCCGTGAAGACGACGCCGCGGGCTTCGAGCGCCGTGCGCAGCATCGTCGCGAACATGAGCGCCGGGCGCGAGACGGCGACGCTGGCCGTGTAGCCGCGGTCTTCGAGCGGGAGGCTCCCCGTTATCTCGATGACGTTCTGGCCGAGCGGGCGGTGGACTTCCAGCTCGCGGCGCGTGCCGCGCGGCCCCGTCGTCGTGCGGTCAACGATGGTGACGAGCGGCGTCGGGGGGCCGACGGTTATTCGACACGGGTCGCCGACGCGCGCGCCCGGCTTGACCGAGAGGTCAACCGAGTTGTCGTTGACGGTCAGCGCGCTCACCTCCGCGCCGTACCACCACTGGAGGTCGTCCCACTCCCAGCCGGGCGCGAACGGCCCGCCGACGAAGTAGCTCTCGTCGCCGACCATGTCGCCTTCCACCCTCCGGACGCCCGCGGCCGTGATGCTGGTGGCAAGCTCGTTGATGGCGCGGTAGTAGTCGGTGTCGCCCTCGGGGCCGAAGCGCGTGGCGTAGGTCGGGTCGCCGCGGCCGTAGACGACGAGGTCGCCTTTAACGGCCCCCGAAGAGTCGGGGCGCGCGGGCGCGTAGACGGAGGTGACGAAGCGGTAGTCGGGGCCGAAGCGGTCGAGCGCGGCGGCGACCGTGTAGAGCTTGAGGTTCGAGGCCGGCTGCATCCACTTCTGCGCGTTCTGCTCGAAGAGCACCCGCCCCGTGTCGAGCGACGCGACCTTGACGGCGAGGCTCGACGACGCCAGCTCCGGCCGCGCCATAATCTCGCCGATGCGCGCGCGCAACTCTTCGAGCGTGCGCGGCGCGGCGCTCGCCGGAGTCGGCGCGGGCGTCGGCGTCGCGGCCGGCGTCGGAGTCGGAGTCGGCGTCTGAGCGGGCGTCGGCGTCGGGCGCTGCGCGGGCGTCGTGACGCGCGGACGGCCGACGCTCTGCGCGGCGCGCGGCGCGGGCGCGCTCGCGAGGAGCAGCGAGAGCAGGAGCGTTAGGGAGAAGGACGTTGACGTGCGGGCTTTTCTTATCGGCATGCTTGTTTCTAACAAAAGTTCTCAGGGCTCGATGCGGACGGGCGTGCCCATCGGCAGGACTTTGAAGAGTTCTTCGATGTGCTGATTTTCGAGGGCGACGCAGCCGAGCGTCCAATCGCCGCCCGTCCCGCCGCCGTGAATCATAATCTCGCCGCCGAGCGCCGTGTCCCACGGCGGCCGCTGCTTGTTGCGCACGGCGCGCACGATGCGCTCGTACTGCTTGCGATTGATTATCTCGTCGCGCAGGCCGCGCTCGGCCGCCGCCTCGTTCGGGTAGCTCAACCCCAGCGACAGGTGAAAGCGACTCTTGTCGTTCTTCACGCACACGTAAAAATCGCCCTCCGGCGTCCGCCCGTCGCCCTGCCTCACCTTGTCCCCCTCCGGCGCGGACCCGAGCACCATTCGATACACGCGCACCGCCGCCTCCCCGTCATAAAGCACGAGGCGCCGCTCCTTCTTACGCACGAGCAGGCGCGGGCTCCTGAGCGGGAGCTTGAGAGGTCGGCTGTTCGCCGCTTCTTCTTCCGCGGTCAGTTGGGTTGCCGCGACAGGGGCGGCCGTGTGGCGAGAGGCGGCGAGCGCCGCGCAGAGTGATAGCAGCGCGAGGGCGGGCGCGGCGAGTGTTTTAAGCGTGTGCGTGGCGCGGCTCAAGTTTTTTAAGACCTCTCATGCAGGAACGAGGCCGCGAGTTCGTCCGCGTGAGCGGTGGCGGTGCCGACTTTGCCGACGACGATGCCGGCGGCGTGGTTGGCGAGCGCGGCGGCTTCGACGAGCGTGGCGCCGGAGGCGAGCGAGGCGGCCAGCGTTGCGATGACGGTGTCGCCCGCGCCCGTCACGTCGTAGACTTCGCGGGCGGCCGTCGAGACGAAGACCGGCTCGCCGTCGCCTTCGAGGAGCATCATGCCGCGCTCGCCGCGCGTGATGAGCACCGAGCGGCAGCCTAAGCGTTCTCGAATCGCGCGGGCGGCGCGGGCCATGCCTTCGTCGGTGTCGTCTTCGGCGCCCGTGACGCGCAGCGCCTCGTGGTGGTTCGGCGTGACGAGCGTGGCCGGGCGGTACGCGTCGAAGTTTCTTATCTTCGGGTCAACGAGCGCGGGCACTCCGGCCTCCAAGGCGAGCGGCAGGATTTCGGCGAGCACGCCGGGCGTGACTGCGCCCTTGTCGTAGTCGGAGACGACGAGCGCGTCGGCGTCTTTGAGCAGGCGGCGCAGGGTGGCGATGACACCGGCCTCCGTCCCGCCTTCGACGGGCGTGCGGCGCTCGCGGTCGGCGCGCACGACGAGTTGGCTGTGGGCGATGATGCGCGTCTTGACGGTCGTCGGCCGCCCCGCGTCTTCGATTAAATTTTGGTCGGCGCCGTCGGCCCCCGCCTCGCGCAACTCGGCCCGCACGCGCTCGCCCGCGCGGTCGCGGCCGACGACGCCGACAATCGAAGCGCGAGCGCCGAGCGCCAGCAGGTTCGCAAGCACGTTCGCCGCCCCGCCGAGGTGCGCCGACTCGCGGCGAATGTCGACGACGGGCACGGGCGCCTCCGGCGAGATGCGCGCCACGTCGCCCCACACGAACTCGTCCAACATCACGTCGCCGTAGACGACGACCCGCCTGCCGCGCATCGCCGCGACCAACTCGCCCGCCCTCTGTGCCGACAGCTTATCTCTCATCAACCTTCTTCGCTTCCAAGACCCTCTCGACGGCGGCCGTGACGCGCTCGACGGGGATGCGGCGGATGCACTCGGGCGCGTCGAACTCCGAGCAGGTGTAGCCGGGGCAGGGCGCGCAGGGCATCTCCTCGCGGACGACCTCCGAAGGGGCGTCGGTCCAGGGGCCCCAGTGGGCGACGTTCGAGGAGCCGAAGACGACGACCGAGGGGGCGCCGACGGCCGCCGCGACGTGCGCCACGCCGCTGTCGTTGCCGACGAACAGGGAAGCCCGTGAGGCGAGCGCCGCAAGCTCCGGCAGCGAAAGGTCAGTGAATGAGATGACGGGCGCGCGCGCGTGGGTTCGCAACTCTTCGACGACCTTCGACTCGTCCGGGCCGGCGACGGCGACCGCGGCGAGCCCGCGCGACGCGAGGTGTTCGACGACGCGCGCGAAGTTCGACGCCGCCCACGTCTTCGTCTCGAAGGCCGCGGCCGGGTGAAGGAGCGCGAAGGGCGTCTCGGCGCCCAGTCCGGCCTTGTCGAGTCGTTCGGCGACGCGAGCCGCCGCGGCGGGCGTAACGGCGAGGCGCGAGCGCGGGCGGTCCGTGACGGGCACGCCCGTCCAGCCGGCGAGCGCGAGCTGCTGCTCGGCCGAGTGCGTCTTCGGACGGCCCCAAAGCTCCGAGGAGGGCGGCGCGAGGTGGTTGTGAAGCGCCGAGTAGGCGTAAGACTTGTAGCCGACGCGGTGCGGGGCGCCGGTCGCGCGCGTCAGCAGCGCCGCCGTGCTCCCGCCGTGAAGGTTGTAGACCACGTCGTAGCGCGCCGCCCGCAGCTCGCGCGCGACCGAGAAGCGCGACGCCTGACTCTTGCGGCGGACCGTGACGACGCGGTCCACGTCCGGAGAGCCTTCGAGCAGCGGCGCGACCCAGTCTTCCAAGAGCACGTCAAGGCGCGCGCCGGGCAGGTGGCGCCTGAGCGCCGCGAGCGTCGGCGTGGCGAGCACGGTGTCGCCAATCGAGCGCAGGCGCACGACGAGCACGCGGCGCACGCCCGACCAATCCCAGCGCGGAGGGCCGAGCGGCCTCGGCTCCCCGTCCGAAGCGGCCGAAAGCACCGGGGCCGGCTCAGCTTGTCTGCCGAGGCTCGTCATCTTCGACCGTCGCCTCTTCCACGACGAGGACGGGGATGTCGTTGCGGATGGGGTAGAGGCGGCGGCACTCAAGACACTTGATGCCGGCGCCGCCTTCCTTCAACACGACCTTCCCCTTGCACGCAGGGCACACGACCCTGAACGTCTCTATGAACTCCGCTGTGATAGCCAAGTTTTCTTCACTCCTCCCGCAGAGCTTAGCAGCAAAAAGCCGCGAATCGTAAATCGCAAACAATCTCTGTTATTATACCCGCCGAAGGCCCCGTTACGGCCCCGACGGCAGCGAGGAGCACGGTTTGTCTTTAGAGTTCGCCATCGAGTACCCCTGCGCGCTGCGCGCGCGCTACGACGAAGAGCACCTGCGCGCGTGGGGCCGCCTCGGCTCTCTGCACGCGCGGCTCACGACGGGCGAGCACCTCGCGCCCTCGGAGGAGAAGGTCCGCTTCGTCGAGCGCGCGGCGCCCGAGATAGAACGGATGCAGGAGGAGACGAGTCTGTGCGCGCGCTGCCCCGCCCGACTGCCGCGCGAGGCCGCGGGCGAGGGCGAGCCGGTCGGGTGCCTCGGTCGCGTGACTTACCCCGTCGAGGGGCAGTTCGAGAAGTTTTTGGCCGACCGCGTGCAGCTCACTCTCGACACGGTCGAGGAGCAGGACTGGCCGCGCCTCCTGAAAGTTCTCCTGGACTCCGACTCGCCCTTCGACGGCGAGGGCACGAAGTCGCTGCGCGCCGTGACGATGCCGACGGGCCTGCGCTTCTTCGAGCTGCGACTGCCCATCAAGCTCGCCCGACAGGGCGCGCACCTGACGACCGACAACCTCTTCGACGCCCTCGCCGGCTTCACCTCCGAGGACGCGGCCCGCACCACCTACACGCGCGAACTCCCGCTCTCGGCCGCCTCAGACTACTACGACTTCCTCGACCTAATCCTGCGCCAAGACCTCTCCGACGCCGAGCGCCAGCGCGTCCGCCAGCGCAGCCGCAACTACCAACAGTTCCTCCGCCTCCTCGCCGCCCTCGAAGTCGCCGAATCCCTCCGCGCCCGCGTGCTTCTCGACTAGGGATATGAAACAGACCTTCACCGCCAGCGTCTGGCAGGAGGGCGAGTGGTTCGTCGCCCAGTGCCGCGAAGTGGATGTGGCTTCTCAGGGGACAACCGAGGAAGAGGCCGTGGAGAATTTGCGCGACGCGCTTGAGCTTCACTTCTCTCCACCGGTCGCGACCGTAGTGCCCCGGCTTCGTACCGTCGAAGTCGAGGTCGCGGCGTGAAGCCTCTCCCCTTCCGCGAAGTCAGGCGCCGACTCGAAGCGGCAGGCTTCTCGGAGGTCGCTCAGAGCGGCAGCCACGTCAAGTTCGCCAAGAAGACAGACGAAGGGACGTTCACGGCGACGGTGCCGAAGCAAAGAGAAGTCGCCGCCGGCACATTACGCAGTATCCTCCGCCAAGCCGGATTAACTACGGAAGAGTTTGAAAAACTGTAGTGCCCGCCGCTGCCTTATCTTGCCGCTCATAACTCCGCGTTCTCTTCGTTCTCTTCGTCCATCTGGCGGAGGGTGTCGAGGATGAGGTTGGTGTTGCTGAGGGCTTGAATGGTGACGGGGAAGTCGGCGGCCGTCTTCTCGAAGTCGAAGGAGCCGGCGGTGATCTCGACGACGAGGCGGAAGGCTTCCGCGCCTTCGACCCCGCCGCACTCGGCGCCGACGATGCGCCCCTCGTTGAAGAGGACGCGGGCGCGGCGGGCTTCGCCCTCGACGGAGAGGGCGCCGGTCAGGCGCGAGTTCTCGACCACCTGCATGGCGTCGAAGATGTTGACGGCCGAGAGGTCGCCGGCCAGCGTGACGGGGCGTCGCTCGGGCTGCCGGGGCGGCGCGGCGGGCGCGGCGGCGGGGGGCGTTTGGAGGTCGGGGCGGCGGGCGCGGCGGATGGCTTCGAGGCCGGGCGCGATGTTGATGCGGGGGTCGATGTGCTTGGCTTCGAGCAGGCGCTCGTGGGCCGTCTCGAAGTTCTCGCGCGAGATGTAGAGGTTGACGAGGAAGAGGCACTGGCGCGCGGCCTCGCGCGGGTCGCCGTGCGCGACCGCCACCTCCCTCAGCTTCTCCCTCAGAACGACCGAGCGCGGGTGGTGCGCGACGGCTTCCTGGAGGCGCTCGACGGCGCGCTGCGGCGCCTTGTACTTGATGAAGAGGTCGGCGTCGAGGAGCGCCGCCTCGACGCTCTCGTCCAGACTCTTCGGCCTCTCGTCTTTGCCGCCGCTCATGCCCTCCAGACCCTCGCCTCGATGTGCCCGGCCACGAGTTTAACACAGTCCAACTAGCGCCCGCGGCCGTAAACATTCGCCAATAAAAACGCGCCCCGCGCGAGGCACGAAATGGTGTGCGCGGTCCCGCATTGGCGCAGCAAAATGCACACGGGCGCGGCGAAATTCCGGGGCATTTAGCGGCGCCCACCTCAAGCGGATTCTCAGCCCGTCGCATCTAAACGGTCCGCGCGGCGGGCTTGGCACAAGTCTTTACGGGCGCGGGTTTTGCGGCGCGGCCGGGGCGTACGTCCGGGGACGGACATGGCACGGCAAATGCTCATCCGTGGGTGTCCTATTGCCACCCCCTTTACATTTAACGACGGAGCACAGGAGAGGAGCTTTTGCCGATGGGTGAGGAGTTGATTTTCGACCCGACGGGTGCGGCCACGGTGCGGCTCGTGGACGCGAGCTGGGCGGGTTATCTGCAACGCCTGTGCGCGCGGCTGAAGGCGGCCGGCGAGCGCCACCGCGGCTCGGGCGACGGCGTCTACGCGCTGGTGAACCGGCTGCGGCTGACGCGCCCCTCGACCCACCTCCACTGTGTTCGCACGGCCCGCTACTCGCGCGTCATCGGCCGCGCCCTCGGCTTCGACGCGGCGAAGCTCAAGCAGCTCTCCTCGACCGCCATGATGCACGACGTGGGCAAGCTGCTCGTGCCCGAGTCCATCCTGAACCGCCCGCGCAAGCCGACGCGCGTCGAGCAGTTCATACTTCATCTTCACCCGAACTTCGGGGCTCTGCTCGCGAGCTACTTCGACCTCCCGGCCGAGCTTCGCATCCGCACGCAGCACCACCACGAGCGTTGGGACGGCCGCGGCTACCCGCACCGCCTCGGCGGCGAGGACATCCCCCTGATGGCGCGCATCGTCCAGATAGCCGACACCTACGACGCGATGGTCGAGCGCCGCCCCTACAGCAAGCCCCGCACGCACGACGAGACGCAGGCCGAGCTGCGCCGCGAGGCCGGCCGCCAGTTCGACCCGCGACTCGTCGAAGCCTTTCTCGACTCCTCTCCCCGAAGGAGTAAGCTCGCATGAACACGTCTTGGATGAGGCGCCGCATCTCGCGCCTGCGCGCCCGCTGCACCCACTTCCGCCGCCTTCGCGCCGCCGCCTGAGGCGGCGCTCCTACTCCAGCAGCTCGAACGGCTCCAGCACCCGCTTCGTCTCCTCCGCCGACAGGTCGAGCGCCTTACAAATCCTCTCCGCCTGCTGCCGCGTCCCGTCGAGGTCGCCGGTCCTGCCGGGGTGCCTGTCGATGACCTTCTGATATTGCTCGGCAGCCGCGCCGGGCCGACCCAGCAGCAGGTGAGCTTCGCCGAGGGTGCAGCCGGCCCAGAAGTCTTCGCCGCCGCGCGCCGACTCCACGAGGGGCAGGACTTGCGAGGCCAGCCTCGCGGCCTCCTCCGCTTCGCCGAGGAAGAGCGACTTGGCCGCGGCGTTGATGCCCGTGTAATAGCTCGTCTGGTCGGCGGCGAAAGCCGTGCGGTAGAGTTCGCGCGACCTGCGCAGGTGGAGCTTCTTGCCCGTCTCCTGGTAGAGCCCGTCCCACGCCGCGGCGAGGATTCCCATCGTCTCGGGGTCCTGATGGCCGGCGGCTTTAAGCTCCGAGAGCACGTCGATGGCGTCCTGATACCGCTTGAGGCGCCGCAGCGCCAGCCCTTCGAGTTGCTTCACGCGTATCGACTTCGGGAAGAACGTGTAGGCGTGCGCGATGACTTCAAGGGCCGCCTCGCACTCCTTCATGCTTATCAACTCCTGCGCGGCCACGGCCAGGGGCTCGGGCGAGGAGAGCATGGCGGCGTCCGCCGAGGTCGCGAGTTCGCGGAGCCGCGCCGCGTTGCACGCCTCGGCCGCGCCGTTGATGCGGTCCATGATTCGCTTCGCGTCCTCGTCTACCTTCTGGGCCATCGTGACGGCCTCCGGGCTCAAGGGGACGCCCCTCATCCCGCACATCAACCTGAGCAGCGCCTCGCCCCGCGGCCCCTCCGGGCTCTTCTCGAAGCCGATGTAGAGGTCCGACCGGGCGAAGAGCGGCAGCGGCTCGGCGTCGAGCTTGGCGAACAGGTAGTTGAACGGGTGCGGGCCATTCTTCCGCTTGCTCTTCAGGGTCCGCATGGAGTTGCGTTCCAGCTCGCACCACTCAGAGTCCTTAGTGCGGCTCGACCATAGGATGACGCCCGACGAGCTGGCATCCATGCTCTCGGCCAGTGAGCTTTCGAGGTTGGAGCCGGGGACGAGCTCGTACTGGTCGAGGAACGGCTCCCACCCCGCCAGCTTCAAGGCGTCGTAGAGCGCCATCGCCCACGCGCGGTCCGACGAGCGGTAACTGATGAACGCGTCGTATGAGTTGTCGCCGCGCTCGGGCGGCTTCGGCGCGTACCGCAGCCACATCTTCAGGTGTTCGGTCTGGGGCTCGGTGTGCTCCTTGGCTATCTCGTCACTCATCTCGGCTCCTTACAGGTGTGATGTGAGACTGACGAACGCTCCGCGGAATGGCACGGAAAGATATTACCGCGGGGCCGGGGTGTCAATCGCGGCGCTTCACGAGGCCGCCCGTTTTGTGCGATGCTACGGGGCGCGGTAAGTCTTCATCGAGACGGAGAGGAAAGATGCGAAAGTTTTTGTCGGGCGCGGCGGCGGTGGCGGGCGCGGCGCTCCTGTTGGGCGGTTGCAAGGCGGAGGACGGGGCGGCCGGGCCGCGCGCGGCCTCGAACGTTCAGACGGCGAACGCGTCCGCGACGCCGGACGAGAAGAGCGTGCGGCGCGTCGGGCCGGCCGAGTTGCAGAAGATGCTGGAGGCGGGCGAGGCGGTCGCCGTGGACGTGCGCGTCAAGGGCGAGTACAACCAGGGCCACATCAAGGGGTCGCTCTCTATCCCGCGCACGGAGCTGCCCGGCAGGCTCGCGGAGTTGCCGAAGGACAAGCTCCTCGTCTTCTACTGTGCTTGACCCAGCGAACACCAGAGCGCCGGTGCGGTGCTCGACATCAAGCCGAAGGGCGTAGAGAACACGGCCGCGCTGCAAGGCGGCTGGAACGCGTGGACCGCTCAAGGGCTGCCGACCGAGAAGGCCCAGTAGCCTTGAGCAGTTGACCCCGCAGGGGTCACAGGCAATGGCCGTGGGCGAGCGAACGTCAGTGAGCGCCGCCTACGGTCAGCACGCGAACAGAAACCGACCCTGAAGGGGTCGCACCCGCGCGCGGCGGTGCGACCCCTTCAGGGTCGAAAATTTTTCCGCGCCTGCCTGTGAGCCGCGCTGCGGCCCGGCGGCCTTCGCTCGCCCACGGCCATCGTCGGCGAGCCCTCCGGGGTCAACTGCCGACAACCGACAACTGCTTTTCTGTTGCCTTGCCCCGCGCCGTCGTGTAAAACTCGCGCGCACCAACGGGCCGCACCTGTCGCGGCGAGTCTTAAAGCCACAACCCGGTCTGTCAAACTCTTCTCCCGTGGAGGCACGTTTTGCTTCGAGGACTCTTTCGCACTAAAAGTCTGGACGACATCCTCGCCGCGGCCGGCGGCCCGCAGTTCTCTCTGAAGCGCACGCTCGGCGCCTTCAACGTCACGCTCATCGGCATCGGCGGCATCATCGGCGCGGGCATCTTCGCCACCATCGGCACGGCCGCCTCGGGCGTCGTTGACCCGGACACCGGCCAGCTCATACGCGCCGGGGCGGGGCCGTCTTTGATGATTTCGTTCATCATCACGGCGGTGGTGTGCGGGTTCACGGCGCTCTGCTACGCGGAGCTGGCCTCGATGGTGCCCATCTCGGGCTCGGCCTACACCTATTCCTACGCGACGCTCGGCGAGATAGTCGCCTGGATAATCGGCTGGGACTTAATCATCGAGTACGCCATCGGCAACGTCGCCGTCGCCATCAGTTGGGCCGAGTTCTTCAAGCGGCTGCTCAACAACCTCGGCATCCCCTTCCCCGACTGGCTGGCGTCGAACTACCGCACGGCGACGCCCGAGATACTCGCCAACGCGCCGCACATCGCGGGCGTGCCCATCGTCTTCAACCTGCTCGCCTTCGGCATCGTCGCGCTCATCACGGCCGTCCTCGTCTGGGGCATCAGGGAGTCGGCCGGGTTCAACGCCGGGATGGTCTTCATCAAGATTCTGGTCCTCATCTTCTTCGTCGGCGTCGCGCTCTACTACGTCCCCCTCGGCCAGATGGCGCAGAACTGGAACCACCCGAAGACCGGCTTCCAGCCGCAAGGCTGGTTCGGCACCTTCACCGGCGCGGCCGTCGTCTTCTTCGCCTACATCGGCTTCGACGCCGTCAGCACGGTGGCCGAGGAGACGAAGAACCCGGCGCGCGACCTGCCCATCGGCATCATCGCCTCGCTCGTCATCTGCACGATTCTTTACGTCGTCGTGGCGGCCGTCTTCACGGGCATGATTCCGTGGGAGACGGTCCGGGGCTGGACGGCGGCGCAGCGCGGCGAGGCGCTGACGATGGCGCTCGAACAGGTGAACGCTCCGACGTGGCAGAACACCGTCGTCGCCCTCGGCTCGGTCATCGCGCACACGGCCGTGCTGCTGGTCTTCCAGTTGGGACAGCCGCGCATCTTCTTCTCGATGGCGCGCGACGGGCTGCTCCCGCCCGTCTTCGCCAGCGTGCATCCCAAGTTCAAGACGCCGCACGTGACGACCATCATCACGGGCGTGCTCGTCGGCGGCATCGCCGCCTTCGCGACCGTGGACGAGATGGTCTCTCTGACGAACATCGGGACGCTCTTCGCCTTCATCCTCGTCTGCGTCGGCGTCATCGTCCTGCGGCGCAAAGACCCCGGCCGGCCGCGCCCGTTCCGCGTGCCGCTCGGCGCCTACCTGCTGCCCCTGCTCGGCGCGGGCTCGTGCGCCTTCCTCATCTACTTCCTGCCGGAAGGCTCCTACTGGCGCTTCCTCGGCTGGCTCGCCATCGGGCTCTCCATCTACTTCGCCTACGGCTACGCGCGCAGCGCCGTCGGGCAGAAGGCGGGCCGCGCCGCGCGCACGCCGCCGCTCCTGAAGGTGGCGGCCGTCGGGTTCCTGCTCGTCGCCGTCGGCCTCTTCTACATCCCGCACGATGCGACCTTCGCGCAGCTCGTGGACAAGCTGACGGGCGCCGACCCCGAGCAGCACGGCCGCACGCTCGCCGGATTCCTCATGTTCCTCGTCGGCCTCGTCATCGGGGTGGGCGCCGCCTCGGTCGGCACGACGCGCGCCGCCGGGTCGCCGGAGGTTTAGAGCGATGAGGGTGCTCGTGCTCGGCGCCGGCCGCATGGGCCTCGGCGCGGCTTACGACCTCGCGCACAACTCCGAGGGCGTCGAGGCGATAACAATCGCGGACGTGGACGAGGGCCGCGCCCGCGCCGTCGTCGAGACTTTGAAGACGGACCGCGCCCGGCCCGCGCACCTCGACGTGACCGACCCGGCGCGCGCCGTCTCGCTGATGCGCGGCCACGACGCCGCCATCAGTTGCGTCCCCTACTTCTACAACCTCGGGCTGGCGCGCGCGGCCGTCGAGGCCCGCACGAACTTCTGCGACCTCGGCGGCAACAACGCCGTCGTCGATTCGGAGCTCGCCTTGGACGAGGAGGCGCGCGCGGCCGGCGTCAACGTCATCCCCGACTGCGGCCTCGCGCCCGGCATGGTCTCGGTCCTCGCCGCGCACGGCGCCGAACGCTTCTCGCGGCTGGATGAATTGCACATCAGGGTCGGCGGCCTGCCGCTTGAGCCCCGGCCGCCGCTCGACTACCAGATAGTCTTCTCCGTCGAAGGGTTGATTAACGAATACGTCGAGCGCGCCCGCGTCATCCGCGGCGGCCAGCTTATCGAAGTCGAGTCGATGACCGAGCTTGAGTCCTTAGACTTCCCCGAGCCATTCGGACGCATGGAAGCCTTCCAGACTTCCGGCGGCACCTCGACCCTGCCCGAGACTTTCTCGGGCCGCGTCCGCGAGTTGGACTACAAGACCATCCGCTACCCCGGCCACTGTGACAGGTTCCGCCTCCTGATTGAGCTCGGCCTGACGGCCGGCGAAGAGGTCGAAGTCGAAGGCTCGCGCGTCCGCCCGCGCAAGCTTCTCGGCGAGCTGCTTTACAGGCACCTCCCCGCCGACGGCCCCGACGCCGTCCTCATCCGCCTTGAGTTCGCCGGGCAACTGCGCGAAGGCGGCACGCCCGCGCGCCTGCGCTACGACATCATCGACCGCTTCGACGAGCGGACGGGCCTCTCCGCCATGCAGCGCACCACGGCCTTCCCCGCCTCCCTCGTCGCCCAGACGATGGCCCGCGGCCGGACGACGCGCCGCGGCGCCGTCCCGCAGGAACGCTGCATCCCGCCCGCGCCCTTCGTCGCCGAACTCGCCGCGCGCGGCATCAACATCAGCGAGTCTTTCGTAGAGGCTGTTTGAAAAGCCCCGAAGGGGCGTCATGAAATAGCCAGGGGCAGAGCGAAGGCGAAGCCTGAGCGCCGCCCCTGGTAATGCGCGGGAAATACGTGGAGCCCTGAAGGGGCGGGATAACGTTATCCCGCCCCTTCAGGGCTCCAACGTTTTTGCGGCGTTGACCTGGGGCGTTGCCCCAGGCTATTGCATCCCGCCCCTTCGGGGCTTTCAAACAGCCTCTTATTACTGGACGATGGCGTCGCGGATAGTCATGCCGGGCAGCAGCCGCTCGATGCTGACGATGGGCTGGTTGACCATGTTGGTGCGCAGGAGCGAGCCGTCGGGGACGCGGACTCGGACGACGCGGCCGGTCCCGTCCTCGCGCACTTCGAGGGTGCGGGTCCGCAGGTCTACGCGCTGGACGGTGCCGCTCAGTGTGCGGCGGGGGCCTTGGCCGCCGGTCTTGGCCGAGGCGGTCGAAGCGCCGGTGGCGAGCGTGGCGGCGAGGGCGAGGCCGAGGGCGATGCGCTGAAGCTTGTTCATGTCTTGTTCTCCTTATCCGTTCTTTAGCTTTAGCCTACCGGCCTGGGCTCTTGCGCCGGCTCAACGTTAGGGGCCGGCCCGGTCGCCCGCCCCACACACATACGCGACGAAGGCGGGCCGCAGGGATCAACTTTTCTGTCCGCAGAGGGAGGTGAAGCTTTGAGTCTGACGTTACTCGCGGTCGGGTTCCTGCTCGTGCTCGTCGCGGCCTACCACCTTTACGGCGGGTGGGTCGCTCGGCAGTTCAAGCTCGACGACTCTCGCCCGACGCCCGCGAACGAAGTCAACGACGGCGTGGACTTCGTCCCGACGCGCCCCTTCTACCTCTTCGGCCAACACTTCTCGGCCATCGCCGCCGCCGGCCCCATCGCCGGCCCCATCCTCGCCTGTCAGGCGTTCGGCTGGCTGCCGTGCCTGCTGTGGATAGGCTTCGGCGTCGTCCTCATCGGCGCCGTCCACGACTTCGCCGCCCTGGCCGCCTCCGTCCGCCACGGCGCGACCTCCGTCGCCGAGATTACGCGCGAGCATTTGGGCACGAAGGCGGGCCGCGCGATGATGGCCTTCATCTGGATTGCGCTCGTCTACGTCGTCGTCGCCTTCGCCGACATCACCGCCGGCACCTTCGTCGCGGGCTCGGAAGAGTTGAGGGCGACGGCCGTCAGCTTCAACCCCGGCGGCGCGGTCGCCGCGGCGAGCGTCCTCTACCTCCTGCTCTCGGTCGTCCTCGGCCTCGTGCAGAGGTATCTGAACCCGCCGCTCTGGCTCGTCACCGTCATCTTCGTGCCGGCGGCCTTCGCGCTCTCGTGGGCCGGGTCGTTGATGTCGAACACGTTCGTGCTGTCGCACAAGGGCTGGGGACTTTTGATACTCGCTTACTGTTGCGTGGCGTCGGTGGTGCCCGTCTGGTCGCTGTTGCAGCCGCGCGGGTATCTGGGCGGGTTCATCCTGTACGCCGCTTTGGCGCTCGGCGTGGTCGGCGTCTTCTTCGGCGGCTACCAGATTCAGCAGCCCGCCTTCAAGGGCTGGAACGTGCCGGGCCTGACGGGGACGCTCTTCCCCTTCCTCTTCGTCACCATCGCGTGCGGCGCCTGCTCGGGCTTCCACGGCCTCGTCTGCTCGGGCACGACCTCAAAGCAGGTGGACAAGGAGTCGCACATCAAACCCGTCGGCTACGGCGGGATGCTGGCCGAAGGCTTCGTCGCGTTAATCGCCCTCGTCACCATCATGATTCTCGCGCCCTCCGAGATAAAGCCGAACACGGCGGCCGGGACCATCTACGGCAACGGCATCGGCCGCTTCCTCACCCTGCTGCCCTTCGTCGGCCCCGAAAACTTCGCCGTCGCCACCACCTTCGGCGCGATGGCCTTCTCCACCTTCGTCTTCGACACGCTCGACGTGTGCACGCGCCTCGGCCGCTACATCGTGCAGGAGCTTTTCGGCTGGCGCGGGCGCGCGGGCGCCGTCGGCGCGACGCTCCTGACGATGGCGCTGCCCGTCTACTTCATCGTCTTCGCCCCGCCCAACTCGTGGTCGAAGTTCTGGACGCTGTTCGGCGCCTCGAACCAACTGCTCGCGGCGCTCACGCTTTTGACCATCACGGCATGGCTCTATCAGGCGCGGCGGCGCATCGGCTACACGCTCGCGCCGATGGCCTTCGTCCTCGTCATCACGCTCTGGGCGCTCGTCGCGCTCGTCGTCGGCAACCTCCGCCTCACCAAAGGGCTCGACATCGAACTCGTCAACGCGCTCGCCTCGGCCGCGCTCGTCCTGCTCGCGCTCTACCTCGCCGTCGCCGCCCTCCTGAAACTGCGCGGCGACCGCCGCAAGGACACGCTCACGCCCGCCCACACGGCCGCGAGCCTGGAGTGATTGCGGATTGTGGAGTAGGCGGCCCGCCCGCCGGGGCGCGGCAAAGTTTAAGCGGCAAATCCCGTGGTCCTGCTCGGGTGGGTTACGTGCGCCTCATTATCAATAGAGCATAGCTGAAAAATTCGCTTGATAGTTTTCGCGCCTGCGCGGCGCGTTAGCAGGTGAAGCCGTGTCAGGTGCTTCCCGGCGGATTGTTCGGGCGTTCCGCCGCTTTTTGTTTGCTTTCCCGCCTTAGTGCGATGCAGGCCGCGGCCGAGTCCGGTCACGTTCCTGCCCCGGCCGGTCACCGCGCAGCGGACCGCAAGCCGCGTCCGCGCCTCACGAAGCCTCGCATCTCAGACCGCCTTAACCTTAATGAGGTAAAAGTCATGCCGCAACAAGTCACGCTCCACCTCAACCAGTTGCGTTGCATCGTCGAGTCCGACGCGCAAGGAGGCTCCGAGCCGTACCTGTGGGTCACATATTTCGTCGTCGACGGGCGCAACATCACGCAGCCGGAGCCGGTCTTTACAAACACCCCGGTCTTCAATGACTTTCGGAGGGAGGTCCCCGACAACGTGCGCGACGGACAGGTCGTCAACGTCCCTCCCTTCCTAGCCAACTTCAGCGCCGAGGTGGACCCCGGCCCGCTCAACTTCATGATGGTGGGCTGCCTGGTGGTCCTTCTGGAGGAGGACGAAACGCCGGACGGCGCGATCTTCGCCGGACGGAACGCCTTCGCCACCGGCATTCACCAGGAGTTGAACAAGCTGATTAAGGAGCGCATTCGGACGCTGGAACGCGGGCCGGTGACCGACGAGGAGGTCAAGGCGATACGCGACGCCATTGAGCCGAAGGTTGAATCTGCAATTCGTTCCAGGTTGAGCTTACGGCAAAAACTCTTCGGCAATCAGGACGACGTGCTGGGCTTCGCGCACGTCACTTTCATCGGCGACGAAATCCAAAGCAAAGACTTTGAGTTTCCCGAACTCGCGGAGAGAGGCGGCGGAAATCGTTTCGTCCTCTCCGGCAGACTGGGGGTCGCGCCTGTAGGGCCGCCGCCCTTTGACCCCTGTGCCGACCGGCGCGCGGGCGTACAGGACAAGAGAGACCAACTCAACGGGTTGAACATCAGGTTGAGGTCTTTGCAGCAGGAACTTCAAACGGCCCCGCCACAAGCGAAGCCGGCCATCGTCAAGCAAATCACGGCGCTCGGCCCCGAAATCACCAGGGCGCAGGAAGAACTGGAGCGGGCGGAACGCTCGCTGAGAAAGTGCGAGGCCGGCATCACAGGGCAGGGCCAAGTTAGTAGCGGCGGCATACTGTTGGACGTATGAAGACGACGCGAGGCGAGCAGAGGAACACACCGGCAGGGCCCAGGCGCTCGCCTCGCGCGTCCTCGCCGCCCTCCCCCGCGAAAGCCCTCATGTAAACCACCACACACGACGGGGCCGCGCCGGGCGCCCACCCGCGCCCGCGCGGCCCCGCGGCACAACCCGCCTTCCCTCGGGCGGGCGTGCCTGCTCGGGGGTGCTCACCCCTATCGCACCCCCGTCTTTAACCGACGACCAAAATGCCCACGGCGATTCTCCTGTGCTATCCTGCGCGCGTTCTCGTCTTTGAAAACGTCAGGCCAGCGGGTCGGATGCGCGGCTCACCCTCAACCACCTCAGAGAGATGAGCATCGCCGTTGAGCGAGGAAGGCTCCTACTCACGGCGAACGAGTCACGCACACACACTATACGCCTAAATAGGCGCGAAAGTAAAGCCCGAGGACGTGCCAACGGTGAAGGGGGGCGCGTCTGATGGGACGTAGCAGCCGCCCGCGCCCCGAACGGCTCGCCCCGAAGCTGCTGCGCGTCCGCGAGGCTTTGGGAATCTCACAGGCGGAGATGGTCAACCGCCTCGCGCAGCCGAAGATTCACCCGGCGCACGTCTCCGCTTACGAAAGAGGGGAGCGCGAGCCGCCGCTACCCGTATTGTTGACGTATGCGCGCCTCGCGGGAGTCTGCTTAGACGTGCTGGTTGACGACGAACTTGACCTACCCGCGAAGTTGCCCGCCAAGCCGAAGCACTCTTAGAAAGAAAGCGGCGGCGAGGGGTGGCTCGCCGCCGCTCCGGGTGGGTGCGGCGCACTCTATCACTACACGGTGCGTTTTTTCAGAAAAAATAAGCCCCGCGGCGCTAAATCTCCTGCGTGCATAAATGAAATTTTCGTATGCGCGCAAAATATAAGCTATGCAAATACCAAACGTCCGTGTGCAGCCGCGAAACGTCTGTATACATGAATGAAACGTCCGTGTGCGGCCGTAGACATGAGCTATGCAGATGCAAAACGTCCGTATGCAGCCGCTAAATCTCCGTATGCAAGCGCGAAGTGTCCGTGTGCGGCTACAAAACGTCCGTGTGCAGGGTGGAAACGTCCGTATACGGCGGTGAAATCTCCGTATGCGTGATGAAAACGGCCGTATGCGGTGGTAAAATCCCCGCCCGTAGCGCGTAAGAGAAGCCCTTCAACCTCACTTCACTGAACTTCGACGGCGGTAAATTAGCTTTCCACCGGGGACGAGCGAACTCGGGGGGTTAGGAGCCCCGTCCGCGGGCGTCCACGGAGCGCGCGAGCGCCCCTCACCTCAAACCCACTCGACAAAGGACTCACACCATGAACGATCAGGAGATACGCACCTTCGAGATGTTCAAGGGCGTCGGCCTCTTCAACGCCGCGCACATCAGCGCATTCACACCCATCAGCCTCGCGCGCCAGTTATTCAACATCGTCGCCGCGTCGGTCGGCGAACTCGAAGCCCTAGCCGCCGCCGAGTCGTCCGCCGGGGGCTCGAAGCGGCAGAACACAGCCGGCAGGGCCGTCGCCCGCGAGACGCTACGCCAAAAGATGGAAGCCATCCGCCGCACCGCCCGCGCGATGGCCTTCACCCTCCCCGGCCTTGAGGACAAATTCCGCATCCCTCGCGGCGGCAGCGACCAAGCCTTGATTAACACGGCCCGCGCCTTCGCGCAGGACGCGCTGCCGCTCAAGGACGAGTTCGTCCGACACGAACTGCCCCAGAGCTTCATCGAAGACCTCAACGCGGCGATTGCCAGCCTGGAGAACTCCATGGGAGGCCAGAGCGCGTCGAAGGGCGCCGGCAAGTCTGCGAGCGCCTCCATAGACGGGGCCATCGAGCGCGGGCTCGACGCGGTCCGCCGCCTCGACCCCATCATCCGCAACAAGTTCTCGGACGAGCCGGCCGTCCTCGCCGAGTGGGAGAGCGCCCGCCGCATCCGGCGCGGCCCGCGCTCACAGGCCGACGGCGGCGCCAATAACGAGCAGCCCGCACAGCCCCCGACCCCGTAAGGTTGCGGGCCGGAGGTTTTCAACACAGAGAACACAGGGGGCACGCAGGGGGCGGAGAAAGGCAATCGAAGATTCGAGATTTCAAATCTGAAATCTCGAATCTTCTTCCCCGTGTCCTGCGCGCCCCCCGTGTTTATTGGGCCCGCGAACTTTGAACTTTGCGCCGTTTTCAGCCATAATGCCCGTTCTCTTAGCGAGAAGTTGACGGGCCTGTGAGGGCATTTGACGAGCCCAGTGATGAGGCTTGGTTTGCCCGGCTGCGGACAGGCCCGCGCCGCCCGGCGCGTTTATATTCGCAATCTTAAAAGACGAACCAGAAAGGAATCGCTTACCTTGTCCACAGTTTTATCGGCGAACATCTTCGGGGGCTTGCGCGCCGCGGCCGTGCGCGCGGCCGCCGCCGTCTTCACGGTGCTGGCAGCCGCGACCGCCGTTCTCGCGCAGCAGCCGCACGGCGCCGGCCCCGGCAGCGGCGCGCAGACCGGCCACCGCCCCGGCGGCGAGGCCAACCTGCTGCTGCCCGACCTCTCGCGCCAGACGTTCCTCGGCTTAGACGGCCACACGCTGCTCGTCCTCGGCATCGGCGTCTGCGTGCTCGGGCTGCTCTTCGGCTACATCATCTACGTGCAGCTCAAGAACCTGCCCGTCCACCGCTCGATGCGCGAAATCTCGGAGCTGATTTACGAGACGTGCAAGACCTACCTCGTCACGCAGGGCAAGTTCATCCTCATCCTGTGGCTCTTCATAGGGGCCATCGCGGGCATCTACTTCGGATTCCTCGCCGAGACCGTTGACGACGCGGGGCGGACGACGCACGGGTTCCCGGCCATCAAGGTCGCCGTCATCCTGCTCTTTAGCCTCATCGGCATCGCGGGCTCTTACGGCGTCGCGTGGTTCGGCATCCGCGTCAACACGTTTGCCAACTCGCGCACGGCCTTCGCCTCGCTCGAAGGCAGGCCGTACCCCATCTACGCGATTCCTCTGAAGGCGGGCATGTCCATCGGCATGATGCTCATCTCGGTCGAGCTTCTCATCATGCTCTGCATCCTGCTCTTCATCCCGCGCGACTACGCCGGCCCCTGCTTCATCGGCTTCGCCATCGGCGAGAGTTTGGGCGCCGCGGCGCTGCGCATCGCGGGCGGCATCTTCACGAAGATCGCCGACATCGGCTCGGACCTGATGAAAATCGTCTTCAAGATCAAGGAAGACGACGCGCGCAACCCGGGCGTCATCGCCGACTGCACGGGCGACAACGCGGGTGACTCCGTGGGCCCCTCGGCCGACGGCTTCGAGACCTACGGCGTGACGGGCGTGGCGCTCATCACCTTCATCCTGCTGGCGGTGCCCGAGCAGTTCCAGGTGCAGCTGCTGGTCTGGATTTTCATGATGCGCATCGTGATGGTGCTCGCCTCGCTGGGCTCCTACGGCATCAACGGCATCATCCAGGGCGGCAAGTACAAGAACGCGGACCACATGAACTTCGAGCACCCGCTCACGTTCCTGGTGTGGCTGACGTCGCTGATCTCCGTGGCGCTGACCTTCCTGGTCTCCTACCTGCTCATCCCCGACCTGGCCGGCGACACCACGCTGTGGTGGAAGCTGAGCGGCATCATCACCTTCGGCACGCTCGCGGGCGCCATCATCCCCGAGGCCATCAAGGTGTTCACCTCCACCGAGAGCCGGCACGTGCGTGAGGTGGTGACGGCCTCGCGCGAGGGTGGCGCGTCGCTCAACGTCATCTCCGGCCTGGTGGCGGGCAACTTCTCCGGCTACTGGATGGGCATCATCATCGCGGGCCTGATGGGCGGCGCCTACTGGCTGAGCATCGACATCCCCAACACGCTCATGATTGCCCCGGCGGTGTTCGCCTTCGGCCTGGTGGCCTTCGGCTTCCTGGGCATGGGCCCGGTCACCATCGCGGTGGACTCGTACGGCCCGGTGACGGACAACGCGCAGAGCGTGTACGAGCTGTCGCTCATCGAGAACGTTCCCAACGTGCAGGCGGAGGTCCAGAAGGACTTCGGCTTCACGCCGGACTTCGAGAAGGGCAAGGAGTACCTGGAGGAGAACGACGGCGCGGGCAACACGTTCAAGGCCACGGCCAAGCCGGTGCTCATCGGCACGGCGGTGGTGGGCGCCACGACGATGATCTTCTCCATCATCGTGCTGCTGGTGGGCACCGAGACGCGTGACGGCATCATGTCGCTGCAGACGGCGAACCTGGGCAACCTCTCGCTGCTGCACGCGCCCTTCCTGCTGGGCCTGGTGACGGGCGGCGCGGTCATCTACTGGTTCTCGGGCGCCTCGATGCAGGCGGTGTCCACGGGCGCCTACCGCGCGGTGGAGTTCATCAAGGCCAACATCAAGCTGGAGGGCGTGGAGAAGGCGAGCGTGACGGACTCCAAGCGCGTGGTGGAGATCTGCACCCAGTACGCGCAGAAGGGCATGCTCAACATCTTCCTGGGCGTCTTCTTCAGCACGCTGGCGTTCGCCTGCGCCGAGCCGTTCTTCTTCGTCGGCTACCTGATCTCCATCGCCATCTTCGGCCTGTACCAGGCGGTGTTCATGGCGAACGCGGGTGGCGCGTGGGACAACGCCAAGAAGCTGGTGGAGACGGAGCTGCGCGCCAAGGGCACGGAGCTGCACGC
>DASZEK010000104.1:0-49473 GCA_035941045.1 Pyrinomonadaceae bacterium | reverse complement strand
CAGTTGACAACCGTCACCCGCGGGCGGCTTCGGCAGGCGCGACGAAAAGAAGAGTGGGCGCGGAACGAATCCCGCGCCCACTCTGTTTGGCCCTCTTTACCAGCCGGGCGGGTCGTTACGGGTTGCAGCCGTTGACGAGGTATTGCACCCCGCTGTCAACGGCCGGTCCGGTCCGCGGGACGAACACCTTGCGGACCGCCGTCGCCACGTTGCCGCTCGAATCCTTGACCTGCAAGGTGATGGTGTAGACGCGGCCGTCGCCGCCTCCGTCGCGCTCACTCCGCAGTTGCAGGGACTTGCAGTCCGGGGCGATGACGATGTCGTTGAGGGTGTTGCCGTCGCCGTTGCCGGCGGCGTTCTCCTCCTCGTCGCTCGTGACCTTCGAGATGACCACGTCGTTGAGGTCAACGCCCGCGTCGCAACTGTCGCTGGCGCTGGCGACGAGGTTCGAGATGGAGAACGTCTGGTAGGAGTGGTTCGGGGGCGAGAGGTTAATCGCGCCCGAGGTGACGATGATGGTCGGCGCCGTCACGTCGTTGACCTTGACGGTCTGGACGGCCGACGCGGTGTTGCCGTGCGCGTCGGTGGCCGTCCAGGTAATCGTGGTCGTGCCGACGGGGTACGGCGCGTTGAGGGCCTGCGAGTCGCTGCGCGTGCCCGCGACGGCGACGCCGGGGCAGTTGTCGCCTGCCGAGGCGGTGCCGGGGTCGAGGCTCACGCTGCACGAGTTCGGGGGCGCGTTGACGTTGACGTTCGCCGGGGCCGTGACCGTCGGCGGCGTGTTGTCGTTGACGGTCACGGACTGGTAGGCGTTCTTCGTGTGGCCGTGACCGTCGGCGGCCGTGTAGGTGACGATGGTCGTGCCGACGGGGAAGTTGTTCCCGGCGGGCACGCCCGTCCTCGTGACGGTGACGGAGCCGGAGCAGCCGTCGCTGGCGACGGCCGCGCCGAGCGTCTCGTCGCTGACGAACGCGCCGCAGGAGGTCGCGCCCGGCCCGGTGTTGACGGAGACGTTCGGCGGCGCCGTAATCATCGGGTCGGTCGTGTCAACGACGTTGACGGAGACCGTGTCCTCGCCAAAGTCGCCGCTCGGGTCGGTGACCTTGAGCGTGACGGTGTGCGGGCCGAAGGCGAACGACGTGTTGAGCACGGCCGTCGTGCCGAGCACGGTCGCGCCCTCGCGCCACTCGTAGGTGAGCGCGTCGCCGTCGGCGTCCGAGGAGGCCGAGCCGTCGAGCGTGACGGCCGCCGCGCCGCCGCCGCACTCGATGGTCTGGTCGGCCCCGGCGCTGGCGACCGGCGGCGTGTTGCAGCCGCCCTCGGAGGCACCGGCGCCGCCGTCCTCGGTGTTGCCGCGCAGCTCCCACTCATCCTGGCCTATCTGACCGGCGGTCGCCGTCTCGATGACCATGCTCAGGTGGTAGCTGCCGGGCGTCTGCACGCCGAAGAGCAGGCGCACGTTGACGGAGGCGCCCGCCGGGAGCGGCGTCGCCGTGGAGATGGAGCCGACGCCCAGCGTCGAGTTGACTCCGCCGCCGGAGCCTTGCGCGGGCGGCTGCTCAAGCGTGGTCCCGACGACCGTGACGTTGCAGGGCGCCGAGCCGCCGCAGGCCGCCGGGTCGTTGACGGTGACGACGGCCGTCGTCGCGCCGAGCGCGCGCAGGTCGGCCGCGCCTACGGTCGTCGCCGGGTTGAGCGTGTTGGTGATGCGGAAGCGCAGTTGCGACACCGCACCGCCCGTGTTGTTGGTGAACCTGCGGCTGAAGGCGATGGTGCCGTTGGCCGCGTTCGGTCCGGCCGTCGCGTCGCGGACGGTGTTCGGCGCGGAGCCGAGCGCCGCCGTCGAGTCGAGGCGCGACCGCTCGAACTTGGCCGCGCTCGTCACGTTGCAGGGCACGGGGCCGCGCTCGCCGGTCGAGTTCTCGGGGCCGGGGGCGCCGAGCGTCGGGCTTGCGTTTGAGCCGACCGCAGCCGCCGTTGTCGAGACTACGATGAAGTCGGACGCGTTGTCGTTCGTGTCCTGCGTCGAGCCCTTGTCCACCTTGCGGACGAAGCTGTACTCGGACGTGGAGCCCTGCGCGGGCGAAAGCGTCGCGCCCTCGCGGACGAGGTCGCAGTTGCCGCCCGCGTTCGAGCCGAAGCCGACGGCGTCGAGCCGACCGGCGGTCGAGATGTTCGCGAGGTCGGCCGTCGAGAAGAGGGCGACGTTGCGGTCGTCCTCGATGCCGACGGTGAGCGACTGGTCGCCGGCCGCGTAGGCGCCGAGCGAGTAGCCGGACCCGACGAGGAGGTAGTTGCCGCGCGCCGGGATGACCGTGCCGGCGGGGATGACGGCGACGACGACGGGCGTGTCAGCGCACGTCGCGCCCGACTTCACCAGCGCCCAACCCGCGGAGGCGTCCGCGGCCGAGACGGTGATGGCGGCGTCGGTGTTGTTGTAAAGCTCGACGAACTCGTCGTCGGCGCCCGAGGGGCCGGACGTGCGCAGCTCGCTGATGAGCACGGTGCCCGGCGTCGAGTCGGGCGTGATGGTGCCGACGGCCAGCGCGTCGGCGATTGCCGCGCCGCCGGTCGCGCCGCCGAGGTTGACGAGGAAGGTCTCGTTCGTCTCGGCGTCGTCGCCGTCGGCGAGGGCCGCGACCGAGACGGTCTGGACGGTCTGGCCGGGGTTGAAGGTGAGCGCGCCGCTGGTCGGCGTGTAGTCGGAGCCCGAGGTCGCGGGGTTGGCGCCGCCCGTGTCGCTCGCGGTGGCGAAGTTAACCGTCACCGTGTGCGTGTAGGCGTGCGAGAGCGTGACGGCGAAGGCCGCGGGCGCCGAGCCGGACGCGGGCTCCGCGACCGTGGCGTCCTTGACGGAGACATCGGGCGGAGTCAGTACCGGCGTGATGGTCGGGTCGGCCGAGCCGCCCCCCGCCGGGTCGTCGGTCTGGACGGACGCGAAGTTGTTGCCGGAGACGGTGCCCTGATTCGAGACCTGATTCGTCCCGCCGAAGGGGTTGTTGACCGTCACCTGGAAGGTGATGTGGACGGACTTGCCGGCCGGCAGCGTGCCGACGTTGGCGGTCACGGTCTCGCCCGAGAAGGGTTGCGCGAGAGGCATCGCGGGCGCCGCGGCTCGCGCCGCCGTCTCGGCCGTCTCCTTCGTCACGAGCGGGGCCGAGGAGTCGGACGCCGTGTGGCGGAGCGCGAAGCCGCCGCGGCGCTTCGAGGTCAGCAGGTCGAGCGTGCCGCCCGAGAGCGTGCGCGTGCGGTTCGAGGCGAGCGCGGCGTTGTAGAGCGCGCCGGTCGCGGGCCGCATGAACTCCTGCGGCGCGAGCAGGGCCACCTGCTGCGGGAGGCCGGGCACGACGGCGATGTTGCCGTTCGTGAAGAAGGCTTGAAGGTCGAGCGGCCCGACGTTGTCGTCAACGAGCACGTCGCGCACCTTGTCCTCGGTGGTCGCGCCCGCGGCGTCGGAGCCGTTCTGGTGGACGTTGAGCTGGGCGGAGCAGCCGCCGCACGAGCCGGCGTCGAGGTACACGTCGTCGTAGTCGTTCGGGTCGCTGTCCGCGAGCGTGTTCTTGTCGGCGGCGACGCTCGCAGAGCCGATGGCGATGTTCAGGACGTTGGTGTCTGAAGGCAGCGCGCCCGAGTTGCCCCAGATGCCGGCGAAGGCCGCGCCCGCCGTGCTCGGCTGGCGGATGACGTTGCCGAGGACGGTGGCGTCGATGGTGGAGTTGCCCTGCCGGGCGTTGAACTGGATGCCGACCTCGCCGTAACGCTGGATGGTGTTGCCTTTGACGAGGTAGCGCGTGTGCGTCGTCCCCGTGACGCGGGCCGTGCCCGAGTTGCCGGAGGCGAAGAGGCGCAGCGCGTCGGCCGCGACGCCCGCGCCCGAGTCGGCGATGCCGCTCACGCCGACGACGTTGTTGACGAACTTGCCCTCGAACTTGCCGGAGCCCGTGACGGTGCCGGCGACGAGGTGGGCGCCGCCGTTGTTGGGCGCGGTCGCGCCCGTGCCGTGGCGGAAGGTGTTGTCGTGGATGTCGAACTTGACGAAGACATCGGTGCCGCTGCCGTTCAGGGCGAGGCTGCCGCTGGCGTTGGCGTTGCCCGCGTTCGAGTTCGAGAAGTCGCTGCCGCTGATGTTGAACTCCATCGTCGCCGTGTCGCGCGCGACGGACTGGATGGCGAACTGGCGGTAGGCGGTGAAGTGCGAGCCGGTGACGGTCAGGTTAATGGTCGCGTTGCTCCTCGCGTCGAGCAGCATCGCGTCGGTGGTGTTGCCGCCGAGGTCGCCGCCGTTCGAGCCGTTCAGGCTCTCGTTGACGGTCGAGTTAGTGACCGAGAGGTTGAGCGCGGTCACCACGTCGTTCTCGATGAGGACGGTGCGCGCGAAGCCTCGGTCGAGCGTGCTGTTGCTGATGACGGCCGTGCCCGTCAGGTTGGCGAAGCGGAGGCTGCCCTCGCCGGCCACGCCCGTGACGGGGTTCACGTCGACGGAGGCGTCGTTGCCGTTCTTCGTCACCGTGCCGACCTCGGAGTTGTCGAGCGTGAAGCCGGAGACGTTGGTGCCGCGGATGCCGTAGTTCTGGCAGCCCTGAATGCTCATCCACGAGAGCGAGACGTTCGAGGTGCTGGTCAGGAGCAGGCCCGTGCCCTGCGTGGCGAGGGTGCCGGTCTTGTTCTGGATGGTGCCGCCGGAGCCGGGCGAGCCGTTGCCCGTGACGGTCAGGCCGCCCGCGCTGCCGGTGTTGTTCAGGGTGACGGCGTTGTTCGTGCCGCCGCTCGAAGAGATGGAGCGGAAGGTCAGCCCGGCGGCGCCGATGTTCGTGTTCGTGACGTTGAGCGCCGAGCCCGAGCCGGTGCTGACGGTGTTCGTGCCGGTCGCCTCGACGGTGCCCCCGGCGTTGAAGGTGAAGCCCCCGCCGGTCGTCGTGTTGCTGACCGAGACGGTGTCCATGAGGAACGCGCCGACGCTCCCGCCCGTGATGTTGCGGACGGCCGTCCCCGTCGTGTTGACGAAGGCGAGGCCGTGGAGCTGGTCGTTCTGCGCGAGGAGGACGCCGGACTGCGCGACGCCCGTGGTCGTGATGACGGGGGCCGCGCCGCCCGTCGTGGGCACGGGGTCGGAGTCGGGCGCGAACGTGATGCCGGTGATGGCGGAGATACTCGAAGTCGCGCCCTGGCCGACGACGCGCTGGTTGTTCTCAAGGGTGACGGGGCCGGTGTAGCTGCCGCCGCCCGTGTGGATGAAGACGTGGTCGCCGGCCTCGGGGTTGCCGACCCCGGCGGTGCCGTTGGCGGCGTCGAAGGCGGCGAGGGTCGTGTAGGGGTGCGTGAGGCGTCCGTCGCAGGCGACGGAGCAGGCGCCGGCCGCGTTGTTGACGAACCAGAGCATGTCGCTGACGGTGAGGACGACGGTGCCCGTGTCGCTGCCGGCGGCGTTGCTGATGGTGTAGTTGAAGCTGTCGGTGCCGGTGAAGCCGCGCGGCGGGTCGTAGGTGAAGGTGCCGGTCGAGGTGTTCATCGTGACTTGGCCGCCGTTGGCGGTGGTCGCGTCGAAGGCGCTGATGGCGGTGCCGGGGCCGCTCTGGTCGTTGGCGAGCACGCTGTAGCCGGTGACGGCCGTGTTGATGCGGACGTTGCCGGTGGCCGAGCGCATGTCGTCAACGGCGAGCGGCTTGGTGCCGAAGCTGAAGGTGTAGTCGGCCGCCATCTGGTCGGGCGGGTCGAAGGAGTCGGCGTCCGTGATTTGAGCGGCGAAGACCGTCACGGTGCAGGTCGTGCCTGCCGGGAGGTCGGCTGCCGGGTTGACGGTGAAGCCGGCGGCGGGCGAGGCGCTCAGGGTGAAGGTCTGGGGCGAGCCCGCGGGGCATTCGACGGAGAACGAGCCGGTCGTGGCGTTGACCGGCTCGGTGAAGTTGACGGTGATGTTGGAGTTGGGCGCGACGCCGGTCGCTCCGTTCGCGGGCGACGTGGTGGTGACGGCCGGGCCGGCGTCCACGTTAATCGTGACGGTCGCCGTGTCGTTCGGCGAGAGGCCGTTGGTCGCCGTGTAGTTGAAGGTGTCGGCGCCCTCGAAGCCGGCGGGCGGCGTGTAGGTGAAAGAGCCGTCCGAGTTGAGCGTGACGGTGCCGCCCTGCGCGGTCGGGCCGGCGGCGATGGCCGTGGCCGTGGGCGAGGGCGTGCCGGTGTCGTTCGAGAGGACGCCCGGCGCGTTGATGGTGAGGGCGATGCCCTTGGTCGCGTTGTAGCTGTCGGCGAAGGCGAGCGGCGAGACGCGCAAAGACCCGGCGACGAGCGTCGTGTTCGGGTCGATGGTGTCGGTGAAGACGAGGCCGGCGGCGTCGGTCGCGCTCGGGTTCGAGACGTTAACGTCGTAGGTGACGGCGTCGCCGGGCTCGGCCTTGCCGTCGCCGTCCGGGTCGGCGAACGAGTCGGTCTTGGTGGCGGCGACGACGGCCGTGGCCGGTTGGAAGGCCGGACGCGGGGGCGCGCTCAAGGCCGAAGCCGGCGGGAGAACCGGCGTCGCGAGCATCATGAAAGAGATGAGAAGTGCGGCACAGACTCTCGTCTGACGTAGGCGTGGGGGGTAGGGGTAAGTTTTCATGGGTGGATTTCCTATCGGGGTTGAAACCTATGCCCGTTCCTACAGGGAGGTGGGGCGGTGGAGGTGGCAGAGCGTTGGAGTTTAGCGGCTTAACCTGGCGACAGGCCCTTCGCTAGCAGGGCGAGACCGGCGGAAATATGGAGGGGAGACCTGTCACACGACGCGAAGACTCGGCTGAGTTGGTACCACTGTCATGAGGGCGGCAAGGTATCACAGAAATCCGAGTCAGGCAACGTCCGCGGCGCGGGGTGGGGTTTCCGTCCGCGACCGTTCGATGACGGAGTAGAGTTGCTTCAGTTTTGAAACGTCGTGCTCGAACCAGTCGCGGACCCAGCGCCGGTAAGACTCCGAGACGCGGCCTTCGTCGGCGCCGCCCGTGACGAGGCGGATTGAATGCGCCGCCAGCATCCCCGTCATCATCGCTTTGAGGACGCCGTGTGAGGAGGCGGGGTCGAGCACGGCGGCGGCGTCCCCGACGAGGAAGTATCCCGGCCCGGCGGGGCTCGACGCGGCGCGCCACGTCACGTCGGCGCCGCGCGGCGGGCCGCAGGGTTCGAGCCCGTCGAACTCGGCGGGCGGGCGCCGTGAGGGGCGCCCCCCGTCGAGTGACAGGCGGGTCCACTGGTAGAGGTCGGGCTTGACCTTGGCGGTCCAGGTCCAGCCCCCCGGCTCGGCGACGACAGCGGGCGCTTCGTCGCGGGCGGGGCATGAACCCTTGACGTAGCCGTAGCGCGCGAACAGCGGCGGCGAGCGCCTGACGAAGCCGAGGCCGAGACGGCGCGCGAGCCAGTGACGGCCCCCGGCCGCGTCTACGACGAAGTTGGAGACGAGTTCCCCGGCGTCGGTCTTCACGCCGCGGACCCTCGCGCCGTCGAGCAGCGGCGACAGGGCGCGGCACGGCTGGATGACCCGGACGCCCGACTCGCGGGCGCGGTCGAGCAGGATGGAGTCGAGGCGCTCGCGCCAAGCCTGATAGCCGCGCCACGCGCCGCGCCCGTCCGCGCCGAAGCCCTCGAAGCGGCGCGGCCCGCCCCACTCCACCCAGTTCCCTTCGTGGCGCAGGAAGCCGGCCGCGCGCACCGACACAGACACCCCGAGCCGTTCAAACAGCGGCTCCACTCCGGGGTGCAGGGTCTCGCCCGGTCGCTCGCGCGGGAACGCGGCGCCCTCGACGAGCGCGACGCTGAGGCCCGCGCCCGCGCACTCGACGGCGACGGCCGAGCCGCCCGGCCCGCCGCCGACGACGACCACGTCCGCCTTAAGTGTCGGCAATTTCCCTCCCCCCCCACGCGCCGCCGTCCGGCTTGAGTAGTACGCGGCGGTGCTGCGGGTCGCAGAAGAGCGTGACGCGGCCCGTAATCTTTATCCTCCGCCTGCGGAACTGTGCGCCCGGCGGCTCCGTCGCCCTCTTGCGGAAGACGACGAAGCGGTAGGCGTCGCCCGGCAGCGTCATCTGCGCCGCGGCCTGCGCCTGCTGCAACTCGGGGTCGCCCGCCGTGACGAGCCTGAAGGAGAGCACGACCCAGTCGGTCGGCTTGCCGCCGAGCGCCTTGTGGACCTGCGCCATCGCGAGCGAGCGCGACTGATACTCTTCGAGGTCGATGTGGCTGGTGACGCGGATGGAGAACTTGTTGTCGAGCGCGTTCTGCACGTAGTCGGTGTGGGCGAAGCTGGGGTAGTCGGCGAACTGCTCGCCGTTGCTCGTCACGACGCGCGGGCCGGGGACGCCGTCCCACGGGAGGTTGCCGACCTGCCCTATCTCCTCGTCGGTCAGGGGGCTCACGGTCTTCCAGTCCTGCTCGGCGCCGTAGGTGAAGGTGCGCGTGGCGTCGGGGGCGGCGGCGGGCCAGAAGGTGCTGAGCGCGGCGCAGAGCTTGGCGTCCTCGGGGAAGGGGCTGCCGAGTCCGTAAGAGGAGAGGTGCCAGTTGCCGTTCACCTCGTCGCGGCTCACGTCCCAGCCCGGCGCGAAGAACCCGGCCGAGTCGTCCGGCAGGTGCGAGTGGCGCGAGGTGTCGGTCGGCTTCGCCAAGGTCTGCTGCGCGGAGACCTCGCCGAAGACGGAGACGATGGCGGTGGCCGTCGTGTCGCCGGGGCGGAAGGGGCCGCCCGGCAGTTGCAGGTTCGGCGCCATCCTCTGGTCAGAGAGCGTGTCGGGCGGGATGCGCCAGACCGCCTTGCGCAGCGACTTCGGCAGCGTGTCGGTCCACTCGGTCAGCTCGCGCTGGTCGCAGGTGGGGAAGAAGTCGGGCGCCGTGACGAGCGAGTAGGCGGGCACGAAGGCGGCGACCGCGCCCGGCTGCGTGAGCTGCGGGCAGCGCGCCTCGACCCAGCCGTCGCCCGTGAAGTCGAGGTAGTGCAGCGCGCGGTAGCCGCCCGCCCCCGCCACCTGCTCCACGTCCCTGCGGCTGTTGAGGTCCACGATGCTCCCGTTGCTCTGCACCTTGTGGCGGATGTGGACGTACTCGGGCGCGCGTAGGGCGTCGCCGTCCCACGGGATTCTCATGCTTGAGGAGAGCATTTCGACGTTCTTCGGGACGTTGAAGGAGAGCGGCTTGCCCTTGTACTGCGCCCGCTCGACCAGCGAGGGGTGGACGACCGGCAGCAGCACGCCCGCGCCGTGCTCGGGCGCCCGCGACCACTCGGCGATGCCCTCGGTGAAGACGAAGGGCGGCTGGCTCAGGTCGGGCTCGTTCCAGCCGGTGTCGAAGGGCGCGCCGCCGCCGGAGGTGTGGGTGCGGCGCAGCTCAAGGTGGATGCGCCGCAGCTTCTGGTTGACGTGTCGCGCGCGCAGCTCGACCTGAAGCGCCGCCGTGCCCTTGAGGCACTCGTCGCCGGGGAACAGCTTGTGAACGGGGAGCCAGAATTGCCGCTGGTCGTCGCCCTTGCCGTCGGGGGCGTTGGCGGCCGGGATGATGAAGCGCATGGGGCAGAAGTTCTTCGGGTTCCCGCTGACACGCACGGCGAGATAGGCGCCGTAGCGCGCGGGCGAGACGCGGATGGCGAAGGGGTCCGCCTCGTCGGTCGGCAGGAAGCCGCGCCGCGAGCCGTCGTAGTGCGCCTCCTTCGTGCCGACGCGCGACACGCCCGTGCGCGAGAAGACGAGGTCGGCGTGCTTCTTGTGGCACGTCTGCCACGCGGGCCGGTACTCGTAGGCGAAGACGACGACGGCCAGCGGGGCGCCCCCGGCGCGCGCCCGCAACTCCTGCAAGGTCGGCGGCGCGGCGCCGAAGACGTAGTTCTCGACGGCCTCCAGCTCGGCGAGCGTGGGGAAGACGGTCAGCGACGACCCGTCGGCCTTCTTCATCACGTTGGTCGAGGCCAGCGCGTGGTAGAGCAGGCTGCGGGCCGGGTGGCCCGGCTCGACGCCGCGCTTGCCCTCGTGCGCGAAGTCCTCGAAGCCGCCGACGCCGCGGCGGATGTTGGGAAGCTCCTTCGCCAGCTCGGCCCTGAGGTCGGCGGCCTTGATGTCGAGCCCGTGCAGCGCGAGCAGGTCGGCCCACCCGTGCGGGGCCAGACGCTCGCAGACTTTCCTAACCTGATCGATGAGAGCCATTGTCGTCTCCTGCGGCCCGCGGGCCGCGTGCTTATAAATCGCCGTTCGTCCTCAAGGCTTCCAACGTCTCCTGGAGGGTCTGCGTCAGCGACGTGCTGTCGGGCAGGAGCCCGCGCGCCGTGAGGTCCGCCGTGAGGGCCTGCGCTTCGAGGATGAGGTTGCGCAGCATCAGGAGGGTGAACCTGCGGCTCCGGCCGGGGTAGTAGCCCATGCTGAGCGGGTCGAAGGGCAGGCCCGCCGGTCTCGGCAGCGCCGCGAGGTGCAGCCCGAGGTCCCAGAGCGGCCCCATCATGTGCTCCTTCGCCCGCTCGAAGTAGTGGCGGCGGTTTCGGGGCGGCGTGTCGGGCTCGTCGGCGGCGAGGTTGAGGGTCGCGTAGAAGAGGTCGAGCAGGACGAGCATAATCCAGTAGTGGAGGTTGCCGAGCCACGCCACCTGCCGCGTGTCCTCGTCCTCGATTTGATTCTCGGAGCCGAGGTAGGCGCTGCGGTTCGTCGGGAGCCTGACCGAAGGGTAGTCGGGGCCGTCGGGGTCGTTCCAGACGTTGGTGTTGCCGCCGAAGGCCGCGTGCTCGGCCTTGAAGACCGACTTGAAGAAATCGAAGTGGTCGGCCTCGCCCTGCTGCTTGATGGAGAGGAGCGTGTCGGGCCACTCACGCAGGTCGGGCAGGAAGCCGAACTCGCCGTCGGGCGAGCCCCCGGCCGCCTGCTGTTTGGCGACGATCTCGCCCGTGACCTCGATGACCTTGCCGTAGAGGCTCCCCAAGTGGTTCGGTCGCAGACCGCCGAGCGTCCTGATTAAGTCGTCAACGAAAGGGTGCTCGGCGCCGGGGTCGTCAGGGTCAACGGCGTTGGCGGGCGCCTCGGTGTAGACGTACTTGGCGACCGTCTCGCGGCTCAAGGGTTCGAGGTTGAACTCGAAGGGGTAGATGGCGGCCTCGTAGGGGAAGTCCTGCCGGACGAGGTTGGGGGCGGCGCCGACGGCGACGAGGAAGCGGTTGACTTGGTGCAGGTGGGTCATCTCCTGAATGGCGACGCCCATCAGGTTGCCCGCGTCGAACTCGAAGTTGTCGCCCCTCAGCCGCGCGTACTTCGGCCTCACGGAGAAGGCCGCGAAGAGGTATTGGACGAGCAGCGCGTGCTCTATCTCGGCCGCCTCGTGCAGCAGGCGCACCAGCTCTATCCACGCGTCCTTGAAATCCCTGACTATCTCGACCCTGACGAGCGCGGCGGCCGGGGCCTCGGCCGCCTCCGCCGCCTCGGCGGCGACCGCCGACGCCGTCAGCAGGTCGCCGCCCGGCGGCCCGGCGGCGACGCGCGTGAATTGAAGTCGTAACATGCAGTCCTCCGGTTAAAGGGGCGCGCCCGACTTTTGAAGTCGCGGGCGCGCCCTCCGCGGGTCGTTGAGATTCGGCGCCGCCTACTGCTTGGTGACGCCCTCGTCGGCGAACTCCTTCTGGTCGGAGGCGACGGAAGGAAGCTGCCCGTCGAGGCCGCGCAGGAAAGGGATGCTCGGGGCGAAGAAGTACTCGCCGCCCTTCATCGTGACGAAGCCGGCGAAGTCGAAGTCCTTCAGCGCGGCGCCGCCCCACGTCGTCGGCCAGTGTTGCGCGCTGCTCGCGCCCTGCCCGATGACCGGGTCGAGGCCGGTGTCGGGGGCGCCGGGCGCCGGGGGCTGGACGACCGAGCGGGCGAAGTCGCGGTTGTTCGCCCACTGGACCTGCATGAAGCCGAACTGGTCGGGGATGCTGCTCTGGAAGCACTGGAAGAGCAGGCCGACGTTCTTGGTCGGGCGGTCTTCGAGCCCCGGCTGGCGCTTGCCGTAGGTGATGCCGCGGCGCGTGATGCGGCGGCGGCGCTCGCCCTCGTTGACCTTGCCGCCGTCGAAGCCGGTGTCGCCGCGCGGGTTGGTCTTGCGGATGTGGCCCTGGAAGGGGCACTTGAGGGCGGAGGGGTCCGAGCCGTAGTTGAAGTTGTTGAAGTCGAGCAGGGCCGGCGGGGCGTTCTCCGTGTCGGAGAGCAGGACGGGGACGCCGTTCTCGAAGCGGCCGATGACCTGCGCGCCGGCCAGCTCGCTCCCGGCCGGGCGGCCGAGCGCGTCGGACAATCTGTCCTCGGCCTCCTTAAAGCCGCGGACGTTCTCCTCCAACTTGCGGAAGACGAAGTAGCTGCCGAAGCTGTCGGGCTTGTCGGCGAGCGGGTCCGGCGTGAGCACGATGTCGAGCGGCGCGGACGGGTCCCACTGGTCGGTGCCGAACTTCTCCTCCTCCTCCTGCACGTCGGCCTGAAAGTAGAGGGGCTGGCTGATGCCGTCGCGGTAGCCGAACTGCTCGACGGGCTTGTTGTTCTCGTCGCGCAGCGCGACGCCGTCCTCGCGCGCCCACACGTCGGCGACGCCCTTGAGCGACTTCTCGACGCGCTTCCTCACGTCTTCGAGGCGGGCCGGGTCTTCGTCGGCGAGCAGGAGCATGGCGTGAATCTTCCGGCCGCGGTATCCTTCCTCCCACTTGGCGGCCGGCGGGTCGTTCAGCTCCGCCCGGCCCTTCTCCATCCCGTCGCGGAAGAACGTGTTGGGCGAGCCGCCCTGCTGCGGCTCGCTGAAGCCGTCGAGCGCGAAGCCGAGCTTGCGGTAGCCCTCGGCCGAGAGGTAAATCCCGCCGAAGGCCCGGCCGGAGATGCCGTTGAGCTTGTACTCCTTCGTCTCCTGCGCCTGCCGGAAGGCGCTCGTGACGAAGCGGTTGGTGTAGTCCGCGACCCACTTCCTGACCGCCTTGGGCTTGCCCGTAAAGCGGAGGAAGATGTGCGCGGCGAAGTCCCGCCCGTGCGACTTCAGGATGTTGCCCTGAAGGTTGGCGAGCATCTGCGTGTACATCTCGTCCTCGGGGTTAATCGGCTTCGTCTCCTGACCTAAGTCGATAGGCATTTCTTGTTCTCCTTTGTCGGCGGGGGTTATAAATGGCCGCGCTGGTCTTGACTGCTCTTAATACTGAAACGCACCGAACGGGGCCGCCCGCTGTCACGCGCGCGAATCTTTTTTTCGCCCGCCGCCGCTGATAGCGCCCGCGCCCATTCGGTTCGTATTCACTTAGAGGCGCCGTCACCCCAGGGCGGCGCGGGCGCGCGCGCGAAGGAGGCCGTACATCACTCGTCAGGAAGGAGCGACAGCAATGAGCGCAATGAGAGAAAAGCGGAAGAAAATCATCGACCTCGTGACGGAGCGGAAGGACGCGATAAACAAAGACCCGGAGGAGGCCGAGGAGAACGCGAGGCTCGCCATCGACGCCGTCACCGGGGGCCGCTCCTCGGACGCGTGGAGGACCTACATGCTCCAGTTCGTCGAGCGAGACCCCAACGCGCCCGACCAGCCGCTCAACCCCGCGCACCTCGCGCGGCTGCTGGGGCAGGACGACACCGCCGACAACTACGACATGAACCGGAGGCGCGCCTACCTGCTCGGCAACGCGATATGCGGCGGGCTGAGCCCGACCGAAATCGTCCCGACCGTGCAGAACCCGCGGGGGCTCAACTTCACCGTCGAGACCATCGACGAAGGGCTGTAACGGCCCGCGGGCTTGCGCCATGAAGACGTTCAAAGACCCGTCGCGCAAGCTCGCCGCCTGCGCGGACCGCGCGCGGAGGCTTGAGGAGAGGTGGCAGGCGCTCTGCGACCGCCACCTCCCTCTGGCCCCGGAAGATTCCGTCTGGCGTTATCACCACGCCGCGAACCCCGAGGCGCCGACGCAGGGCTGGAAGCTGCACCTGTCGGCGACGCTGCTGAACGCGTGCGACGTGCTGGAGAGGGTCGCGCCCTTCCTCGCCGCGCGCTCAATCCCCTACAAGGCGCCGCGCTCGCTTCAGGAGTTAATCAAAATCAACTCCGGCCTCTATTACGGCTACAGTCAGGTCGGCAAAATCATCACCGTCTACCCGCCGACGACCGAGGAGGCCGTCCGTCTGGCGCGCGAGCTGCGCCGGCTGACGGGCCGCGTCTCCGCGCCCGCCGTGCCCTTCGACCGGAGGTTCGGCGGCAACGTCTACTACCGCTTCGGCGCCTTCGCCCACATGGAGGTGGAGCACGCCGACGGCCGCCGCGCGCCCGCCATCCGCGACCCCGACGGCAGGCTCGTCCCCGACGCGCGCTACGCGGAGGACGCCCGGCCCGAATGGGTCTCGGACCCCTTCACCGCCGCGCGCCCGCGCGGGCCGCGCCCGAGGGCGGCGGGGCCTGACGCGTCCTCCTTCCGCGTCTTCCGCGCGTTGGTCCAGAGGGGCAAGGGCGGCGTCTATCAGGCCGTCGATTTGAGGGGCGACGCGCCGCGGCTCTGTCTGTTGAAGGAGGGGCGCAGGGACGGCGAGCTGGGCTGGGACGGGCGCGACGGCGCGCGGCGCGTGCGACACGAGGAGCGCGTCATCTCGTCGCTGCTGGCGGCCGGCGTGGACGCGCCGCGCATCTACTCTTCGTTCTACTTAAGCGGCAACTACTACCTCGTCACCGAGTTCATCGAGGGCGAGAGCCTGCACAGCCTGCTCGCCCGGCGCGAGCGGAGGATGCCCGTCCCTGTCGCGCTCCGCTACGGGCTGCGGCTGTCGGAAATCTTCCGCGGGCTGCACGCCGCCGGCTGGGTCTGGAGGGATTGCAAGCCGGCGAACATCCTCGTGACGCCGGAGGGAAGGCTGAGGCCGATAGACTTCGAGGGCGCGTGCCCGGCCCGTCGGCCCGACCCGCTCTACTGGGGCACGCCCGGCTTCACCCCGCCCGAATGGCGCGAGCGCGACTTCAGCCCGCGCGCGTCAACGTCCGGCGACGTGTACGCGCTCGGCTCGGTGCTCTACCTTCTGTTGACGGGCCGCGTGCCGGAGGCGTCGGAGCCTGCGCCGGTCGAAAGCTTGAGGGGCGACGTGCCCGCCGCGGTGCGCGCGCTCGTCACGCGGCTGCTCGACCGCGACCCAGACTCGCGGCCTCGCGCGGAGGAAGTCGTGCGGGAGCTGGAAGCGGCGCTGTCGTCCCCGGACCGCGTCCGGCCCGCGGTCGGGCGGTCGTCTCGTGAGCCGGTCAGCGCGGCGGCTGCGACGGGAGGTTGAGCGACTTCGCGAGGGCGACGAAGCGCGGGTCGTGTCGGATGCCGTCGAAGAGCGGGTCCACGCCGATGCTCGCCAGCGGGGCGAAGCGGTCGGCGGCGGCCTCGCCGAGAAAGCCTATCGCCTTGTCCCTGTCCCCGAGCCCCGCGTAGATGATGGCGAACTCCTGCGGCGGGATGAGCGCGCCGCCCGACTTAATCCGCTCCGCCTCGGCCAACACACTGAGGGCCTCCGCCCTCCGGCCCGCGACCGCGTAGGCGTGGCCGAGCGCCGAGCCCGCCATCCGCCTGTCCTCTTCGTACAACTTCCCGAGCACTTCAATCGCGTCCGCGTGCGCGCCCTTGCTCAGATACACGAGCCCGAGCATGTAGCGGTGGTTCTTGTAATCGGGGTCTTCTTTGACCAGCCGCTCGAAGCAGGGGAGCGCGCGGGCGTCGTCGTGCGCGAAGTAGAAGGTGCGGCAGTAGTTCAGGCGCGCGGCCGAGGAGAAGGGGTCGAGGTCGCGCGCCCGCTCGCTCTCGGCCGTCGCCTCGGGGAAGCGGCCGGTGACGGCGAGGAGGTTCGAGTAGTGGTAGTGGGCCGGGGCGTACTGGGGGTCGATTTCGATGGCGCGTTTGAACTCGCGCTCGGCCGACTGCCAGTCCCAGTGAATCTTGAGGTGGACGAGCCCGAGCGAGGTGTGCGTGTCGGGCAGCGTGTCGTCGAGCGCGACGGCCTGCTTGGCGGCCCACTCCGCCTTCATCATCGCCTCCCTCGTATCCATCTGCCCGTAGTGGACGGTGTTCATCAGCACGAAGCAGTCGGCGAGGCCCGCGTAGGCCGGGGCGTAGAGCGGGTCGAGGTTGACGGCCTCCTGAAAGTGCTGGATGGCCTTCTTGATGTTCTCCTTGTCGCGGAGCCTCCAGAAGTGGTGACCGAGCATGGCCTGCGCGTAGGCTTCCGGGTTGGTCGCGCGGGCGGCGCGGGCGCTCCGGGCCTGGTCGCTGCGCGGCCACAGCTCCAGCTTCGAGATGAGGTGGCGCGAGATGTCGTCCTCGACGCGGTAGACCTCGGCCAGCCCCATCTTGTAAACGTCGCCCCAGAGCTGCGACCCGCTCGACGCGTCTATCATCACCGACTGGAGGCTGAGCGCGCCGTCAACGTTGGTGAGCCTTCCGACGACGACGGCGTCGGCGCCGAGCGCGCGGCCCACGTCGCGCGGGTCGGTGCGCCCTCCGGCGTAGCCCGAGACGGTGCCGTAAGGCTTGACGCGCAGGCCCGCGAGGCCGGTGAGCTTCTTGATGATGCTCTCCGTCATGCCCGTGCTCACGTAGTCGAGGCTCGGGTCGCCCGTCTCGTTGGCGATGGGCAGGACGGCGACGGTGCGGGCGCGCGTCATGTAGGAGTAGGCGAAGGTGGCGACGGTGACGACGAGCAGCAGCATGACGGCCGCCGCCGCCGCGCGCACGTCCGCGTACCAGCGGCGCCGCCCGCCGCCAGCGGCCGGGCCCTGTACCGCCTCCAGCTCCGCCAGCAGCTCGCTGAAGGACTGGTAGCGCGCGGCCTTCTCCTTCGCCAGACACTTCTGCGCGACGCGGTTCAGCTCGCGCGAGAGCGGCCCCGTAGATTTCAGCGGCGCGGGCTTGCCGGTGAGGACGGCCGAGATGGTCTCGGCCGCGCTGTCGCGCGTGAAAGGGTTGCTGCCCGTCAGCAGTTCGTAGAGCACGACGCCGAAGCTGAAGATGTCGGTGAGGTAGTCGAGCTTCTGGCCGCGAAGCTGCTCGGGCGACATGTAGGAGATGGTGCCGGGGATGAAGCCGGGCTGGAAGCTGTTGCTGCGCGGCGGCCCCGTGACGGCGGCGGCGCCCTGCCGCTGCTGGACGAGCTTGGCGAGGCCGAAGTCGAGCACCTTCAACTTCCCGTCGGCCGTCTCCATGATGTTCGACGGCTTGATGTCGCGGTGGATGATGCCGTGGGCGTGGGCGGCGGCCAAGGCGCTCGCAATCTTGACGGCGCGCGAGAGCGCGTCCGCGGGGGCGAGCCCGCCGTCGGGTATCAGCTCGTCGAGCCGCCGGCCCTCGACGTACTGCATGACGATGAAGCGGAAGCCGTCGGCCTCCTCGAACCCGTGGACGGCGCAGATGTTCGGGTGGTCGAGCATGGCGACGGCCTGCGCCTCCTTGGCGAACTGCCTCTTCGCCCACTGGCTGTCGGCGAGCCGGCTCGACAGAAACTTCAGGGCCACCTTGCGCCCGAGCTGCACGTCCTCGGCCAGGTAAACGTCGCCCATCCCGCCCTGCCCGAGCGGGCGGAGGATTTTGAAGGAGCCGACCCGACGGCCCGTCAGGTCTTCGGACGAGCTCGACGAGATGACCCGCATCCCGAGGCTGAGGGCGGGCTCCTCAAGAAACTCTTCGTCCTCCTCGTAGGCCCCTATCAATGACTCGACCTCGCGGCGCAGGTCGTCGTCCCCGGCGCACTCGCGCGCGAGGTAGGCGGCCCGCTCCGCGCCGCCGAGCGGGAGCGCCGCGTCGAAGAGTCCCTGAAGTTGTTGCCAGGCGTTACGCATCTTTCTCAGCCGAGGCGCCGCCCGCCGCGGGCGCGTCTCCCGAGGGACGTAAGGAACCTCTCAGGCGTGTGTTTGAGTTGAAGCGAGTCCGACGGCGGTGACACTTCTCCCCCCGATGTGGTGCGTTACCAAGTGGGCTCGAAGCTGTCTCCTGATCGGCCGGCGAGAGTCGTTTGATGGGCTGCTGTCGGCGCCCCGAACACCTCGTGAGCGACGACAACTTATATACAGTCGCCGCCGATTTTGCAACGGGTTCTTTCAGCCTTACCAACACTCTCTCGGAGAAACAAACATGGCCGAACGTATCGGGCGGGGCGAAGGGGGCGGCGATTTGCCCGGCGTGCTCAGGAGTTGGATGATGGTGGTGCTGACGCTGCTCTTCGTCCTGCTCTACGCCTCGGCGCTGACGGGCTGGCTCAAGCCGCTCGCGGACGAGCGGATGATCGCGCGCCTTGAGCCGGTCATCTTCGTCATCATCGGCTACTACTTCGGGCGGCTGCCGGCGCAGGCCACCGAGCACACCTTGAAGGGCGAGCTCGCGCGCCAGACGCAGAAGGCCGACGCCGCGCAGCACGCCAAGGAGCAGGCCCAGCGCACGGCCGAGGCCCTCGAAGAGAAGGTCAAGAACGCGCGCGCGACGCTGAGCGCGCGCGCGCACGCGGCCGCGCTCCGCTCCGACGCCTCCCCGGCCGCCGTCCCCGGCGACGCCCTCCGCCACTCCGTCAGCGCCGCCTTGAGCGTGCTCAACTCGTAAACCCGAGGGGCGCCCTCGCAACTCCCGCCTCGTGGCTTATAATGGCGCACGAGGAGGAGCGACATGGCGGCCGAGAGACTTTACCTGCGGGGCGACGTGGTGGCGGAGCCCTTGTTCAACCAGTGGTACGCGTGGTCGTCGCTGATCTCGCCCGCCTCGTCGGCGATGTTCGTCGCCAACTCGCACCTCAAGATCATGCAGTCGTTCGTCGCCGCGCCGGGCCTGCACGTCGCCGCGCTCAGGAACCCGGCGATGCGCGGCGGGCCGTTCATCGCCTACGACGCGGGCCGCGCGAAAGACGTGAAGGCGTTGATGGAGAAGACCGTCGCCGAGCGCCCGCACGCGCTGGAGCTGGCCGCGGCCATTCAGCGCACGGACGAGATGCTGGCGAGCGAGGCGGACGGCTCGTCGCTCGAACCGCTCTACGAGAAGGTGCCGGACGTTCTGAAGGGCTACGTCGAGCTGGTCTACGACTTGAACAACCACCCCTCGGTCCGCTTCATCGAGGGGCTGCTCTACGAGAGCCCGTACTACTCACTCTCCTCGCAAAGCATCTCGCTCTCGCGCGGGCACATAGACGAGCGCCCCTTCATGCTCAGCACGCCGCAGCTCGCCGACGACCGGCACCTGAACTTGCCGATGCCGTTCAACTCGCCCGAGCTGGACGCCTTCTTCAAGATGAAGGCAGAGCCCCGAACGCTCGCCGACGCGCGCGCTCTGCTCGGCGTCAAGGACGGCGACGAAAACCTCTTCTCGTCGTTCTTCACCCCGCAGGCCCCGCGCCGCGCCGAGAGGTACGCGGGCGACGGCGTCCGGGTACGCTACTTCGGCCACGCCTGCCTGCTCGTCGAGAGCCGCGACGTGAGCGTCATGCTCGACCCGCTCGTCAGCTACGAGACGGACGGCGGCCTCGCCCGCTACACCTACGCCGACCTGCCCGACAGCATCGACTACGTCCTCATCACGCACAACCACCAGGACCACTGCATGTTCGAGACGCTGTTGCAGCTCCGCCATAAGATTAAGACGGTGGTCGTCCCGAAGAGCGGCGGCGGGGGCTTGGCCGACCCGTCGCTGAAGTTAATCCTGCGGCGCATCGGCTTCGAGCGGGTGGTCGAGCTCGACGAGATGGAGTCAATCGAGATAGAGGGCGGCCGCCTCGTCGGCCTCCCCTTCCTCGGCGAGCACGCCGACCTGAACATCAGAACGAAGCTCGCCTACCTCATCAACCTCCGGGGCCGCTCCATCCTCTGCGCCGCCGACTCGAACAACATCGAGCCGCGCATCTACGAACACCTCCACCGGCTGATAGGCGACGTGGACATCTTCTTTATCGGGATGGAGTGCGACGGCGGGCCGCTCTCGTGGCTCTACGGCGCGCTGATGACGAAGCCCGTGTCGCGCAAGCAGGACCAGTCGAGGAGGCTCAACGGCTCGGACTGCCGCAAGGGCATCGGCATCGTCGAGCGCCTGCGGCCCCGGCAGGTCTACGTCTACGCGATGGGTCAGGAGCCGTGGCTGACCTTCCTCACCTCCATCCAGTACACGCCGGAGTCGCGCCCCATCGTCGAGTCGGACAGTCTGGTTCGGGAGTGCAGGCAGCGCGGGATAACGTCGGAGCGCCTGTTCGGCCACAAAGAGATTATCATCTGATTGCCGGCGCCAGTTGGCGGGCGACGATTTCGAGCAGCGCGGCTTGCGAGGTATGCAGGAAGAAGTGGTCGCCCCGCACCATGTGGAGCGAGAAGGCGCCCGCCGTCAGCTCGCGCCACGGGGCGAGGTGCTCGCGCGTGACTTCCCTGTCATCGAGCCCGCCGACGGCCGTCAGCGGGCACGCGAGCGCCGGACCCGCGCCGTGCCTGTAAGTCTGTATGGCCTCGAAGTCGGCCTTGAGCAAGGGCAGTATGAGCTGCAACAGCTCCGGGTGGTCGAGCACTTCGGCCGGCGTCCCGTTGAGTCGGCGAAGCTCCTCGACGAACTCCGGCTCGGGCAGGTCGTAAGTTATCTCGCGCGTCTCCGCCAACTGCGGGGCGCGGCAGCCCGAGACGATGAGATGCAGAGGCCCCTCCCGCCCCTCCTCCTGTAGACGCCGCGCCAGCTCGTAAGCGACCGTGCTGCCCATGCTGTGCCCGTAGAAGGCGAAGGGGCGGTCCATGAAGGGCCGCAGCGCCGCCCCCGCGGCGGCGACCAGCTCCAGCAGATTTGTGAACGGCCGCTCGCGGAGGCGGTTGCCCCTGCCCGGCGGCTGCACGGCGCAGACCTCGACGGCGTCGGGCAGGCGTTGCGGCCACTGTCGGAAGATGTGCGCCGAGCCGCCCGCGTAAGGGAAGCAGAAGAGCCGCAGGCGCGCGCGCGGCGACGGCCCGTATGAGATGAGCCAGGGGTTGGCGGATTCTTTCATCGGCGTGTGGGACTTAAGTCAGGTAACGTTTGAGTAGCTCCGCGAGGCCCGCGACGTGCGGCTCAAGGATAACCCGCTGGTGCTCCCCGCCGATAGGATGAACGTCCAAGCCCCCGGCGGCCAGCTCGCCCCAGCCGAGGTCGGGGTCGAAACTCTCTTCGCCGGGGGCGGGCTTATGATGCTCCGGCGCCTCGGTCTTGAAGAGGACGACGCGGCCCGCGAAGGGCGAAGGCCGGTAATCGCGGGCGGCCTCAATCCTGACGCGGCAGCCGCCGAGCCAGCGCCGGAAGTCTCCGAGTCCGACCTCGGGCGGCAGGAACCCGTCGCGCCGCGCTTCGGCGAAAGCCTCTTTAAGCTGCTCGTCGGTCCCCGTCCGGCACAACTCGTCAAGCACCTCCACGACATCCTGCCGGCGCGAAAGCTCCATCGCCCGCGGCGCGAGCGAGTCGATGAGGGCGAGCAGGCTGACGTGCTCGCCGCGCCTGCGTAACTGCTGCGCCATCTCGAAGGCGATGACGCCTCCGAGCGACCAGCCGCCGAGCCGGTAGGGGCCGCCCGGCTGGACGGCGCGCAGGGCTTCGACGTACTCGGCGGCCGTCGCCTCGACATCCGTATGAGGCTCCGAGGCCCCGGCGAGGTCGCGCGCCTGTAGGCCGTAGAACGGCTGCCCGTCGCCGAGGCGGCGCGCGAGGTCGCGGTAGCAGAAGACGCCGCCGCCGACCGGGTGGACGCAGAAGAACGGGGCCGCGGAGCCTTTTGGCTGGATGGGTACGAGGACCGGCGCCGCGCCCGCCCGCGCGCTTTCAGCCTTCTCTCTTTGATAACCTAAATCTTCGGCGGCGGCCCACGTCATCTCGCTCAGCGGGTCGTCGGCGGCCTGCGCTTTCCAGCGTTCCGCGACCCCGGCGTCAACGCGCGTGTGCTGGTGAAACTTCACGTCGCCGAGCATCTGCGAGAGCGGGTGGATGCCGTCCGTCATCCTCTGCTCTTTCTGCCGGTACGGCTCGGCCATCTCCGGGTGAAACTCAAGGCCGAGGAAATCGCACAAGCCTTCCAGCGTCTCGACGGGCCGGCTCACCAGCTCCTCGAACCTCAACTGATACCGGCGGCGGGCGGGGACTTCCGTCAGAAACTCTCGGATGTTCTGCTGGCTCACGAGCCATATCAGCTCCGCCAGCTCGCGGCGGGAGAACGGGTGCTCGTGACGGAAGAAGACCTGCTCCAGCTTGGCCTCCTCGAACGAGCGAATCATGCCGAAGGGGTGGCGCAGGAGGTGGACGTACAGCGCGCCGTCGAAACAGTCTTCGGCACGCCGCAGCACCTCCCTGTCGAGGGCGTAAGAGGGCGTCTTATCGACGAGCGTGCGCCCGCCGATCCACTCCTGCATCAGGCCGTAAAACTCCGGCACGCTCAGATTCCGCGCCTCGCATTCCTCCATGAGCCGGCGGGCCTCTTCCATCCGGCAGCCTTTGATTTCCATGACGGCGCGAATCGTGCCTTCGAGCCAAAAGCTGTACTTGCCCGCGAGCGCCGCGCGCCTCTCGGCCAGCGTGTCGAACGAAAGCAGCTCCAGCTCGGGCGGCGCGAAGAGCGCGGGGTGGCCCGCCATCATCACGCGCAGCAGGGTCGAGCCCGAGCGCGGCGGCGAGAGGATGAAGACGGCCGGGGGGTTCTTCGCGGCCGGCGTCGAAGTGAAAGAGGCGGCGCCTACGAGTTCCCTCACCCGCGCGAGCGCGGAGGCATTGACCGCGCGCGGAAGCTCGCCGCGCCCGCCGCCCGTCGTCTTCGTCTCCACCTCATCGACGCCCACCGCCCTCGCCACCGCCTCGGGGTAATGCGCGGTCAAATACTCCGCCAGCGACGCGACCGTCGGGGCCTCGAAGAGTGCCACCACGTAGACGAAATCGCCGAGCCATTCCGTGAGCCGGTTGATGAGGAGCGCGGCGCGCAGCGAGTCCCCGCCCAGCTCGAAGAAGTTGTCGCGCGAGCCCACGCGTTCGACGCCCAAAACCTCTCGCCAGACCTCCGCCAGCGCGCGCTCCAGCTTCGTGCCCGGCGCGACGTAGTCTCCCGACGGCCCCGGCCTCGCGCCGTCGGGCGGGGGAAGCGCATGGCGGTCGAGCTTGCCGTTCCGCGTCAGCGGCAGCGCGTCGAGGAAGACGAAGGCCGCGGGAATCATGTACTCCGGCAGCCTGCTCTTTAAGTGGTCGCGCAAGGTTTGCGACGCCGGCACGCGCTCGGGGTCGGCGACGACGTAAGCCACGAGCCGCCGGTCGCCGGACGCGTCTTCGCGCTCGACCACGGCGGCGCGGCGCACCGCCTCGTGCCCGCTCAACTCGACTTCTATCTCACCCAGCTCGATTCGGTAGCCGCGCAGCTTCACCTGCCGGTCCATGCGCCCGAGGAAGACGACGTTGCCGTCGGGGAGGAAGCGCGCGAGGTCGCCCGTCCGGTAAAGGCGCTGCCCCGGCTCGTCGGCGAAGGGATGCGGGATGAACTTCTCGGCGGTCAGGCCGGGGTGTTTCAGGTAGCCGCGCGCGACGCCGAGGCCGCCGACGTAAATCTGTCCGGGGACGCCGACCGGCACCGGCTGCAAGCGTTCGTCGAGCAGGTAAACTTCCGCGTTCGCGGTCGGGCGCCCGGCGGGCACGAAGCTCTCGCCCGAGGGCGGCGGGCAAAGATACTGCGTGCACCAGACGGTCGTCTCCGTCGGCCCGTACTCGTTGAAGAAGTCGGCCTGCGGGAGAAGCTGTCTGTGCCTGCCGACGAGCTGCGGCGTGCAAGTCTCGCCGCCGACGTGGACCACCCGCACGGACTCTAAATGCTCCGGCCTCGCCTGCTCCAGCAGCAGCGAGTAGAACGACGGGACGGTGAAGATGTGACGGATGCCGTGCCCGGCTATCAGGCCGAGCACGGCCGAGGGGTCGGCCTGTTGGCCGTCGCGCGGGACGACCAGCGTCGCGCCCTGACACAGCGGGCAGAAGATGTTGAAGAGCGAGCCGTCGAAGAAATAGGACATCAGCAGGAGCGTGCTCCCCACCGGCTCTCGCAGCGAGGCGAGCTGCGCGAGAATCGAGTTGGAGAGGTTGCGGTGGCTGACCATCACGCCCTTCGGCCTGCCCGTCGACCCCGAGGTGTAGAGGACGTAGGCGAGGTTGTCGGGCGAGACGGCGCGCGCCGGGTTGTCGTCATCGTCGCCGCCCGACTCTTCGACGGCGGGCCGGTCGGCGTCTAACGAAAGCACCGCGAGGCCCTGTTTCGATTGGAAGAGGTGCGCGAGGCCCTGTTGCGTCAGGACGACGGCGGCCCCCGTCTCGGCCAGCATGAAGCCCAAACGCTCGGGCGGCGCCGCGGGGTCGAGCGGCGCGTACGCCCCGCCGGCCTTGAGCACGCCGAGGATGGCGACCAGCATCTCGACGGAACGTTTGAAGCAGACGGCGACCGTCTGCTCCGGCCCGACGCCCGAACGCCGCAGGTGGTGCGCGAGCCGGTTGGCCCGCCGGTTCAACTCCGCGTAGCTGACGTGCCGTCCGTCGAAGACGAGGGCGGTCCGCTCGGGCCCGCGCGCGGCCTCGCGCTCGAACAACTCGTGGACGTAGGCGTCGGCGGGGAAGTCGCGCTTCGACTCGTTCCAGTCGCGGAGGATTTGCCGACGCTCGGCGCGGCCGAGGAGCGGCACGTCGAGGACGGACTGGTCGAGGTTCTCGGCCGCCGCTTCCAACACCAGAAGGTAATGCCCGACCATGCGGCGGATTGTCTCGGCGTCGAAGAGGTCCGTGTTGTAGCGCAGCCGCCCGAGGATGTCTTCGCCCTCCTCCTCGACGTTCAGCGTCAGGTCGAAGGCCGCCGTCGTCGCGTCCGTCGCGACCGGGCGGACTTCGAGCCCCGGCATCTGCTCCACCTCGTTGCTCGGCGTGTTTTGCAGCGCGAACATCACCTGAAAGAGCGGCGAGTGACTGAGGCTGCGCTCGGGCTGCAACTCCTCGACGAGTTTTTCCAGCGGCAGCTCGGCGTGGGCGTAAGCCCCGAGGCAGACCTCGCGCACCCTCCGCAGCAGCTCGCGAAGACTCGGCCCGCCGGACAGGTCGGTGCGCAGTATCAAGGTGTTCACGAAGAAGCCTATCAGCCCCTCGACCTCCTGCCGGTTGCGCCCCGCAATCGGCGTCCCGACGAGCACGTCCGTCTGCCCGCAGTAGCGCGAGAGCAACAACTGGTAGGCGCCGAGCAGGAGCATGAACAGCGTCACGCCTTCGCGCTGGCAGAGCCGCCGCAGCTTCGACGCGAGGGCCCCCGGCAGCTCGAAGGGGACGAACGAGCCGTTGAGGCTTCGCACCTGCGGGCGCGGCCTGTCCGTCGGCAACTCCAGCAGCGCGGGCGCCCCCTCCAACTGCCCGCGCCAGTAGTCCAACTGCTCCTTCAGCACCTCGCCCGACAGCCACTCGCGCTGCCACACGGCGTAGTCGGCGTACTGGACGGGAGGCTCGTCGAGGGGCGAGCTCTCGCCCGCCGCGTAGGCCGCGTAGAGGACGGCCAACTCGTGGAAGAGGAGGTCGATGCTCCACCCGTCGCAGACGATGTGGTGGACGACGAGCACCAGCACGTGCTCATCCTCCGCGAAGCGCAGCAGCCTGACTCTCAACAGCGGCCCCGTCCTCAGGTCGAACGCGCGCCTGACCTCTTCGGCCGCCAGCCGCCGCGCCTCGGCCTCGCGCTCCTCGGCGGGCAGGCCGCTCAAGTCCGTCACCGGGACGGAGACGGTCAGGCCCGGCGAGATGAGTTGCGCGGGCTGGCCGTCGAGGAGGTCGATGCTGGTGCGCAGGGCCTCGTGGCGGCGTGTGATTTCGTTGAGGGCGTCTTCGAGGTGGTTGACGTGGAGTCGGCCGCGCAGCCACATGGCGAGCGGCATGTTGTAGGCCGCGCTCTCCGGGTACATCTGCTGGAAGAACCAGAGGCGCTGCTGGGCGAAGGAGACGGGGAAGACGTAAACGTCTTCGACCGTGCCGTCTTCCGGCTCGGCCGGCGCGGGGGTCGGGTCGGCGGGGGTGGAGGCAGTCATGTTTACGTTCTTCGCGGGCGCTTGACCGGGCGCGCCTGCCTTGCGATGGGCACTATCTCCGGCGGGCGCGAAGAGGACGGGGGAGCGGCCCCCGCGCCGTCGCCGCCCGCCTGTTCGATGTGCTGCGCGAGCGCGGCCACCGTCGGGCGCTCGAAGACGACGCGCAGCGGTATCTCGGCCCGTGAGAATTCGCGGAGGCGCGAGATGAGCTGCGTGGCGAGCAAGGAGTGGCCGCCGAGGTCGAAGAAGTTGTCGTGGACGCCGACCCGCTCTAGCCCTAGCACGTCCTGCCAGACGGCGGCGATGCGCCCTTCCAGCTCGCCGCGCGGGGCGACGTAAGCGGTCTGCATCGACGGGCGCGCGTGCGCCGGGCGCGGCTGCGGGGGATGCCCCACTTCGTCGGGGACTTGAACCTGCGCGGTCGCCCCGGCCAGCTCGACGAGGACGTTCAAGTCTCTGGCCGAGACGAGCACCTGCGGCGGCAGGTCGTTCGCCAGCAGCCGCTCGAAGGCGTCCACGCCCTCGGACGAGGAGATGGCGTCCGCGGGGAAGCTTTGCAGTTGCTCGCCGCCCTCCGCGCCCGGCGGCAGGAACCGCTTGGCGTCGAGGGCCATCCCGGCCTCGCCCCACGCACCCCAGTTTATCGACAGCGTCGGCGTCCCCGTGCGCCGGGCGTGGTAGTGGGCGAAGGCGTCGAGGAAGGCGTTCGCCGCGCAGTAGTCGGCGAGGCCGAACGAGCCGAGGACCGAGTCGAGCGAGGAGAACAGGATGAGGAAGTCCAACGGCTCGTCCGCGAGCAGGGATTCGAGCACGCGCGTCCCCGTCACCTTGGGCGCGAGCACGCCCGCCATCGTCTCCGCCGTCTTCGTCTCAATCATCCCGCCCGGCGCTACCTCCGCGGCGTGAATCACGCCGTTGACCGCGCCGAACCGCTCGCGCACGAGGCGCAGCACCTCACGCATCCCGGCCTCGTCGGAAACGTCCGCGCCCGCGACGAGCACTTCCGCGCCCGAGCTTTCTATCGCCTGCACCCGACGAATCTTGACGCTCGTCTCGTCGTCCTCGTCGTGAGTGGCGAGCCAACGCGCCCATTCGTCTTTCGCCGGGAGCGGCGAGCGGCCGACGAGCGCGAGGCGCGCGCGCCGAGTCCGCGCCAGATGTTCGGCCAGCGCGAGGCCGACGCCGCCCGTGCCGCCCGTAATCAGGTACACGCCCTCCTGCTTGAGCAGTCCGCGCGCGCCCGCGGCGGCTTCGAGCCTGACGGGCTCGAAAGCCTGAGTCCATCGCTGGCCCGAACGGTAAGCGACGGTCGCGTCACGCGCCCCGGAAACGAGCTCGGCGGCGACCTGAGCGGCCGTCCTCTCGGCCCGCACGTCGAGCACGACATCGACGCTGCGGCAGGCGACGTTCGGATACTCCCGCGGTATGACCCGGCACGGCCCGAGCACCGCGGCCTTCTCCGGCAGGATGCTTTCCTCGCCCGTCACGCGCTGCGCCCCGTCCGTCAGGACTGCGAGCCGCACCTCGCCTTCGGGGTTGTGCCGCCCCAAGGCGCGCGCCAGAAAGACGAAACTCTGGAAGCCGGCGCTCAACGCCCGCTCAGCATCCCTCGCGTCGAGGCTCAACGAATGCAGCACGGCCGAGGGCATCAGTCCACGCGCTTTCAACTCGCCGAACAAAGCTTCGTAATCTTCCGCGCGGGCGACGTTGATTACGTAGTCCCGCTCTCCGCGCCGCTCGAAGCTCTCGCCGCACTTCACCGTGTAGACCTCGCCGCCGAGCCGCGCGAGGTGCCCCGCGACCCGCGCGCCGAACCCGCCCTCGTCCTGCAAGACGAGCCAGCGCACCGGCTCATTCGCCGCGGCGGGCGCGGGCAGCACCGACGGCTTCCAGAAGGGCAGATAGAACCAGTCGGCGACATCCGGCTTCTTGTGCGGCAGGCCCGAGAGAGAGCGCGCGCCCGCGGGCTGGCCCTGCCACCCGACCCAGTAGCGCCGACGCTCGAACGGGTAAGTCGGCAGCGGCACGCGGCGGCGCACTTCGTCGGCGTAGAACCCTTGCCAGTCAACCTTCGCGCCCGACAGCCACAGGCGCCCGAGCCCGCGCGTCAAGACCTCTTCGTCGGAAGCCTGCTCTTCGGGGTGGCGCATGGAATCAATCACGGGCTGCCCCGTCTCGCGCGCCAGCGGCTTGACCATCGCGCCGAGGGCGCGGCCCGGCCCGACCCCGAGCATCAGCGCGTTCGCGTCCTTCAACACCTCGCGCACGCCGTCGGCGAAGCGCACGGTGCGGCGCAGGTGTTGCGCCCAGTACGCGGGGTCGGTCGCGTCGCCGGACTTAATCCACGTCCCCGTCACGTTGGAGACGTAACGCGTCTGCGGGGCGCCCAGTTTGACCCGCCTCACCTCGTCGTTAAACTCGGCGACGGCCGGCGCCATCATCTGCGAATGAAAGGCGTGGGACGTGTGCAGCCGTTTTGATTCCACGCCCCGCGCCGCGAGCCTTCGTTGCAAATCGTCTATCGCCTCGCTCGGCCCCGAAGCCGCGCAGAGCGACGGGCCGTTGACGGCGGCCACTGACAGCTCTTCGCCGAGCAGCCCGCGCAGCTCTTCTTCCGCGAGCGGGACGCTCAGCATCGCGCCTTCGGGCAGCTTTTGAATCAGTCGCCCCCTGAGCGCCACGAGCTTCAGAGCGTCCTCCAAGGAGAAGACTCCGGCCAGGCACGCGGCAACGTACTCGCCGATGCTGTGGCCTATCATCGCCGCGGGCCGCACGCCCCACGACATCCAGAGACGCGCCAGCGCGTACTCGACGACGAACAGCGCGGGCTGCGTCAGTGAAGTTTGCCGCAACCGCTCGGCGGCCTCGGCCGACCCGCCCGCGCGCGGGTAGAGCACGTCGCGGAGGTCGAAGCCGAGGTGGGCTTTCAGCGTTTCGCAGCACCGTTCAACCTGCTCGCGGAAGACGCGCTCACGCCTGTAAAGCCCGAGCCCCATCTCGACGTGCTGCGAGCCCTGGCCGGGGAACATGAAGACGACGTTGCGGTCTACGGCCTCGCCCGCCGAGGTCAGGACTCTTTCGGGGTGCAAAGGCTCCAGACCGTCGCGCGCGTCTTCGCGGTCGCGGCAGACGATGACGCGGCGGTGGCCGAAAGCCTTGCGCCCGACCTGCAAGGTGTAAGCGACATCGGCGAGGCTCGCGTCCGCGTGCTGTTTGAGGTGCGCGGCGAGGTTGGCGGTCGCCTGCTCAAGCGCCGTCTCGGTCCGTGCCGAAAGCATCAACAGTTGCCACGGGCGCGACTCGCCCGAAGGCTCGGGCGCCGGGGCCTCTTCCAAGACGACGTGGGCGTTCGTCCCGCCGATGCCGAAACTGCTGACCCCGGCGCGGCGCGGGCCGCCGCCGCGGGCCTGCCACTCGGACGCCTCGCTGTTGACGTAGAAAGGACTGCCGCCGAGGTCGAGCGCGGGGTTCGGCCGCGTGAAGTGAAGGCTCGGCGGGATGGTCCGGTGTTCGAGCGCGAGCACGGTCTTCATCAGCCCGGCCACGCCCGCCGCCGTGTCGAGGTGGCCGAGGTTCGTCTTCAACGAGCCGACGGCGCAGAAGCCTTTCTCGTCCGTGCCCCGCCGGAAGACCTGCGTGAGCGCGGCCATCTCAATCGGGTCGCCGAGCGGCGTGCCCGTCCCGTGCGCCTCGACGTAAGTGATGGTTTCGGGCGAGACGCCCGCTGCCCGCTGCGCTTCGGCGATGGCCTCGGCCTGCCCCTCGACGCTCGGCGCCGTGTAGCCGACCTTGGCCGAGCCGTCGTTGTTGACGGCCGAGCCTTTGATGACGGCGTGGACGTGGTCGCCGTCGGCGAGCGCGTCCTCCAGCCGCTTCAGGACGACGACGCCGACCCCGCTGCCGCTGACGGTCCCGCGCGCTTGCTCGTCGAAGGCGCGACAGTGGCCGTCGGGCGAGTAGATGCCGCCTTCCTGATAGACGTAACCTTGCTTGCCGGCGACGTGGATTGAGGCGCCGCCGGCCAGCGCCGTCCGGCACTCGCCGTTGAGCAAGCTCTGGCAGGCCATGTGGACGGCGACGAGCGAGGTCGAGCAGGCCGTCTGCACGGCGACGCTCGGGCCGCGCAGGTTCAGCTTGTAGGAGACGTGCGTCGGCAGGTGGTCCTTGTCGTTGCCGATGGCTATTTGCAGGCCGCCGACGGCCTCGACGATTTCCGGGTGCGTCAGAAGGTTGTGCGCGTACGTGCTCGCGCCCGCGCCCGCGAAGACGCCGACCGAGCCGCCGTCCCTTTCCGGGTCGTGCCCGGCCCGCTCCAGAGCCTCCCACGCGCATTCGAGAAAGAGCCTGTGCTGCGGGTCCATGACCTCGGCCTCTCGCGGGCTGTAGCCGAAGAAGGAGGCGTCGAACTGCTCCACGTCTTCGAGGACGACGCCTGCCTTGACGTAGTCGGGCCGGGCGAGCGTCGCGGGGTCAACGCCCGCGGCAATCAACTCCTCGTCGGTGAAGAAGGTGACGGACTCGACGCCCGCGCGCAGGTTCTTCCAGAACTGCTCCACGCCGCGCGCGCCGGGGAAGCGCCCGGCCATGCCGACGACGGCGATGTCCGACGGCCCCTCGGCCGCACGAGCCGGCCGCGTTTCGACTTCGGCCTGACGCGTGAGCGGCTGTGGCTGAGGCCGGTCGGCGGGCGCGATGTATGCGGCGAGGGCGCTGATGGTCGGATACTTGAACAGGTCGAGCATCGTGACCTCGGCGTCGAACGCTTTGCGCAGGCGGTTGTGCACCTGCACGAGCAGCAGCGAGTGGCCGCCGAGGTCGAAGAAGTTGTCGTTGACGCCGACGCGCTCGCGCCTGAGCACTTCGCGCCAGACGGCGGCGATGGCGCGCTCGACTTCGGAGCGGGGCGCGACGGATTCGTCCGCGTCCTCGGACTCGTCATCCGGCGCGGGCAGCGCGCGGCGGTCAACCTTGCCGTTGGGCGCGAGCGGCAGCTCGTCCAACATGCGGAAGACCGGCGGGACCATGAACTCCGGCAGACGCTCGCGCAGACGCTCGCGCAGCTCCTTCTTCGTCACCTCCTGACCCGGCGCGGCCACGACGTAGGCCGCCAGACAACTCCGGCCGTCCGCGTCGGGCCGCGCCACGACCACCGCCTCGCGGACTCCCCTCTGCTCCTTCAACGCCGCCTCAATCTCTCCCAACTCGATGCGGAAGCCGCGCACCTTCACCTGATGGTCGAGGCGGCCGACGAACTCGATGTTGCCGTCCGCGAGGTAGCGCGCGAGGTCGCCCGTTCTGTACAGCCGCGCGCCCGGCTCTTGCGAGAACGGGTCGGGGATGAACTTCTCCGCCGTCAGCCCCGCGCGGTTCAGGTAGCCGCGCGCGAGGCCGAGGCCGCCGACGTGCAACTCGCCGACGACTCCGACGGGGACGGGCTGCATGAGCGGGTCGAGGATGTAAGTCCGCGTGTTGGCGATGGGGCGGCCGATGGGCAGGGCCGCGCCGGTGTGCGCCGCCTCCTTGCCTGCGGCGGGCCGGTAGAGGGTCGCGGTGATGGTCGTCTCCGTCGTGCCGTAGGCGTTCATCAGGCGAGTCCCCGCGCCCGCCGTCTCGCCCCACCCCGCAAGGCTCTCGCTCGACACACGCTCGCTGCCGACTATCAACAGGCGGAGGCAACCGGGCAGCGCCGCGCCGTCCTTCGACAACTCGCCCGCCCACTCGTGCCACGCGGAGGCGGGCAGGTTGAGCACCGTCACGCGCTGCCCGCGCAGTTGCCCGAGCAGCCCCATGCCGACGCCGGGCGCTTCGTCGTCGCGCAGGACGACGGTCGCGCCGCAGAGCAGCGTGGGGAAGATTTCCTCCGCCGCCACGTCGAAGCCGAGCGAGGCGAACTGTAAGACGCGGTCCTCCGGCGAGAGGCCGTAAGCTTCACGCACCGCCGACTGATGGCTGACGAGGCTGGCGTGTGTGACGGCCACGCCCTTCGGCCTCCCCGTCGAGCCTGACGTGTAGACGACGTAGGCCAGATTCTCGGGACGGGCGACAGCGGCCGGGTTAGACGTGCTCTGCCCGGCGACGGCTTCGCGCTCGGCGTCAAGACAGACGACGTGAATCCCCTCGGCCTTCGTTTCAGGAAGCAACTCCTTCAGCCGCGCTTGAGTAATCAGCACGGACGCACCGGCGTCCTTCAGGATGAAGGCCAGACGCCCGCGCGGGTAACTCGGGTCGAGCGGCACGTAGGCGCCGCCGGCCTTCAGGACGGCGAGCAGCGCGACCACCATCTCGGGCGTGCGCTCCAACAGCACGCCGACGCGCGTCTCCGGCCCGACGCCGCGGCCCCGCAGGTGACGCGCCAGTTGATTCGCGCGACTGTCGAGCGCGGCGTACGTCAAACGCCCGCCGCCCGCGACGACCGCGACCGCCTCCGGCTCGCGCGCCGCCTGCTCCGCGAACAACTCGTGCAGACACTTGTCGGCGGGCCGTCGTACGTCCGCCCCGCTCCAACGGGCCAACAACTGCTTGCGCTCGGCCTCCGACAGCAGGGGCACGCGCGCGATGCTCTCTCCGGGGTTTTCGGCGACGCGCTCCAGCACGTTTCGGAAGTGGCCGAGCACCCTCTCGACGGTCGCGGCGTCGAAGAGGTCCGTGCTGTACTCCGCGACGGCCAGCAACCCGTCCTCGCCCTCGGCGATGTCGATGCTCAAATCGAACTGCGTCGTCGCCCGCTCCGTCTCCACCGCCTGCAAGGTCAGGCCCGGCAGCGAAGCGTCGCCCATCGGCGCGTTGCCCAACTGGAACATCACCTGAAAGAGCGGGTGGCGGCTCGTGCTCCGGTCGGGCTGGAGCTGTTCGACCAACTGCTCGAAGGGCATGTCCTGATGCGCGTAAGCCTCAAGGGCGACGGTCCGCACGCGCCTCAACAGTTCGAGGAAGGTCGGCGAGCCGGAGAGGTCCGTGCGCAGCGCCAGCGTGTTGACGAAGAAGCCGATGAGCCCTTCCGTCTCGACGCGGTTGCGGTTGGCGATGGGCGAGCCGACGACGATGTCCTCCTGCCCCGTGTAGCGGTGGAGCGTCGCCTTGAAGGCGGCCAGCAGGAGCATGAAGAGCGTCACGCCTTCGCGCCGCGCCAGAGCGTTCAGGCCCTCGACCAGCGACGCGGGCAGTTCCAGCGTCAGGCTCGCGCCGCGGAAACTCTGGACGGACGGGCGCGGGCGGTCCGTCGGCAACTCCAACACGGGAAGCGTCCCGCCGAGCTGCCGCTTCCAATACTGCCAGTGAGTTTCGAGGACTTCGCCCGCGAGGTGCGTGCGCTGCCAGTGGGCGAAGTCCGCGTATTGAATCGCAAGCTCCGGCAGCGGCGAAGGCTCGCCCCCCGCGAAGGCGGTGTAAAGCTCGACGACCTCGCGCACGAGCACGCCCATCGACCACCCGTCCGAGACGATGTGGTGCATCGTGAAGAGCAAGACGTGGTCCTCTTCGCCGAGGCGGAGCAGGCTGAGCCTGAAAAGCGGCCCGCGCTCCAAGTCGAACGGACGCCGCGCGTCCTCCGAGCAGCGCGAGCGCGCCTCCGTCATCCGCTCGCTTTCCGGCAGGTGACCGAGGTCCGTGACCGGCAACTCCAGCTCGGCGGGCGGGGCGATGATTTGGACGGGCTGGCCGTCCCTCATCCGGAAGCTCGTCCGCAGGCTTTCGTGCCGCCTGACTATCTCGCCGAGCGTCCGCCCCAGCGCCGCGACGTTCAGACGGCCCGAGAGGCGCACGGCGACGGGCAGGTTGTACGCCGAGCTGCTCGGCTCCAGCTTGTGTATGAACCACAGCCGTTGCTGCGCGAACGAGAGCGGCAAGTCGCCTTCGCGCGCGACGGGCACGAGCGGTCGAACCGTCGCGCCCTGCCCGGCGCGCATCGCCGCCTCGACGCGCTGCGCCAGCGCGGCCACCGTCGGCGACTCGAAGAGCGCGCGCAGAGGCAGCTCGACCGCGAAGCTTTCGCGCACGCGCGAGACGAGCTGCGTCGCCAGCAGCGAGTGGCCGCCGAGCGCGAAGAAGTCGTCGTTGATGCCGACGCCTTCGAGCCTGAGGACTTCGCCCCAGATTCTCGCCAGCAGCTCTTCGATGGGCGTGCGCGGCGCGACGAACCTCTCCGCGACCGCGTCGCGCCCCGCCTCGGGCTCGGGCAGCGCGGGGCGGTTGACCTTCCCGCTCTCGGTGCGCGGCAACTCCTCCATCAGCACGAACGCCGACGGCATCATGTACTCCGGCAACTCCCTCTGTAGCCGCCCGCGCAACTCGCCCGCGCTCAGTCGCCGCCCCTCTTCCGCCGCCACGTACCCGACTAAACGTTTGTCGCCCCCCTCGTCTTCGCGCACGACGACGGCCGCCTCTTTGACTCCCTCCTGCCGCGCGAGCACCGCCTCTATCTCGCCCAGCTCGATGCGATAGCCGCGCACCTTCACCTGATGGTCGAAGCGGCCGAGGTACTCTATCTCTCCGCTCGGGAGTCTTCGCACGCGGTCGCCCGTCTTATACAACCGCGCGCCCGGCCGGTCGCCGAAGGGGTCGGGGACGAACCTCTCGGCCGTCAGGCCGGGGCGGTTGAGGTAGCCGCGCGCTATCCCGGCGCCGCCCGCGTAGAGTTCGCCCGCGACGCCGACCGGCGTGGGCTGAAGGTACTCGTCGAGCACGTAAGCCTGCATGCCTCGGGACGGGTGCCCGATGGGGACGGGCGGCAGACTCTCGTCCGCGCGGAACTCGTAGGAGCAGCACCAGACGGTCGTCTCCGTCGGCCCGTAGATGTTGATTAACTGCGCTTCGGGGATGAGCCGGAAGTGGCTCTCGACCAGCTTCGGCGGGACGGCCTCGGCCGCGACCTGCACGACGCGCAGCGGGCGCAACTGCTCCGCCCGCGCCTGCTCAAGCAGCAGCTTGTAGAACGAGGGGACGGCGCAGACGAACGTGATGCCCTTCTCCTCAATCAGCCGCGCGACCCGCGCCGGGTCCGCCTGCTCGCCCTCGCGCGGGAGGCTGAGGAGGCCGCCCCGGAACAGCGCGTAGAAGATGCTGAGCATCGAGCCGTCGAAGGCGTACGACATCAACATCAGCGAAGACCTGATGTCTCCGACCTCCTCGGCGCACGGCGCGAGCATGGAGTTGATGAGGTTCGAGTGGCTGACGACGACGCCCTTCGGCCTCCCCGTCGAGCCCGACGTGTAGATGACGTAGGCCGCGTGCTCTCCGCCGACGCCGCTCTCAATCGTCTCGCCGTCGCCCTCCGCCTCCCGACCCTCCCCGCCTATCTCGACGACCTCCGCCCCTTCGGGCTTCACCTCTTCGCCCAACCCCGCGTCCGTCGTCACGACGACTCGGACGCCCGCGTCCTCAAGCACGTACCGGATGCGCTCCCTCGGGGCGCTCGCCTCCACCGGCACGTACGCCCCACCGGCCTTCAGCACCCCGAGCAAGCCGATTATCTGCCCGGCGCATCGCCCCATCACCAGCCCGACCCTCACCTCCGGCCCGACGCCGAGCGCCCGCAGCCGACGCGCCAACCGATTAGCGCGGCGGTTTAATTCTCCGTAGCTCAACACCTCCCCGTCGAACTCAAGGGCGGAGGCGTCCGGCGTGCGCTCGGCCTGCTGCTCGATGAGTTGATGAATCGTGCCTGCGGGCGGCGGGTCGCGGCGCGTGTCGTGGTGGAGGGATAAGAGTTGTTCGCGCTCCCGCGGGGTCAGAAGCGGGAGGTCGCCGATGCGCCGGTCCGGGTCGGCCGCGATGCCCTCCAGGAGTGTCGTCAGGTGTCCGAGGAGGCTGCTGACCGTCTCCCGCTCGAAGAGCGCCCCGTTGTAAGCCAGCAGTCCGGCGATGCCGTCGGGCAGTTCGTGGACGTGGAATTCGAGGTCGAATCTCACCACGTCGCTCTCGAACTCCTGCGGGCGGGCCTTCAGAGCGTGCAACTCCAGGTCGCCCATCGGCGCGTTTTGCAGGGCGAGGATGACCTGCACGAGCGGGTTGCGGCTCAAGTCCCGGTCGGGGTGCAGCTCTTCGACTAGCTTCTCGAAAGGCAGGTCCTGGTGCGCGTAAGCGCCCAACGCCACGCGCTGCACGCGCCCCAGCAGCTCGCGGAAGGTGGGGTTGCCCGAGAGGTTCGTGCGCAGGACGAGCGTGTTGACGAAGAAGCCGATGAGCGGTTCGGTCTCGGCGCGGTTGCGGTTGGCAATCGGCGAGCCGACGATGATGTCCTCCTGCCCCGTGTAGCGACGCAGCAAGACCTTGAAGGCCGCGAGCATCAGCATGAAGGTCGTCGCGCCTTCGCCGCGCGCGAGCCGCCTCAGCCGCTCGGACAAATCCTTCCCGAGCGCGAAGGGCACGTGCCCGCCCCGATACCCTTGCACGGGCGGGCGCGGGTGGTCGGTCGGGAGCTGGAGCACGGGCAGCTCGCCGCCGAGGTGTTCGCGCCAGTAGGCGAGCTGTTCGGAGAGCGCCGCGCCTTGCAGCCAGTCGCGCTGCCAGAGGGCGAAGTCGGCGTACTGAATCGGCAGCTCCGGCAGGGGCGACTCGGCGCCCCGCGCGTAGGCCGAATAGATGGCCCCGATTTCTCTCACGACGACGCCCATCGACCACCCGTCCGAGACGATGTGGTGCATCGTGAAGAGCAGCACGTGGTCCTCTTCGCCGAGCCGGAGCAGGCGCGTGCGCAGCAGCGGCCCGCGCGTGAGGTCGAAGGGGCGCCGCGCCTCCTCCGTCGTGAGGCGCGCGGCCTCCGCCTCGCGCTCCGCTTCCGGCAGCGACGAGAGGTCTTCGACGCGCAGGACTTGTTTCGACTCCGGCGCGACGACCTGTAAGGGCCGCTTGTCGGGGCCGAGCGTGAAAGTCGTGCGCAGGACTTCGTGGCGGCGGACTATCTCGTCGAGGCAGCGTTCCATTGCCTCGACATCGAGCGGGCCGGTCAGGCGCAGCGCGGCGGGGATGTTGTAGGCGGAGCTGTTCGGCAGGAGTTGGTCGATGAACCAGAGGCGCTGCTGCGCGAACGAGAGCGGCAGCGGGCCTTCCGCGCCGTCGCGCCGCGCGATGGTCTGCCCGGCCGCCGCCTCCTCCATCCGGCGCTGCAAACGTTTTTCGAGCAACGCCCGCTTGGCCGGCGAGAGCTGGGATAGTCGAACCGTCGCGTCGCTGGGAGACATGATGCTTTCCTTAAGAGGGCCGCGCTAAAGCCCCGGCGCCTGACCGTCCTCAAGCAAACGCTCGGCTTCCTCTTCGCTGATGTCGTCCATCTGCGCGGCGAGTTCTTCTTCGACGAACAGGGCGAGGTCGGCGACGGTGGGGTGACGGAAGAGGGTCGTCAGAGGTAGCTCGATTTCGAAGACCGTGCGCACCTGATAGGCGAGCTTCGTGGCGAGCAGCGAGTCGCCGCCCAGCTCGAAGAAGTTGTTATGGACGCCGACCCGCTCGCGCCCGAGGACGCCGCCCCACAGCTTAGACAGCATCTCTTCCGTCACCGTGCGCGGGGGCTCGTAAGGCGCCTCGGACGCGGACTGCGCCGCGTCCGGCGCCGGCAGCGCCGTGCGGTCGACCTTCCCGCTCGGGGTGCGCGGCAACTCCTCCATCAGCACGAACGCCGACGGCATCATGTACTCCGGCAGGCTCTCCCTCAGCGCGTCGCGCAACCTCTCGGCCCCCGCCCGCGCCCCCGCCTCCGCCACGAGGTAAGCGACGAGACGCCTGCCGCCCCCCTCGTCTTCGCGCACGACGACGGCCGCCTCTTTGACTCCATCCAGCCGCGACAGCGCGGCCTCTATCTCGCCGAGCTCAATCCGGTAGCCGCGCACCTTCACCTGTTGGTCGAAGCGGCCGAGGTACTCTATCTCGCCGGTTTCGGAAACCCGCGCGCGGTCGCCCGTCCTGTACAGTCGCTCGCCCGCGTCGCCGTACGGGTGCGGGACGAACCGCTCGGCCGTCAGCGCGGGCCGGTTCAGGTAGCCGCGGGCCACGCCCCGGCCGCCGATGAAGAGTTCGCCGGGGACGCCGACCGGTGCGGGCTGAAGGTGTTCGTCGAGCACATAAATCTGCACGTTGTGAGAAGGGCGGCCGATGGGCGCGGGCCGGTCCGCGTCGCCCGCGCGCGTCTCGTGCGAGATGCACCAGACGGTCGCCTCCGTCGGGCCGTAGACGTTGAAGAGGCGCGTGTCGGGCAGAAGCCTGCGGTGCGTGCCGACCAGTTCCGGTGTGCAAACCTCCCCGCCCACGTGCACGGCGCGCAGCGGTCGCAACTGCTCGGGCGGCGCCTGCTCCAGCAGCAAGCCGTAGAACGAGGGCACGGTGAAGATGGTGGAGATGCCGCTCTCCTCGATCAGCCGCGCGACCCGCGCCGGGTCCGCCTGCTCGCCCTCGCGCGGGACCGTCAACTTCGCGCCGTGACCGAGCGCCCTGAAGACGTTGAGCAGCGAGGCGTCGAAGGCGTACGACATCAACATCAGCGAGGCCGTAATCGGCTCGGGCGTCGGTGAGAGCGGCGCCAGCATGGAGTTGACGAGGCTGGCGTGGCTGACGACGACACCCTTCGGCCTCCCCGTCGAGCCCGAGGTGTAGATGACGTAAGCCGCGTTCTCTCCCACGGCCCCGCTTTCAACCGGCCCGCCCTCAGTCGTCTCCCCGCCGACGCTCTTAATGTCCAGCACCTCGACATCTTCCGCCACCAACCCTCCCGCCAATTCGCCCCGCGTCACGACGACTCGGACGCCCGCGTCGGCGAGCACGTACCGGATGCGCTCTCGCGGCGCGCTCGCCTCCACCGGCACGTAAGCCCCACCGGCCTTCAGCACCCCGAGCAAGCCGATTATCTGCTCGGCGGAACGTTCCATTACCAGCCCGACCCTGACCTCCGGCCTGACGCCGAGCGCCCGCAGCCGACGCGCCAACCGGTCGGCGCGGCCGTTCAACTCGCGGTAGCTCAACACCTCCCCGTCGAACTCAAGGGCCGGCGCCTCGGGCGTCCGTTCAACTTGCTCCTCGAAGAGTTGATGAATCGTGGGCGGGTGCGCCGAGTCGCGGCGCGTGTCGTTCAGGTCGTGGAGGAGGTGCCGGCGCTCTTCGGGCGTGACCAGCGGGAGCTCGCGGATGCGCCGGTCGGGGTCGGCGACGATGTGTTCGAGCAGCGTCTCCAGATGTCTCGCCATGCGCTCGAAGCGCGCGCGGTCGTAGAGGTCGGCGAGGTATTCGAACGAGCCGTCGAAGCCGTGGTCGGTCTCCGTCAGGGCGAGCGTCAGGTCGAACCGCGACGCGCCGTTGTCTAAGACGAGCGGCGTCACTTCGAGGCCCATCGCCTCCATCGTCTTCAGCTCGGGGAAGTCGAGGTAGATGAAGGCCGCCTGCGCGATTGGGTTGCGGCTCGGGTCCTGCGTGGGCCGAAGCTCCTGCACCAGCTTGCCGAAGGGGAGGTCCTGATTCGCGTAGGCGCCGAGGGCCGTTTCGCGCTCGCGCGCCAGAAGCTCGCGGAAGGTCGGGTTGCCGGAGAGGTCCGTGCGCAGGACGAGGAGGTTCAGGAGGAAGCCCACCATGTGCTGCGTCTCGGGGCGGTCGCGGTTGGCTATCGAGCAGCCGACGACGATGTCCTCCTGCCCCGTGTAGCGCGAGAGCAGGAGCTTGTAGGCCGACATCAGCGTCATGTACATCGTCGCGCCCTCCTCGCGGCTCAACTCCCGGAGCGCGTCGAGCAGCTCTTTGCGGAGGCGGAAGTAGACGCGCGCGCCGCGGAAGGTCTGGATGGTCGGGCGCGGGCGGTCGGCCGGAAGTTCTAAGACGAGGGGCGCGCCCTCCAGCCGCTTCCGCCAGTAGGCGAGCTGCTGCCGGTAGACCTCGCCGCCCATCCGCTCGCGCTGCCAGACGGCGTAGTCTACGAACTGGATGGGGAGTTCGGGCAGGGCGGGCGGCTCCGCCTTGAGGAACGAGTAGTAGAGCGCGCCGATGTCCTGCTCGATGATGTCGGCCGACCAGCGGTCCGTGATGCTGTGGTGCATGTTGAGGTAGAAGACGTGGTCGGTCGCGCCGAGGCGGAGGAGCCCGGCGCGCACTAGCGGCCCGCGCTCCAAATCGAAAGGCGCGGACACGTCCGCCAGCACGAGCCGCAGGGCCTCGGCCTCGCGCCCCTCGGGCGCGAGCGTTTCCAAATCGACGGGCACGAGCGACAGCTCAAGCGTCGGGGCGATGTACTGCATCGGCTGCCCCTCGACGACCCTGAAAGTCGTGCGCAGGACTTCGTGGCGCCGGAGCAGTTCGTTTGCGGCGCGGCTCATGGCCCCGGCGTCGAACGGGCCGCGGAGGCGGCTGGCGGTGAAGATGTTGTAGGCCGTGTTGCCGGGCTGTAACTGCTCGATGAACCACAGCCGCTCCTGGTCGATGGAGGGCGGGTAGAGGTTCGACGCGACGCGCTCGACGCGCGGGATGGTCTGCGCCTCGGGGGCGCGCAGCCCCTTCTTTTTGAGCAGCGCCTCGAACAGCGCGCGCTGCTCGGGGCTTAACGCCGTTATCCGCTCGGCCAGGTCGCTCATGCTTCCTCACTCGCCGCTTGCGCGAAATGTTCCTTCAACTCGTTGAGGTGGCTCAGGCTCTCAAGCACCGAGTCCGTGTCCACCCCGAAATCGATGAGGCAGGCCAGTTCGTCAACCCCCGCCGCCGCCAGCCGCTCGACGAGCCGCGCGCACTTCCCCGGCGTGCCCATCAGGGTGCGGTCGTGGAAGTACGTCTCGAAGGCCGCCGCCATCAGCGCGTCCTTGTCGGCTTCGCTCAAGGTGGCGGGGTCCACGTGGGCGCCCTCGAACTGCTTGAAGTAGGTCCGCAGGTAGTTCGAGAAGGGCCGCCTGACCTTCTCCTTGACCGCGTCGTCGTCTTCGCCGACGAAGGTGTGCGCCATCAGGGAGACTATCCCGGCGCGCGGGTCGTGGCCGCCGCGAGCGCGCGCCGCGCGGTAGTTGCGGACGAAGCCGGCGAGGTCTTCGGGCGTGTAGCCGGCGAGGGCCGCCAACACGTTGGCGCCCACCTCGCCGGCCCTGTTCCACGTCTCGGGGTTGCCGGCCGTCGTTATCCAAATCGGGAGCTGCGGCTGGATGGGCCTCGGCAGGATGCTCACCTCCACGTCGCTGTCGTGCGCGCTGCGGAACGTCACCGACTCGCCCGACCAGAGCCTTCTTATCGTCTCGATGTGAGAGAACATCACGTCCTTGCGCTCGTCGTAGGCGCCGGGCGCGAAGAGGAAGTCGTTGATGTGCCAGCCGGAGGCGAACGAGACGCCGACGCGGCCCCGCGAGAGGTTGTCAACCACGGACCACTCTTCCGCGACGCGCACCGGGTGGTGTAGCGGCAGCGCGACGCTGCCCGCCCGTATCTGCGTGCGCTCGGTAATCATCGCCAGCGCGGCGCTCAGGACCGAAGGGTTCGGGTACAGGCCGCCGAACGCCTGGAAGTGGCGCTCCGGCGTCCACACGGCGGCGAAGCCGTGGCGGTCGGCGAACTTCGCGCTCTCCAGCAGCAGGCGATATTTGTCGTCGCTGTTCTTCGAGCCGTCGTCGGAGAAGAAGTAGATGCTGAAGCCGACGCGCCGCTCGGCCCTCCGCGACTTCCACGCGTCGGGGTCTTCGCGCGCGGCGGGGGCGGTCGCCGCCGTCACGCCGGGGGCGGCCGACTCGTCGCGCACGAGCGCCGACTGCAAGCCCTTCTTCCTCAGCCGCAGCTCCAGCAGCTCGCGCTGCTCCGAGGTCAACGCCTCAAGGCGCTTGGCGATGTCATCCATCTAAGCCGTGCTCGTTCCCGTTCTGTAACTCGCGGGACAGGTGTGCCTGCAACTCGTCGAGCGAGAGCCCTTCGATCTCGCCGAGGAGTCGCTCTATCTCTTCCGTCTCTTTCGCCTTCTGGCGGCTCTCCTCGACGGCGCGCGCCAGCCCTTCGACGGTCGGCGACTCGAAGAGACGATTCAGGGGCAGCTCGACCTGAAAGATTTTTCGCATCTGGGAGACGAGCTGGATGGCGATGAGCGAGTTGCCCCCCAGCTCGAAGAAGTTGTCGCGGCGGCCGACGCGCTCGACGCCGAACAACTCCTCCCACGCCGCCGCCACGCGCTGCTCCGTCTCGCCCTCGGGCCGCGCGTAGGCTTCACTCCTCTCGCCGCCCTGCGCCCCGACGCGCGCCGACTTCAACTGGTCGAGCAGGTCGGCCGCGGCCGTCTGCCTCTGCGCGTCCAACAAGGCTTGGAAGTCCTGCGTCGAGACGACGACCTGCGGGTGACGGCCTTCGACGATGCGCCGCACGGCCTCGACGCCCTCGTCGTGCGTCAGGCCGTAAGCCTCGCGCATCTCGGCGAGCTGGGTTTGAAACTCCGACGGCACGGCGGGCGCCGAGCCCTGCCAGTCTTCCCAATGCGGCAGGTTCCAGTTGACGGCGACCGTCGGCGTCTCGCCCGCGGCGGTCTGCGCGCGCGCGAAGGCGTCGAGGAAGGCGTTGGCCGCGCAGTAGTCCGACTGGCCGAAGACGCCCGTCAGCGAGAGCGTCGTCGAGAAGAGCACGAAGAAGTCCGGCGGCTCGTCCTTCAAGAGCGTTTGCAGGGCGAGCGTCCCCGCGACCTTCGGGCGGAAGACCGACTCGACCGCCTCGGGCGTCTTCAGTTGAATCATGCCGCCGCCCGTCGCCGCCGCCGTGTGGAAGACGCCGTTGACGCGGCCGAAACGCTCGCGCACTTCGGCGATGACCGCGGCCATCCCTTCGAGGTCGCCCACGTCGGCGCTGTAGGTCATGACTTCGGCGCCCGCCTCTTCAAGCTCCGACACGGCGCCGTCGGGGAGCGGCGAGGCGACGCGCATGACGAGCTTGCAGCGCACCGACGCGGCGAGGCTTCGGGCCAGCGCGAGGTCGATGCCGCCCGGCCCGCCCGTCAAGAGGTAGACCCCGCCCTCGCGCAAGCGCCCCCCGCCGGTCGTCTCGGCGAGTTTGACCGGCTCGAAGATTTGCACCCATCGGTGACGGCCGCGGTAGGCGACGGTCGTCTCGGCGTCGGGCGCGGCGAGTTCGGCGACGAGGTTGTGGGCCAGGGCTTCGCGCTCCGCCTCGCGCGCCGGGAGGGTGATGTCAATTGAGCGGCAGTTGACGTGCGGGTACTCCTGCGGGATGACCTTGCAGAGCCCGAGCGCGGTCGCCTTCGGCGGCGACAAAGCCTCTTCGCCCGTCACCTCCTGCACGCCGCTCGTGACGACGGCCAGCCTGAGCGGCGACGACGGCAGGCCCTCGCCTATCGCCTGCATCATGAAGAGCAGGCTGTAAAAGCCTTTCGCCTGCGCTGTCTCGAAGGCGTCGGGCTCTTCGGAGACGCCCCACGCGTGCAGAATCGCTTCCGGCGTCTTGCCGTCCGCGCGAAGCTCGGAGAGCAGCGCGTCGTAGTCCGAGCGCAGGCGCGGGTTGATTTCATAAACGCGCTCGGCGACCTTGCCGAAACGCTCACCGGCTTTGACGACGAAGACTTCCGCGCCTTCGTCTTCCAAACGCCGGGCGACGAGCGAAGCGAGGCCCGCGTCGTCGGCGAAGACGAGGCTGCAACGCCCTTTCGTCTCCGCCGCCTGTTCGGGAGGGATGGTCGAACGCTTCCAGGAGGGGACGTAAAACCACTCGGCCGCGTCCGGCTTGCGCCTCAACGCGTCGGGCGCCGCGCCTTGCGGGTCGTCCGGGGCGTCAATCCAGTACCGCTGGCGCTCGAAGGGGTAGGTCGGAAGCGGCACGCGGCGGCGCCGCTGGCCGGAGTAGAAAGCCTTCCAGTCAACCGCCGCGCCCGAGGCCCAGAGCTGGCCGAGCGTTTCGAGCAGGCCGCGAAGCTCCGACTCCTGCCCGCGCGCGAGCGAGGAGAGCACGAGGCGGTCCTTCGAGCCGTTCTGCTGCTGGCGCGCGAGCGTCGTCAGACTTCGGCCCGGCCCGACCTCCAGCAAGATTCGCCCCTTCTCCTTCAACAGCTCCGCGACGCCCGCGGCGAAGCGAACGGGCGCGCGCAACTGCCTCGACCAGTAGCGGGCGTCGGTCGCCTCTTCGGGCCGAATCCACGTCCCCGTCAGGCCGGAGACGTACGGGATGCGCGGCGCGTGCAGCCGGATGGCGGCGGCCTCGCGCTCGAACTGCCCGACGACGGGCTGCATCATCTCCGAATGGTAGGCGTGCGAGGTGTGCAGGCGACGAGAGGCGACGCCCTCGGCGGCGAGCCGCGCCTCGGTCCTCTGAATCTCCTCCGACGCACCCGAGACGACGCACATCGCCGGGCCGTTGACGGCGGCCACGCTCACGGCTTCGCTCAGGAAAGACGAGACGGCCTGCTCCGAAAGCGGCACGGCCAGCATCGAGCCCGCGGGCATCTCCTGCATCAAACGCCCGCGCGCCGACACGAGCTTCAGAGCGTCCTCCAACGAGAAGACCCCGGCCAGACACGCGGCGACGTACTCGCCGATGCTGTGGCCTATCATCGCCGCGGGCCGCACGCCCCAAGACATCAACAGCTTCGCCAGCGCGTACTCGACGACGAACAGCGCGGGCTGCGTCAGGGAGGTCTGCATGAGCCGCGACGCCGCCGTCTCGTCCGAGTCCGCTTCGCCGTACAACGCGCCGAGCAGGTCGAGGCCCGCGCCGGCCCGCAGCAGCTCCGCGCAGCGGTCAACCTCGGCGCGGAAGACGGGCTCGCCCTCGTACAGCTCGCGCCCCATGTGCGCGTACTGCGACCCCTGGCCGGGGAACATGAAGACGACCGACGGCGAGCCTGCGTGCTCCTCAAGGTTGATTTGCGGGCGGGCGGCGTCCGCCGATTCGAGGGCGCTCACGGCCTCCCGCGCGTCACGACAGACGAACGAACGGCGGTGCGCAAACTCCTTCCGCCCGAGCTGGAGCGTGTATGCCACGTCGGCCAACTCGGCTTGCGGACGCTCCTTCAAGTAGGAGGCGAGGTTGGCCGCCGCGCTCTCAAGGGCGGTGGCTGTCTTCGCCGAGAGCGTCAACAGTTGGTGCGAACGGGAAGCGCCCGAGGGCTCAGGCGTCGGCGCCTCTTCGAGTATGACGTGGGCGTTCGTGCCGCCGATGCCGAAACTACTGACCCCGGCCCGGCGGGGCGTGCCGTTCGAGTCCCACGGGGCGAGCGCGGTGTTGACGTGAAACGGCGTGCGCGCGAAGTCGATGTTCGGGTTGGGCCGCGTGAAGTGAAGGCTCGGCGGAAGCTCGCGGTGCTTGAGCGCGAGCACGGTCTTAATCAGCCCGGCGACTCCGGCCGCCGCGTCGAGGTGGCCGATGTTCGTCTTCAGCGAGCCGATGGCGCACGAGCCCCGCGCGCCGAAAGCCTGCGTGAGCGCGGCGATTTCGACCGGGTCGCCGAGCGCGGTCCCGGTCCCGTGCGTCTCGACGTAAGTTATCGTCTCGGGCTCGACGGCGGCGGCGGCCAGCGCCTCTTCGATGACCCCGGCCTGCCCCTCGACGCTCGGCGCCGTGTAGCCGACTTTGAGCGAGCCGTCGTTGTTGACGGCCGAGCCTTTGATTACCGCTTCAATCGAGTCGCCGTCGGCGAGCGCGTCCGAGAGCCGCTTCAGGACGACGACGCCGACGCCGCTCCCCTTCACCGTCCCGCCGGCCTGCGCGTCAAAGGCGCGGCAATGCCCGTCGGGCGAGACGATGCCGCCCTCCTGATAGAGCGCGCCCTGCCCCTGCGGCACGCCGACCGAGACACCGCCCGCGAGCGCCATGTCGCACTCCCGGTTGAGCAAGCTCTGGCAGGCGACGTGGACGGCGACGAGCGAGGTCGAGCAGGCCGTCTGGATGTTGAGGCACGGCCCAGTGAGGTTCAGCTTGTAGGCGGTCTGCGTGGCGAGGTGGTCGCGGTCGTTGCCGATAAGGGTCTGGAAGACGCCGACCGACTCAAGCAGGTCGCGCCGCGGGAGCAGGTTGTGCAGCAGGTAGGAGTTGACGCTCTCGCCGGCAAAGACGCCGACGCGGCCCGCGTACTTCTCGGGGTCGTAGCCGGCCGCCTCCAGCGCCTGCCAAGCGTGTTCGAGGAAGAGCCGGTGCTGCGGGTCCGTCATCTCCGCCTCGCGCGGCGTGAAGCCGAAGAAGGAGGCGTCGAACAGCTCGGCGTCCTCGACGACGGCGCCGGCCTTGACGTAGTTGGCGTCGGCGAGCATCGCGGGCTCGACGCCGCGCCCGGCGAGTTCTTCGTCGGTGAAGAAGCTGACCGACTCGACGCCGTCTCTCAGGTTGCGCCAGAACTCGGCGACGTTGCGCGCGCCGGGGAACCGGCCCGCCATGCCGACGACGGCGATGTCATAACTGAACGTGTCCGCGCTGCTCATGCCAGCCCCCGTTGAAATGGAAATACCGCCGCCCCGAATCAGGCCCAATGAATGAGATACGAGCCGCCCGCCTGTGAGCTTTCAAGCCCGGACTCGCTCGGTTCGAGACCCGCGCCCTCCGGCGGGCGGGCGCGGGATTTTATTTTAGAATGGGTTCGTCTTGCGGGCCGGGCTGAGGGCAAGAGATGTGCTTGTCACCATGACGGGAATCACCGCTCGTCGAATCTGTAGGCGCATGAGGTGTAGTCAATTTAAGAGAGCCGCCGCCTGCTTTAAGGAGCGGTCATCTTACTAAAACGGCGTCTCCCGCCGCAAGCAATTAAACTGGCAGCCCACGGCCGCGGGCCCGCCTCCCCGCCGACTCGCGCCTCGCCTCGCCGCGCAGCCGGTTCGGCGACTGACCGTCGGGCTCGGCCGCGCCCTCCTCGCGGCCGAGGTGACGCGCCAAGGCGCTGACGGTCGGATACTTGAACAGCTCGACGACCGCTATCTCACGCCCGAGAAGCTCACGCAACGCGCCGTGCATCCGGATGATGAGCAAGCTATGGCCGCCGAGGTCGAAGAAGTTGTCGTTGACGCCGACGCGCTCGACGCCGAGCAAGTCCTGCCAGAGCTTGGCGACGACGCGCTCCAACTCGGTCGCGGGCGCGACGTAGGCGCCCCCGTGCGCGAGGTCCGAGGCCGACGGCGCGGGCAGCGCCCGGCGGTCAATCTTGCCGTTGGCGTTCAGCGGCAGCCGCTCCATGACGACGAAGGCCGAGGGGAGCATGTACTCCGGCAGCTTGTCCGTCAGGTAGGCGCGCAGCTTTTCGGGCGAGGGCTCGGCCTCGGGCTCGGGCGCGAGGTAGGCCGTCAGGCGAGGCTCGCCGGGCCGCACCTCGTCGCAGACGACGACGGCCTCGCGCACGTCCTCGTGCCTCGTCAGCACGGCCTCTATCTCGCCCAGCTCGACGCGGAAGCCGCGAATCTTGACCTGAGAGTCGAGGCGGCCGAGGAATTCGATGCGGCCGTCGGGCAGGTAGCGCGCCGCGTCGCCCGTCCGGTAGAGGCGCGCGCCGGGCGAGTCGGAGAAGGGGTGCGGGACGAACGCCTCGGCGGTCGGCGCGGGCCGGCCCGCGTAGCCGCGCGCGAGGCTCAGGCCGCCGACGTACAGCTCGCCGCGCACGCCCGCCGGCACCGGCCCCATGTTCCGGTCGAGCAGGTAGACTTCGACGTTATCGACGGGGCGGCCGATGTGCGGCGCGTAGCTCGCGGCGGCGTCCTCGGGCGTGACGCGGCCGGAGGTGGCGATGACGGTGTTCTCGGTCGGCCCGTAACTGTTCCACACCTCGAAGGGCAGCGAGGCGGCCGGGAAGTGGTGGAGCGTGTCGCCGCCCGTGTAGAGCGCGCGCAGCGGCGTGTCCGCCGGCCAGTCGAGCGTCAGTATCAACTCGGCCAGCGGGGTCGGCGCGAAGCAGGCGTTGACGCGGCTTGAGACGAGCCAGTCGCGCAGCTTCTCCGGCGCGAGGCGCGTCTCCTCGTCGGGCAGGTGGGAGGTCATCCCTCCGGTCAGGTTGGGCCACAGCTCGAAGACCGAGGCGTCGAACCCGACGCCCGACAGTTGGGCCACCCTCTCGCCCGGCGCGACGGGCGACGTGCGCCTGTACCAGCCGATGAGGTTCATCAAAGACGCGTGCGAAACCATCACGCCCTTGGGCGTGCCCGTCGAGCCGGACGTGTAGATGACGTAGGCGAGGTTGGCGGGCAGCACTTCTGAGCGCGGGTTCTCGTCGCTCTGCCGGGCGATTGTCTCTGCGTCGCGGTCGAGCAGCACGGGCGCGGCCTCGCACCCGTCGAATAACGCGAGCGTCCTCTCGCGCGTCACGAGGACGGGGGCGCGGCTGTCTCGCAGCATGAAGGAGAGGCGCCCGGCCGGGTATGAAGGGTCGAGCGGGACGTAAGCGCCTCCGGCCTTGGCGACGGCGAGGATGCCTATCAGCAGTTCCGCCGAGCGTTCGACGCAGACGCAGACGGGCGTCTCCGGCCCGACGCCGAAAGTCCGGAGGTGGTGGGCCAGCCTGTTGGCCCGGCGGTTCAACTCCCCGTAGGTCAGGCGCTCCCGCTCGGAGACGACGGCGTCCACCTCCGGCGTCAGCGCGGCCTGCCGCTCGAACTCTTGGTGCGCGCACGCGGACGGCGCGTCGCCGTAACGCGTGTCGTTCCATTCGACGAGCAGCCGCCGCCGCTCCTCCGCGCCCAACATGGTCAGCGCCGAGAGCGGCGAGTCGGCGTCCTCGACGACGCTTTCCAACAGGCGCCGGTAGTGCCCGGCCATCTGCCTGACGAGCGTGGCGTCGAAGAGGTCGCGGTTGTACTCCAGAGCGCCCGACAGCCCGCCGCGCGTCTCTTCGAGCGAGAGCGTCAGGTCGAACTTCGCCGTCTCTCCGGGGAGGTCGGTGAGTGACAGCTTGAGGTCTTCCAGCTTCAGCGCCGACATCGGCGCATTTTGCAGGGCGAACATGACCTGAAAGAACGGCGTGTGGCTCAAGCTCCTCTCCGGCTGCAACTCCTCGACCAGCTTCTCGAACGGCACGTCCTGATGCGCGTAAGCTTCGAGGCAGACTTCCTTGACTTGCGCCAGCAACTCGCGGAAGCTGCGCCGTTCGTCCAGGCGGGCGCGCAGGACGAGCGTGTTGACGAAGAAGCCGACGAGCCCTTCCGTCTCGGCGCGGTTGCGGTTGGCGATGGGCGAGCCGACGAGGATGTCCGCCTGCCCGCTGTAGCGCCAGAGCAGCACGTCGAAGGCTGCCAGCAGCGTCATGTAAAGGGTCGCGCCCTCGCCCCGGCTGAGGGCTTTGAGCCAGCCCGTCAACTGCGGCGAAAGCGTCAGCTCCTCACGCCCCCCGCGAAACGTCTGCGCGACGGAGCGCGGGCGCGCGGTCGGCAATTCGAGCGCCTGCGGCGCGTCCGCCAGTTGCTTCTTCCAGTAGCCGAGCTGCGTCTCAAGCGCCTCGCCCGTCAAGTGCTCCCGCTGCCACACGGCGTAGTCGCCGTACTGCACCGGCAGCTCTTCGAGCGGCGACTCCCCCCCGCCCCCGTAAGCCTCGTAGAGCGCCGCCAGCTCGCCGACCAGCACCCCGCTCGACCACCCGTCCGAGACGATGTGGTGCAT
>DASZEK010000103.1:0-47065 GCA_035941045.1 Pyrinomonadaceae bacterium | reverse complement strand
ATCCCGTCGCAGTTAGTCTCGCGCCAGCGCGCCAGCGCGTCCTCGACCGTCACGACATCGCCGCTCCCCGAAACCGGCACACTCACCACTTCCTTAATCTGCCGGACCAGATCCCAGTTGGCGCGCCCCTTGTACCCCTGCTCCTTCGTCCGCCCGTGCAGCGCGATGTGCTCCACGCCGCAGGCTTCCGCGAGCCGCGCCGTCTCGACGGCGTTGATCGCGTGGTCGTAAAAGCCCGCGCGGATTTTGATGGTCAGCGGAATCTTGATCGCCTTCCTGATCTCTTTGAGAATCGTTTCGAGGCGCGTGTGGTCGCGCAGGAGGCCGGAGCCGCCGCCGTGCTTGACGACCTTCGGCGCGGGGCAGCCGCAGTTCACGTCCAGGATGTCGGCGCCGACCTCCTCGGCCATCTCCGCGGCCATCCGCATCCGCTCGGGCTGCCCGCCGAAAATCTGGACGGCGAAGGGGCGCTCCTCCTCGAAGAAGCGCATCTGCCGCTTCGACTTCGGGTTGTCGCGCGTCAGGCCCTCGACCGAGATGAACTCCGAGACGGTCAGGCCGATGCCGCCGCGCCGCTTCAACAAGGCGCGGAAGGGCACGTCCGTCACGCCAGCCATCGGCGAGAGTACGAGCGGCGGATTTATCTCGACATCACGAATCTTGAAGGGCTTCATCATCTGATGGTTGACTGAGCAATTACTTCCCCGGCTTCTTCGTCCTCTGCTTGCGAATGGTGCCGATCTGCTTGTCGCTGCGCGTATCTCGCCCGTCGTCGTTTCGGATGGTGCCCGGCGGGAGCCCGTGCTCCTTCTCGAACGAGCCGACGGTCTGGTCCTTCCTAGCCTTACGGGTCTTCGTCGCGGGGCCCTTTTTACTCGACATGCTAGACCGTCTCCTTATTCTTTACTTCCAAAGCTCGACGCCGGTGGCGACGAAGGTGACTTCGTCGGCGGTGCCGTCGGGGTTGGTCTTGATTTTGGCGCCGTCATCTTTGACGAGGTGCTCGACCGCCTCCTTCGTCAGCGTCTTGACCTTGAGCCGGCCCTCGGCGCGGAAGCTCATCTTGTCGGCGTCCTTCGGCACGGCGAACTTGTGGTCGAAGGTGACGCGGACCGTCTCCTCCGAGTCGGCCTTGGGGCCGATCTCCATCCAGCAGCCCTCCATCTTGCAGACGCGGCGGACGACGCCCTCGATGACGACCGTCTTGCCGGCGTACTTCTGCGGCTCTTTGAGCGCGTCGGCGAAGGCCACGCGGCGAGAGTCGCCGATGGCCTCGCCGCGCTTGATGACGCCGGAGGAATCGGCCGCGGCCGTCTTCTCTTCCTGCTTCGGGTGGTGGCCGTGGTGCGCTTCCTGCGCCGGGACGGAAGCGGCGCAGGCGGCGATGAAGAGGGCGGCGAAGAATGTTTTCATGGAGGAAATGCGCTATCCTTTCGGGTCGAAGAATACTTTGAGTTCAGTTCACGAACGCGACAGATTATAGCAATGCGGGACAGGCTCATCCAATCGGCCGGCGTCGCCTGGACGCTTCTTTACGCCCTCTTCGTCGTCTGGCTCTACGCCGCCGCGCCGCAGAGCGTCGGCGAGGTGGCGACGCAGGCGAGCGTGGCGGCGGGCACTTACGAAGTTGACCGCGCGCGCTTCGACGCGGGGCGCGGGCTGTTCCTGAGAGAGCAGTACGCGGCGGCGCGCGACGAGTGGGCGCGGGCCGACCCGGCGCGGCGCGACGCGCTCACGCAGTTCTACGTCGCCTACTCCTTCTACCGGCAGGGCTGGGGCCGCGTCTACAACGACGACGCGCTCTTCCGGCAGGGACTCGAAGCGGCCGAGCGCGCCGCGGCGCTTACGGCGGGCGCGCCGTTCACGGTCGAAGACCCGGAGCTTAAAATCCGCACGCCCTCGGAGCTTAAGGCCGAGCTTCAAAGCGGGCTTGAGAGGACGGCCGAAGATTTCAACCCGCTGAAGGTCTTGCGGGAGAGGAAGTGAGCGCGGCGCGAGTCATGGGCGAGAGGCGAGTAACGAACCGCGCGCTCGTGCGCCACCTCCTGCTGCCGACCGTCTTTTTGACGGTGGCGCTGCTGGGCGGAGTGCGCGTCGCGGCGGAGACGGGTGCGCTTCTGTTCGTCGCGCCGCCGCTCGTCTCGCTCGTGATGGCGATGATGCTGGTGTCGCTGTTCGTGCGGGGCGGCTCGGTGCGCGTGGGGAGTTGGCTGACGGCGGAGCGCGGCGCGCTTGAGAACGTGTCGCACGCGCTGACGTTGGGCGCGCTCTTCTTCGCGTCGGCGCAGGCGTTCAACTCGGTGCTGCCGGACGCGGGGCTTTTGCGGTGGATGCTCTCGTTCTTCCTGCTCTGGACGCTCTGGCAGAACCAGTTCTCTTACTTCGACCCGCGCCGCCTGCTGCGGAGCCTCGCGGCGCTGTTCGGCACGGCCTTCTTCTTGAAGCACGTCCTGCTCGCCTCCGTCTACGCGCCCGGCGGCGGCTGGCTCAAGCGGCTCGCGGGCGCCGCCCTCGAAGGCGTCACGCTCGGCACGCTCGAAGGGCGGTCTTACGCGCCGGCCACCGGCTACATCTCCTTCTTCACGCTCGCCCTCTACGTCGGCGGCTTGCTGCTGCTGCCGCCCGCGCCCGAAGACGACGACCCGCCGCGCGCGGCGACACGGACGCGCACGCCCGTCGAACTCGAAGGGGAGGCCGAAGGGGAAAGACTTTTGTCCGATTGAGAGGATTGAAAAGGAGAAGGGGCGACCGGCCGAAGCCGCCGCCCCACCTTTCGCCCGCCCTTACTGGCCCGAGGAGATTCCTACCAGTTGACGACTAGCTCCTGCTGCGACTGCCAGACCGGCACGTCGTCGCGGATGGCCGAGCGGTTGAGCCTCGCCTTGTCCGCGAGCAGGCGCCCGGCGCCGAGCGCGACCGCCGCCAGAGGCTCTTCGGCCACGGCGACGTGCAGACGCAACTCCTTCTGAAGCCGCTCCGCCAAACCGTCTAACAGAGCGCCGCCGCCCGTCAGCACCAGCCCCGTCTGGTAGATGTCGGCCGTCACGTCGGGCTTCGACTCTTCAATCGCGCGGCGCGCGCCCGAGACGATTTCGGTGACGACCGGCTCCAAAGCCTCGCGCAACTCGTCGGCCGAAATCTCGACCGCCTTCGCCAGCCCGTCCGTCAACTGCTTGCCGACGACTTCCATCTTCCACGAGTCGTCGCCCTTCGACGCGCTCAAGCCCTTCTTCAACATCTCGGCGCTGCGCTCGCCGAGCTGCATCTCGTACTTCTGCCGGACGAAGTCGCAGACGGCCTGGTCCATCGCGTTGCCCGCCGCCCGCAGGCTCGACGAGGAGACGACGGCGCCGCCCGCGATGATGGCGACGTTCGTGGTGCCGCCGCCCACGTCAACGACGAGGTGCGCGCGCTCGTCTTCAAAACTGAGGCCCGCGCCGAGGGCCGCGCACAACCCCTCGTCGACGAGGTCAACGCGGGTGGCCTTGGCGTCGCGCGCGGCGTCGCGCACCGAACGCTGTTCGAGCGAGGTGGAAGAGCCCGGCACGCCGACGACCATGTGCGAGCGGCGCGCGTGGCCGCCGCTGACGCGGCCGATGAAGCCCTTGAGCATCTTCTCGGTCGCCTCGAAGTTGTCGATGGTCCCGTTGCGGATGGGGCGGAACACGTCCACGTCCTTGGGCTCGCGGCCGAGCATCTTGAACGCCTCGGTGCCGACGGACAGGACCTCGCCGGTGTACTTGTGGATTGCCACGGCCGACGGCTCGTTGAGGACGATGCCGCGGTCGGGCGCGTAAATCAGTGTGTTGACAGTGCCAAGATCAATCGCCAGATCGTCGGTAAAGATACTGGTCAGGATGTTCATAGGTCCCCCGGTGTTCGGTCCGGCTCTTAACGAGGAGATTTCTCAATAATCGCCGCTTATCGGATTGGCAAACGCCGTTCCAATTTAAGGACACGCCTAATTCCGCCGGATTCCCAAAGCGCGCCGCCGGGTGGGCGTTTTGTTTCGGGACAAACCCCGGCCCGTCTCCCGACGCGAGCGGGCGGAAGGCGAACGCAAATCAAACGCGCGTCGGGAGGCGGGGCGTGTACTTAATCGGACAGGTGTCAGAAAGAGTTGACCGACCCGTCATCTTCGACGGGCGAGTCCGAGAGGACTTCGTAGAGGGCGGGGGCTTCGGCGCGCGAGACCTGCTTGGTCTGCGGGACCGAGGCGACGCGGACGGTGAGTGAGCGCGAGCGGCGGCGGACCGTAATCTCGTCGCCGGGGCGGACGGTGCGCGAGGAGCGGGCCGGCTGGCCGTTGACCTCGACGGCCCCGGCGTCGCACAACTCCTGCGCCACCGTGCGGCGCAGGACGAGTCGGCTGGCGCGTAAGAACTGGTCGAGACGCATAAAAGAGATGATGGGTGTTAGGTGTTAGGTGCCGGGTAGAAGCGACTCGTCTTCACCCGGCACCCGGCACTTAACACCCATCACCCGTTACTGCTTCTTGTTCTTGTCGCCCTTGGTCTGGGCGGTCTTGTCCCCGGCGGGCGCGGCCGGGCGGTCCTTGTCGAGAACGGGCTGGACGAGGTCGCGGTAGTCCTTGGCCGGCTTGATGTAGGCGTCGGCGCGGAGGCGGCGCAGGTACTCTTCCTTCTCCTTCGAGGAGCGCTCCTGCGTGATGACGCCGCGGACGAAGTTCTCCTTGAAGGAGTCGTCGCGCTCGTTGACGCGGATAATCATGTAGCCCTCTTCGGTCTGGATGGGGGCGCTGACGCCGCCCGCCTTCAGGTCCTTGACGGCGGCGGCGATGGTCGGGTTCAGGTCCGTGATGAGGAACCAGCGCGCCTTCCCTTCCTTGTCCTGAAGCAGACCCTTCGTCTTCGTCGCGACGCGGACGCCGTCCTGCTCGCGCTCGGAGTTCTTGAGGGCCAGCTCGCCGAAGTCGGCGCCGCCGCGGGCCTGCGCCGCGAGCTGTTCGGCCTTGGCCTTCAGCTCGACCTCGCTGCGGCCCGCGAGGTTGAGGAAGATTTCCGAGAGCGTCACGCTGACGAACTTGGCGCGGTTGGCCTCGTGGTACTTGCGCAGCTCGTCGTCCGTGAGGCCGTAGTAAATCTTGGCGTCCACCTCGCGCTCCAGCACGGCCTGCGTCGTGTACTGGCGGCGCAGCGTCTCGCGCACCTCCGACAGACTCATGCCCTGCTGGCGCATCGCCACCTCAAGCTCTTCGAGCGTGCTGAGGCCCGACTCCTTCGCCACCCGAAGGACTTCGCGGTTGACGCCGGCCTCGACCTCCTCGGAGAGCCGCGGGATGTCCTTGCCCTTCTGCATCAGGAGGGATTCGTTGATGAGGTTGATGATGATCTCGGCCTGCTTGTCGGCAATTTGCTTGGCGGCCTCCTCGGGCTTCACGCCGCGCTTGACGAGTTGCTCCTTGAACTCCTCGTTGTGCCGCTTGAGCTGCGAGAGCAGGATCACGTCGCCGTTGACCTGCGCGACCGGCTCGTCGAGGACCGTGGGCACGCCCTCCTCCTGGCCGAGAGCGCGCGGGCCGGCCGCGGAAATGAACGCGAGCGCCGCGACGGCCAGCAGGCCCGCGCGCCCTTTCGGGTTTTTCAGAAACACAGTTCTCACTCCTCTACTTCCGGCGCCCGGCGGGCGGCCGTTCGGACCAAAATTTTCCGGTTCGGTTAAGTCGGTCGGGCTGTCGGGACGGGCCGAGGGGGCGTCACGAAAGCGCGTATTCTACCCTTCGGCCCTGACTTCGAGCAACACGCGGTGGGCGGCCCCGATGAGGTCTTCTTCGGCGCCGACCTCGATTCTCAAGACCCCGCTCGGGCTGAACGAGGCGCCCCCGCCCCGGCCCACCAGCGCCAGCAGCTTGTCGGGCGAGACGCGCGAGGTCTCCTTCAACTTGAAGGCGAGGCCCTGCGGCGTCCTGTCAATCGAGACGACGCCCACCTCCTCGGCCAGCCGCCGCAGGCGGGCGTAGGCGAAGAGGCTCTCGACCGACTCGGGCGGCCGTCCGTAGCGGTCTTCCGTCTCGCGCCGAATCTGCGAGAGCGTGTCGTCGTCGCGGGCCGAGGCGATGCGCTTGTAGGTCCTGAGGCGCTGGCCCATGTCCGAGACGTAGTCCTCGGGGATGGACACGTCCACGCCCAGGTTTATCGAGACCGAGGTCTCGTCCTCGACCGTCTCGCCGCGCAGCTCCGCCACCGTCCGTTCGAGCATCTGCGTGTAAAGATCGAAGCCGAGGGCGTCCATGTGCCCCGACTGCTCGCCGCCGAGCAAGTTGCCCGCCCCGCGCAGCTCCAAATCCAGCGCCGCGACCCTGAATCCCGCGCCGAGGTCCGAGAACTCGCGGATGGCGGCCAGTCGGCGGCGCGCAATCGGCGTCAGTTCTGCCTCGGAAGGAATCAGCAAGTAGGCGTAGGCGCGGCGGTTTGAGCGCCCGACGCGGCCCCGGAGCTGGTAGAGCTGCGAGAGCCCGTAATTATCCGCGCGATTTATGATGATTGTGTTGGCGCGCGGGATGTCTATGCCGTTCTCGATGATGGTCGTGGCGACGAGGACATCGTGTTTAAAGTCAACAAATTCCAGCATCACCCGCTCCATCTCCTTCTCGTTCATCTGCCCGTGGGCGATGGCGAGCCGGGCCTGCGGGACGAGGCGCTGGACGAGGGCGGCGATGGTGTCGATGGTCTCGACGCGGTTGTGGATGAAGAAGACCTGCCCGCCGCGCCCCATCTCAAGCTCGACGGCCGACTTGATGACGGATTCGGAGAACTGGACGACCTGCGTCTGGATGGCGAGGCGGTCGCGCGGCGGCGTCTCAATCACCGACATGTCGCGCAGTCCCATCAGCGACATGTTCAGGGTGCGCGGGATGGGCGTGGCCGAGAGCGTCAAAACGTCCACGCGCTTCTTCATCTGCTTCAGCCGCTCCTTGTGCGCGACGCCGAAACGCTGCTCCTCGTCCACGACGACGAGGCCGAGGTCGCGGAAGGCCATGTCTTTGGAGAGCAGGCGGTGGGTGCCGATGATGATGTCGATGTCGCCGGACTCGACGCGCTTGACTATCTCCTTCTGCTCCTTCGGCGAGCGGAAGCGCGAAATCAGTTCGATGGTCACGGGGAAGGCGGCGAAGCGAGAGCGGAACGTCTCGTAGTGCTGATAGGCGAGCACGGTCGTCGGCGCGAGCACCGCCACCTGCTTCGAGTCCATGACGGACTTAAACGCCGCGCGCATGGCGACCTCGGTCTTGCCGTAGCCCACGTCGCCGCACAAGAGCCGGTCCATCGGGATGACGGCCTCCATGTCGCGCTTCGTGTCCTCGATGGCCGTCTCCTGGTCGGCGGTGGGAACATATTCAAATGCGTCCTCGAACTCGCGCTGCCAAGGGCTGTCGGCCGAGAAGGCGTAGCCTTGGACGAGCTTTCGCTCGGCGTAGAGCTTCAGCAGCTCGTCGGCCATGTCGCGCATCGCGCGCTTGGCCTTGGCCTTCGTCTTCTGCCAGCCCAGGCCGCCGAGGCGGTCGAGCGTCGGCTCGTGGCCCTCGGCGCTCGAATAACGCTGGACGAGGTCGAGCCGCTCCACGGGCACGTAGAGCTTCGACTCCTCGGCGTAGAAGAGGAGCATGAACTCGCCCTTGCGTCCGCCCAGCTCCAAGGTCTGCAAGCCGCCGAAGCGCGCGATGCCGTGGTCGATGTGGACGACGTAGTCGCCGACCTTCAGGTCGCGGAAGTCGGAGAGGAAGGCCGCCGTCTTCGACTTCTTCTTGCGCGCCGACGCGGTCGTCGCGCCGCCCGTGCCGGGCGTGCGCCGCTCGACGGACGCGTCGCTCGCCTCGTCGAATAAATCCGTCTCGACGTGGACGATTAACGCGGAGCCGGGCAGCTCGAAGCCGCCCGAGAGCCGGCCGACGGTGACGACGGCGGGGAAGTTTTCGGCGCCACCGCCGTCGCCCGGAAGCGCGACGCGGGCCGAGACGTTGTAGTCCGAGAGCACGTCGCCGACGCGCTCGGCGACGCCGACCGAAGGCATGGCGAGGAGCGTGACGGCGTGCCTCTCGTCGCGCGCGTGGCGGATGTCGGAGGCGAGTTCGGGGACGCGGCCGTGGTAGCGGCGCGCGGGCAGCGTCCGCCACTCGACCTCGGGCGCGCGCTCGACGGCCGGGAACAGAAAGAGCGGCTGCGGCCCCTTGCGCTCGCGGCCGATGCGCGCCGCCGGCTGGTCGGCCTCGCCGGCGAACCTCTCGTCAATCAACGCGGCGGCGCGTCCCAACGCACGCAGCTCGACGCGCGCAACGTCATTCAGCTTCCCGCGCAACTCCTCGGCCGTCAGGTAAAGCTCTTCGGGGCGCAAGCCTATCTCGCCCGCGGCCTCGTTCTCGGCGAAGCGCGCCGCGAGGGTTTCATAAGTCGTGCCCAGATGTTGTTCTATGCCCGCGGGCTCGTCCACGACGAGCACCGCGTCGCCGAGATAATCGAAGGCGCTCGCGTCGGTTTTGGCGACCAGCGAGATGAGCCATTCCCAGCCGGGGAACGTCTCGCCCTCGTCGGCGTGGACGGTTCTATCTTTCAGCGCGCGGGCGCGCGTCTCGTCGTCCCAGCGGTCGCGCGCGAACTCCGACCACAGGCGGAAGTCGTCGCGCCCGACCGCAAGCTCTCGCATCGGCACGACCTCCGTCTCCTGAAGCTGACCCGTGGAGAGCTGCGTCTCGGCGTCGAAGGTGCGGATGGAGTCAACCGTGTCGCCGAAGAACTCGACGCGCACGGGCGACGCCTGCCCCGGCGACCACACGTCGAGGATGCCGCCGCGCATCGAGAACTCGCCGACCGCCCCCACGGGGTCTTCGCGCACGTAACCCGAGGCGAGCAGCGCCTCCACCAAATCCTCCGGCGGGAAGTCCGCGTCGCGCCTGAGCACGGCGCCGGCCTGCGTGAACTGCGCGGGCGCGACCGTCCGCCGCACAAGCGCCCGCCCCGACAAGAGCGCGAAGCGCCCGCGCCCCTTCGCCAGATGCCAGAGGCTCAGCGCGCGTCTCTCCAAAGTCTCCGCGTGCGGCGACGCGCCCGCGTAAGGGTCGCCCTCGGAGGCGGGGAGCGACAACACGTCGCCGCACTCCTCTTCGCCTCGGCCGCCGCCCCTGAGCGCCGCGCACCAGAAGGAGAGGTCGCGCTCCCAAGCCTCCATGTCGCGGTTCGCCGGCACGACGACGGCGAACCTGCGCCCCGTCTCGCGCTGCAACGCCGCCACGGCCAGCGCGCGCGCCGCGGGCGAAGTCATCCCGGCCAAAGAGACCACGCGCGCGCCCGACCCCACGGCCGCCCGCAGCCGCCCGAACTCGTCCGACTCCACGACGCGCCTCAGCACGCCTCGCAGGAGAGTAATTGGTTCAACCGTACTACTCATAAAACAAGTGACAGGTAACGGGCAAAGACAGATGACAACGAGGAGATACCGACTCCTTATATATCATCCGCTACCCGTCACCTTCTTTGCGTCCGTGACTTCGGCTGCGCTCGCCGGGGGCGACTTTTGCGTCGTGGACGCAGCAACGGATGCGGCGGCAGGAGCCTCTCCGCCCTCCGGCTGGCCCTGCCTACTTCGCCGCGCTCGGACATCGTATTTCTCGCGAGCCGGATTATAGCCGTAAGCAAGCTGCAAAACTTTGCCTTGATATCTATTGACGATGAGACCCAACTGCCGCCCCGCCGATCTCTTTGCCGAGAAGAAATAGGGATCAAGATTCTCGACGTTCTTAGGGTCATGAGAGACCACGAATATCTCCGCGTCCACCATCCACGAAATTACCTCTGCATCGGGGAAGTCCAGAGTCGGCGGCGAGTCAATCAGTATTAAGTCGAAATGTTCGTGTAAAACGTACAAGAGTTTACGTACCGCATCCGAGTAGAGAATCCCTGATGCGTCGAACCCTATGTCCGTCAGTTCCAGCTGTCCCAGCAAGCCGGGAAGAACTGAGTCGTCCCTGAAGTTCATATCTTCCTCGTCTTCCGGAGTGTAGCGCGGAAGAGAGCCGCTGGTGACAATTTTGAGATTCGGCCATCGGAAGTGTGTATAAATCAACTCGCTTATGGATACATCGTCTTGCAAAACATAGTTAATGAAGCCTCTCGCATTCGGTAACATGAAATGCGCGTGAAGGCGTGGTCTGCGCAGGTTCAAATCTAAAACGAGCACGGACTTCCCCGTGGCGGCGAAAATCGTCGCCAAGTGGAAACAGATGGTGGTCGCTCCATCCCCAGGGTGAAGCCCCGTTATTAGGAGACTTTTGCCTTGGCTGGCGTCGAAATGCAGTTGGACTAGGTTCCTGACTCGCCTGAGTTGTTCCAGGGCGAACAACCCTTCGACGTTCCGCACGGCGGGGATGATTCCCAAAACATCCAGGCCGGCCGCCTCTTCATATTCTTTAATCGTCCTCAAATACATCTCTTTCCCATGTGTATAAGTGTGCCGCCTATACCGAGCAATAATCAGGTAGGAAATACTGAACACCAAGAGGGTCACGATAGCGGTAAGAGTCCAAGGGCTTAACAAAATGCGCTGGGCATAATCCAAGGTGATCCGGGGTATAGACGGCCATGCCCAACTGATGAGCCACGTCATAAAGAGGACGACGACGCTACAGATGATGCCGCCGAGCGTGTTCGCCGCCACATCGCCCACATTAATTAATTTAGTCTTCGCCATCGCAAAACCCTTGTCACGCCGTCTCCCCCTCGGAAAGTTTTTGGATGCGTTCGATGATGCAGGTCGTCGAAGCGCCTTCGACGAAGCGCAGCGAGAGGACGCGCCCGCCCGCCGCCTCGACCTCCTCGCGCCCGTGTATCTCGTCGAGCGCGTAGTCGCCGCCCTTGACGAGCACGTCCGGCAAAAGCTCGGCGATGAGCGCGCGCGGCGACTCCTCGTCAAACACGGTGACGAAGTCCACGGCCCCGAGCGCCGCCAGAACCTCCGCCCGCTCGCCCTCCGAGACGACGGGCCGGCCCTCGCCTTTGAGCGCGCGCACCGAGCGGTCGCTGTTGACGGCGACGAGCAGGGCGTCGCCCTCGGCGCGCGCCTGCGCGAGATAGCGGACGTGCCCGACGTGCAGGATGTCGAAGCACCCGTTCGTGAAGACGAGACGGCGCCCCCCGGCGCGCAACCGCGCCCGCACGCGCCGCAGCTCTTCGCGGTCGAGGATGACTTTCTCGCTGCCCACAGGTTAGTAAATCGTAAAGGGTAAATCGTGAATCGTAAAACGCCGGGAGCGTGGTTTTGTCGATTCGCGACTTAGGATTTACTATTTACGACCTATGAGCAGCCCTTTTCCCGTCGAGGACAACGACCAGACGCGCGCCCGCCGCGAGCACCTTGAGCAGATTCGCGACCTTGTAGGCAACGCCTACCCGAACCAGTTCCGCCGCACCGGCCTCACCGAGACGCCCGAAGGAGAGGACACGATAACCTCCGTCCTCGACGCCTTTAAGGCGCACGTGCCGCAAGCCCCGGAAGGCGAAGAGCGCCCGTCGCCCGAACAGTTGGAATCCGCCAACTCGGAGCTGAACAAGTTCAAGGTGCGCATCTCGGGCCGCATCGCCACGCCGCCGCGCGTGATGGGCAAGGCCGCCTTCGTCCACCTCTCCGACGGCCGCGAGCGCCTCCAAATCTACGTCCGCAAGCAGGACGCGCGCGCCGTCAGCAACGACTCCATGCAGCCGGTCGAAGAGGTGGACAGCGGTTGGAAGCTCTTCGGGCTTTTAGACCACGGCGACTTCCTCGGCGTCGAGGGCGAGCTGTTCGTGACGAAGACGGGCGAGCTCTCCGTCCACGTCCGCGAGATGCAGTTCTTGTCGAAGGCGCTGCTGCCGATGCCCGACAAGGTCCACGGCATCGCCGACCCCGAGATACGACAGCGCCAGCGTTACGCCGACCTCATCGCCTCCAGCCTCAAGGTCGAGCGCGAGCCCGGCGAGATGACGACCCGCGAAGTCTTCGAGCGCCGCTCCAAGCTCGTCAACGCGCTGCGCCGCCACCTCGACGAACACGGCTACATCGAAGTCGAGACGCCCATGCTCTCCCCCGTCGCCTCCGGCGCCGCCGCCAAGCCCTTCGTCACGCACCACAACGCCCTCGACATCGACCTGTATCTGCGCATCGCCCCCGAGCTTTACCTCAAGCGCCTCCTCGTCGGCGGCTTCGAGCGCGTCTACGAGCTCAACCGCAACTTCCGCAACGAAGGCATCTCCACCCGCCATAACCCCGAGTTCACCATGCTCGAATTCTACACGGCCTACAAGGACGTGAACTGGATGATGGACTTCTGCGAGGAGATGCTCCGTCGGACCATCGCGGCGACGGCGGGCGCCACGGCCCTCACCTTCGGCGAAACGGAACTCGACTTCGGCCGCCCGTTCCGGCGCCTGACGATGAAGGAGGCGATTGCCGAGCACGCGCCCGAGGGGACGAAGAACGTCGCCGAGGACGAGCTTGAGGCCCGCCGCATCGTCGAGTTGTTCGAGCAGCACGCCGAGCACAAGCTGCTCCAGCCCACTTTCATCACGGACTTCCCCAAGCCCGTCTCGCCGCTCTCGAAAGCCTCGCCCGACGACCCGACAGTCGCCGAGCGGTTCGAGCTTTATGTGATGGGGATGGAGGTGGCGAACGGGTTCTCGGAGTTGAACGACCCCGTCGAGCAGTACGAGCGGTTCGAGGAGCAGACGCGGCAGCGGGAGGGCGGCGACGAGGAGGCGATGCAGATGGACGTGGATTACGTGCGGGCGCTCTCCTACGGGATGCCGCCGGCCGCCGGCATTGGCATCGGCATCGACCGGCTGACGATGCTGCTGACGAACCGGCGCTCCATCCGCGACGTGATTCTCTTCCCGCACATGAGGCCGCAGCGCGCGAAGGCCGACGACGAGAGCGAAGGGGGCGAGGCGGCGGCCGACGCTCCTACCGCTTAGGCGGCGCGGACGTTTTGTCTTTGAGGAGCGCGAGGCGGCGGCGGGCCCAGTGGGGCGACGTGCCGAGCGGCTCGGTGCGGCGGAGAAATTCTTCGACGGCCGCGAGGGCCTCGCGGTAGCGCCCCTGCTTCTCGCGGACGCGGCTGAGGTCGATGTAGAACTGCGGGCTCTCGTGCCCGAGCAGTTCGGCGGCGCGCGCGAACGCCTCGGCCGACTGTTCGAGCCGGCCGAGGTGCTCGTAGTAGCGGCCGAGGTGGTAGAAGGCGATGGGGTAGCGCGCGCCGTCGTTGCGCACGACTTCAAAGAGGCTGGCCGCCGCCTCCTCGTTGCGCCTGAGTCCTTCCAGAGTGAAACCCAACTCCATGTTCGCCGGGGCGAGGTAGCCGCCGCCGCTCTCGACCGCCGCGCGGTAAAGCTCGACCGCCTCCTCCTCACGCTTGTCCGAGCGCGCGCGCCGCGCCGCCAGCAACAGGTTGTAAGTCTCGCCCGACACCTTCAACTGGCGCGGCTTCGACGGGACGCGCGCCGCGCGCAGGACCGTCACCGCCTCCTCGGCCGGGACGGGCGCGACGACGACGGGGCGCGCGCTCGCCTTCGCCGCCGGGCGCTTCTCGACGGCCGCGGGGCGTTTCTCTTCGGGCTCGGCCGCGGGCCTCTCGTCCTTCTCTTCGGGCGCGACGTTCGAGGCGGCGACTATCTCGCCGCGCGCGATTTCAACTTCGCGCGGCGCGGCCTTCCCGAGTTTCGCGGCCCGCGCGGCGAAGTCGTCGAGGACTTTGAGCGCGCGCGGCGGGTCGCCGTCTTCGGCGAGGGCGCGCGCGAGGGCGACGGCCGACGGCTCGTGGTCCGGCTTGAGGCGGAGCGCGTTCGCCCACTGTTCGATGGCGAGGCCGGCCTCGCCGCGCAGCGCATACAGGCGGCCGAGGCTGTAGCTGGCCTCCGGGTAGTTGAAATTTTCGAGCTTGACGGCGGCCGTGAGCGCGGCCTCCGCCTCCTCCCAGCGGCCGAGCCGGGTGAGCACGACGCCGAGGTTGTGCTGCGCGCGCGCGTAGTTGCCGCGGCGCTGCGAGATGGCCTTGCGGTAGGCTTCGGCCGCCGGGCCGGGCTCGTCGAGACGGGCGAACGTGTTGCCGACGTTGTAGAAGAAGGGCGGGTCGAAACGCTCTTCGGCGAGCATCTCGCGCAGCAGGGCGACGGCCTCGGCCTTGCGCCCGTCGGCGGCGGCGCGCTCGACCAGCTCGCGCTGCAACCGCGCTCGCTCGGCCGGCCGCGTCTCGTCCGCGAGCTGCCGACGCAAGTCGTCCTCGCCGCCCGAAGTCCCTTCGGCCTTCGTCTCTTCCACCTTCTGAACACCGGCCCGCCGCTCGCGCACGGCCGCGTCGGCCGGCGCCTGCTGCTGCGCCGACGCCTCCACTGACAACGCGAGCCCGAGCGCGCCACACGCGAAGATTAAACGTGCCGTACGGTCAGCCATAACAACTCCCGAGAGCCGCTTTAACAACTTAGGATTGACGGTTGACGAATCCGATGATGGTGCCGCCGAAGCCGACGGCCCAGCCGCGGGTGCGGCTGGCGAAGAAGAGGCGTTCGAGCGTCTGCGGCGTCCCCGACGCTTCGGCGGCCCAGGTGCGCCCGCCGTCGGTCGTGTGTATCAAAGTCCCCGCGGCGCCCGCGGCCCAGCCTTCGCGCTCGTCTAAGAATTTAACGTCGTAGAGGTCAGACGCGACGCCGGAGTTTTGCGCGGCCCACGTCCGCCCGCCGTCGGAGGTCGAATAGACGGCGCCGCCGGAGCCGGCCGCCCAGCCGCGGCGCGAGTCAACGAAGGTGACGGCGTTGAGCCTCGGAGCGGCTTGGGAGGAAAGCTGTCCGGCGAGCCACGTCGCGCCGCCGTCGGAGGTGTAAAGGAGCGTGGCGCCGGCACCGACTATCCAGCCGCGGCGGGCGTCCGCGAAGTGCGCCCCGAGCAGCAGCTTTCTCGTCGGCACGAGCTGCCGCGCCCACGTCGCGCCGCCGTCCGAAGTCACGTAGAGCGCGCCCATCTCGCCGAAGGCCCAGCCGTGTTCGGCGTCCGCGAAGCGCACGCCGACGAGCCGCGCGTCAACGTCCGGCCCGGCCGCCTCGACGCGCGCCCACGTCGCGCCGCCGTCCGAGGTCTTCAGAAGATAAGCGCGCGGCTCCGTCTTCGTCGCCAGCTTGAACCACTCGCGCTCGCAGACGAGCCAGCCGCGGCGCGCGTCAAGGAAGAAGGCGTCGCGCAGGTTGTCCTCGGTCGGCGCGCGCAGCGGGCGCCAACTCACGCCGCCGTCTTCGGTCGACAGCAGCGCGCCGCGCCCGCCCACGGCCCACCCGCGCCGCTCGTCCACGAAGAAGACGGCGCGCAGCCACGCCATCGTCCCCGTCTTCTGCCGCTCCCACGAAAAGCAGTAGGCAGTGGGCAGCAGGCAGTCGGCGGTTAAGAAGAAGACGACGAAGGCGAGCAGGAGGCGGCGCAGCGCGGGGCGCTTCAATCTCGAATTTGAAATCTCAAATTTGAAATTCATCGCCTTCCCTGCCGACTGCCTGCCGCCTGCCGTTCTTAAAATCCCCCGGTGAAGATGCGGGCGAAGCTGATGACGGGGAGCGCCTTGAGGACCTTGTCCACGGTCTTCCACCTGTTGCCGGGGACGACGACCTGATCGCCGGGGCGGAGGAAGTAGTTGTCGGGCGCCTTGCCCTTCTCGATGGCGGCGAGGTCAACGGTGGTGGTTTGCAGCATGCGGTCGGCGTTCCAGTGGAGGACGACGACCTGCTTCTTGCCCGTCGGGAGGACGCCGCCGGCCGTGTAGACGGCCTCCATGACGCTCAGGCGGCGCGACATCTGGCGGATGCCGGGCTGCGCCACGTCGCCCAGCACGCCGTAGTAATGCGACTGGGCCTTCTCCAGCGAGACGGTCACCTTCGGGTCGATGATGTACTCGTCGAGGTGGCGCGTGATCTCGTCGGCCACCTGCTGCCGGGTCTTGCCGGCGACGTGGAGGCCGTCGCGGATGAAGAAGTAGTCGATGCGGCCGTCGGGCGGGACGGTGATGTTGGCGCGGCTGTACCGTTCGTGGTTGAAGACCGAAATCGAAATCACGTCCTCGGGGCCGAGCAGGTAGGTGGACATGAAGTTGTTGTAGGAGGGAATCTCGGCGTCCGCCTCCTCGCTCGTCTGCTCGCGGCGGTTGGCGAGGACCGACTCGGGCACGTCCTGGCGGACGCGCGTCTGGTCGTCGGGCTCCAGCCGCTCGGCGGGCTTCGTCTTCTGCCCGCCCTGCTTCTCCTGCTTCTGCGCGAGGGCGGCCGGCGCGGCGAGGGCGACGACGAGTAAGGCGGCGATGGTCAGATTCGTCTTCATGGCTTCAAACCTCCGACAAACAACTTACGGGGCGCGAGCGGCCGGGCGGGCTTTCTAAGTCCCGCGGCCGAAGAGAATGGTCTTGACGGTCTCGAAGAGGATGACGGCGTCGAGCAGCAGGCTCTGGTTCTTGATGTAGTAGAGGTCGTACTGGAGCTTCTGGCGCGCGTCCTCGATGGAGGCGCCGTACGGATATTTGATTTGCGCCCAGCCGGTGAGGCCGGGCGGTATCAGATGGCGCTGCTCGTAAAAAGGTATCTCCTCGGCGAGTTGGCTGACGAAGTGCGGGCGCTCGGGGCGCGGGCCGACGAAGTTCATGTCGCCCTTGAGGATGTTCCAGAACTGCGGTATCTCGTCCACGCGAATCTTGCGGATGACGCGGCCGACGCGCGTGGTGCGCGCGTCGCCCGACTTGCTCGCCCAGACGGGGCCGTTCTTCTCGGCGTCGGTCCGCATCGAGCGGAACTTGTAGACGCGGAACGGGCGGCCGTTCTTCCCCACCCGCTCCTGCGAGTAGAGCACGGGGCCGGGCGAGTCGAGCTTAATCAGCACGGCCGTCAGGATTGCCAGCGGCAGCGAGACGACGGCGCCGGCCAACGCCACGCCGCGGTGGAACAGCGTCCGCACGGCGCCCGAGACGCGCGCCTGCCGGCCCCGGCCCGAGAAGATGAGCCACGACGGCCGCAGCATGTCGAGCGAGACGCGGCCCGTCAGCCGCTCGTAGAAGGACGCGCACTCCTCGATGGCGACCTCGCCCGCGAGACTTAATCCCAACAACTGCTCGGTCGGGAACTGGCCGCGCCGCTCGTTCATCGAGACGATGATGCGGTTGACGCCCTCGCGGCGGACGATGTCGCCCATGTCCGCGTGCGTGCCGAGGACGCGCGGGTTGATGAGGCTCTGGCCGACCAGCTCCGGCCGGTTGTCCACGAAGCCGACGATGCGGTAGCCGGCGTCCCTGCGCTCCAAGACTTCGCGCGCCAGGTCAATCGCCGCGTCGCCCGAGCCGACGATGAGAATCTTCTCGCCGACGTTCGGGTGGCCGAGCAGCCAGTGAATCGAGACGCGCCACGCCACCATGATGGTGAGCGCCAGCGGCAGCCCGATGAGCGCCACGCCGCGCCCTATCATCAACTGCGGCAGCGCGTACATCGTAATCGCCAGCGCCACCCACGCGAGCCCCAACGCCTGCACCAAGCGCAGGACCAGCTCGCGGCGGTCGTGCATGACGACGAAGTCGTAGAGGTCGTAGAGGTAGAAGGCGGCGAGGCAGAAGGCGGCGACGAGGCCGGCCTTGAGGAAGCCGTTCTTGTCGTTCAGCTCGTAGTAGGCGTCGATCCAGCCGAGGCGCAGGTGGGCGGCGGCCACCATCGCGCCGAAGATGAGCAGAGCCTCGGCGGCAAGCAGCAGCGTCGTCCGCAGGTTTAAGCGCCTCGAAGCCAAGCCCGTTCCCTACTCCTTAACCTTCTCGACGACGACCGTCTCCTCCGTGACGCGCGCCTCGGTCCCCTGCCCTTCGGCGCGCCGCGCGGAGTAGCGGCGGTAGTAGTAGTTCTGCTCGTTCATCTGCTCTTCCGAGCCGTTGAGGACGACGCCGAGCAGGCGCTCGCGGGGGACGGGGGCGAGCACGCGTTCGAGCGCCGAGAAGCGCGTCTTGCCCGCGCGCGCGACGACGATGGCCGAGTCGGCGCGGCTGATGAGCAGCGTGGCGTCGGTGAAGACGGCGAGCGGCGGCGCGTCGACGATGACGTAGTCGAACATCCTTCGCGCCTCCTTGATGACGGCGCTGAACTTCGGGCCCGACAAAAGCTCCGCCACGTCGTCGCGCCGCGAGCCGCCGGGGAGGAGGTGAAGGCCGGCGGGCTCCAACCGCAGGATGCTCTCTTCGAGCGTGGCCTCGCCGCCGAGGACTTCGGAGAGCCCGGTCGGCGCGTCCACGCCGAGGTATTCGGCGCAGCAGGGGTTGCGCAGGTCGCCGTCGATGAGCAGGGCGCGGACGCCGTCGGTCTGCGCGAGGAGCCACGAGAGGTTGGTGGCCGTCAGCGTTTTGCCCTCCATGATGCCGGCGCTCGTGACGACGAAGACCTGCATCTTCTTGCGCTCGCCCGCGTGGAGCAGGCGCGTGCGCAAAGAGCGGTAACGCTCGGCGTGGCCCGAGCGCGGCTGCGTGACGGCGACGAGATGTGGTTCGACGCGCGCGGCGGAAATCTCCAGGCTGAAGAAATCCGGCGTGCGCGCCGAACCGGCAGCGCCCAAAGTTGCCCCAGCAGCACGCGAATCCGACGCGGTAGGGAGTGCCGACCCGCCGCGCGTCACGGTGTGCTCATTGGACGCTGGTCTGTGCGGCGCCGACTCGGGCGCCTGAAAGTGTCTGGGAGACTGGAACAGGTACTCGGGCGCCGCGCCGCCGTTGCCGTTGCCGTTCGTCTGCGCCGCGCCGTTGCCTTCCGGGTTGACGACAGCCGGGCTGTCATCAACCTTCGCGGCGGCGTGGCGGCCGTTCTGCTCGGCGCGACCCTGCTGCTTGCCGGCGGGGCCGCCCTGCTCGGCGGCGCGCTTCAAAGCCTCGTAGACTCTGCCCATCACGAATCTCCCTTGCTATCCCAACTGCGGAAGGCGCGGCCAAGCTCGTCGCCGTCGGGCGCGGCCTCGTCTGCGCCGAGCTCGCGCTCCATCTCGCGCTCCTCGTGCGCCTGCGCGGCGCCCGCGACGCCGCCCGCCGCCTCGGCCGACTGCGCGCCCGCCGCCCAAAGCTCGGCGCGGCCCGAGGGCGAGAAGATGCGCGCGGCTCTCTCGCGCTCCTCGCCCGTCTGCCGCCCGCGCTGCGTGCCCGGCAGAAGGTCGAAAGTCTCCGCGACCTCCTCGACCACCTCGCGGCCGATGATTTCGGCCCCGGCGGCGAAGCCCGCGAGCAGAGAGTTGTCGCAGACGTTATTAATCTGGCGCGGGATGCCCTCGGTGCAGCGGAAGACGAAGTCCACGGCCGCGGGCGAGAAGATGTCGGTGCGCTCGGCGCCCGCCGCGAGCAGGCGCGAGGCGATGTAGCGGCCCGTCTCCTCGATGTCGGGCAGCGGGCGTATCTCGCAGCGGAGCGCGACGCGCTGCTTGAGCTGGCGCAGCTCCGCGCGGTTCAAAACGTCGCGCAGCTCGGGCTGGCCCGTCAGGACTATCTGCAACTGCTTGGCCGAGTCGGACTCGAAGTTCGAGAGCAGCCGAATCTCTTCGAGCACGGCGGGCGAGAGCCCGTGCGCCTCGTCGATGACGAGCACGGTGCGCAGGCCGCGCGAGTGGCGCGCGTCGAGGAAGTCGCCGAGGCGGAGCAGGAGGTCTGACTTGTTCTCCCAGTCGGGCACGTCGAGGAGGCGCGGCGAGGAGATGTACTGGTAGAACTCGGCGACCGTCATGCGAGGGTTGAAGATGTAGGCGACCAGCACCGTGCGCTCAAGGCGCTGCATCATCCAGCGGAGGATGGTCGTCTTGCCCGTGCCGACCTCGCCGGTAACGACGATGAGGCCCTTGCCGCTCTCGATGCCGTAGTGCAGGTTCGCCATCGCCTCGGTGTGCGAGGGCGTGAAGTAGATGAAGCGCGGGTCGGGCGTCAGCGCGAACGGCAGCTCCTTGAGTCCGTAGAAATCGAGATACATCCGTCTACCCTCTCGATGCGAACATCTCGACGAGGCGCGAGACCTTGAGCGCGAAGGCCAGGGCCGGCACGCTCATGACGGCGAGGGCGAGGCCGGCGAAGGCGAGGGCGGCGCGCTTGAGCTTCAGGTTGCGCTCCTCGCGCGGCGTCAGAAGGTTCGGGAGCGTGACGAGGACGGGCAGGCCCGTGTAGTGCTCGGCGTCCTCGGAGGTCTGGATGGTGAGGAGGCGCGGCACCTCGAAGAGCGCGGCCAGCAGCAGCCCGCAGGCGAGCCCGGCGCAGAGGCCGACGGCGACGAGCAGTTGGCGGTTCGGCGCCACGGGGCGCTCCGGCAGGGGCGCCGCGTCGATGACGGCGATGCTCTCGCCCTGCGCGCGCTCGGCGACCTGGGCCGTCGTCTTGGCCTTCTCGGTCTGCGCCAGCAGGTTGTCGTAGACGCTCTTGGCCGACAGGTACTCGCGGTTGATGGATTCGAGCCCGACCTCGGTGGGCGGCACCCCCGCGAGGCGGTTATTGATGTCGGCGATTTGGCTCTCGGCCATGCCGAGCTGCTTTTCGAGGACGGTGAGCTGCGTGTTGGTGGCTTGCAGCTCGTAGCGGTTGGTCCGCTCGCGCGGGTCCATCTGCGCCTCAAGCCGCTTGCGGCGGTCATCGACGCGCGCCTTGTGCTCCGACATCATGAGGTCTATCTCGCGCTGGACCGAGTCGATTTCGGCCTGCTTGGCGCGCACGTCCGGGTGCTTCTCCTTGTAGATGGTGAGGAGCTGCTGGCGGTCGGATTCGAGCTGGGCCTTGCGCTTAGCGAGCTCGGCGTAGGCGAGCGTCTGCTTCGGGTCGCCGATGGTCTCGAAGATGCCTTCGAGCTCCTGCGCGCGCTGCTTCTCGATGTCGCTGAGCTGCGTGTTGAGGAGCGAGCGGCGCTGGCGCAGCATGTCGAGCGAGCCGAGCAGGCCCTTCTGCTGCTCGCGCAGGCCCGTCAACTGGCCGATGAGGGCCTGGTAGGACGACGGCAGGTGCTCGCGGTTGGCGATCATGAACTTCAGGCGGCGGCCGTCTATGTCGTCGAGCTGCTGCTTGGCCTCGGCCAGCTTGTTCTCGAAGAACTCCTTGGTGAGCGTGGCCTCGCCGCCCGCGGCCTTGGTCTGCGCGTCCACGTACTTGCCCGCCAGCTCGGCCGTCACGTCGCGGACGACGCGCGGGTCGGAGCCGCGGAAGGCGATGACGAAGGCGTTGATGACCTCGTCGCGGCTGGTGTTGAGCGTGACGCTGATGTCGCGCGTGCGCATCCGCTCGACGAGCGTGTCCATCGGCTCGCCGTGCATGCGCTCGACGGCGTAGAGGTTGTACTTGGCGATGAGGGGTTCGAGCGAGCTGCGGCTCGCGACCTCCTGGCCGATGGAGTTGATGCGCATCGTCAGGTCGGTGTCCGAGAGCTGCATCACGGCGCCGGTCGAGATGCTCGCGGGCCTGACCGTCAAAAGCGTCTTCGACTCGTAGACGTTCGGCAGCTTCCACGCGACCCACCCGACGGCCAGCGCCACCACCAGCGTCGGCAGCACGATCAGCCACTTCCTGCGCCAGACCATCCGAGCGTACTCGCCCGGCGTCCGCTGTCTGAACTCAACACTCATCGCTCACTCCGTTCGGGCGTCGGGTGTCGGGCGTCGGGTGCCGGATAGGAATTTGTCTTCCCCGTCACCTGATACCCGACACCCGAAACCCTCTAAAGGCTTTCCAGCGTGCGGCGCACGTCGTCCACGGGGGCGCCGGTCGGGGGCTTCTGCGTGCGCTGCTGCTCGGCGGCGGCCAGCTCAAGGCACTTTTGCAGCTCGCGCCGGGCGGCGGCCTTGTCGCCGCTGGCGGCGAGCGCGGCGCCGAGGTGCCAGCGGTAGAGCGAGTTGTCGGCGCCCACCTTCGTGGCGCCCGCCACCGCCCTCTTCAACTGCTCGACGGCCGCCGCGTGCAGGCCCTTGCGGTAGTAGACCCAGCCGAGCGTGTCGGCGAAGCCGGCCTCGTTCGGAAAGCGGCGGGCCACGTCCTGCGCCAGCCGCATCGCCTCGTCGGCGTTGCCGCGCCCGTGGTCGGCGTAGAGCATGGCGAGGTTGTTCGAGGCCACGGGCTCGTCCGGCTTGATGGCGAGGACGCGGCGGTAGTACTGCTCGGCGGCTTCGAGGTTCTGGCGGCCCGACTCGATGAGGCCGATCTTGACGATGGGGTCAATCGAGTCCGGGCGCCGCTCGGCGAACTTCTGGTACTCGGCAATCGCCCGGTCGGCCTGGTTGGTGCTGAAGTAGATTTCGCCCAGCGCCGAGTAGGCGGCGACGTAGTCGGGGTCGGCCTCGACGGCGCGGCGCATGGCGGCCTCGGCGCGCTGGGCGTCGGCCGGCTGCTGCTCGCTGCCGTAGCGGTACGCCTGCCCGAGCAGGTAGATGAGCGGCGCGTTCTTGGGCTGCTCGTTCGTCGCCCGTTCGAGACGGGCGCGCACGTCTCCGAGCCGCCCCGTCAAGGCGCCGAGGCGAATCATGCCGTTGAGCGCCTGAAAGTTGTTGGGGTTAATCGCGAGGGCGCGTTCGAGGTGTTGCCAGGCTTCGTCACGTTTGCCTTCGGCGAAGGCCACGTCGGCGAGGTTGACGTAGGGCAGCGGCGAGTTAGGCGCGAGCTGGCGGGCGGCCTCGAAGTCGGAGCGCGCCTGCCCGAGCTGCTTGAGCCCCTGCCCGGCCTTGCCTCGCAGGACGTGGGCGTTGGTCTTGACTTCTGCGAGGAGCTGCGGCGTCTGCTCGGCGTTGGGCTTCTCGGCCGTCTCTTCGAGCCGCTTGAGGAGGTCGTCGGCGAGGCGCTTGGCCGCGTCGTAGTCGCCCGAGTCGAGGGTGATTTGGACCTGCAAGAGCTTGGCGGGGAGGAAGTCGGGGTGGAAGCGTTCGAGCTCGCCCGCGCGCGCCCGCGCCTGTTCGAGCTGGCCGTCGCGGTAGAGCGCCTCGGACATGAAGTAGAGGCCGAGGCGGTTGCGCGCGTCCTGATCGAGCACGGCCTTCAGGTCTTCGATGGCCTTCTTGAAGCGGTCGGCGCCGAGGTTGAGGCGGGCGCGCAGGAAGAGCGCGTTCATGTCGCGCGGGTTCGCCTTCAAGAGTTCCTCGACCTGCGCGTTGGCGCCGGCCGCGTCGCCGCGCTGGATGCTGATTTCGCCGAGGCGGTAGCGGGCGCGCGTGTAGTCGGGCGAGGACTTGATGATCTCCTGGTAGACGTTCGCGGCCTCCTCGTAGCGGCCGACGGTGGCGTAGTAGTCGGCGAGGCGCGACTTGCCCTCGGGCTTGTCCCAGTCGAGCTGCGCCCACTCCTTGTAGGCGGCCTCGGCCTCGGGCATCCGCTTGTTGACGAGGTAGTAGCTGGCGAGCATCCAGCGCACGTCGCGGTTCTCGGGGTCAACTTCGACGGCGCGGCGGAACTCGGCCTCGGCCTGCTCGGAGCGGCCGGTCTGGACGAGGAAGCGCGCGAACTCGTAGTGGGCGGCCGAGGAGCGTTCGTTGAGCGAGATGGCCTGGCGGTAGGTGGCCTCGGCCTCCTGCGGCCGGTTGTTGAGCGTGTAGAACTTGGCGAGGCCGACGTGCGACTCGACGCGCTGCGGGTTCAAGGCGACGGCGTCCTTAATCATCTGCTCGGCCCGCTTCGCCGCGTCGGGTCCGCCCTTGAGGAAGACGACGTTGGCGAGCAGGATGTGGCCGTCGGGGTTCTTCGCGTCGTGCGCGATGATTTCGTTGGCGTAGCGTTCGGCCTCGGCCAGAAGCTCCTGATTCTTGTTGCGGGCGTAGGCGAGCAGGTAGGCGTTGGCGAGCTTGAGGCGGGCCTCGGCGTTGGCCGGGTCGAGCTTGGCGGCCTGCTGCAACTCCTCGATCAGCTCGCCGACGCGGCCCAGCTTCTCGTAAGCCTGCGCCAGTCCCCAGTGGGCGCCCGCGAGCTTGGGGTCAATCTGGAGGGCGTTGCGAAATTCGAGGGAAGCCTCCTGCCAGCGTTGCTCTTTGAGCAGGGCTTCGCCGCGGGCGACGTGTTCGGCCTTGGCCTTCTCGGGGTTTGAGCATCCGGCCGCGAGCGCGACGAGGAGGGCGAGCAGGAACGTGAGCGCCGCCCGGCGGCGCCGGGCGCGCGGGCACTCTTGAGAACTCATCTAGGGCACTCCTTCCGAAGCGGCGTTTCGTTCTCCGTCGGCCGCGACCGGGGCATGGGCGCGGGCTCGACAATAATTCGCCGTCTTCTCTGTCTAACAACCGACGCAGGGCCGGCGGGCAAGGCCGCCCCGGCGTGGCAGGGTACTTTACGGCAAGCTTCCTCGGCGGGGCAACGCCTCGAAAGCGCAAACCCTTTAAACGCTCAATGCGGCCCGCCTTCCTGAATCCGCCCCTTTTAATTGGGGACGTGCGCCGGCAGGCCCGGCGCCAACTGGGCCGCGAAGGCGCGGGCCGTCTCCAAAGCCTGCTCCTCGGAGCCGCGGACGGGGACGAGCACGCGCACCATCGCGCCGTCGGAGCGGCGCAGGCGGATGCTGTCGAGCACGGTGTAGACCTTGTCCCAGTATTCGTTGGCGACCGCCCGGCCGCGGCCCTGATACCAGTAGACGAGGAGCTGCCGGTCCTGCCCGTGCTCGACGATGTAGCGGTTGGCTTCGAAGGCGTCGCCGCCGTCCGAAGGCTTGATTTCGACCATCGCGGCCTCGCTCATCGTCCAGCCCGAGCCGGGCAGGCAGTTGAGCGGGCTGTGGTAGGTGGCGCCCGTGCGCTGCGTCTTGTAGTAGCCGACGTAGAGCGAGGCGAGGCGCCCGTCCGGCGAGCGGTAGTCGCGCGCGACGTAGTCGTCGGCGGCGAGGACTTCTTCAACCGCCCTGTCGAAGCGCCAGTCGGCGCCGACCTGACGCCAGCCGCCGACCTCGGTCGGGAGCGTGACGAGCGGCTGGCGGGCGACGCGCGCCTCGCCGGCCGCCGCCCAGAAGTTGACGACCGCGCCGCCCGCCAGCAGCAGCGCCATCAGCAGCCAGAAGTGTTTGCCCTGTGACTTCATCTCGACACCGCGCTCCCGTCGCCGACTCTCATCGCCGCCGAAGGCGCCGCCCCATCGACCCCGTCCAAAACCGCGCCCTCCTTCGACGCGGGCACGGCCTCCGGCGCCTCGCCGCCCTGCGGCGGTCCGCCGCGGCGCCGCGGGGCGAGTCGGTCGAGCAGCCAGCCGAAGCCGAACAGGAGCAGGAAGGCGACGACGTAGACGACCCAGCCCGAGAAGGAGTGGAAGAAGCCGTCGGCGACCTCGGTCCCGTAGTAGTGCGCGAGCACGCCCGTCCCGCTGACGCGCCCCGCGTTCGTGACGATGGCGATGGGCACGGCCGCGACGACTATCAGCACGCTTCTCAAGACGGCGAAGCGCGACGGGCGCCCGCCGCCGTCCCTGTCCGACGGCCGCGTGAAGTAGGCGAAGACGACGGCCAGCGTCACCAGCGTCATCAGGCTCCGGATGCCGCTACAGGCTTCGACGACTTCGAGCTTCTTCGTCGTCGCCGAGTTGAGCGGGAACAGCTCGATGACGTTGCCCTCGCGCAGCACCGTGATGTCCAGCCCGCGCATCACCCACACGGCGCAGCGCGAGGCGAAGAGCTGCAAGGGGAACGCGACCTTGTTGAAGATGACGGCCGGGATGGGTATCGAGAGCGCGAGCAGCACGAAGGGCACGGCCAGCGCCCGCAGCAGCCGCCAGCCCCAGAAGTAGACGACGACGCCCGCGAGCAGCAGGACGAGCGACGTGCGCTGCATGAACAGCTCGGCGCCGGCCGTCCCCGCCCACAGCGCCATCAGCGCGGCCGTCACGCCGGCGGCGCCCCACAGCGCCGAGGGCCGCTTCTCGACGGCGGCCAGCCGGTCGCGTCCCGTCCAGAGGATGTAGCCGACGACGAACGGTATCAGCAGCCCGTGCGAGTAGTTCTCGTCCGTCCACCAGAAGCGCCCGAGGCGCGCGAGCACCCCCCAGTAGGCGAACGCGACGGCGCCGGCCAGCAGCAATGGCTTGACGAGGGCGCCGCGCATGACTGTGTCGGGCATGTCGCTGTTCACGTTGAGGTCTTCGAGAAAATTCTTTTTGGCGAGTCTCGCCCCGGCTCGGCGGCCGCGGGCGGGTTTGGTTTGACGTGGCCGGCCCCGTTGCCTACCGGGACGGCCCAGACAGCTTACCGCGAACGCGGGCCGCGGGGCAACAGTTAAAGTAAAGGGCGGGAGGGGGTTCGGCGACACGAGCCGAAATCCCCTCCCGCGGCTTTGCACCAAAATCCGTTACTCAGGCTCAACTTCCCGGCGGCATGTTACGCCGCGCGAGAGTCGTCACGCGCGCCCTTCTCACACCTCGCTGAACACACCGGCCTTGTCATACTTGTAGTGTTCGACGGTAATCGTCGCGTCCGACAGGTCGTTGCCGTTAATCTCGACGACGTGAAAATAGTGGCCGGGCGAGGAGTGATGCTGGGTGGCCGTCCCGGCGCAGAGGACTTCGGAATCCATCCCCGGCGCCCTGTACCGGACGGGCTCGTGCGTGTGACCGCTGAGGACGGCGGAGACGCCGCGCCGGTTGGCGGCCCGGATGAGGTAGGAGTCGTCGATGAGCTTCATGGAGGGGGGGATGTAGGGGAAGCGCGGCGGGAAGTGCGTCGCCAGCAGGACGACGGCCCCGGCCGGGGCCCTCCTCGTCGCCAGTACGAGATTGCCTAGAATGCGGGGCGTCGAGCGGCCGTGGTAGACGCGACCCTGTGCGTACTTGTACCACCAGCGCCCCTGACGATCTCTCCGGTCTTTGAGGTTAAAGTCGGCGGCGATGACCGAGACGCGCAACGAGCCCTTAACAATCTCAAGCTCGCGCACGTCGTTGCCGTGGCTCTTGAGGTGCGCGGCCGAGGCCCAGTGTTTGTGTAAGACGTGGTCGAACTTCGTCCCGCCGGGCGAGTATCCTGTGAGGCGGGCGCGGCGGAGCCGGTCGTGGTTGCCGGGCATGAGCATCAGCAGCACCGGGTCGGGGCAGGAGCACCCGTCGTGACCCAGGACTCTGGAGATAGAGCCTTCGCCGGGCGCCGTGAGCTGCTGGGCCGGGGCGCCGGGGTCATAAGGGTCTTCGAGAAAGCGGCGGGCGCGTTCGAGGTCTTTGGCGCGCCCGGTCGTGGCGATGTCGCCCGTGAGCACGATGGCGTCGATGGGCGCACCCCGCCCTTGGACGTGATTCGACTCGTAGTCGTCGTTGACGAACTCGGCGAGCGAGAGCAGCAGCGTGGGGTCGTAGGAGGAGACGAGCGCCGTGCGTGTGAGGGCCTTCAGGCCCGACCTGCTGAAGACATTCCCGAGGCTTATCCCGGCCGAAACGCGGTCGGGCACGGCGACGAGATTGGGGACTTTAGCGATGTGCAGGTCGCTCGCGTGAAGGATACGGATGGTCGGCATGGGAGAGTCGGCCCTACCTCGACGTGAGATGTGCAGAGCTTTAGGGCGAGGGCTGGTCTCGACAAGCGGCCTAGCGGTTCCGTGCGGTTCTCGGCCGGTAGGCCGGGAAGCTGTCGCGCAGGCGGCGGCGAGATTCCTCGCGTTCGGCCTTTTCCGCCATGAGTCTCAGGTACGAGTCATCCAGCAGGCGCATCCATCCCCATGAAGCGTTAAAGCGTTGCTCGGTCTGGTGGGCGAGCCAGTCCCTGAACTCGTCAGTCAGTTCCCACATCAGTCTGTGACTGCCTTCGATGCCGAGTAAACTTCCCATCGCGTCAGGCAGGACTTCAAAGATCGGGTAAGCCTCTCCGCTCCGGGCGCGCGGGCTGCGCGCGAGGAAGGAGAGGTAACGGTAGAGCCGTTCGCGGGTCGTCAGCCGGCAGGCTTCGAGCCACTCGTCGCGCTCCGCCTCGCGCCGCGCGAGCGTGGGGGGCGGGTCGTCATTACGCTCCTCGAACGCCTCGTCGCGTTCGGGGTCCAACTCCTCCAAATCTTCCTCGTCCAAGGACTCGGCGTCTTCCTCCACCGCCACGGCGTTGGCCCTTGCGATTCGTGAAGTCAGTTCTCGTGAGAGGCTCGGGAAGAAGTCGTCAAAGTATTGGTCACGCTCCATGATCTTTCCTCACGCGTGGGGAGAATGGAAAATAGAACATTCCATTCGGCAGGCGCTCCGAAGAAGCTGACGACTGGGTGTAGACCGCCAAAACACCGGGGAAGATATCACAAATTATACGCCCGCGCTCACAATAATGCACAAGCAGGCCGGGATTTTCGGCCTGCGGCGCCCGTCTACGGCTGGCCGAAGCGTTGCCGGTACTCGGTCGAGGCGAGGAACGCCTTGACCATCTCGGCGCGGTCGTAGTCGCCACCGAACTCTTCGAGCTTGCCGAGCCAGTGGGCATAGCCGCCCGCGTCCGGGTCGCGCCGCATGTAGCCGAAGTATTCCATCGTGACGAAGGCGGCGTTGGTCTGCTGGCGGGCGACCGAGTCGAGCTCGACCATGCGGCGCAGGACGGCGTCGCGGCCCGTCCCCGCGTTGAGGGCCGAGACGAGCGCGTCGCGCTCCTGCGTCGAGAGGGTCACGCCCGCGTTCGAGACGAGCGCCGAGACGAACTGCGCGTTCGTCATGCCGTCGAAGCGCGACTTGAACGCGGGGCGCGAAACCCACTGTTGAAGGAAGGCGACCTTGTTGGCCTCGATCTGCTCCTTCCAGCCCGTGGCGTTGACGATGACGCCGCGCGACAACTCCTGCGAGTCGGGCGTGAACTCGGCGAGCAGCGGCGCGCGGCCCAGCGAGGCGCGGTAGAGGCGGTAGAGGAGGAAGCCCGTCTCCTTGAACTCGATGGAGTGGAAGTAGGCGGCCGAGACGTTGATGCGCGAGACTTCGAGGCACTGGGGGTTCGAGCCGCAGGGCGTCAGCCGGCCGACCCAGTAAGCCTGGCCCGACTCGTCGGGCTCGCGGCCGAGGAAGTCAACGTAGTGCTGGCGGACGAAGTACTCGGGCGTGTCGAGGGGGTTGGCGATGTCGCCGTAGACCATGAGGACGTTGGCGAGCATCAGGCAGTCGATGGCCCTGCGCAGCGTCTTCTGCACCTCGGGCGTGTTGCCGGCCGTCTGCGCCAGCGACTCGGCGGCCTTCGAGTAGGTGACGGCGCTGTTCAAGACCGGCTCGATGCGCGCGGCGGCCGGGAAGGCGCTCTGCTCGCGCGAGAAGTCGAGGTAAGCCTGCCACACGTCGGCCGCGACGGCCGAGAGTTTCGTCGTGACCTCTCCGGCGACCATCGAGCCGGCGCCGCCCGACTGCGCCTGAGCCAGCGCGAGCTGGTTGCTGGTCGCCTGCGCGTTGAGGCGCGCGCGCTCCACGGAGTCGCCCGCGCGGGCGACCCTGAAGGTCACGGCGGCCGAGGTGACGGTCTGGCCGGACCAGTCCGTGACCCTCGCCGTCAGGACGTGCGTGCCGGCCGGGACGTTGTTCCAGACGAAGGTGTAAGGCTTGGCGGAGGACTCGCCGACGAGCGTCGCCCCGTCGAAGAATTCGACTCGGCTGACGCCGCCGCTGCCGGGCGTCACGTCCACCGTGACGGTGACGTTGACGGGCTCGGTGAACTGCGCGCCGCCCGCGGGGCTGGTGATGCTGACCGTGGCGGCGACGGGCGTCGGGACGGGCGTCGGGGTCGCGGTCGGGGCCGGAGTCGGCGTCGGCGTCGGCGTGGGAGGAGGTGCGGGCTGGCCGAGCCTCCAGGCGAGGTAGCGGCCCGACGCCCTGTAGTTCATGGCGTAGTCCTTGCCGCGGCCCGTGTTGGCGTAGCCGTGGATGCCGTCCACGCGCTCGCCGTAGGAGGCGTCGAACACGTCCTCTCCCATCTGAAGGTACTCGGCGTTGCCCGTCAGCGCGTAGGCGTAGCCGAAGGCGTGGTGGACGGTCGAGTTCAGGTGGCGCGAGCCGCCGATGACCCACACCTCGCCGTTGGTCCTCAGGTCGCCCGCGCCCTGTCCGCGCTCGTACATGGTCGGGTCCTGCGCGGTGCCGCCGCCCCAGAAGTACCACATGCCTCGCCACTTGTACTGCGGCATGTCCGCGACCGTCTCGTTCCCGCGGAAGGCTTGCGTGTAGAGGTGGCGGACCGACTTCTCAAGCTGCGTGCGAAGGCTCGCCTTCACCGCCGGGTCGGTGGCAATGCGGTCGAGGGCGACGACCGACTCAAGGTAGAGGCCCACCATGAAGGGCTGCTCGGTGGCAATCAGATTCGTGCCGTCAATATAACTGTCCCAGCGCCACGAGCCGTCCGGCCTCTGCAACCGGCCGAAGAACTCGACGGCCGTGCGCCCCGTGTCGCGCAGCAGGTCCGCACGCTTCTGGGCGCCGTCCGTGACGCGCCCGGCGGGCGGCGCGAGCGTCCCCTGCGGGTAGGAGTCGTAAGAGTCGGGCAGCGCCTTCGCGATGAGCACGCCGTAAAGCTGCGCGTACCCGTCCTCGCGCATGTCGTAGTAGAGGGTCTTGTCCGCGATGCGCTTCATCACCCAGTGGTCGAAGATGAAGCTCCCGCGGCGGTAGATGAAGTCCCACATCTCGGGCCGTCCGTCGAGGGCGCGCAGCATCAGCCCGGCGTAGGCCATCGAGCGCGGCGGCAGGCTGTTCGGGCCGGAGTCAACGGTGCCGTGGCCGATGTAGGGCGAGCCCCACCACGAATCGGCGGCGCGGCGCGCGTAAGTCAGGAAGGCGGGGTCGCCGGTGCGGTAGTAGTTGATGTACTGGACGAGGGCGAGGTCGTAGTAGGCCGAGTCGAAGTAGCGGTCGTAGTTCCAGTAGCCGAGCGTCGCGTCGAAGTGGTGCGTGTCAGCCTCGGCACCGAACGCCGAGGTGTGCAGCCACGCGGCCGTGAGCACGAGGCGCGTGTCGGAGGCGACCGAGGCGACGCGCGCCTCGCGGTAGGTGCCGTCCGTCATCTTCACGCGCAGCCAGCCGTTGTAGAGCGGCGCCGGCCCGTTCGGGTCAACCTCGACCGTGAAGCGCGTGCCGACGCCGTCCACGGTCGTCGAGCCCTGCCGCACCGTGACCGTGCCGGTCAGCACGCGCGGCGCCACGGCCGGCGTCATGCGTCCGAGCGCGTGGCCCTGCTCGACCTGAATCTTGTCGAACCACGGGTAGGGGTTCGACGGGCTGCCGGTCTTCAACTGCGGGCCGCAGATGAGGCCGACTTCCTCGCTCGGGTATTGAACGAGGTCGCCCGACTGCGCCGAGGCGGAGCCGACGCAGGAGGCGATGAGCGCGGCCAGCAGGAAGAATCGGAGGTAAGAAAGGCGGGAGGAGCTGAGGCCCTGCGGCGCACGCTGGCCGCGGCGGTTCAAACGGAGCATTTCCTTGGTCCTCACTTCGGCAACCGGACGATCTCGCCCGACGGGCGAGACTCCTGGCTTTGCGGACCCGCATCGCTGCGGGGGTGCCTTTGTCGGTGCGGCTCGGGTCGCGAGCAGCGGTGGCGAGGGAGAGTCGGGGGAGTCTGACGCGATGTGGGGTGCTTGGAAGGATTCGCGCCCGGAAGGCACGGCGGCGCGGCGCCCCTTAAAGGAAGACACGAAGGGGCGACCCGTAAGGCGTGAGTTGGTTTGCTGGAGGGATTAGGGGTGTCGGAGGGTCTTGGAACCGACGACTACTAGAAGGGCGACGCCCGGACGCGGTTCCGGCCCGAGCCTCCGGCCCCCTGCGGGTGGCACGAAGAGTTGAAAGGCTCGGCTTTCTCCGATGGCCCATTCGGCAACCAGACAATCTTCCGCGCGGGGAAGACTCACGGCTTTGCGTCCCTGACTCACGCCAGGTTTGCCTTTATCGTGTGCAATCGTCAAACTCCCAAAGAATCGTCCCCGGTGACGGCGACGACAATAGAAATTAAACACGGGCCAGCAACGTTTGTCAACAGCTCATTTTGACCGGACCGGCGCCGCGCCTCAGAGTGGTTTGCGCGGGCCTTCCAGTTCCCTCCTGAGCCTCCGCTCCTCGCGCCGGTCGAGGGCGGAATTGATGAAAAAAGCCAGTAAAATGATGAGTCCGACGAAAAGGACGACCAGAAAGAGCATGAATGCTTACCTCCTTCGGACGCGCTCGTTGGCGCGTTTGAGTCGGGCCGCCGCCCACTCGACGCGCTGCCGCGCCGTGTCGTCCGAGGGGCCGGCGCCGGCCCTCGCGGCGACGAGCGCCGTCCGCACTTGCCCGAGCGCCGCGTCGAGTTCCGAGAGCACGGCCTCGGGCGCCGCGTAATCGCGGGCTCTGGCCGAGAAGGCTTGGCGCGCGGCCTGAGTTTGGTCCAGCAACCCCTTAATTTGCAGCTCGCCGGGGCTCTGAGATTTTGAAAGCCCGAGCGCGAGCGAGAAGGCGGCGGCGATTAATTCGTCCGGCCCGGCTTCCGTCGTAAGCGGGGGCGCACCCTCCGACGGCCCGCCCGCCGCCTCACGCCCCGTCGGCCCGGAGAGACGCCACGCGAGGTAACGCCCCGAGGCGCGGAAGCTCATGGCGTAGTCCTTGCCGCGGCCCGTGTCGGCCTGCCCGCGGATGCCGTCCACGCGCTCGCCGTACGAAGCGTCGAACACATCCTCCCCCATCCTCAACAGTTCCTCGTCCCCGGTCACGGCGTACGCGTAACCGAACGCGTGATGCACGGTCGAGTTCAGGTGACGCACCTGACTAATCATCCCCACCTCGCCTTTCGACGCCATCTCGCCCGCGCCCCGGCCGCGCTCGTACAGCGTCGGGTCCTGCCGCGTCCCGCCGCCCCAGAAGTACCACATGCCTCGCCACTTGTATTGAGGCATGTCGGCCACCGTCTCCGTCCCGCGGTAGGCTTGCGCGTAGAGGTGGCGGACGCTCCTCACCAACTGCGAACGAAGTGAAGCCTTGACGGCCGGGTCGGCGGTAATGCGGTCGAGGGCGACGACCGACTCAAGGTAGAGTCCGACCATGAAGGGCTGCTCCGTGGCGACGAGGCTTGTGCCTTCGATGTCAACGTCCCAGCGCCACGAGCCGTCCGGCCTCTGCAACCGCCCGAAGAAGTCGAGCGCCGCGCGCGTCGTGTCGCGCAGCAACGCCGCACGCTTGGCCGCGCCGTCCGTGACGCGGCCCGAAGGCTCGGCCAGCGTCCCCTGCGGGTAGGCGTCGTAGGAGTCCGGGAGGACTTTAGCGAGGAGGACCGCGTAGAGCTGCGCGAAGCCGTCCTCGCGCATGTCATAGTAGATGGTCTTGTTCGCGACGCGGCGGCCGACCCACTCGTCGAAGGTGGCGCGCGCCTGCCGGTGCAGGTAATCCCACATCTCGGGCCGTCCGTCGAGGGCGCGCAGCATCAGCCCGGCGTAGGCCATCGAGCGCGGCGGCAGATTGTTCGGGCCGGAAGTGACGGTGCCGTGGTCAATGTAAGGCGACGACCACCACGAGTCGGCCGTCTTGCGCGCGTAGGCGAGGAAGGCGGGGTCGCCGGTGCGGTAGTAGTTGATGTACTGGACGAGGGCGAGGTCGTAGTAGGCGGTGTCGTAGTAACGGTCGTGGTTCCAACTCGTGGACGAAGGGTCGTAGTAGGAAGTGTCCGCCTCCGCATCCGCGGCGGGCGGGTGCGGCCAGGGGCTTTGGAGGAAGAGCCGCGTGTCGGATTCCACCGACGTTACCGTCATGTCGCGGAACGTGCCGCCGGCATCTTTCACGCGGAGGTGTCCGTTGAAAAGCGGCGCCGGCCCGTTCGGGTCAACCTCGCTCGTGAAGCGCGTCCCCGAGCCCTCGACCGTGCGCGAGCCTTGTCGCGTGGTGACTGTGCCCGTCAGCTTCCTCGGCGCCACGGCCGGGAACTGTTCGCCCAGCGCATGCCCCCGCGCGAGCTGCACGCGGTCGAACCACTTGTAAGGGTTGCGCGCGCTGCCCGCCTTCAACTGCGGCCCGCAGAGCAGCTCGACGTTCTCGTCGGGGAAGATGACGAGGTCGGTGGCGGCGTCGAACTTCGGCGGCGCGAGCGTCGCCGGGGGCGGCCCCGTCGTGCGGCGCCGCGCGGCCCCGCCCTGCGGCCCCGAGAGCGACTGCGCCACGCAGGCCGCCATCAGCAAGCCGCACAGCAGCGGGGCCACGGTCCAGATTCGTCTCGTGCGCACGGGAGTCTTCATCATGAAGGGCCTGCCCCCGACATCACTCGGTCGGGCCGGCCCTTCAAGTATAACAGCGGCGCCGCGAAGAATTTTCAAAAGGCGGTGGATTTACCCGGCCGCGGTCATCTATAATTTTTCGCGGCCGGTTTTCCGTCGAGACTCCAGCCCGCCGCCCGAGGCCCGCCGCAAAGACACCCCGAAGATGAGCTTTAGAACGTCCGAAGACAAGCAGCCGGTGCGCGTCCTGGCGCTGATGGAGGCGACGACCGTGACGGGACCGGCCAAGAACCTCATCGAGTTCTGCCGCCGCGCACGCGCGCTCGGCTCCTCGGCAGGCGACCCGCCCGCCGCCGAGATTACCTTCGTCACCTTCCACCGCGGCCCCGGCGCCGACGGCCCCGAGCCGAACGCCTTCGTCGCCGCCGCGCGCGCCGCGGGCGTCGGCGTCGAGGTCATCCCCGAACGCTTCCGCTTCGACCCTCGCGTGCTCTCGGGCCTGCGCCGCCTCGTCTCGCGTCGCCAGCCCGACATCATCCAGAGCCACATGGTGAAGTCCCACTTCCTCGTCAAGCTCTCGGGACTCTGGCGCCGCCGCCCGTGGGTCGCCTTCCACCACGGCTACACGACGACCGACCGCAAGATGGAGCTATACAACCGGCTCGACCGCTGGTCGCTCCCCGCCGCCGACCGCGTCGTCACCGTCTGCGGCGCCTTCGCCGAACAACTCGCGCGCGTCGGCGTCCGCCCCGAGAAGGTCTTCGTCAGGCACAACTCCATCAACGCCGACGGCGCCGCGCCCTCGACGGACGCCCGCGAACTCAAAAGCCGTCTCGGCATCGGCGAGGGCGAGCGCGTCGTCCTCGCCGTCGGCCGCCTCTCGCGCGAGAAGGGCCACGTTGACCTCGTGGGCGCCCTCGGCCGTTTGCGTGGCGTAAACTTCCGCCTCGTCATCGTCGGCGACGGGCCGGAGCGCCCCGCCGTCGAACGCGCGGCGGGCGAACGGGCGATAAGCGACCGCGTCGTCTTCGCCGGGCACGTCTCGGACGTGCGCCCCTTCTACGCGATGGCCGACCTTTTGGCGCTTCCCTCACACAGCGAAGGCTCGCCGAACGTCCTGCTCGAAGCGATGGCTTCGGGGCTGCCGGTCGTGGCGACCTCGGTCGGCGGCGTGCCCGAGATAGTCGCGCACGAGGAGAGCGCGCTGCTGGTCGGGGCGCGCGACGAGGAGGCGATGGCCGCGTCCATCGCGCGCATGCTTCGCGACGCGCCGCTCGCCCGCCGCCTCGCCGCGCGCTCCTCCGAGCTCATCGCCGAGCACTACACGCCCGACGCCTACGCGCGCTCGGTCGCCGGCCTCTACCGCGCGGTGCGGCGCGGCCGGGAGGCTTGAGGAACCCGATGCCGCCGCGCGTCTCCGTCATCATCCCGCTCTACAACAAGGCCGCCCACGTGCGCCGGTCGCTCGACTCCGTCGCCGCGCAGAGCTTCGAGGACTTCGAGGTGATTGTCGTTGACGACGGCTCGACCGACGGCGGCGAGCGCGTCGCTGCCTCGTACGCGGACCCGCGCTTCCGCCTCGTCTCGCAGAAGAACGCGGGGCCGGGCGCGGCGCGCAACCGCGGCATCCGCGAAGCGACGGGCGAACTGCTGGCCTTCCTCGACGCCGACGACGAGTGGCTGCCCGAATACCTCTCGCGCGGCGCGGCGTTGCTTGACGAGACGGGCGCGGCGGCCTGCGGCTCGGGTTACTTCCAGCACCCGCCGGGCGTCTCGCGCGAGCCGATGTGGAGGGCGCGCGGCATCCGCGAAGGCACGCACCGCGTCACGCCCGACACGCCGCCCGCGCTCGTCGCGCACATGCTGGCCTACATGTCGCCGTGGAGCACGATGGCGCGGGCCGACGTGGTCAGGCGTTGGGGCGGCTTCTACGACGCCGACCGTTGCCTCTACGCCGAGGACGCGTTCCTCTGGCTGAAGGTGCTGCTCAACGAGACGGTCGCCTTCAGCCTCGAACCGCTCGTCCGCTTCAATCAGGGCGCGTCGGAGCTGAGCAAGAATCTGAAGGGCGCGCGGCCCGTCGAGCCTTTCCTGATTCACCCCGAACAGATAGAGGCGTCGTGCCCCGAGGAGCTGCGCCCGCTGCTCCGGCAGGTGTTAGCCATCCGCGCGCTGAAGACGGCCTGCGTGCTCGGCTACTGGGGCCACTGGCGCGAGGCGCGCTCGCTGAAGAGGCGCTTCGCCGTCGGGGGCTCGTGGCGCCTGCCGAAATACGTGCCCGCGCAGGTGTGCAGCACGCCTCTCGGCGCGGGGCTCGGCATGGCCTGGCGCGCGCTCCACACTTTGAAGAAGGGCTGAAGCTTCCACCCGCGATGCAACTGACCACCTTCCTCTACACGGGCGGCTACCGCCGCGACCCCTTCGACCCGCACCTCTGGTCCGGCATCGCCAACCGCGTCTTCATGGAGCTTGCCCGGCGCGGCCGACTCCGCCGCGCCGTCGGCGTCTCGCTCTCGCGGCCCCGCACGCTGGCGTTGCTTCTCAGACACCCGCACTGGTCGCGCAAGGTCGTCTCCGCGCGCCTGCAAACGTCGGTGCCTTACCGCGAGGCGCTGAACGCCGAGGTGGCGCGCGGGCTTCGCGGCGAAGAGTTGAACGGCCCCTGCCTTCAAATCGGCGCGATGTTCAACGTCGCCCGCGCGCTCGGGGGCCGCGAGCGGTGCTTCTCCTACCACGACGGCTGCCTCGCCGAGCAGTTGCACAGCCCGCTCCCGCCGCCGCCCCTGCCCGCGCGCGAGATAGACAAGGCGCTCGAATTCGAGGGCGAGGTCTACCGCTCGATGGACCGCGTCTTCACCTTCAGCCGCTACCTGCGCGACTCCATCATCAAGCACCACGGCGTTGACGAGGGCCGCGTCGCCGTCCTCGGCGCCGGCATCAACCTCGACGACCTGCCCGAGCCCGCGGCCGACAAGCGTTACGACTCGAAGGAGGTCCTCTTCATCGGCGTTGACTTCGACAGGAAGGGCGGCCAGCACCTTTTGCGAGCGTTCCGCGCCGTGCGCGACAAGCACCCTTCGGCCGTCCTCCACCTCGTCGGCCCCCGCCAGCTCGACCTGCCACCGGAGCTGAGCGCGGGCGTCCAATATCACGGCTTCCTCAGCAAGCGCGTCGAGCGCGACGCCGAGCTGCTTCAAGAGCTTTTCGACCGGTCGTGCCTCTTCGTCATGCCCTCGCTCTACGAGCCGTTCGGCATCGCGCCGCTCGAAGCGATGGCGAACGGCGTGCCCGCCCTCGTCAGCGACGCGTGGGCGCTGCGCGAGCTGGTCGAGCCCGGCCTGACGGGCGAGCGCGTCGAAGTCGGGAGCGAAGAAGACTTGGCGGAGAAGATAACGGCGCTGCTGTCGTCGCCCGAGCGACTGAAGGAGATGGGCGAGCGCGGCCGTCGTGAAGTCTTGGCTAAGTATCGTTGGGACGACGTGGTTGACCGCCTGCTGGCGTTCGTTGACTCGAAGGCGTCTTAAGACTTTTCGTCCAGCCCGTCGAGGCTGATGCGCAGGATGTCGGACATGAGGCGGTCTTCGCCGCCGAGCGACATGGCGTAGGCGCGTCCGCGCGCGGCGAGTTCGGCGCGCGCCGCGGAGTCGTCCCAGAGGCGTCGCATCTCGCGCGCGAGGGCTTCGGGGTCTTCGGGCGGGACGATGACGGCCTGGTCGGTCAGCACGTCGTCCACGCCCGGCCCTTCGCTGAGGATGACGCACTTGTTCAGCGCCATCGAGACGAGGTAGGTGGCGATGCCCGCGGGGCCGATGTCTGAGCGGAAGCGCGGGACGACGACGATGCGGGCGCGCGCGATGAAGTCCATGAAGACATCGTGGCTGTGCGACTCGTCCACCACTATCCGCAAGTTCGGCGGCTGCTCGCCCGACCACGCGCGCGTGCCGTGCTCGGCCATCGTCTCGGCCTTCTGCTGGTGGAGCAGGCCCGGACAGCCCGAGCGGCGGACGGCCTCGACGAACGTGTCCACGTCGCGCATCGTGCGGCCGGCGCACATCACGTAGTCGCCGTCGGGCGTCGGGTCCGGCCGCTCGCGAATCTTCTCCACGTCGTTGACCTTGAAGGGCACGAAGACGGCGCGGTCGGGGCCGATGCCGAAGTGGCGGCGGTAGCCGTCGAGCCGCTTAAAGTAGAGGACGAAGCGGTCCACGCGCGAGAAGAGGAGTTTGTGGAAGCGGGCCGAGAGGCGGTCGCGGGCCGTCGCGGGCACGCGCAGCACGTAGTCCACGGCCACCAGCCGGAACCGCGCCCGCGGCAGCCAGCGCGCGAGGCAGGCCGCGCGCAGCAGCCTATGGTCGGTGTTGACGACGACCACGTCCGAGCGCAGGCAGCGGCGGACGAACTCGGTCAGGCTCCCAACGTCCCCGACGTGCTCGTGCGTCGCGCGCCCGTCCGCCTCCGCCGCGCGGCCGAGGGCTTTAAGATTCGAGATGATATGCGGGCGGCCGTCGCCCATGGTCCTCGCCCTCCCTTTTCGCCCGCGTCAGCACTTGCTCATACATCTCGGCCGTCCGTTCGAGCTGCACCCGGTCGGTAAACTTCTCCTCGACGACGCGCCGCCCGCGCGCCCCCATCGCGCGCGCCCTGTCGGGGTCTTGCAGCAGCGAGGCGATGCGCGAGGCCATCGCCTCGTCGTCGCCCGACCGGACGAGGTAGCCCGTCTCGCCTTCGACAATCGCCTCGCGCGCGCCGCCCACGTCCGTCGCCACGACGGGCCGCGCGGCGCCCATGTATTCGAGAATCGAGTTTGAAAACCCTTCGGCCTTCGAGCTGAGCACGCACACGTCCGAGGCGAACAGCAGCTCTGCCACGCGGTCGCAGCGGCCGGGGAAGAAGGCGCTGCCCGCCAGCCCCATCTCCTCGGCCGTCCGCCGCAGGCCCTCCATCAGCGTGCCCTCGCCCGCGAGGACGAATGCCGCCTCGGGGACCGTTTCGCAGACGCGCCGCGCCGCGCGCAGAAACATCGGGTGGTCTTTAACGTCGTGCCGCATGTTGGCGACGATGGTGACGACGGGTCGGCCTTCGAGCGGCGGCAGGCCGCAGGCGGCGAGCGCGTCGGCGCGCTCAAGGTTCGGCGGCGGCTCGACGCGCGCCAGCTCAAGCCCGTTGTAGACGACCTTTATCCTCTCGGCCGCCACGCCCTCCGTCACCAGAAACCTCTTGACCGCCTCGGAGTTCGCGTGCACCACGCTCGCCATGCGGAACACCGAGCGTTCGAGCACGTTCTGCCCGCGCCCGCGCCACCCGCCCGTCTCGCCGCGGAAGGCGACCCGAGCGGGGACGCGCGCCAGCGCCGCGCCCGTGATGCCGAAGACGTTCGTGTAGAAGCCTTCGGTGTGGACGACATCGACGCGGCGCTCTCGAAGAAGCGAACGGAAGCGGCCGAGCTGCCTCGCCATGTTCACGTCGCGGAAGCTGGTCAGGCGGAACTCGGGGATGGGGCCGCCGCTGAGCGCCTCGGCCTCTTCGAGCAACTGCCCGCGACGCTTGAGGCACGCGAGGTGGAGTGCGAAGCGACCGCTCCCCGCCAGCAGGCGCGCGAGCAGCAACAGTTGCCCCTCGGCCCCGCCCATCTCGAAGCCGTCGAACAAGAGCAGCACGTTCCTTTTGCGTCGCCCGTCCGTCACTAATCCCCCTCGTCTCAGACCGGGTCCGCGGCCCGCCTCCACCAGACGAGCCTGAGCGCGCCCTCAAGCTTGCCCCGCAGCGCCCCGACCTCCTGCGGCGTCGGGATGCGCAGCAGCCACACCAGCGCGACGTAGACGCACGAGAAGGCCGCGCCGCAGACGGCCAGCACGACGAACGGGTGCGCGCCCGCCAAGAGCAGCCGCACCCCGGCCGCCACGCCGCCCGCCGCCGCGCTCGCCGCCGCCACCTTCCCCACGTCCTTCAAGAGCACGGCGTCGCGCCGCGTCACGCCGACGATGTGCCACGCCTTGAAGGCTTCGATCAAACGGTCGATGACCGTGATGGAAACCATCGCCGTGATCGCGCCGACCAGCCCGTAGTAAGTCGTCCCGAGCCAGAGGGCGCCGAAGAGGACGGGCAGCGTCACGGCGCGCACCTTGAGCAAGAAGAAGCGGTGCTCGGCGTGCGCGCGCAGGATGGGGTCGGCGATGAGGATGTAGAAGGGCAGCGCCGTCAGGTTGACGGCGAAGACGGGCCAGCTCGCGCTGTAGCGGTCCGTGAAGAGGAAGCGGATGAACTCCGGCCCCGTCACCAGCAGCAGCGCGTAGAGCGGGAAGTAGACGGCCGAGAGCTTGCGCATCGCGCCCGCCGTCACGAGGATGATGCCGCGCCGGTCGCCCGCGCTCTGCAACTGGCTGACGCGCGACACCATGAGGGACCCGACCGACTCCATGATGATGCCGACCAGCGGCAGGCTGAAGCAGCCGACCGCGTAGAGCGCGAACGCCTCCTCGCCGAAGCGGTAGGAGACGAAGTAGTTGTGCAAATCCGTCAGCACGACGTAGAGGATGGCGGCGAGGCCGAAGGGCAGCGCGTAGGCCAACTGCCGCCGCATCACCGACCAGTCGAAGTCGCGCCAGAACGGGCCGAAGCGCGAGCGCAGGTAGACCACGAGCGCGCCCGTCTGCAACAAGCCCTGCACGACGGCCGCGACGAGCAGCGCGCCGACGGTCGTGAAGAAGAGGGTCGCGCCGAGCAGCAGCGCCGTCTTCGTGAACTGCGCCGCGATGATGAAGATGGTCGAGACGCGCGACTCGTTGTTGGCGACGGCCACGACCTCGACGAAGTAGGAGACTATCCAGAGCAGCGTCAGCAGGCCGACGAGCGGGGCGTAGGGGACGAGCCCCGGACTGTTGAAGATGGCCCCGAGCAGGCCCGGCCTCAACATCAGCGCGAGGAGGGCCGCGCCGCCGACGGCGAGGTTGAAGAGCATGACGTTGAGGACGACGGCGCCGCGCCTCTCCCGCTCGCGCGGCAGGAAGTAGAAGGCGCTTAAGCCGAAGCTCAGCGGCAGGACGGAGGCCGCCGTGCCGACGACGAGGAAGGCTTGCTTGTAGAGCCCGTACTCCTTCTGGCTCAGCCGCCGCACCAGCAGCATCGGCAGCACGAAGCCGAAGGCGAACGCCAGCGTCTTGGCGAACACCAGCCAGAACGCACGCGCCGTCAGCGAGCCCTCAGTCGGCATCTCTTCACTCATCGTCGCACACCGCGCGGCGGCGCCGCCCTCTCGTCAGCGGCCTCGCGCGCGACGGCCGCCAGCCCCTTCGCCGCCGCCGCCCACGTCAACTCCTCCCTGATGATTCTCGTCACGGCTTCGAGGTCGGGCGCGTACTTCTGCGGCTCATCGAGGTAAGCGAGAATCGCGTCGGCCAGAGCCCGCGGCTCGTCGGCGACGAGCAGGTGCCGCCGCGCTTCGGCGCCGAGGAATTCGACGGCCATGCTGGTGCCGGCGACGAACGTCCCCGCCGAGACGGCCTCCACCACCTTGTTCTTGAAGCCGCCGCCGCACACGAGCGGCGCCACGTACAACTCGCTCCGCGCTATCTCGCGCCGGATGTCTTCGACGAAGCCCGTCACCTCGATGTCTTCCGACGCCCGCGCCCGCAACTCCTCGACGGGGTTGCCGCCCGCGATGACCAGCCGGACGCCGCGCCCGCGCAGCAGCGGGAAGACCTCGTCGATGAACCACAGCGCCGACTTGTAGTTGGGCGGGAAGTCCATCATGCCCGTGAAGATGACGCGGCCCGGCACCTTCCGGCACGACACGGCCTCGCGCGCCTCGACGCCGTTCGGCAAGACCCTGTTCCTGCCGGGCCGCCCTGTGGCCCGGTCGAGATAACTCTTATCGACGGGCGAGACGGCGAGGTTGAAGTCGGCCTGACGCCCGTAGTAACGCTCCTCGACGAAGGCTTCCGCCAACGCTTGCAGCGACCCGAGCGCGCGAAGGAAGCGGCGCTCGCGGAAGTAGAGACGCGCCTCCCGAAAGTGATAAAGGAAGTAAGAGTCAACCCAGTCAACGACCGTCCCCGTCCTCTGACGCGCGGCCGGGAGCATGAACAGCAGGTCGCGCGCCGAGAAGACGCAGGCGTCGGCGCGCGTCTCGGCGACTACGGGGGTGAGCGCCGCCGCGGCCTCGGCCTGCGCGCCGCGCAGCAGCAGGTTGCCGAGCGCCGGGTGGAAGAGCAGCCGCGCCAGCTTGCCCCGCAGCCTCGGCCGCCGGTATTCAATCTCGAAGTGGTCGGTGATGACGCCCTCGGCCTTCAATTCTTCGAGGCACTTCGCCTTCACCCCGGCGTCGTCCGTCGGCCTGCGCCTGACGACCAGATAGACCTCGTGACCGGCCGCGACCAACTCCCTGGCGCAGCCGTACAGCCGCAGGTTGCCGCCGTGCGCCGAGCCCGCCGCGTAATCGGGATTCCCGACCAGCAACAGTCTCAACTTCCCGCCGCCGTCCGCGCGCGCCTCCGCCTCGCGGCCGACGGAGTGAGCGGGCGCGGCCTGAGTCTCGACGCTCATCATCGCGCCCCCTCTCCCTGCGTCGGCGCCTCGCGGATGGGCTCCCAGCGCGCGTAGCGTTCGCCGCGCAGGAACTTGAAGAAGGCGAGCACGGCCGCCAAATTCGCCAGCACGAAGTATTGCGGCAGCGCGAGCAGGCGCACGCGCACACCGGCTCGCTCCAGAAGGAACGACGCGCCCGCCGCCGAGTAGAAGAGCGCCTGCGCCGCGAAGGCCGCCGCGTAGAACCAAGAGCGCGGCGCGAGCGCCGCCGACGACGCGAAGACGACGGCGAGGAACAGGGGCACGGCGTAGCGCATGACCTTGTGCGAAAGAAGCTCGACGGCGTAGAAGCCCGCGCGGAAGGGGTTGAGCATGGCGCGGTGACGCCAGAGGTCCGTGTAGGTCTGCGCGATGACGCGGACGCGCATCCGAAGCTCCCTGTCGGAGCGGCTGTTGGTCGTCTCGGTCGAGACGGCGTCAGGCTCGAAGACGGCGCGCAAGCCCTGCTCGACCATCTTCGTGGCGATGATGAAGTCGCTGCACGCCTCCTCGTAGAGCGGCACGTAGGCCGAGCGGCGCACGGCGTACAGGCAGCCCGACGCGCCGATGAGCGAGCAGGCGCGGCTCTCGTGCGTCTTCAAAAAAGTCTCGTAGCCCCAGTAGGAGCGCGCGCCGCGGCCGACGCCCGAGGCGGCCGGGTCAACGTAGACGAGGCGGCCGGCGACGCAACCAACGGTCGGGTCGGCGAAGCTGCGCGCCATGACGCGCAGCACGTCGGGCTCGTACATCGTCGTGGCGTCGGAGAAGAGTAGAACGTCGCCGCGCGCAAGCTCCACCGCCGCGTTCTGCGCCGCCGTCTTGCCGCGCCTCACCTGCTGGCGGTGGAGCCGGACGCCGCGCGGGGCGTACGAGCGCGCGATGTCGTCCGTGCGGTCGGCGGAGCAGTCGGAGGCGACGATGATTTCGACCTTGTCTTTCGGGTAGTCGAGCGCGAGCGTGTTCTCCAGCTTGGCGGCGAGGTCGCGCTCCTCGTTGTAGGCCGTGATGATGACGCTGACGGGCGGCGTGTGCTCGGCCTTGCGCACGGGCCGCGGCCGGAGGGTGCTGACGGCGAGCAGCAGCGCGGGGTAGCCGACGTACGCGTAGAAGAGCGCCGCGGCGCCCAGCCAGAAGACCACTTCGGCCGCCGTCGTGAGACTCATAGCCCGCCCACCTCCGCCCCCGCGCCCTCGGGCGCGAGCGGCCGACCCCGCGCGCCGCGCACGTTCGCGCGGTAGAAGCGCGCCACGTCGGCCCCGAATTTTTCGTCGGAGAAGTTGGCGCGCACCACCTCGCGGCCGGCCTCGGCGAGCGCGGCGGCGCGCTCCGGCGAGTCGAGCAGCGAGACGAGCTGCGCGGCAAGCTTCTCGTCGTCGCGGTGCGGGTGGAGCAGCCCCGTCGCCCCCTCGACGACGATTTCGGGGATGCCGCCGATGGCGGTGGCGACGACGGGCTTGGCGCGCGCCATCGCCTCAAGGATGACGAGCGGGAAGCCCTCGACGTGCGTGCAGAGGACGAAGATGTCGAGCGCGTCAATCATGCGCGGCACGTCCTCGCGGAAGCCCGTGAAGACGAACAGCGACTCGGCGCCGGCCTCGGCCAGCATCCGCCGGACGGCCGCGTAGTGCTCGCGGTGCGCCCCGACCTGCGAGTTGTCGCCGACGACGAGGAATCGCGCCTCGGGGTGCCGGGCCGCGACGCGGGCCGCCGCCTTCGCCAGCGTCCCGAAGTCCTTCTGCGCCGCGACGCGCGCCACCATCCCGATTAGCTTCGTGCCCTCGGGCAACCCGTACTCGGCGAGCACCTGCCGCCTCGCCTCGCGCGCGGTCGCGGGGTCGCCCGCCGACGCCTCGACCTCGATGCCGTCGTAGATGACCTGCCCCCGCCGCGGCGGCACGCGGAAGGAGAACCCGCGCCACGTGTCTTGCGAGACGAAGACGAACCTGTTGACCGCGTGAAGGAGGACGGCCTCGCGGCGCGGGAGGTTGTCGTAGCGGCTCCTGACGTGGCAGACGACCGGCAGCCCCGCCACCCTCCCGGCGACGGCCGCGTGGCAGCCGGCCAGCACGTCGGCACAGTGGACGAGCGAGATACTGCGGCGGGCGAACTCCTTCGACAGCGCGCGCGAGTCGGCGAGGAAGCGCGCCGCGCGCCGCAGGCTCGCGCCCGGCGGCTCGTAAGGGACGGCCTCGAAGCCTGCCGACTCGAACAAGTCTCTGACGGCCGTCGCGCCCTTCAGGTAGAAGGCGTGGCTTTTGAAGCCGGCGCGCGCGGCGGCCCGCGCCAGCCTGAGCGTCGCCAGCTCCGTCCCGCCCACCGAAGGCCACGGCAGGACGTGCGCGATGTTGTCGGTGAGGGCTCCGCTCATCCGTCTCACTCCGTCGCCGCCGCGGCCCGCGTCTCCTCCGCCGCGCGCAGGTAGATGCGGCGCAGGCAGACGGCGTAGCCGACGAGGTAGTAGATGTAGAGGTAGAAGGCGACCGAGACGAAGAAGCTGCTGACCATGTAGGCGACGAGGCTGGCCTGGAGCCCGACCGCGAGGTAGTAGAACTTCGACGCGCGCCGCGCCGCGAACGTCTCGCGCTCGATGAGCCGCAGCCGCCGGAGCGGCGCCACGATGAACATCGTGTAGACGACCGAGGCGGCGAAACCCAGCTCCGAGGCGACCTGCATGTAGGCGTTGTGCGCGACCAGCCCGCGCGGCGAGGTCAGGCGGAAGTTGCCGAGGCCGAGGCCGAAGAGCGGGTTGGCGAGCGCCGAGACGAGCGCGTGCCGCAGCAGGCCGGAGCGCGCCTGCGACGAGCCGAAGCGGTCGAGGCTCGGGTCGTAGATGGAGGCGAGGCGGCGCCAGTACTCGCCCGGCGCCAGCGCCATGAAGAGCACGAGCACGAGCGCCATCGCCCCGAAGACGAGCACGCGGTTGCGCCGCCCCAGCTTCCACGCCATGAAGGCGCCCGAGGCGGCTAAACCCAAAAAGGCCCCGCGCGAGAAGGTGAGGACGACCGTCACCAGCGAGAGCGCGCCGCACGCGCCGAAGATTAACTTCCGCAGCAGCCCGCCTTCGAGCGCCAGCGCCAGCGCGATGGGGAGCATGATGACGAGCTGGACGCCGAGGTCGTTCGTGTTCTCGAACATCCCGCCCGTGCTCTTGCCGACGACGCGGTAGCCCTCGGCGGCGAGGTTGCCGAGCCGGTAGTCGTTAATCGCCATCACGCACAGGAACGCCGTGATGGCCTGCGCCAGATAGAGCATGACGCGAAGGCGCCTCTCGGTGCGGACGATGTTGACGAACAGGATGAAGGTGAGCGCGCTCTTGAGGCAGGTGTCCCAGAACTCTTCGAGCGCCAGCGGCGGGCTGATGGCGAGCGGCACCGAGAGCAGACCGGCCGCGATGAGCAGCGCGGCCAGCGTCACCTCGCGGGGCCGCGCCGTCAGCGTGCCCTCGGCCGAGAGCTGCGAAGGGATGAAGGCGAGCAGCATGAAGACGGCCGGCAGCAGCGCGATGTGCGCCGTCGCCAGCCACGCGAAGTACTCCTGCGGCCGGAAGTAGAGGACGAGCGTGAAGACGACGAGGCCGGCGAAGCTGACGGCGTGGCCGCGCCGCGTGCCCCAACGCTCGGCGCGCAGCAGGAGCGCGAAGGGCCGCGGGGCGTCCGCGGCGGCGGGACGCGCGGGTACAGCAAAGCCCTCGTCAACGACGGCGCGCGCGGGGCGGCGCGGGTTGACGAGGGGCTCGTAGTCTAAGGTTTGAGGTCTGTTGGGCATCGCGGCCAGGACGTTTTAAAGCTTGCAGCCCGGCCGCACCACGCGGAAGCTTCCAGACGGGCGCGTCGGCTCCGCACGGACGAAAGGCCGCGAGGGGGCGGGGGGCAATCCCGCCCCCTCGGGCTGTCGCGGGCGCCCCACGCGAGCGGGGCGCCGAGTTGTACGTCCCTTCTAGGCGGGCACGCCCTCGGGGTCGCCGACGGCGACCAGCGTGCGCACGCGCTCGCGCAGCGCCACCTCGAAGCGGCGCGCCTCCTCAATCTCCGTGAAGGCCAGCGCGCGCAACTGCTGCTCGATGCGCCGCCGGTAGTCCGAGACCAGCGAGTCCGAAACGCTCAAGCGCGCGGCGGCCTCAAGCTGCGTGATGTGCGCCGGGCAGAGGTAACAATACCACAGCACGCCGAGCATCCGGTCGTACTGCTTGGTCTTGCCGCGCACGGCCGCGTGCAAGCCCCTCAGGAACTCGTCCACGTAGCCGGCCGCCTCGCGCTCCGACTCGCGCCTGAGCAAAGACTGCTCGGGGTTCTCTCTGCCGTCGACGGGCTCGAAGGTGCGCCCCTCGTCGCCGTCGTCCCCCCCGATGGGCACCAGGTAGATGTCCATCACGGGCAGGCGCGACATGACGAGCCCCCGCAGCGCCCGCACGTCCACCGGC
>DASZEK010000102.1:0-14310 GCA_035941045.1 Pyrinomonadaceae bacterium | reverse complement strand
GACACGCTCTTTCGCATCGCCTCGCAGACGAAGGCGCTGGTGAGCGTCGGCACCATGATCTTGCAGGAGGAAGGCCGCCTGCTCATCTCCGACCCCGTCGGCAAGTACCTGCCCGAGTTCCGCGAGACGACCGTCGCGGTGGCGAAGCAGGGCGGCGGCTACGAAGTCGTCAAGGCGAAGCGGCTCGTCACCATCCGCGACCTTCTGACGCACACCTCGGGGGTCGGCTACGGCGGCGGCGTCGCGCGCGACCGCTGGGAGGCGGCGAAGATAACGGGGTGGTACTTCGCCGACCGCGACGAGCCCGTCGGCGCGACGGTCGCGCGCATGGCCGCGCTGCCCTTCGACGCGCAGCCCGGCGAGAAGTGGGTCTACGGTTATTCGACCGACATCCTCGGCGCCCTCATCGAGCGCGTCAGCGGCCAGACGCTCGAAGAGTTTTTGCGCTCGCGCATCATCGTCCCGCTCGGCATGACGGACACGCATTTCTACCTGCCAGAGTCGAAGGCCGACCGCTTCGCCGTCGTCTACTCTGTGAAGGAGGGCGGCGGGCTTGAGCGCGCGCCGGAGCCGGGCGGGATGGTCGGTCAGGGCGCTTACTCGAAGGGGCCGCGCAAAAGCTTCTCGGGCGGCGCCGGGCTGCTCTCGACGGCGCCGGATTACGCGCGGTTCCTACAGATGCTTTTGAACGGCGGCGAGTTTGAAGGGAAGAGAATCCTGAGCCGCAAGAGCGTCGAGCTGATGACGGTTGACCACCTCGGCGCGGTGCCTTACCGCGAAGGGCAGGGGTTCGGGCTCGGCTTCTACGTGGTGAAGGATTTGGGCGCGCGCGGGCAGGCGGGCTCGGTCGGCGAGTTCGGCTGGGGCGGCGCGTATCATTCGACCTACTGGGTTGACCCGAAGGAACAACTCGTCGTCGTCTACTTCACGCAGGTCATCCCGGCGCGCGGCCTCGACGACCACGACAAGCTGCGCGCCCTCGTCTATCAGGCGATTGTTGATTAGTCGTCCTCATGCGGCGAGGCCCTTGCGGGTTGAGGGTGCGACCGAAGCTTTTAAGGAAACTAACTCGGCCCCTGGTGGAAGAGCGCGCCGGTTATAGACCTCAGCCTCCGGCTTGCCAAATTAAATATTTTCGCCCGAACGAATCCCGCCGCACACAGCCCGAGGGCGAGCAGCGCGACGAAGTGGAGCGAGTTTGCCAGCGCGACCAGCGCGAAGAAGAGGAGGATTGCCGCGCCGACGAACGCGGCCGAAGGGTTCGCCCCGCGGCGCTCAATGAGGACGCGGCAGGCGACGAAGGCGGTGAAGAACCAGCCGGCGAAGTTGCTCGCAGGGATGCCGTAATACGCTCCTTCGTGTGCCCAGACCCAGTAGCCGAGTCGGTTCACGGCGAGCGGGTCGATGACGAGGTCACAGGCCGTCGTCAACAGCGCGGCCAGCGCCGCGCCCATCCAACGGCGGAGCCCGAGACGCGACACGGCCTCGCAGGAGAAGGCCGTCAAAACCATCCACGCCGGACCCATCACTACCGGCACGCCGAGCAGTTGGGGGCGCAGGGCGCCGGTATACGTATACGAGCCAAAAGGCACCCCGAACCTTTCACCGACCACCTCCACCGCGAAGCCGAAAAGCGCCGCCGCCGCGAGCAGCGCCCCCCCCCTCCGCGTCGGCTCGCCGAGCAGCACGACCAGCCCCGCCGTGAACAGAAAGACGGACGCGAGCAAGCCATCGTCTTCGCGCACGGCCCCGAGCCAATGACTCACGACGCCGCCGACCCAGAGGACGCCGAAGAACGCCGACAAGACGGCCGGCGCCACACGCCGCGCGCTCAAGCGTGGTGCCTCCTGATGAGGTCCGCCGTTATCTGCGCCGAGAGGAGGACGGTCGGCGTGCCGCCGCCGGGGTGGCTGCTGCCGCCGACCTGATAGAGCCCCGAGAGGCGACGGTGTTTGTTAGGCGGCCGGAGGAACGCGCGCCGCCAGCCGTGCGAGTGCGTGCCGTAGATGGCGCCGCCGGGGCAGAGGTATTCGCGCGCGAAGCGGTCCGGCGTCCAGATTTCGTTGACGACCGCGTCGCGCGCCACGTCGGGGAGGCCGCCCTTCGCCAGCCGCTCGAAGACGCGGCCCCGCGCCTCCTCCGTCCGCCTCTCGTCCCAAGGCTGCCCGCCGGCCGGCGCGTTCGCCATCACGAACAGCGTCTCGCCTCCCTCGGGCGCGAGCGACGGGTCCGTGCGGCTCGGCGCGCAGACGTAGACGGTCGGGTCGTCGGGGAAGCGCCGCCCGCCGAAGAGTTGTGAGAACTCGGCGCGGTAGTCGTTCGAGAAATAGACGGTGTGATGCTTCAGCCCTTCAAGCTTTCGGCGGAGGCCGAGGAGCATGACGAAGCCCGACAGCGAACGCTCCTCGTGCGGCTGCTGGGGCGCCTCCTCGCCGAGCAGCGCGGCCGTCGTGGACGCGTCGCCGTTCATGACGACCACGTCGGCTTCTATCAGCGTCCCGTCGGCCAGCCACACGCCGCGCACGCGCGACGTGTCGTGGCTGATGGTCCTCACGCGCGCGTTCGTGTGAAGGTTGACGCCGAGCCCGCGCGCCAGCCCCGCGAGACTTTCGACGATGCGGTAGAGCCCGCCCGAGACGTGCCAGCCGCCGTAACGAAACTCGACGTAAGGGATGACGGCGAGCGTGGCGGGCGAGTGGAAGGGCGAGGAGCCGACGTAGGTCGGGTAGCGTTCGTAGAGCTGCCGCAGGTGCGGGCTGCGGAAGTGCGCGGCGACGGTCGAATGGTAGTTGCCCCACGCGCGCCTGAGCGGCAGGCGGCCGAGCGCCTTGAGCGAGCGCAGGTCGGGCGGCGCCAGCGGCGTACGCCGCAGGAACGTCTCGCGCGACAGCTCGAAGAGGCGCGCGCCGAGACGCATGAAGCTCATGAAGCCCTCGCAGTCGCGCCCTTCGAGCTGCCGCACGACGGAGAGCCATTCGGGCAGGCTCGTCGTGTAAGTGAAGCGCGTGCCGTCGGTATAGACGTAGTCTGCGAGGGGGCGGACGGGCGTCAGCGCGGCGTGTCGGCTGAGCGAGCTGCCGGCGGCGGCGAACAGCTCCTCGAAGACCCAAGGCATCGTGATGAGCGAAGGCCCCGTGTCGAAGCGAAAGCCCTCGCGCTCGAACGTGTTCATCTTCCCGCCGAAGCGGGGCCCCTGCTCGCAGACCGTCACGCCCCAGCCCTCGGCCGCGAGCCGCACGGCCGTCGCAAGGCCCCCGAGCCCGCCGCCGATGACGACCGCCCGCTTCTTCGTCTTCATCACGTCAAATCGCCCGAGTATTCGTCCGCGTTCAAGCCCGCGCGGTAGCGGCGCCCCTTCCACTCGACGCCGCGCCCGGCCCTGCAACGCAGCCACGACGAGAGCCCCAGCGCGATGAGTATCGCCTCCCCGACGGGGTGAAGCGCCGCCGTCCACCACGGATGACCGAACCTGCCGGCGAGCACCGCGCGCGTTATGAGCACGCACGCCGCGGCCGCCGCGAAGGGCCACGCCCACCAGCGCCGGGCGGCTAGCGGCGCCAGCGCGAACGGCAGCAGGAAGACGAAGAAGTGAAGCGCGAGGAACGCCCAGAAGCTCCGCGCGCCGCGGAAGGCCGGATAGAAGTTCTTCTGAAAGCCGCGCCAGATTTCCTGAAGCGATTGATACATCCGCACGCCGACGACCTTCCGCCCGTCCAGACACAAGCTGCTTTGTCTGCGCGCCCGCCACGCCTGCGCCAGCCGCACGTCCTCGAACAACTCGCCGCGCACGGCGCCGTGCCCGCCGACCTGCTCATACACGTCGCGCCGCGCGAGCACGCACGAGCCGTGCGCGAGGCCGAGCGACGCGTCGCCGCGCCGCAGCGCTAGCGGCGCCGGGTAGAGTGTGAAGACGACGAAGTTCAGGAGCGGCATCAGCGCGCCTTCCCAGAAGCCTCGCGTCTCAAGTCGCGGCCAGCAAGAGAGCATCGTCACGCCGCGCGCCTCCGCCTCGCGGACGACCGCCCCCGCGGCCCTCGCGCCGAGGCGCGCGTCCGCGTCGAGGAAGAGCAGCCAGCGGCACCGCGCCTCCCGCGCCAGCCGCGCGCAGGCGAACGTCTTCCCGCACCAGCCCGCCGGCAGCGGCTCGGGCGCGACGAGCCGCACGCGAATGTTCTTGAGGGCGTAGCCTTTCACTATCCGCGCCGTGAGGTCACGCGAATGGTCGTCGTAGACGATGACTTCGCCGACGCACCGGCCCTGCGAGAGCGCCGACTCGATGCAGGCGGCGATGTGCTGCTCCTCGTCGCGCGCCGGAATCAGTATCGAGACGGAAGACGAAGGCGGCCCGGCCGCGTCCTCGTCCTCGCCGACGAGCGGCCACGCGCGCGCGTTCCAGAGCGCCACGCAGAGCAGCGCGAACGCGACGAGCAGCACGGCTAGGGCGAAGACGAACGCCGTCAAGCGATGGCCTCCTCTCGCGTCTCGACCGTCACACGCGCGGCACCCGCTGAGTCGAGCACACACAGCGCCGCGTCGGAGAGGAGCGTCACCTCCTGCCTCGCGCCGAAGCGTTCGTAGAGGCGCGCGATGCCGCGCGCGATTAGGCGGCGGGCGAAGGTCCGAGCCCCTTCGGCGCCGAGGCCCGCGACGGCGCTCGCGCGCCCGTGTCGCGCGTCCTGCCCCGCGGGCTTGCCCGTCGCCTCGCTCGGCCGCGTCGCGTCAACTATGTCGTCGCAGATTTGGTAAGCGCGTCCCACGCACTCGCCGAAGTGCGCGAGGGCGCGCGTCTCCGCACGGCCCGCGCCGCAGGCGAGCGCGCCGGCCGTCATCATCAAACGCATGAGCGCCACCGTCTTCAGGTCGCGGCACGCCAGCGTCCGCGCGTCGGCCCCGTTGGCGCGCGTCTCAAGGTCAACGACCTGCCCGCCCACCATCCCGTCCGACCCGACGCAGGCGGCGGCCTCGCGCACGAGTGCCGCGCCGTCAACCTCCCTGCCGCCGCACGCGCGCGCCGCCTCCGCGAACAGCGCGTATGACTGGTTGAGCAGCGCGACGGAGGCGAGCACCGCGACGCCCTCGCCGTAGACGAGGTGGAGGGCGCGTCGCTTGCGGCGCATGAAGGCGTCGTCCATCGAGGGCAGGTCGTCGAGGATGAGGGAGCTGCTGTGAAGGAATTCGACGGCGCACGCCACCGCCAACCCCTGCTCGCGCGAGGCGCCCGCCAGCCCCGACGCCAGCAGCGCGAGCGCCGGCCGCAGCCGCTTACCGCCGGGGAAGACGGCGTAAACAATCGCCTCGTTCAGACGGCCCGCGCCCCGGAGCGTGCTGACCGGCAGGCTGCTGCGCAACGCCGCCTCGATGGGTGCGCGCTCCGAAGCCACGAACTTTGAGAACTGCTCGCTCAAACCGACACCACTTTCCCCGAACGGCGTCCGCCCGCGCCGAAGATGATTTCCGCCAACCGCTCGGGCGCCTCCTCGAAGGGCTGATGCCCGATTCCTTTCAACTTGTGCGCGCGCGCCTGCGGCAGCACTCCTCGCCAGAGCGCGAGCGAGCGGCGGACGGCGGCGAAAGTCCTCTCGCCGTAAGCGATTTCGACGGGCGTCTCCAGCCCGCGGAATGTTTCGACGCCGCCGAGCGCGTCGAACAGCGACAGGTAGCGGCGCGCGGCTTCGTGGTCCGCGTCCTCGAACGTGGCCGTCAGGTCGCCCCCGCCGCCTCGCCTGCCGCGCAGCGTTTGATTCGTCAGCCAGCGCCCCAAAGGGTTTGCGAAGGTCGCTTCGTAAGCCCGCCTTCCGAACTCGCCCGCGGTGAACAGCCTGAAGTAGCGCGGCAGGTACGCGAACGGGTCAACCATCACGACGCGCCCGACGCCCGCGCCCAACTCGCGCGCGGCCAGCAGCGCGAAGACGGCGCCGCCGCAGTTGCCGACGAGCTGCACACTCTCCGCCCCGCTCGCGCGCACGACTTCGACTATCTCTTCGACGATGGCGGCCGTCGTCCACGCGCGCGGCCGGGGCGAGTCGCCGCAGCCGGGAAGGTCTGCGCTGAGGAGCGTCGCGCCGCCGGGGACGAAGGGCGCGAGCGGGGCAAACGCGCGGCGGTCGCCGCCCCAGCCGTGCAGCGCGAGGAAGATTTCGGGGCCGCGCCCGTGCTGTTCAACGAACACGGCTGACAATCCTCTCCGCGACGAGCCGGCCCGAGAGGACGACCATCGGCATCCCCGTCCCCGGCGTCGTGCTGGCGCCGACGTAGTAGAGTCCTTCGACCTCGTCGGAGAAGTTGCGTCGGCGGAACGGCCCGACCTGAAAAAGCGTGTGCGCCGCGCCGAAGGCCGAGCCGTCGTAGAGGCCGAAGCGGCGGCCCCAGTCCTCCGGCGTGTAGACCTCCTCGCACATGACGCGCGCGGGGTCTAGCCGGATGCCGTGGCGCGCGAGCGTCGCCTTGACGCGCCCCTTAATCTTCGAAGCCTCCGCGTGCCAGTCGGCGCCGGGCATCTGGCTGAGCGTCGGCGTCGGCGCGAGGACGAAGACGGCCGAGCACCCCGGCGGCGCGAGGCCGGGGTCGGTGGCCGAAGGCACGCTCACGTAGAAGGGGAGCGCGAGCGGCACGCGCCGCCTCTTCATCAAATCGTCGAAGGCCCCGCGGCTGTCTTCGGGCAGGAAGATGGTGTGGTGGCCGAGCCCCTCCACCTCGCCCCGCACGCCCCAGTAGAAGGTGACGACGCCGGGCGTCATCCGCGTCTTCGCGGCCCGCGCGCGCGCCTTGTGTTTGAAGCCGTCCTCCGTCTCGACAAGCTCGGTGTCGGTCGTCGGCACGTCAACGTTGGAGACGACGAGCCGCGCGCTTATCGTCGTCCCGTCCGACAGCTCGACGCCGCGCACGCGGCCCCAGCCCGCCTTGACCTTCCTGACGCGGCAGCGCGTGCGGACTTCGACGCCCAGCTCGCGCGCCAGCCTTTCGACTCCCTCGACCAGCCCGTAGACGCCGCCCTCCGGCAGCCAGAGGCCGTAGGCCAGCTCGCCGTAAGGCAGGATGGTGAACATGCCCGGCAGCTCATAGGGCGAGCCGCCGAGGTACATGGCGTAAGAGCCGAGGGCTTCGCGCACGTGGCGGCTCTTGAAGTAGCGGCGCAGCTCGCCGTCGAGCGAGCGCCAGAGGCCCGCGCCTAAAAGCTCCGAAAGCGAGAGCGCGCCGAGCCACTTCGCCGGGTGGTCCACGTTGCGGCTCACCAGCTTGTCGAAGGCGACGCGGAACTTGCGCCCGGCGTCGCGCATAAAGTCGAAGACCGAGGGCGAGCAGCCCGGCTCCAGTCGCTCGCATTCGTCGATGAAGTTTTGCAGGTCGCTTGAGAGCGTGAAGCGCGTGCCGTCGGGCCAGCGGAAAGTTATCGAAGGCTCGACGGGCAGCAGCCGCACGTAGTCCGAGAGTCGTTTGCCCGCGGCGGCGAAGAGTTGTTCAAAGACCCAGGGGTAATTCAGGAGCGATGGGCCGGTGTCGAAGCGGAAGCCGTCGCGCTCGATGAGGTTGGCGCGTCCGCCGACGCGCTCGCAGGCTTCGAGCACGGTGACGCTGAAGCCCGCGAGGCGCAGGTGGATGGCCGCGCTCAAACCGCCGAGGCCGCCGCCGACGACGAGAACTTGTCTGTCCTTGCTCGTGCTCATCGCGTCAGGTAGGCGAGCGGGATGCGCCAGTACTTGCTCGGCGGAAGCGCCTGAAACTTCTCCTTGAGGGGCACGCTGACGCGGCTCGTCGCGGCGTCGGCTTGCGCGACGCGCTCGCCCAAGCGGCCGTAGACCTTGATGCAGGCGTGGACGGCGAGCCGGCAGTCGGGGGAGAAGGCATCGAGGGCGGCTTCGGCGCGCGCGTAGTAGTCAGCGGCGACGCCTGTCAGCCTGCGGAGCACGCGCGCCAGCGGTTCACGCTGCCGGGGGTCGCATGCGTCCAGCGCCTCGATGCCTTCCGCGCGCAGAGCGTCCAAGGGGATGTAGACGCGTCCGCGCGACTGGTCCTCCGCCACGTCGCGGAGGAAGTTCGTGAGCTGCAAAGCGATGCCGAGGTCGCGCGCGGCGGCGAGCGCGCGGGGGAAGCTGTGCCCGCCCGACGCGCCGTAGACGTGAGCGAGGAAGTAGCCGACGACGACGGCGCTGCCGTAGACGTAAGAGTCAATCAAATCGTCGAGCGATGCGAAGGGGCGCGGCGCCACGTCCCTTCGCATCGCTTCGAGGAAGGCGCGGTAGTGCTCGGCCGGAATGCGGCGGCGGCGCACGACGTGCGTGAAGCCGGCGAGGCTTGGCGGCACGCCGCGCAAGAGCGTTTCGTTAAGCGAGTCGCACGTGATGCCGGCTTCGTAGTGCTCTCGCCATTCGTCGAGCAGGCGCAGCTTCTCGTCGTCGGCGAGCGGGAACGTGTCAACGACCTCGTCGGGGTAGCGGACGGCGGCGTAGACGGCCTCGACCTCCTCGCGCTTGGCGCGCGGCAGGAAGCGGCTGACGATGAAGAAGCTCGTCGTGTAGGCGCGCATCACGCGCCGCGCGTGCCTGTTGAGCGCGCGCCACGCGCCGTCCTCCGAGCCCGCTTTCATCGCACGCGAGCGGGCGCGCTCCTCAAGCGCCACCCACGCCTCCATGCTCCACACGTCCTTGATGCCCGACCCGTTCATCCCTGCTTCGTCCGAATCAGCCTGCTCACGTCGAACCCTTCGGCGCGGGCCTTCTCCGTCAACGCCGTGTAGGTGTCCTCGTCCATCCGCGGCGTGCGCGAGAGGAGCCAGAGGTACTTGCGGCTCGGGTCGCCGACGAGCGCGTGGCTGTAGTCGGGCGCCAGCTCGATGACGTGGTAGTCGCCCCACACGAACGGCAGGAAGGATAGAAAGGCCGGCGCGAACCTGACCTTGAGCCGCGAGTTCGCGCCGCTCTTATCTTTCGGCCGCGCGACGCCCTCGGCCTGCGACATGCTCCCGTCTTGCTTGCGGCAGCGGTTGACGACCTTGATGCGGCCGTCGGCGAGCGGCGTGTATTCGGCCGACACGTCGCCCGCGCACTTCTCCTCGAAGCGGTTGGGCAGGCGCGCGACTTCGTACCAGCGTCCCGCGTAGCGCGAGAGGTCAACCGCCGGCACGACGGCCAAAGGCGCGCGCCCTTTCCTCTCGCCCCTCACCAGCAGGGCTGCGGCCAGCACGAAGAGGCCCGCGGCGGCGATCTTCTTAACCATGACGTTCACGTCCTTAAGCGTGGGCCTTGCCCGTCAACTGGCGGCCGAGCGCGCCCGCGTCGAAGTAGGCGCAGAAGCGCGTGACGCGCTCGCCGTCGGTTTCGAGGATGCTGACGCCTTCGTAGCGGACGGGCGTGCCGTCTTGCGCGGTGCCCTCGGTCGTCCATTCGAGCGCGGCGCGCGTCCCGGTGGCGAAGACGTTGCGGAAGGTGGAGCGCACCTCGCCGAAGGTGTCGCGGTACTTCGAGCCCCAGAACTCGCGCGCGCCTTCGCGGCCGTGAAATTTCTCGGGCGAGACGACGTTGCCGACCTCGCTCTCTTCGGAGAACAGGGCCGAGATGGTCTCAAGGTCGCGCTCGGCTTCGAGCCGCCCGAGTGCTTCGATAAACTTTTCCGCAAGCTGCTCTGACATCTTTTGAATCCCCCTCGTGTTATCAACCGCCGCCGGCTGCCCCCTTGAGGGCCGCCGCGTGCTCTTCCAACTGCGTGAACGTGTCGGCGTACAGGTCGGCCGGGAACCTTTGCCTGACGCGCTCGGGCGCGAAGCCCGTGCCGCCGAGGATGACGGAGGCGCCGGCCCGTTTGACCGCCGCCCCGAATTCGACGTACTCGCGCGCCGCGCGGTCCGGGTGGTGAAAGACGGTCGAGGCCACGCAGACCAGCCGGGGACGGAAGCGTGCGACCGACTCGGTCAGCGCGTAGAAAGGCGTGCTCATGCCGAGGTTGACGACTTCCCAGCCCGCGGCCTCAAGCGTGAGCGCGGCGACGTGGACGGGCAGCTCGTGGAAGTCCTCTTCGACGCCGCAGCAGATGGCCGGCCAGACGCCCGAAGGCGCGCCCGGCTTGGCCGCCGCGCGCAGGGCTTGCAGGCCCGAGAGCGCCGTCCGCGTCGCCAGATGTTCCTGAGCGACCGACAAGTCGCCCGACTGCCAGAGGTCGCCGACCCTCCGCAGCGCGGGGCAGAGCACCGCGTCGGCGATGCGCCCGACCGTGTGGCCCTGTAGGTGAAGGTTGACGAGCGTGGAGGCGGCCTCCTCCGCCTGCCCGTCGACGAGGGTGTCGAACATCGCGGCGGCCAATGTCTCGTCGAGCCGCGCGGCCTCGCCTTCGGGCGCCGCCTGCCGCGCCAGACTGCGCAGGCGCGTCCCCTTCGAGGCGCCTTGACGGAAGGCGGCCACGTCCTCGGGCCGAAAGCGCCTGTGGCCGCCCGCCGTCTTCAGCGCCGGCAGCAGGCCGCCGTCCGCCCAACGCTTGACGGAGGCTTCGCTCACGCCGAGCAGCCGCGCGGCCTGCCTGCTGGTCAAATTTTTCCCCCCACCCCCGTGTGCCATAAGAGCCCGCTCAATCTAGCAGAACAATTTCGCCCTGTAAAGTAAAATCCGCTCAACCCGCTCATACGATGATGAAATGAAACATCTTTGGCAAGCATTTTCAATTTGACTTGTCTGAGCAGATTAGATTAAATCGCCCAAGACGCTCAAAACGGCGCCGCGCGCGACGGGCTTGACGGTCGGTCGGGAAAGAGGCAAGGTGAGAGGCATGGAAGGGGAAGAGCAGGTCATTCTCGTTGACGAGCGCGACCGCGAGTTGGGCGCGGCCGAGAAGCTGAGCGCGCACAGGTCGGGCTCGCTGCACAGGGCCTTCTCCGTCTTCGTCTTCGACGGCCGGGGGCGCCTGCTGCTTCAGAGGCGCGCGGGCGGGAAGTACCACTCGGGCGGGCTCTGGTCAAACACGGCCTGCGGCCACCCGCGGCCGGGCGAGGCGACGGACGCTGCGGCGCGGCGCCGGCTGCGCGAGGAGATGGGGATTGAATGCGAGCTGCGCGAGGCGTTCGAGTTCGTCTACAGGGCTGAGCTGGGCGGCGCGCTCGTCGAGCACGAATACGACCACGTCTTCGTCGGCTTGAGCGAGGGCGAGCCGGCGCCGGACCCTTCCGAGGTCGGGGCCTGGCGCTGGGTCAGCATGGAGGAGCTGCGCGGCGATTTAAGAGAAGCGCCGGACAGCTACAGCACTTGGCTGCGGCTGGCCGTCGAGGGCGAGCACTGGCGCAAGCTGGAAGCCCTCGGCGTCGGCGCGTGAATTCGGAAAAGGGGGAATGGGAGATGAGTGAGACTCCGACGCTGGACGAGAAGTTGGGGAAGCTGCGCGAGATAGTGAAGGCGGTTGACATCTGCATGCTGACGACCGTGGACGAGGAAGGCTATCTGCACAGCCGCCCGATGTCGAACAACCGCGACATAGAGTTCGACGGCGACCTCTGGTTCTTCACCTACGGCTCTTCGCACAAGGTGGACGAAGTCGGCCGCGTGCCGAAGGTCAACGCCAGCTTCGCGGACGTTGACGGCCAGCTCTACGCGTCCCTGTCGGGGCGGGCCGAGGTGGTCCGCGACCGCGCTAAAATCGAAGAGCTTTGGAAGCCGCACCTGCGCGCGTGGTTCCCCGAAGGCGTTGACACGCCGGACATCGCGCTGCTCAAAGTGACGGTCGAGCGCGCGGAGTACTGGGACGGCTCGCAGTCGCTCGTGGCCCACGCCGTCGGCCTCGTCACCTCGCTCCTCAAGGGAGAGCCGGCGCAGCCGGGCGAGAACGAGAAGCTCGAATTGAAATGACTATTTTCGATTGAATGCCGTGAGGCGGGGTGCAATCCCCGCCTTTCAGGTGTCTGAACCTTTTCACTCCCGATCCGCCCCCCGCCTCACGTTTACTTTAAACTTCGTCCCGCCTCGCCTTGGCGCGTCCGTTGCTAAGTCGTCGAGACGTGTCGGGAGAAGGCTCATGAGAACTGTGGTCGCGGTGATACCGGCGCGGATGAATTCTTCGCGCTTTCCGGGAAAGCCCTTGGCGCCGCTGCTCGGGCGGCCGTTGGTCGAGCACGTCGCGCGGCGGGCCGCGATGTGCGGAGTGCTCAGCGCCGTCTACGTCGCGACCTGCGACGAGGAGATAAGGGCGGCGGCCGAGGGCTTCGGCGTCGAAGTGCTGATGACCTCGCCCGCGCACGAGCGCGCGAGCGACCGCGTGGCCGAGGCCGCCGAGAGCTTCCAAGCCAACGCGGTCGTGATGATTCAGGGCGACGAGCCGATGGTCACGCCCGGCATGATAGAGGCTGCCGTCGCGCCGCTCTTCGAGGACGCTTCGGTCGCCTGCGTCAACCTCGCGCGCAGAATTGTGAGGCGCGAGGACTACCAAGACCCCAACACCGTCAAGGTCGTGACGGACGCGCGCGGCGACGCCCTCTACTTCTCGCGCTCGCCCATCCCGGCCGGCGCCTTCGCGCCCGATTCAAACGGCGGCGTGCCGGTCTACAAACAGGTGTGCGTCATCCCCTTCCGCCGCGACTTCCTGCGCGAGTTCGCGCGCCTCGCGCCGACGCCTCTGGAGCGCGCCGAGTCCGTTGACATGCTGCGCGCCGTCGAGCACGGCCGCCGCGTGCGGATGGTCTTGACCGAAGAGGACACGCACGCCGTTGACACCCCGGAAGACCTGCGCCTCGTCGAGTCGCTGATGAAGGACGACCCGCTCGTCCCCCTCTACGGGAGGAGGCGCGCGTGAGGTGGCGGGTACTCGTCAGCGCGCCTTACATGCTGCCGGCGCTCGAAGAGTTTCGGGCGCGGCTGGAGGGCGAGGGCGTGGAGGTCTTCGCCGCGCGCGTGCGCGAGCGGCTGAGCGAGGAGGAGCTTTTGCCGCTCGTCCCCGAGATTGACGGCGCCATCTGCGGCGACGACCAGTTCACAGAGCGCGTGTTGCTGAGCGCGCCGCGCCTGAAGGTGATTTCGAAGTGGGGCACGGGCGTTGACTCGATTGACGCGGGCGCGGCCGCGCGCCTCGGCATCCGCCTGCTTAACACGCCGGACGCCTTCACCGACCCCGTCGCCGACACCGCGCTCGGCTACATCCTCTGTTTCGCGCGCCGCCTGCCTTGGATGGACAGAGACATCCGCCGCGGCCTCTGGGAGAAGCCCGAGGCGGTCGCCTTGAAGGAGTGCACGCTCGGCGTCGTCGGCGTCGGCAACATCGGCCGCGCGGTCGTGCGCCGCGCCCGCGCGTTCGGGATGCGCGTGCTCGGCACCGACCCCGCGCCCGTGCCGACCCGGTTCGTCGAAGAGACCGGCTTGAGCGTGACGCCGCTCGACGCGTTGCTGAGAGAGTCGGACTTCGTCTCGCTCCACTGTGACCTGAACGCGACCTCCTTTCACCTCATCGGCCGCGGGGAGCTTGCGCACATGCGTAGCACGTCCTATCTCATCAACACTTCACGCGGGCCCGTGGTGGACGAGGCGGCGCTGGCGTGCGCCCTCGGCGAGCGGCGAATCGCCGGCGCCGCGCTCGACGTGTTCGAGACGGAGCCGCTGCCCGCCGACAGTCCCCTGCGCGCGTTCGACAACTGCCTGCTCGCGCCGCACAACGCCAACAGCAGCCGCGCCGCCCGCGGGCGCGTCCACGAGTCAACCATCTCGAACCTCCTCGCGGCGCTCCGCGAGGCCGACGGACGCGCATGACGGCCACGCCGGACTTCGTCGAGACAGAGACGCACGCCGGAGGCGCCCTGCTGCTCCGCCGCGGCCTCAGGGGTCTTCTGCGTTGCGACGAGGCCGAGGTGGTCGAAGGCATCGCGCGCTACGTCATGTCGCAACACGGGAGCCTGCGCGTCGGCTCGGCGCTGATGGAACGCGCGCGCGGGACGCCGCTGCCGGCGCTCGTGGCGCTGCTCGGCGGGCTGACGAGATTTCTTGAAGTGCGTGCTGACGGGCATGACGACGGGGCGGTCTGGGTGGCCCGCCTCGGCAACGAGCGGAGGGCTTTGGAGACGTTGCCCGCGCTCCTGCCCGAGACGGGATGGATGGAATGGAAGTTTCGCCGCCGGCCCGACGCGCAAGCCCTCCGCGCGCTCTGGGGAGTGTTGCGCTGCCCCGCGTCCGTGCGCCGCGCCTTCAGGCTCGCGCGCCGCCTGCACCGCCGCCAGGAGTTCTTCAAGGTGCTGCGCGCCGTCGAGCTTCTCGGCTACTACGCGCGCTACCTCTCCCTCTTCCGCTCGGGGCGCTTCCGACTCGCCGTCATGTCGAGCCACAGCAACCCGCACGGCATCGCCTTCAACCTCGC